>DAOTVP010000026.1:0-160445 GCA_034436155.1 Anaerolineae bacterium
GATGTGCTGTGCCTCATCCACCGCAAAAGCGTGTAGGGTATACAATCCCTCGCGCACAAACGTCAATGGGGTGGTGTAAATCGCCTGTGTCTCATTTTCGAGTTGATACAACACACCAATCACGCCACTGGTGGCATCGGTCGCGCTCAGGGTCACGGTTGGCGGGGTGATAAACCAGCTATTCTCGCCTTGTTCGCCTGTGATTTGCACATCCAAAATAGGCGCGGTGCTATCTATGGCGATAACTGCGCCGTCATAACTCAGATGACCCGCGTTGTCGGTGGCTTGCACATCCAGTTCATAAACCCCATCGGTGGATAAGGTGAGGCTATTTCCAGACACCCATCCACCTTGATTCAGGTTGTATTCGAGACTGGATATGCCACTGGTAGCATCATCGGCGTGGATGGTCACGGTGAGCGGGGAAGTCCACCAACCACTGGTCACATCAAACGGGCGGTCTGGTGAAATGGCTACTGTCGGTGCGAGCGTATCTATTTGGATAGTCGCGGATTGTTCATTTTCAGGATGATGCCCATCAGTTGAACTAAACGCGAGTGTGTTGAATCCTTCGTTGAGGATGTTGAACGGCGAGCCTGTATAGGTATTCGGCGTACCATTCAGGGTATAGGTGGTCGAAGATACACCAAAACATCCGCTATCGGTCATGTTGAATGAGGTGCTGACGGGGCTGATATACCAATCATTCATGCCCACCAAACCGACAAAATGGGCGGTGGTGGTTGGCGGGCTGTAATCGTGATACACACTGACCCATTCCGTCCATTCGCTAGAGCCACCATCATTATGCGCCCGCGCCCGAAACCGATTTTCGCCTTCGGGCAAATCGGTGAAGACAAAACTGGTCGCCTCGACCACGCCACTCGGACCCTCAATCTCGAAACGAGTCCCGAGTGTGCCGATTGTCATGAGCGTGACCGTGCGCGATGTACTGGCGGAACAATACGCGCCAGCATCTATACCGGGCAAATTGGGCGGTGGCACACTGGCTTCGCACCAGACCACATCGGGACGATGATAATCGCCTGCAATATCGCCAAAACAGTTGATGGGACAATCATCCACCCAAATCACTTCAACAAGGGGCCACCCTGGTGTGTGCGTATCCACATACCAAATCGAACACGGTTCACCAATAACCCCATACGCCTGCGTTGGTGTAGGGCTACCAAATAGAAAAATAACTATAAGATAAGATAAAATAAGATAACTTGGATAGTGTTAATGAACAACGGTGTTTTTTCACAAGGACATCTCCCCCTACAATGAACATTGGGGGGAGATGATAACAGGCAGGTTTTTATTTGTCTAGGATAAAATTCCTATGCTTCGATATCGGCTAACCGCTTCAGCTCATACAACGTGGTCAATGCCTCAATCGGCGACATCTCATCCACTTTCAGGTTGCGGAGCGTAGATAGCACCGTGCTATCGGTTGTAGATCCAAACAAACTTTTTTGCTGGGGTTTATCTCCACGCTTGCCCGATTTTTGCGATGGATTGGATGTAGCGGGCAATTCAAAATCGCCACCGACTTTTTCGAGATGTTCGAGCAATTGTTTGGCGCGTTCCACAACAGGGCGAGGCATCCCCGCGATTTGCGCCACATGCACGCCGTAACTTTTATCTGCCCCACCCTGTACCACTTTGTGCAAAAACACAACATCCTCGCCTTTTTCGGATACGGCAACATTGTAATTGCGCGTGCGCGGTAAGATATTCGGGAGCGCAGTTAATTCGTGATAATGCGTAGCGAACAATGTCCGACAATCGAGGCGCGGGTTGTTATGGATATATTCGATGACCGCCCGCGCAATCGCCAAGCCGTCATAGGTGGATGTCCCCCGCCCCACTTCATCGAGTATCAACAGGCTACGGCGCGTACTGCCCGATAAGATTCGCGCTGTCTCGACCATTTCGACCATGAACGTGCTTTGCCCTGCGTGGATTTCATCTTGTGCGCCAATGCGGGCGAAGATGCGGTCTACCAAGCCAATCACGGCTTCATCGGCTGGGACAAAACTGCCAATTTGTGCCATGAGTGTGATGAGCGCCACTTGACGGATATACGTGGATTTACCCGACATATTCGGACCCGTGATGATGTGGATGCGCGATTCGGTGTCGAAATGGGTATCATTTGGCACATAACGCATCCCACTATCTAACATGCGTTCCACAACGGGATGACGACCACTGCGGATGATGAGCGCATCGTCATCGGTCAAAATCGGGCGACAATACCCCTCGCGCACGGCGACTTGTGCCAACGACAGTAACGCATCTAAGCGGGCTATCATCTTGCCTGTTTCGATAAGCCGATTGGCATAGGTGGCTAAATCTTGACATAACGCCTCGAATAAGCGCCGTTCTAAATTGCCAATTTGTTCCTCTGCATTCAGCACCAGCGCCTCGTATTCTTTCAGGTCGGGGGTGATGTATCGCTCGGCATTCACCAGGGTTTGCTTGCGGATATAATCGGATGGAATCTTTTCGGTATGGGCATGGGTCACTTCGATGTAATAACCAAATACCTGATTAAACCCGACTTTTAAGGTGGGGATGCCCGTCCTGCGCCGTTCATGCGGTTCAAGTTGGGCAATCCAATCACGGGCATGGGCGCTTTTTTCTAAAATCTCTTCTAAATCAGCCGAATAACCTTTGCGAATCACACCAATGGTATTGAGTGTTGCTGGCGGGTTATCCACCAAAGCACGGGCGATATGGTCACGGACTTCATCACACGGGTCTAAATGTTCAGATAGCGCCTTAAAAACCTTGACCTCTGCCAATAAATCGCGCATTCTAGGGACGACATCGAGGCTATTTCTGAGACCGATTAAATCACGCGGACCCGCCCGCCCTATCAACAAGCGATTGGTGAGCCGTTCTATATCCGAGACTTGCTTGAGTGAGAGGGTCAATTCTTGGCGCAACACCTCATCATTCATCAACGACTCCACCGCATCGAGGCGCATATTCAATCGGCGTAAATCGAGCAGGGGTTCATTCACCCACGAATGGAGCAACCGCGCCCCCATCGCCGTGACGGTGCGGTCTAATACACCCAACAAACTACCTTGCATTTTGCGCCCGCGCAACGTCTCTGTCAGTTCTAAATTACGTCGTGTGAATTGGTCTAAGACCATGAATTGCTTGGTCGAATAGGCGCGTAGGCTGGTGAGTTGTGCGAGATTGCTTTTTTGTGTCTCGCGCAAATAATTGAGAATTGCCCCCGCAGCGCTGACGGCATGAGGCATATCGCGCAAGCCGAATCCGTCCAATGAACGGGTTCTAAAATGGGCTAAAAGTTGATCGTAGGTGGTCATATAATCATATTGCCAATCTTGACGTGGTGTGAGATGATTGCCTTCGGGCAAAGTGACACGCTTCGACCATGTTTCGGGGATGAGGACTTCACGCGGATTTAGGCGTGCCAATTCTTCTAATACAGCAACCGCGGCATTATCCCCGCCGAGTTGCGTGGTAGCAAATTCACCTGTGGTGATGTCGGCATAGGCTAAACCTGCTTGTTCCCATTTGCCCGATTCAGGGTCGCCAACGGGATAAATCGCCAACAGGTAGTTCGGTTTATCTTCGGCAAGCATCTCCGTTTCGATGATGGTGCCGGGCGTTATCACCCGCACCACTTCACGCTCGACCAAACCACGCCCATCGGGTTCTGTCATCTGTTCGCAAATGGCGACATGATACCCTTTTTCGATGAGGCGCGAAATATACCCATCAGCGGCGTGATATGGCACACCCGCCATCGGCACACGCTCGCCCATTTTGCTGAAAGCACGGGCAGTTAAAGTGAGGTCGAGTTCGCGGGCGGCGATTTCGGCATCTGTATCGAACATCTCATAAAAATCGCCCAGTCGAAAGAATAAAATGCAATCAGGATATTGTCGTTTGACACTTAAATATTGTTGGCGAACAGGGGTCTCTCGCGCCATAATACAGTTTGTCCTATCGTCTATAAAAAATTTGTTTGACTTGTGATATTCTAGCGAGAATTAGTTTTCATGCAACCATCAAGAGGACATTATGGATAAAATCGTCATCGGCGTAGATTTGGGCGGGACGCGCATTCGTGTGGCAACACTCACCCCGCATTTAGATATTATAGAACGGGTCGAAACCCTCACCTTAGCGGATTCTGGGTTAGACGCGACATTAAATCGGATTAAAGAACAAATTCGGCGCTTGTTTCCAGAAGATAAATCAACCGTAGCAGGAATTGGCATTTCTGCCCCAGGTCCGTTGAATCCAACCACAGGGGTGATTTATAGCCCGCCCAATTTACCCGGTTGGCATCATGTCCCACTCAAATCTATCTTAGAAGATGAATTTGGCGTGCCTGTATATGCAGGGAATGATGCGAATGTGGCGGCGCTCGCAGAAGCAGTACGCGGGGCGGCGCGGGGCTATCGGCATAGCATTTACCTGACGGTTAGCACAGGTATCGGCAGTGGCATGATTATCGATGACCATCTGCTACTGGGGCATCAGGGGCTGGGCGCAGAGGCAGGTCACATGATTATGCTGGTCGGTGATAGAGTATCCACACTCGAAAATGAAGCCGCAGGTCCCGATATGGCATATCAAGCCCGTAAACGGATCGAAGCGGGCGAAAAATCGGTCATGGTGGATTTGGTCAAAGGCGATTTATCTAAAATTGATGCCAAAATTTTAGGAGATGCCGCCCATAGTGGCGATACGCTCGCCAAAGACATCATCGGGCGTGGCGGATACATCATCGGCTTGGGGATTGTGAGCCTGTTACACTTATTTAATCCACAAATTGTCGTAGTGGGTGGTGGGGTGGCTAATTTGGGCGATATGTTATTTAACCCCATGCACGAAGCCATCCAAAAACACTGCATCGACCAAGCCTACTGGAAAGATCTCATCATCACCAAACCCGAACTGGGGGAAGATGTTTCGATTGTAGGCGCGGGGGCGCTTGTACCGACCAAAGGCGGTGTTGGGCGCGTCAGCGATGTCATTTATACGCTCAATAATTAGACAATGGGATACGGACGCGAATTGTGTCCGTATTCTATTGTATTTGTAAAATCTGATATATTTTGCCCTAAAATTCATATAAATTTCTATCATCTATCCCTTATGATGAGGATATGATGAATAAATTGATGCTACCCGATTTTCAAATTCGCCAGCGCGATTTTCTGCTCGAAATTTCGCGGGCTATCACCGCACAACTCGATTTGAGCGAAGTGCTTAAACGAGTCTTGCACGCTTCTATCATCATGCTGGCAGGGCGTTCTGGGTTAATCGCCTTGCGTGCCGATGATGATATTTTTTATGTTCGCGCACTCATTAACATCCCAACGGAAGCTGTTCCCACGCTCAACGAACATTTATTTGAATTATCGCAAGCCCTGGCACAGAAAAACACCATCGAGAATTTTAATCAACATTTACGCGCCATCACGAATGTCATCGATTCTCATCTGCAACAAGCTATCGCTATGCCTCTCATTTTTGCGGGTGTGCCATTGGGGATGATGATGGTATTTCGGAGCTATCAAGCCCATGTGGATGGCAACGACATGCAAATTCTACAAAGTTTTGCAGACCAAGCGGCAATTGCCGTTCATAACGCACAAATGTATGAACGCATAGAAAATGAGCGCAAAAAACTCGCCGCCATTTTACAATATGGTGCAGATGGCATGATGATTCTCGAACCCGATTTAACCATCGGACGATTCAACCGCGCCTTAGAACGCATCACGGGATGGAAATCGGATGAGGCGATCGGATTATCGCATGACGAAGTTATCCAATGGAAGAAACGCGATAGTATTGATATTCAAACGGCATTGGATAATGGTTGGGGAAATAAACCGCCACCCACAGATGATGAAGACCCACTCTATGTCGAAGGCGAATTGTTGCGACGTGATGGTCTGACGATTAGCGTGGGTATCACCTATGCGCCACTCCTCAATACAGATGGCAAATTGACCAACATCATCGCCCATATCCGCGACATCACCAATTTCAAACGCGCCCAAGAGATGCAAAACACGTTTATCTCGATCATATCGCACGAACTGAAAACGCCTGTTGCCATCATCAAAGGGTACGCGGCGACATTATCCCGCCCAGATGCCCGTTGGGATAGAAAGACTATCCAAGAAAATTTGGGCGTGATAGAAGAGGAGGCAGATCGCCTCAATGCGCTCATCCAAAATTTGCTGACCGCCAGCAAATTACAAGCACAAGGCGACCTGAGCCTGACCAAAACCGAAGTCTTGATAGATGAATTGGCAGAACTGGCGGTAAAACGCTTTACATCACAGACAGATAAGCATAAATTCAAACTCAAATTTCAATCGCCCTACCCCATGATTTATGCCGATGAAACGCGCTTAAGACAGGTTATTGATAATTTACTCAGCAACGCTGTAAAATACTCCCCAGACGGTGGTATTATAGAAGTTGGTGGATATGCCACAGCAACCACCGCCACATTCTATGTGCGCGATTCGGGTGTGGGGCTTTCTGAAGAAGACCAACGCCATATTTTTGACCGCTTTTATCGTGTTGATAGCAAGTTGAGCAGTAAAACACAAGGGTCTGGGTTAGGGTTATATCTATCCAAAGCCATTGTACAAGCTCATGGTGGGACAATCGAAGTCAAAAGCGCCCCCAATCGTGGCTCTACCTTTTTCGTTCATTTACCGCGTGTTTAATTGGAGTCTTCATGCAAACCCAACAACCCAATGCCATACGGTGTTCCTCGTGCGGGACACCCTTTAATATCCCTGTGTATTCCATTCTTGATGTGTCAGAGACACCCCAATTCAAAAATTTGCTCTTAGCAGGTCGGCTCAATACATCCCCCTGCCCCAACTGTGGGACGATGAATACCGTCATCACCCCGCTACTCTATCATGACCCTAGCAAAGAATTGTTGATTGCCATGGTGCCGATGGAACTCAATTTGAACAAAGACGACCAAGAACGTCTCATCGGCAATATGATGAAACGCTTGCCCAAAGGCAATTTTAAGGGGTATATGTTTAATCCGCGTCGCGCCATGACCATACAAGGCATGGTCAACCAAATTTTAGAAGCGGATGGCATCACCCAAGAAATGATGGACGAACAACGCGCCCGCATCAATTTGGTACAACAATGCCTCGAAGCCACATCCGAAGAAGCCTTACAACAATTGGTGGCTGAAAATGATGCTAAGATGGACGATCGATTCTTCCAAGCCTTCAGCCTCGTGATTCAGCGCACGCTCGAAGATGGGCAACCGCAAATCGCGCAACAAATGTTGGCGATTCAAACCCGTGTTGTCGAATTAACCACCTATGGGAAAGGGTTGATCGCCAAACAAGCCCAACAAGAGAAAATTATCGAAGAAGTGGCATCACAACTCGAAACCTTTGGCGAAAGAATCAGCCGTGATAATGTGTTGCTATTGGCAATCAGCTATGCCGAACAAGATGAGCATCTCCAAGCCTTAGTCGGGATGATTCGCCCCGCGTTTGATGACGACTTTTTCCAGATGCTCACGGCACAAATCGGCAAAGCGCCCGCGCAAAATCGTGACAAACTTGAAAAATTGCGCGACAGATTAGCCCAACTGACCGCGGCAATTGACCAGCAAAATCAACGCGCCTTACAAGGGGTTGTCTCTTTCTTACAAACATTAGTCAATCATCAGAAACCCGAGGAATTAATTGCCGCTAATATAGATGCCATAGATGATACCTTCATGGCGGTATTAAATGCCAACATCCAACAAGCAGAACAAACCCAAAACAAGGCATTAGCAGACCGTCTGAAATATATTTATAACGTGGTGATCGAGATTTTACGCGCCAATATGAGTCCGGAATTGCGTTTCATCAACACCATATTGAGTGTTCAAACCGATGAAGAGGCACATCAGTTAATTCAAGAACACGCCCCTCAATTAGGTGGCAGTCTAATAGAAGCCTTCCATGCCGTTGAACAGATGTTAGCCGACCAAAACAATCCGGCACTCATCCAACGGATGCAAACCCTGCGTGCCATGACCGAAAAAGTCTTGAATATCTAACAATTCCAGCATATCTGACCAACGATTAGCCTACGCATAAGCCCTTAATACTGGTAAAATCAGGGCTTGTTGGGTAGGCTTTATAAGTGTTTATTCATACCACTATACTGAGTAAGTTAATGAGGTAAAAAGTAACATGATGAAATCAAGTTTATGGCGTAAAATCAGCCTGTTGTTTGTAGCAATTCTCGCCAGCACCACACTGTTATCGTTCAATACGGTGCAACCTGTTCACGCGCAAGGGTTATGTAGCCCCGATGCCGATGTGATGATTCGGGCATTTTGCGCTGTGCGCGAAGCCATCGAAGCAAAATATAAAGTTGACTTGACCTATGTCCGTGAATGGGTGTGGGTTCAAACTGATTTCGGTCCTGGCATCGATTGGGGTTGTATCGACAACATCAGTAGTGTTGATGTGCGTCCCATTTTTCAGGGCTGGACGTTTACCATCACCGCACTCAATGGCAGGCAATATCAAGCGCGGGTGGCATTCAATGACCTTACGGCAATTGCCGTATGCGATAAAGTGACAGATGTCGGCGCACCGACCGCCCCAACCACTGGCGGAACGGGTCAGATTGCTCCGGGTGGCGCGGCTGTCGGTAGTTTTGAATTGGGCGGTCATGCCAATGGTTTAGAAGCCGCCGCCGTCACCAATGCCAAAGCCGCAGGCATGACCTGGATTAAGAAACAATTGCGTTATAGTGTTGGCGATAGCACCGCAGGCGCACAAAACATCATCAGCGATGTCAAAGGCAAGGGCTTTAAGGTCTTGATTGGTATTGTTGGCTTGCCCGCGCAAATGGGTGATTTCAACACCTACGTGACGCAATATGCCAGTTTTGTTGGGCAAGTTGCGGCGCTCGGTCCCGATGCAATTGAAGTTTGGAATGAACCTAACATTGACCGTGAATGGCCCACAGGCACGATTAGCGGTGCGCGTTATACCCAATTGCTCTCTGCCGCTTTCGATGCGATTAAAGCCGTGAACCCGAATATCATCGTCATCAGTGGTGCGCCCGCCCCAACGGGTGCAGAAGCCGCCTTTCCTGGTGCAGTGGTGAATGATGATAACTTCATGATTCAAATGCGCGATGCGGGCGCAGGCACAAAAATGGACTGCTTGGGCTTGCATTATAACGAAGGTATTGTTTCGCCAACCCAATCATCAGGCGACCCGCGTGATAGCTACCCCACTCGTTATTACTCAACCATGTTCAATCGGGGTGCCAGCTTATTCCCTGGGATGCCCGTATGCTGGACAGAACTGGGTTATCTGAGCGGTGAAGGCATGGGTGCGGCAATTCCACCCCTATTTGCATGGGCGCAAAATGTCACTGTGGCACAACAAGCCCAATGGTTGGCAGAAGCCGCGACTATTGCCGCTCAAAGTGGTCGTGTCCGCTTGATGATTGTGTGGAACTTGAACTTCACCATCTGGGGCAGTGACCCCATGGGTGGTTATGCGATTATGCGCCCCAATGGTACATGTCCTGCCTGTACCACACTCGGCACAGTGATGAAAAAGTAATTTCATCCAATCCTCACAACATTCATAAGGGCGCAATTATGCGCCCTTATGTTTGATATGACTTATTCCCAACGCCATACCCATGTATTTCTAAATTGGCAATTCGTCCGAATGGGGTCAAAATTGACTATAGCATTGCCAACTTGCCCTTCTATGGATTCAATTGTCATCTGCCCGACTAAACGATTATTCACATAATAGTATAAAAGCCCGTCATTCACGACAATCAGCAATTGGCTTGAATTATTGATTGTCCACAAATCGTTCATGCCAAAAATATCATCCGAAAACGTGTCATCACGGCGCACCGATACCCCATACCCACCGACATTATCCAAATAGGCAACAGTATAATTTCGTTCATCGGCATGTTGGAACAATAATGCACATGCGCCAATACCTTCGCCAATAAATGTCGCGCTGACGGTTGTCGATAACACAAAATTGGTGAAACGTGTATCGGCAATAAGAGGCAATCTATCCACGCCAGGACGCGATGCTTCCAGAAAACTCTCACTCACTTCCCAGGCTAATGTCCCACCTGCGGGGATAAGATGACGGCGTTCTAATTCGTGCGAGACCAGAAGCGCATTTCCCGCCATCAATTGTTGCGGGATGATGAATGCGCCATTGACTTGTGTTGGTATGGTCATTTGTAAACCATCTATCTGTGCAATGACCTGACTATCGAGTGCATTGGATGTTTCGATTTGAAGCCCCACCCCACCCGCATTTTCGATAGTGGTATCCGTGATGCTTGCCAGCATTTGGTTATCATAAAACACATCAATACTGACATCTTTAGCTAAAATGCCGAGCGTAAATCTGGTATCTCCCGCGAGAATGGCGGGATGGGTTGTCCAATCTCGCAAAGTACGCGCTGTGTCATTTTCCCAAACACTTAATCGCCAATCACCCCGCGAACTAACCGACACCACATAACGATTACCATTAGTTTGTTCGCGGAATGACATGCCAACTATCCAACCGTTGCGCCCTGTCATGTTGGTGATGGTGGTTTGAGCATAAAAATCTTTTTGACGAGGAATCTGCTGGTTGAACAAGCGTCCCACTTCGGCGATTCCATCTACCTGTAAAGTCAAAATACCATCAACCGCATCGGCAGACGTGAGATTATCGGCTTGCCAATCACCAAAAGATGTAAATCGTTCATCCAACGCAAATTCGGCATATCCCATCAACATCGTCAATGTAAATGCACCAATACTACCGTTGTAGCCTGTCACACTCACCTGATAATCACCCAAACGAGGCAAGGTGATCGCCTCCAGCAAAGCATCACGCCGATTTGGATAATCATAATCATCATTGCGGATAAGTTCAGCCCCATTGGCATCGCGCAAAATCACCACAGGGTCAAAATCACCTTCTGGAATCACCCGCAACGAAACAACCATATTTTGCCCGCCCAAAAATGTCCATGACTGTTCTTGATTAGGCGTAACGATTTCACCATCCACAGGCGTATTGGGCGATAAACGGGCATTTTGGGCGTATATTGGGTCAATACAGAGCAACAACATGATTATCATAAAAAAAGGGGCGTAAAATGCCCCTTTGGTGTTTTTGTTTATCATCATCACCTCTATCAAATTTATGGCATCCAACGATAAAAATTATCGTGTAGATAGCGTAAAAAGGTATTAAAATCATCTGGCAACATCTCGACACCATCTAAACCGCGTGCCGTCTCTGCGGTATATAGTTGGCGCTGTGTCCCCGACAGGCGAATATCATCTCCTCTGGCGCTCTTTTTGATGAAATCTTCACGGCGCAGGGTCAATTCTATAAATTGGTCAGCTTTATCCATCGCTTCATATTGTTCTGGCGATATAAGGGTATAAACGGGTAAATAGATGTCATCTTGTTCTAGGGCAATCGCAACCACATGCCACCCTTTTTCGGCACGCCCACGTCGCCGTTTGACAGTGAAGCGCCATTGAGTCACATTCACTTGTTGACGTGGATTGATAGAGCGCGTGATGCGCTCACCGCTTAAAAAGGCAATTTCATCTTGATTCACACGAATAAAGCGGTTCGATTTCCACAAGGGCTTGAGGAATTTTTCGATCAACATGGTCAAGAATACACCACTGGCAATACCAATCCCAAGCCCCATTAGGGAACACGTCCCCCAGCGAAATAACATGTCGGATACCAGAACACCCGCCACTAACCCACCCAAAAAACCCAATAAAACTACCAACCGAAACGAAACAGGTTCTGGGTCTACGGTCAAATGCAATGACCGTTGATTATCTTGAATCATTTTACAGTCATCTCAACTTACTGCTTTTTGAGGATAAAAATAGCGCGTACTGTTTTGGGATTTGCCACATCTATGGGCGCAAATTGTGTATCTAAAAGCGCCACCACATCAAATTCTGACCGTTTGACCAATGTAATGAGCGCCAACAAGGGATATGCCCGTAAAATGCGTTTGGTCTTGGCACGTTCCCACAAACTATCATTTTTACGCATGAGAACATCATATTCGAGGGTGATATTTTGGCGGTCATAATCGTATTGGCGATGAATATACACAGTCAAATCATCCCCCTCATACAACCGCTCAAAAGGGGTCATACCACGCTGTGTCAGACCTTCTATGGTATACATATCAAAGATGAAAAAACGCCCGCTTGTCAAAACACCACTAACTTGTTTGAGCGCCGTCTCTAAATCGCGCAGATTATCTAATTCATTGAATAAACCCAACGAAATCACCATGTCGATCATGGTTAATGCGGGCAATTGGCGCACATCGGCTTGGAGTAACGTGGCGGTATGTCCTTTTTTATCCAACGCACTCTTGAGTTGTTGGAGCATGGCGGGGTTATAATCGATACTGGTGACATTATACCCAAATGAGACTAACCACTGGGTGACACCCCCTGTACCGCATCCCAAATCAACAATTCGCCGACCCGCCCATTCATTTTGTTGGGCAAAATTAATCAATTTAGGTGTGAGATTAGCAGAATAATCTGCCATGCCGATACGATTATAGATACTCGGCAATATCATATCATCAGCGAACACAATAAAACCCTTTCCTCATCGATAACCCGTTTCACGGTGGAATGAATGAATTAAGGGTAACACAATACGCCTAAATAATCTATATTTCGGCTTATCGTCCAGTCGGCATCCAATAACCACGCCCTGGCACAGTCACAATATAGGTTGGGCGACGGGGATTTTCTTCTAGTTTTTGGCGCAACCGCGATACATTCACCCGTAACACCGAATAATCACCCCGATAGCTATCTCCCCAAACAGCTTGTAGCAATTCGTCATGGCTAATCACCTTGCCCGCATGACGCATGAGTGTGAGCAGGATATTGTATTCTATCGGTGTTAGGCTAAGGCGTTTACCATTAATCGTAGCTTGTCTACGTGGCAAATTGAGTTCTAATTTGCGGACGGTGATTTGTGTTTCGGGTTTCGGTGTCCAATCTACACGGCGTAATAAGGCTTTAACCCGCGCCACCAGTTCATCGGGCGCGAAAGGCTTCGCCATAAAATCATCGGCACCTGCTTCTAATGCCACCACACGGTCGCGGTCACGTTCATAGCCACTCATGACAATCATGGGCAAAAACGAATGAGAACGGACTTTTTTGAGGATTTCTAAGCCGTTTATATCGGGCAGATGAATATCCAACAACACCAAATCGGGTGCTATCATGGCAATTTCATCGAGTGCCGTACCGCCATCGCTCACCGCAACGGCTTCGTAACCTGCTGTTTCGAGGAGGTTACACACCATTTCTGCGGTATCTTCATCATCTTCAATCACTAATACGCTTTGCGCTCGTTGTCCAGTCGTTACCATTTTCTAACATCCTTATAACCGTTTGTAATATAGCATAGCGCATTTTTGCAAATTCGGCTAGTAGTCTAAAAAAATTATTACTAGGGTTTGTCTGATAATTACATTTTCAGACACGATTATATCATATTGCGCCTATCAGATATTGCCAAACGACTGCAAGTGCCTTCACATCATCCACCTGATAATTCACTGCCCGCAATAAATGGCTAAACTCACCCGTTTTGAGCCATTGGCGATAATCTATATAGGCTTGAAGATAATTATCATACTCTGCCCAACGAAATCCTAAATAAGTCGCAACCGTTTTTAGAGATAAACTCGAAATTGGAAAACAAACCGTTTTCTTAAAATGGGCATGTAAATCGAATAACCGCGCTCCCAATTTGGTCTGAACATCCAACGGGGCAGATTTTTTCATCACACTGCTATCATAACCCGTCCAATGATAAACAGGTTTTGCATCGGGCATGGATTGTGCCATCATACGCCACGCCGAATCGGTATCGGGGACAAGATGAATGGTGAGATGTTCATTCACACGTACTAGCTGGGGTTGGATATGCGGGACAATAACCGCCGTCGCCGATTGTTGATTTTCGTCACACCAGCCGATGCTCCAAACCGATTCTGTGCCTGTTTGAATATCTCGATATGTCTCTAAATCGAACATCCACCCACCCTCACGCAAGGTATCGGATATGGAATTTAACCAAATCGGCTTTTGTTCCACCCAAGCGCGTGCTTGGGCATGATATAAAGATGCAGTGGCATTAATCCCCCTAAATTGGCGCAACGAGTCGGGTTGCAATTGCACCAATTGTTCCAGTGTATGAATACCCGCCTTTTTTAAGTCGGCGTAAGTCTCTTTTCGTAGCCCTATCAACAATGAAATATCGAAACTGGCTTGTGCTTTTTGTTGGCACAGCTTATTCCAATGACACATCTGGCAATGCGTGGCGATATAAGGGGGTGGCTCAGCACCTGCTAGGATAATTCTGGCAACCTCACGAATGGCACGCATCAGGCGATATTCATCGTAAATATGTCCCCGTTTAAGGATTGGTTGATTATCCTGTGGCGATTTTCCAAGCCAAAATTCACCACCCACAGCTTCAATCCCTTGTACTTGTTCCAACAACCAACAATACATATCGAGTTGAAGCGTATCGGCATCCGATATATCTTGATACGATTTTATTTCAATGGGAATATAAACGGGTCTATCTGGATTTTCTGGATGATGTGTTTGACGGACGAGTCTATCTATTTTTCCGACCAAAATAATCGGATTAGGGATGCCTTTTAGCTCAATTGTGGCTTGAAAACAGGCATTGATAATCACCGAATCACCTCGTTGAATAAGAGATGTGGTCATGTTAACAGCTTCTGCCCATCCTTCAACATGGATGGTTTCTAAATTGCCACCAGTAGCATGTTGTATGATGGTTTCATGCACAACCCCGTGATGTAACCGTTGTGCAAGCGGGATAGATAAATCATCTCGGAGGAGTTGGTCGCCATAAGTATCTAACCAAATACGGCGCGTACACACATCCAAATGCCGTAACATTGTTGCCCGAATAACAATTGGCGGTGGTTGTGAGGTCATATAAACACTTTAGAATGGAATTTATTATTTTAGGGGTATGTGGGCGGTATAGGACTCGAACCTATAACCCTACGCGTGTAAGGCGTATGCTCTGCCAATTGAGCTAACCGCCCCTATCTGAGCGCATATCATAGCGCACTTATGCCCGTTAATCAATCCCATATCGGTCTATGTATTGCGCCTATCGTGTTTTATAATCATCCCAAAAGAAGCACTTAGAGGTTTTTTGATGGAACATTTATATACCCCATGGCGCATGGCATACATCAAAGGCGAAAAAAAACCTGTAGAGGGATGTGTGTTTTGCAACAAAATTTTGGCGGATGACCTTGCTGAACATGTGATTGCGCGGTCAGATTATGTGTATGTCACACTCAACCGCTACCCCTACAACAACGGTCATCTGATGATTGTGCCGTATGCCCATATCCCAACCCAAGAAGATATGCCCTCAGAAGCCCTACTGGATATGATGCACATGGTGAATAAAGCCTTGCGCGTGTTGCGAGAAGCCTACCGTCCGCAAGCGTTTAATTTAGGCGCGAATATCGGCAAAGCGGCAGGTGCGGGAATCGCGGAGCATTATCATTTTCATATCGTCCCGCGTTGGGATGGTGACACCAATTTTATGGGCGTGGTGGGCGATACGCGCATCATCCCCGACACGCTCGATAATATCTATCATGACCTCAAAAAGTTGTGGGAAACTATTTCGTAATTATTTTTTTGGAGGAAAAGTAATGTCTAAATCTGAGAGCGATGTGGTGATTTTGGGGAGCGCCCGCACCCCGCACGGCAAATTTTTGGGCGGATTATCTGGGTTATCGGCGGTAGAATTGGGAACGGTCGCCGTCAAAGCCGCGATTGAACGAAGCGGGGTGAATCCAGAGCATATCCAAGAATTTGTTCTGGGGAATGTCGTGAGCGCGGGGACTGGTCAAGCCCTGCCCCGTCAAATTGGCAAAGCCGCGGGTTTGCCCGATAGCATCGGCGGGACAACCGTCAACAAAGTATGTGGCAGTAGCCTAAAAAGTATGATGATGGTCGCCAATGCCATTAAAGCCGAAGATGGTGATGTGTATCTGGCGGGCGGGGTCGAGAGCATGAGCCGAGCGCCCTATCTGAACGATTCGATTCGCATGGGCAATAAATATGGGCATATCCAAATGCGCGACGCCTTGCAACATGACGGTTTATGGTGTTCGATTGTGAATTGGGGCATGGGCAACGCGGCGGAATTTATCGCCCGTCAACTCGAAGTTCCGCGTCGTGAATTAGATGAATTTGCCTTCCGCAGTCATCAATTGGCGCATCAAGCCACAGAAGCGGGTAAATTCAAAAAAGAAATCGCTCCAGTCGTCATCAAAACGCGCAAAGGTGAAACGGTAATCGATACCGATGAGCCGATTCGTCCCGATACGACTATCGAAGCCCTATCCAAACTCGCGCCCGCATTTGAGCCTGATGGTGTCGTGACGGCAGGCAACGCGCCCGGTATGAATGATGGTGCATCCGCGGTAGTCATGTCGAGTCGGCGATATGCCGAAAAACACGGTCATGCGCCGATTGCGCGTGTGGTGGGATATGGTCAAGCCGCGCTCGACCCGCAATGGATTTTTTACGCCCCCGTGAAGGCGATTCCTGTCGCATTAGCGCGTGCGGGATGGACGGCGGATGATGTGGATTTATTTGAGATCAACGAAGCATTCGCCTCGCAAGTCTTAGCCGATTTACGTGGTTTGGCACGCGATGGTCATATCGTCCCGATGGAAAAAGTCAATGTCAATGGTGGCGCAATCGCATTAGGGCATCCGTTGGGTGCGAGTGGTGCGCGGGTATTGATTACGCTCATCCATAATTTACAAGATAGAGGCTTAAAACGCGGTGTCGCCGCTTTATGTTTGGGCGGTGGCGAAGCGGTTGCGATGGCGGTGGAAATCGAAGGTTAATTGGGGTGATTTTGGACAAAATATGGCATATTAGGCTTGTCCGTAGTTAAATCGGCTATAACTCATGACATATTTAGGGACGATATACGCGCTACGCGCTAATCGTCCCGTACAGTCACGGAAATTTTTAAGTCCGTAGATACAAGGGGCGGATTAGCGAAGCGTATATCCACCCTCTGAATCAGGCTACAAATCAAAGCAATTTTTGAGCCTGTACGGGTGGATTAGCATCTTTGGGTGCGTATATCCGCCCTATACCTATAGTCCATAAGCAATCATTTTTTCACCCCTCTGCGAACATCATTTTAGAATTCTCGACATATTCCAAACTCTGATGACGGAAATAGGTATTATACAATTCTGCATAATGCCCGCCTTGTGCCATGAGCGATTCATGACTCCCCTCTTCGATGATACTCCCCTCTTTCAGGACGATAATGCGATCAGCATCACGCACTGTACTAAGGCGGTGAGCAATCAAAATCGAGGTCGAATTTTTCAGGATGAGGTGTAACGCCTCTTGAATTTGCGACTCGGTGAACGGGTCTACACTGGCGGTGGCTTCATCTAAAATAAAAATCGCGGGCTTTTCGAGCAACACACGCATCAGGCTCACTAGTTGGCGCTGACCCATACTCAGGCGTGCGCCACGTTCCCCAACATCAGTATCTAAGCCGTTGGGCAATGTCTCTAGCCATTCACCATGACCAACACTATAGGCAATTTCGTTAATTTCTTCATCAGTGGCATCGGGGATACCATAGCGAATATTGTCGCGCACTGTCCCGCTAAACAAGAACGGTTGCTGTGGCACAATGCCCAATCGCGCCCGATACGATTGCAAATCGAAAGTGCGAATATCCTGACCATCCACCAAAATTTGCCCATCCTGAAATTCATAAAAACGGGTGATGAGTTTAGCGATGGTGCTTTTACCTGCGCCTGTATGCCCCACAAATGCCACACTTTCGCCCTCGTGGATGGTCAAATCAAAATTTTTGAGGACGGGTTGGTCTGCTGAGTATCCAAACGTCACATTAACAAATTCGACCTTGCCCTTAAGATGTCGGACGGGCTTGTTATCGGTTTGGATGATGGTGTTATCGGCATCAATCAACGCGAAAATGCGCTCAGTGGCGCTGAGGGCTTGCTGGAACTGACTCCACAACGCGGCGAGGTTAATAAATGGAAACCAAAAACGGTCTACACCTTGTATGAATAAAAACCATGTACCAACATCAATATTCGCCCAATACACATGCAACGCGCTCGCATAAACCACCAGCGCAATCGCAAACCCCGCCAATCCGTTCAAAACAGGGAACACCATCGCCAAAACGAAGCCACGTCGCAAATTAATCCGATACGATTGTGTGTTGATGTCCACAAATTCATCATAAATAAATTTCTCTTTGCGGAAATTTTTGGCGACACTAATCCCCGCGACACTTTCTTGGATAGTGTCGTTGACCGCCGCCATCGCCCGCGCCCCCTGACGGGTGGCAATCCGCGCCAACCACCGAAAAAACATCGCCGCGCCAACGATAATCGGCAATGTGCCGATGACCAACGCCGTGAGGATAACCGATTGCGAGAATAGCACCACCGTGAGCATCAACACTTGAATCAGGAGCGAAATCACATCGCTGGCGATGAGGATAACATCACCAAATTCTTGGGTATCGCTGGTGATACGGCTGACAATTTTGCCCGATTTATGATTATCATAAAATGCGAGGTCGCGCTCCATCGCCGCGGCGAAGGCATCTTTCCGCATCTGCGAGACGATATTCCCCACCACAAAACTGAGCAAATAACGCCGTACCCAATTCGCGCCATACTGGACGAAGGCGGCTATCAACAATACCCCCATGAGAATGAGCAACAGATCTTGGTTATTTTGCCCCAAAATCCGCACCCCATCGGCGATAAAAATCGGGACAAGCGCCGATGTCACCGAGACGACCAAAAACCCTGCGACTGTCCATAAAACGTGTTTGCGATAGGGCTTAAAATATTGAATAATCCGTTTGAGCAGATACGTATCAGAATATTGCCTATCGTAACTGTCTTTATCGAGTCCACCGAAAATTGCGACCATATATATCCTTTAGTTTGGACATGATACCAAAGTCATTATAACATCTCGCATACAACCAAATGTTGCCATTTTACAACCATTCATCAAATTTTGACGTAATGCTAATGGAGTAAGGGCTAGAATTTTTTTATCGCTACAAACAAAAGGATCTGACACATGATGCGTGTTAACAGACGACGCAGACGCAACGGGCAAAACGGCGAAAATGGAGACGAAAACGAAAATTTACCCCATGTACCCATGCAATGGAAACGCATGATTGGTTATTTGGGCAAATATAAGCGACGGTTGGCGGTGGCAATCCTCGCCACATTGGGCAGTGCGGCGTTGAGTTTGGTATTTCCTGCGGTTATCCAGCAAGTGGTAGATTCGGCGCTCCAAGACCGTAATTTTGACCTGCTCAATCAAGTCACCCTGTTCTTATTGGCGATATTCCTCCTGCGCTCGGTGACATCCTTCTTCGAGACTTATAACCTGAATTACATCGGCGAGCGCATCATGGTGGATTTACGCACCCAACTATATGCCCACCTGAACACACTTTCACTCGGATTTTTTGTAGAACGGCGCGTAGGTGAACTCGTCTCGCGCATGTCATCCGATGTGACCGTCATGCGGAGCGTCTTGACCGAAAATGTGAATGTGATTTTGCAACAAACGGCGATTATGTTCGGCTCGGTGGGCATTATGTTCATCATCAACACCCGCCTGACGCTGTTCATCATCGCGCTCATCCCGATTTTGGTCGGACTAGGCTTCGTATTTGGATTTTATCTGCAACGCATCAGCACCCGCATTCAAGATGAATTGGCAGGTTCTACGGTGGTGATGGAAGAATCGTTGCAAAATATCCGCGAAGTGAAAAGTTTTGTGCGCGAAGAGTATGAAATCGGGCGGTATAACGATGCGATTAATCGGTCATTCAAAGCCGCCTTACAACTTCTGCGCGTCAATTCGGTGTTCGGTCCGTTTGTCGGATTTTTGGGCTTCGGGAGCATCGCCCTCATTTTATGGTTTGGTGGGCAAGAAGTCATCGCGGAACGGCTCACAGGCGGGCAACTGATCAGCTTTTTATTCTACGGTGTATCGGTAGCGGGCAGTTTTGCCTCATTAGTCGAGTTATATAGCAATTTCCAAAAAGCTATCGGCGCGACCAAACGGGTCTTTCAGATTTTAGATACCCAACCCACCGTTCAAGATAAGCCCAACGCCAAAATCATGAGCGATGTGCGCGGTGAATTGACCTTCAAAGATGTGAATTTTAGTTATGATGAACGCCAACCTGTGCTGAAAAATATCAATCTCACAGTGGCAAAAGGCGAAATTTTGGCGTTGGTCGGCGCGAGTGGAGCGGGAAAATCCACGATGTTTAACCTGATACCGCGTTTTTATGACCCCACATCGGGCGAAATTTTGCTGGACGGAGTAGATTTGCGCGACATCACCCAAGCCAGCCTACGCGAACATATCGGCATTGTGCCACAAGAGACCTTGCTATTTGGCGGGACTATCCGCGAAAATATCCGTTATGGCAAATTGGATGCCAGCGAAGCGGACATCATCGCCGCCGCAAAAGCCGCCAACGCCCATCAATTCATCACCGAATTGCCCGATGGATATGATACGGTTGTCGGGGAACGTGGCATTAAATTGAGCGGTGGTCAACGGCAACGGGTGGCAATCGCCCGCGCCATCCTCAAAAATCCGCGTATTTTGTTGTTGGATGAAGCCACATCCAGCCTCGATAGCGAGAGCGAACAACTGGTACAAGAGGCATTATCCCGCCTGATGCAAAACCGCACCACCATTATCATCGCCCATCGATTTAGCACCGTGCGCGGGGCGAATCGCATCGCCGTTTTAGATAAGGGTGAATTGGTCGAACTCGGCACACACGATGAACTCATCGCCAAAGATGGCATCTATACCAAATTATACGAGATGCAACTGCTTAATCCAGAAGCAGAAGTGGAGGCGCTGGCATAATGCAAACGGTATTCGTCACAGGTGGGACAGGCTTTTTAGGTGGGGTGTTGGTCAACACCCTATCGCAACAGGGGATAAAAATTAAGGCATTGGTCAGAAATCCGCAAAAGGGCGAGAAAATCGCCCATTTAGCGGGTGTCGAATTGATACACGGCGATTTGACTACTGACACCACATGGATGGATACTGCGTTAACTGGTGTGGATGTGGTATTTCATGTGGCGGCGGCGTTGGGGGGCAGTTTGGATGAACAACGCCCGATTAATGTGGATGCAACCCGAAAATTAGCACTCGCCAGCGCAAAGGCGGGTGTTGGGCGCTTTGTGCATGTCAGTTCGATTGCGATTTATGGCTATCCCCACACCCCAATCATCACCGAAGACGCGCCCTACGCCAAACCGATTCCCTATCCGTATGCCATCACCAAAGGCGAAGGTGAACTGGCGTTGATAGATGTGGCGAAGACGCACAATCTATCGTATACGATTATCCGACCGGGCATGATTTACGGAGCGCATAGCGCCACATGGACGAAACTCGGATTTAAGATTGCCAAACGCAAACCGACTCTTTTCATCGGCAACGGGAGCGGTAAAAGCGCCCCGATTTATGTGGATGATGTGGTGGATTTGCTCATCTTATCCGCCACGCACCCCCAAGCTGATGGTCAAATTTTTAATGCCACCCCCACCCCTGCCCCGACATGGCGCGAATTTTTAGGCGAATATTCGGCATTGGTTGGACATCGGCGCTGGTTGGGCATCCCCGTGCCGATTGTATCGGCATTGATTCGTGTGATAAGTCCGTTCACACAATTGGAGATGATAAAAGGGGGTACGGGATTTTTGAAATATATCACAGGCGATACCACCTATAGCAATCAAAAAGCGCGGGATTTGCTCGGATGGTCGCCCAAAGTATCGTTACATGACGGGATTCAAAAGTGCGTGCCTTATCTGCGAGAAAAAGGTTTGTTAAAATAGAAGCTACGCAATCATTTATCACATCAGAGGATAAGGTATACCTTGAAACCATTAACCCGTCAAATTGCTTCGCTGGTGCGTGAAGCTATCCAAAATGCCCAAACTGCAGGCGAATTACCGCCTATCGAAATCCCAGAAATCGAAGTCAAGCCACCCCGTAAAGCCGAACAAGGCGATTACGGCGCATCGGTCGCGTTGGCGCTCGCCAAACCTGTCAAAAAAACCCCGCTAGAGGTGGCGAACATCATCGCCAAATATTTCGTCAAACCCGATTTTATCAGCGCCGTAGAAGTCGCACCGCCCGGTTTTGTCAATGTGCGCTTCGATGAAAATTGGATTCGCACGCTCGTGACGACCCTCATCACATCGGGTGATACCTTCGGGACGCTCGACATTGGCGCAGGCAAACGCGCCCAAGTCGAATTTCTGAGCGCCAATCCCACGGGTCCTATCACCATTGGGCGCAGTCGGGGCGCGATTTTAGGCGATGCCATCGCCCGCGTGTTAGAGACCACAGGCTATGATGTAGAACGCGAATATTATTTCAATAACGCGGGCGCACAAATGCGAAATTTGGGCGAAAGTTTGCGGATTCGCTATCTACAAGAACTCGGTCAGACTATCGAAATCCCCGACATGGAGAAATTTTATCAGGGTGAATATCTAATCGATTACGCCAAAGACCTGATTGCCGAAAAAGGCGATTCGCTCAAAGATGAGGATTGGCAACCCTTCAAAGAATACGCCGAAAAGCGCATGTTCGATTGGATTAAAGAGACGTGTGAGCGCATTGGCATCCGTCATGATGTGTTCTTCAACGAAAACACGTTGTATGATACGGGTGCGGTCTGGAAAGTATTAGAAGAACTGCAAGAACGTGGCTATATCTATACATCCGTCACCCGTGAAGGCGAAACCGACCAAGAAGTCATCGCCAAGAGTGCCAATCTCAAACCCGCGCAATGGTTCAGAAGCACGCAATTCGGCGATGATGAAGACCGTGTGGTCGTCAAAAGCAATGGCGAGCCGACTTATACCCTGCCCGATATTGCCTATCATGTCAATAAAATTGAGCGTGGGTTTGACCTGTTGGTGAATGTTTTAGGCGCAGACCATTTCACCCAAGCCCAAGTCGTGCGGATGGGTGTAGAAGCTCTCGGATACGACCCTAAACCGATTAAGGTGGTGCATGTGCAAATGGTGAGCGTAGTGCGCGATGGCAAACCGTTCAAAGGCAGTACACGGCGCGGGATTTTTGATACGCTAGATGAACTGATCGACCTCACCAGCGCCGATGCGATTCGCTATTTTTTGCTCCAACGCAGTCCCGATTCGCAACTGAAATTCGATATTAACGTGGCGGTCTCTCAGAGCAACGAAAATCCCGTGTATTATATCCAATACGCCCATGTGCGGTGTTCGGGAATTCTGCGCGAGGCAGAAGCGCGTGGTGTGAGCATAGACGGCGCAGATTTATCATTACTCGGCGTGGAAGAACTCAATTTCCTGCGTAAGTGTTTGGAATTCCCCGATGTGATGCAAACCGCCAGCGATAATCTGACACCGCATACCATCGCCTTTTACGCGCTCGAACTCGCCAATGCCTTCCATCCGATGTATGACCGTGTGCGGGCATTCGCCGATGGCATAGACCCCAACGTGCAAAAAGCGCGTCTGGCATTTTATATGGCGACCAAAGCCATGTTTAAGCGCGTCCTGACGGTTTTAGGCATGACCACCCCAGAACGCATGTGAAACAAATTTGCATGGTATGGCGTAATATGAAGTATGATGGCGGATATACGCACCTAACGATGCTAATCCGCCAGTGCAGTTTCGTGTACAGGCGTGCTTCTGCACGTCCTATTATCACCCACATCGCAACCAATCAGTAGACATGACCCCAATTTTGCACTAAACTGAAATTGTTCGTTCAAAAAAATTTGAAAGGTGAATTGAATGACGCAACAATATGGTTTTGAATTGATTAAAGAAACAACTATTCCAGAAATTAACAGCAAAGCAAAAGTTTTCCGTCACATCAAAACAGGGGCAGAAGTCGTCTCGCTCGAAAACGATGATGAAAATAAATGTTTTGGCATCACCTTCATCACCCCACCACCCGATGACACGGGCTTACCGCACATCATGGAACATTCGGTACTGTGTGGGTCACGCAAATATCCTAGCAAAGATCCATTTTTTGAATTGGTCAAAGGCTCACTTGCTACATTCATCAACGCCATGACATTCTCAGATAAAACAGTGTATCCTGTCGCCAGCCAAAACACCAAAGATTTTTATAATTTGGTGGATGTGTATCTGGATGCGGTGTTTCATCCCAACATCACGCCCGATACGCTCAAACAAGAGGGGTGGCATTACGATATGGAATCGGCGGATGGCGAGATGGTGTATAAAGGTGTCGTCTTTAACGAGATGAAAGGTTTTTATTCATCACCCGACCAAGTGCTATATCTCGAAACAGGCACCAGCCTGTTCCCTGATAATTTGTATGGCGCAAATTCGGGTGGCAATCCACAAGCTATCCCCAATTTGACTTACGAACAATTTAAGGCATTCCACGAAACCTACTATCATCCCTCCAATGCGCGAATTTTCTTCTATGGTGATGATAATCCAGAAGAACGCCTGAAATTACTCGATAGCTATCTGAATGAATTTGAGCGCAAAGACATGCCCAATCCATTTGCACCCCACCCTGAATTTAGCGAACCGCGCCGCGTCACCATCCCGTTTGATGCGGGCGAAGATGCCGATGGCAAAGCGTTGGTCACAGTCAACTGGGCATTGCCAGACCCGCTCAATGTAGAACGCACGATGTCGTTACAAGTGTTGTATCAAATCCTGCTCGGCTCGCCCGCCTCGCCATTGTATAAAGCCTTGCTCGATTCTGAATTGGGCGAAGATATTGCGGGCTTAGGCTTAGATACCGATGCCTACCAGATGATTTTTTCGACTGGGATGCGTGGCGTAGCGTTAGAAGATGCGGGTAAAGTCGAAGAAACCATCCTCGAAACCCTGCACAATTTGGTCAAAGACGGCATAGATCCGATGGAGATCGAAGCCGCCATGAACACCTACGAATTTTCGTTGCGCGAATATAACACAGGTGGATTCCCGCGTGGGTTGGCGATGATGTTCACCAGTTTGTCATCGTGGCTGTATGGCGGAGACCCGCTCGCGCCCCTCTCTTACGAATCCACCCTCGCCAGCATCAAACAAAAATTGGCGCATGATAAACACTATTTTGAAAAATTGATTGATGACTATCTGCTCAAGAATCATCATCGCTCGACTATTTTGCTCGAACCCGATCGAGAATATCGCAAACGCCTCGAAGCGCAAGAACGCGCCCGTCTGGATGCGTATCGCGCCACCCTGAGCGATAAAGACATCGAAGCGATTGTCGCCGAGACCCATCGCCTACGCCAAAATCAAGAAGCGCCCGATGACCCCGAAGCCATCGCCAAATTGCCCTTCCTCAAATTATCCGATTTAGACCGCCAAAGTCGCAACTTCCCCATCGAAGTCAGTCAAAATAATGGCGCGACCATCGTCTATCACGATATTTTCAGCAACGGCATCACCTATTTCGATTTAGGCTTCGACCTGCAAACCATCCCGCAAAACCTCATCCCCTATCTGGGATTATTCGGGACGGTATTGCTGGAAATGGGTACGGAGCAAGAAGATTTCGTCCGCCTGACGCAACGCATCGGCAGTAAAACGGGTGGCATCAGCACCAGCACTGTTGCCACCGAAAAATATGACCGTTCTGGTAGCGCCTTGTGGATGTTCCTCCGCGCCAAAGGCACACAAGCCCAAAATGAGGATATGTTGGCTATCCTGAGCGATATTTTGCTCACGCTCAAATTGGATGATAAAGACCGCTTTAAGCAAATTGTCCTGACCGAAAAAGCCAGCACCGAAGCCCGCCTTGTCCCTGCAGGTCACATGATGGTCGCCTCGCGCTTGGGGTCACATTTCACGCTGTCGGGTTGGGTGCACGAACAAATGGGTGGCATCAGTTACCTGTTCTTCTTACGCGAATTGGCGAATCGGATTGATACCGATTGGGCTGGTGTATTAGCCGATCTCGATTCGCTCCGCAAGCACCTCATCAACCGCGAGACGATGATTTGCAATATCACCCTCGACGCGCCAAATTGGGATAAATTCCAACCCAAACTCGAAGCCTTCATCCGTGCGATGCCATCCAACGGCGCACAAAAAGCCACATGGACACCCCTCCATCCATCCGACCACGAAGGGTTATCTATCCCCGCGCAAGTGAATTATGTTGGTAAGGCGGGTAATCTGTATGATGCCGGATTCGAGATGCACGGCGCGATACATGTTGCCATCAACTACCTGCGGATTGATTACCTGCTCAATCGGATTCGGATTCAAGGCGGGGCATATGGCGCATTCGCCAGTTTCGACCCCGCTTCGGGCATATTCGGATATGGCTCGTATCGTGACCCGAATTTGCTCCGCACATTGGACGTGTATGATGCCACCGCCGACTTTTTACGCGGTCAAACGCTCAGCGATGATGAATTGACCAAGAATATCATCGGCGTAATTGGCGATTTCGACCCCTATCTATTGCCCGATGCCAAAGGGTATACCTCGCTAAACCGTTATTTGGTCAATATCAGCGATGAACAACGCCAAAAAATCCGTGACCAAGTGTTAAGTACCACCAATGCCGACCTGAAAAAAGTCGCCGATGCGCTCGAAGCGGTCAAAAATGGGCATATCGTCGTCTTAGGCTCGAAAGATGCCATCGCCAAAGCCAATTCTGAACGGGGCAATTTCTTGAAGGTCACGCCAATTCTATAAATGGTTATTGCACCACGATTAGGCATGATATATCATCCGTATACAAACAACCATAGGGCGCACAGTGTTGCGCCCTTGCTAATTTTCGTTCAATCCGTAGGGACATGATACATCATGTCCACGCAACAAGGGAGCATGTGCATGGGACTCAAACCAGACCACTGGATTCGCAAAATGGCAACCGAACACGGCATGATAGAACCATTTGTCGAAACACAAAAACGCGATGGTGTTATCAGTTATGGCGTATCATCATATGGCTACGATATGCGCGTATCGGATGAATTTAAGGTATTCACCAACGTATTTTCTGCCATTGTAGACCCCAAAAATTTTTCACCTGAATCCTTTGTCGATATTAAAAGTGATATTTGCATTATTCCACCCAACTCATTTGCTTTAGCCCGTTCTGTCGAATATTTCCGTATTCCACGCAGTGTTTTAACCGTCTGTGTCGGAAAATCAACGTATGCACGTTGCGGATTAATTATTAATGTAACACCTTTCGAGCCAGAATGGGAAGGCTATGTGACACTGGAAATCAGCAATACCACTCCCTTACCCGCCAAAGTCTATGCCAACGAGGGCATCGCTCAGGTACTCTTTTTTGAAGGGGATGAAGTCTGTGACACATCATACGCCGATAAAAAAGGCAAATATCAAGGACAAACAGGGGTCACACTCCCCAAATTAGGATAAACACCATGCTCACGCAAGCATCGCTCACACAAGCATTAGGCAATCGCCCGTTCCGATTTTTTCCGTCTATTTCCAGCACCCAAAATGAAGCGTTGGGTTGGCTGAAAGGCAACGCGCCACAAGGGGCGGTCGTCATCGCCGATGAACAAACCGCAGGTCGGGGTCGGATGGGACGAATCTGGCACACACCTGCGGGTGTGGCATTGGCGCTATCGGTCATTTTGCGTCCATCGCCACAAGGCGCGAAGCATGTGTTTATGGCGGGTGCTGTCGCCGTTGCCGAGATGTTGGAGGGGCTAAATATCGCCGATGTAAGCCTCAAATGGGCGAATGATGTGCGAATTGGTGGTAAAAAGGTGTGCGGTGTATTGCCCGAAGCCGTTTGGGAAGGCGAGCAATTACAGGGTGTGGTGTTGGGGATGGGGGTGAATGTGCGCGTCAATTTTGGCGAGAGTGACCTTGCCCAAACCGCCACCAACATCGAGACGACGCTCGGAAAATTGTGTAATCGCGCCGACCTTATCGCCCGAATTTTAGGGCGCTTGGATGTTTGGACGGCACACCTCGGCACTGAGGCGTTGTATCTGGCGTGGCGGTCACGCCTCGACACGCTCAACACAACCGTTTCGGTAGATGGCATCACAGGCATCGCCCATGATGTGACTCGTGATGGGGCGCTCATCATCCGACAAGCGGACGGCACAGACCATGTTGTGATTGCAGGAGACATTAGCTCATGAGCATCAAACTCGATTGGGAAATTGACGATCAAGTCCAGACTGGCATCGGCGAAGACCCCACCGCCTCGCGTAAACGGCGCGGGCGTGCCATACGGGTTATCATCTTTCTGCTCACCATCGGCGCGATTGGCGTTGGCGGATTCATCTTCGTTGACCAACGCCTGAATCGACTATCGGGTCAACTCGAAACCGAATTGCGTGATACAGTGAACGCCGAAGTGACGGCAATTCGAATCGGCGATTGGGAGATGTATCGCAGATTGCAACGAAGCGCCGCCCCAACATGGGAAGATGAGCAACGCGCCAATTTCCAAGCCTATCAAGATTTATTCCTCAAAGGGAGCAATGTCCAACTGAATGGGCGCATTTTGGATGTGGTGATGGATAGCAATGTGCCACGCGCACGGGTGCATGTCGAAGAAATCATAGACGGCATCGCCTATACACGCATTTGGTTTTATTGGCGCTATTCCGAAGATGAAGACCGTGATGGTCAACTCGATGGTTGGCGACATACCCGCCCCGATTATACCTTTTGGGGCGCTTCGCAAACACGCAACGGGCAATATGCCACTATCACCTACCGCGAGGTAGATGAACGGGTCGCCCGTGATTTGATGACGTATCTCGACCAGATGGTGGAACTCGCTTGTAGTACCCGTGACTGCACCAACCTACCCCGCCTGCGTGCCGATATATCTCCAGAAGGCTACGGGGGCATTATGTGGTCGCCGAGCGATAGAAATTTGTTGCTCATCCCATCGCCGTATGTGGTACGGGCAAGGTCGGATATGCCCTTCTCGCCCGATATGCAAGCGCAAATCGCAACGCTATTGGCGGGGTGGTTTGGATAGGAAAAAAGATGTAATTTTCTCCATATCCCGCAACATATTGCGCGTTTATGTGTTAGAATAGATGTGAATATAGAGACACACCAATTTAAGCGAGGAGCGACATCATGTTAGATGACCTGCGTAGAGCTGGCGAAGATGATGATTTTTCGTTTGGCGAAGATGACGATTACGATTATGGCAGTGATGTGCGCGATAGCGAACAAAAATTATTTTTAGGCATGACACCGCTTGAACGCATGTTTATTTCGATGTTCTTATTCATGAATGTCGCTGTCTTGGGCATTGCATTACTTTTGGCGACTGGGCGACTGGGTTAAATTATCACGATTATGGCTTGTGCGGATAGCATTTTTGCCGTCTAAATTTTAGAAAATGGACGCGCAAAAAAGCGCGTCCGTACAGGTGTAACGTGTATTTTATGGCACAAGAATGAGTGTCTGTGTCGCTACAGATTCGACTGCCTCACGGCTGAATACCATCGGACGATATTCGATATTAATCCACGGTTCTATCATGTCATCGTAATTCGCGCTATTCGGGTGTCCACTTTGACCAGTGGTATGAATAGACCGACTGTTATCCCAATCGCTAAAATCATAAATCACCCGTTCCGACGGACCAGACCCAACTGTGAAACGGGCATTACGGGCGCTCCAGCCCGTGGCGTTAATCGCCACACCAGACCCGCTTGTCGGGAAGGGACCGCGATTCACTTGGCGCTCAATCGGCGCGATGCCACTCAATCCCAACGGATTCGAGACGAAGGTCGTGGTGTGTAGATCGCCCCATTTCCATGCGGTAGAGTCATCACCCAGCCGTTCCGAAATGGCGCTTACCGCTTCTGTGAATGATTTAACGACAATTTCATCGCGGGTTTCAGTCACATCTGTCGTATCCACATCATCCCACCATCTATTTTGCGGGTCATTCATCAACCGTGTGGTGACGATGCGATTATTTTGGTTGCCATCTACCGTATAATCGGCGGGAGCAAATTCATCATTGTACAAATTATCCATCAAACGCACCCAGAAATACGCCCATAACGCCGCCTGTGGGCTATCTTTGTGCATCTGATAATCCCATTCGAGCAACCAATCGCGCATATCAACCAAATCATCAGGGAACGATATTTCAGCCAGCAGGGGGATGATTTCGGCGGCGTTACCATCAAAATTATCGCCGTGAATGGTGGTGAATGTCTCAATGCTATGCGGTGCGAGCGTTTCTATCATCTGGTTAATGCGCCGTCCACGATACCCATAATCCCAGTGATAGCTGATCAGATAATTGGCATCTTCACCGAACACATCTGCCAATTCTTGCGCCACTTGGTCATAATAAGCAAGTGGCACAACGGCTTGATTCGCCGTGACGATATACCCCCGTTCTGGATTATACAAACGAGGCAATGAATCGAATGGATAATAGCCGAGCCATTCGTATTCACTCGTCCAACCAGGGACGGGCAACAATCCGCTATGACCATTCACGCGGACAGGGATTTTACCCGGAACTTGATACCCAATATTGTTGTTTCTATCGGCATAAATCACATTTTGCGATGGCGAATCCCAATACGATAAGGCTTCTCTGAATTCTTCCCAATTCGATGCTTTATTCAGGCGTAAAATTGCCATGAATATGGTCCCTGGTTCAAGCGCCGTCCAGCGCATAGCCAAAGGAGTCTCGTTGTTAAATCCATCTATACGCTCATTGACAATCGGACCCAAATGCGTCATACGGACATTGAACGTAATTGGATCTGTGCCATCACCAAAATTAAGCGTCTCTTGTTTGACGGTCATATCACGCCATTCGCCATCCCATTCGTATTGCAATTCGTTATCAGGATTGACGCGAATCTGATACAAATCTTGAGTATCGGGTCCGACATTGGTCAACGCCCACGAAATATCGGCATTATGACCCGCCACAACGAAGGGGGTTGGGCTGAGTGCGAATCCTGTCACATCATACGGGCAATCTTCGGTGATAGGCGCACAATGCAAGCCGATTTCGTACCAGATGGACGGCATTTGGATGCCCAAGTGCATATCATTCGCCATGAGGGGCAATCCCGTCTCGGTCAAATCGCCACTGACCACCCAGTTATTACTGCCAATGCCCGCATCAAAATTGAGCCACGCCAATTGTTGGGCGATTTCTTTGCCCTCGATATCCACATCTAAGCCGACAATCCCCACTTCTGGCGCGGGCTGACGGGTTGTGGCTTGATTACTCACGGGCAATTCAGATTCCCAGATGATGGTCGGCATCTCGCCATAGGGGAATGGAATATTCCAGCTATCTAGCAGATCTTTATCCAATGCGCCATATAACTCCGATAGCAATTCTTCATAATCCGAATTACCGCCCAAATTAAACGCCATCATCTTACCCCAAATGATGCTATCTATCGGTGTCCATGGCTCTACCGTGAGCGTGACCCCTGCCACACGAAGGAGCGTATACTCAACTGCCAATTCGGTTGCTGGACGCGATAAAATATAAGCATTCACGCCATCGGCGAAGGCTTGGAATAAGGCTTTCGATTCCTCATCATAGACCTCATCCAATTCGCGTTGTGCCACATCGCGCAAACCAAGCGTGCGGAGGTAACGGTCTGTCCCCATCAAACCTTGGTTATAACCTGTTAACTCTTGAATCGCGCCACTGCCGATATGCCGATAAAATTCCATCTGCCACCAGCGGTCTGTTGCTTGGGTAAAACCTTGCGCGAACATTAAATCATACACATTCGAGGCATAAATGTGCGGGACACCCCACATATCACGGAAAATTTCTACACGGTCTCGCAAACCAGCGACTTGCAATTCGCCTTCATGCAGTGGCTTTTGGGCATTTACACCACTTGCCACCAGCAAGAACAAACATATGACATAAAAAAACCATAATTTTTGATGTTTCATAAATCTTTTACTCCATTTAGTTTAGCCAAAAACGGGCAAGGATGATTTTCTTTGCCCGTGTGTAATTCTAACTTAATGCGATAGAACTATGCAAATAACCAATTAACCCGCAGGGGTCAATGTCGGTGATGGGGTCAATGTCGGGGTAGCACTCGGCGGAACGGATGTAGCAGGTGCTTGATAGAACAGCGATAAATCATTTTCTAGCAAAAACATCGGGTTAGCGATTTCTGCCACCAACGGCGATGTCGCATCATAGTTACACTGATTCACCTCTGGAATATAACCCTCACGCGGTTGGGCAAGCGGTTGTGTGGGGTTGTAGTGGTTGTATACCCGAAGCGACAAATTAGCTAAAGTCGGCAACGAGACGGTAGTAAATTCTAAAAATTGAGGCTTATACAGCATCACGACCAGCACATAATCACCGCCAGGGGTGAAGAAAATCCCCGCATTACCATGCGTATCATTCACCCAACCATGTTTATGCGCGACTCGGATGCCTTCTGGAACACCTGCTTTCAACATCCCGTCAACCGTATTATTCTCCATCACATGGATAATTTTTCGGCATTCTTGGGGGGTAAACCCCGTAAAATTGGTCATCAACGGACCCGATTCTCGATAAGCACATTCATAAATGCTGGATAGCAACCACCCCATTTCATCCACCGTCATCTGATTGGTCGGGTTCGGGTTAGCCCGTTGTTGGTCAGCATCGGTAGACGGAAATTCGATTGGTCGTGGCACAGGGGTAGATGTGGCAATGCCAGTAGTTGTATCGTAAGGGGCGGTTAAAAAGGTGCGTGTTAGCCCTAATTGACGCAAAAAATTGGTGGTACTAACCGCCCCCTGTAGGTAATCCATCCCAAAACCAGCCCCCATGACGCGGTTTGTGGCGACATTCTCGCTACAAATCATGGTATTGGCAATATCCACCGCTTCGGATAAATTCGGTGAACCATCTAACTCGTTGAAATATTCGGCAAGAACAGCAATTTTGTTGATGCTCGTCCCACTGAAAGCCAAATCATTACCAAATGTGACCGCCTCCCCTGTTTGTAAATCTTGCAGATACAGCGCACCAAATTGACTTGTGGCGGGGTTAAAATCACGCGAGAGCAAGTAATTCCACAGTTCATCAGCCAATGCCGAAAATTCAGGACTGAGTGGGACATTCGGTTGACCAGGGATGCGTGAAGACACTCGTACAGCAGGGGTCGGTGTGAGTGTTGGCAGGTTAAACTGCGTATTGGTGATGGCGGGCAACGTATAAATATTGCCCGTCACTTGGAGCAAATCTTGATGCACCCACGCCAGATTATTGGGCGAATTTTCGTAAATAATTTGTAACCACGGAAATTGGGTATGATAGGCGACAATACCAAAAATTTCACCTGCGAATGCCCGCCCCAAAATGGGATAATCCGTCCCTGGTCCGTAACGGATGTTGATTTCGTTCAGCACCGTCCCAAAAACTGTAAAATTCGGAGTCGGGCTGGCGGCTGGCGTAAATGTAACTGATAACGGCGTGATTGCGGGTCCTGTGGCGGTCATATCGGGCGATGTGACGGGCGCACTCATATCGACAGTCGGCGCGGGGGGTGGTGGATTGGTCACATCCACATTAGAAAGCGGGATGGTGTTGATATTACCAGTGATGATTACCAATTCGTTGAATACCCAACCAATGGGTTGCAAGGTGGTTATATCCCCAAGCAATACCCACGGAAAAAATTCACTCCGACCGATGACGGGGTATTGCGTGCCATTGAGAATTTCACCGACTTTTTCGGAATTCACATCAGGGCGGGCGCGTAAATTTGCCGAACCGATTGCTTCTGCAAACACACCCGTACCTTGTCCTAATGCCAACATAGGGAGCATGATGAACATCATCCCTATGAATAATAATCCCAATTTGAATCGCATATTCTCATCCTCAACACATCACGTTTCCAAAATATCATCAAGCATTATATCAAATGCCTGTTATCCCCTAAAACCCGCGTTTTGCCTACGTAAACTCGCACAAATAGCACGAATAGGCTAAACTCAAGGGGATTATCTAGTATTCATTGAAGGTCTATTCAAAACATGCCAACGCCAACGCCCTTTGCTATTCGTTTTGATGAACACAATAAAATTTCTTCTGCTATTCGTGCGCCTCTGACCATCACCCCGTATGATGCGATGGCGGCGCTCAACATCCCACCCGTGAATGGGGTATTAACCTTTCATGGTGGTGGCAGTAATATGGATGCAAGCCTGATTACGAAATTAGAAACCTTCTTTTATGAGGGTCTGATCCCATTCGCCGATAAGCATCGGTTGATGATGGTATTCGGTGGTACTCGTGCTGGTGCGATGGAATCGTTGGGTAACGCCTATCAACGCGCAAAAGCCACCACCCCTCTGATTGGGATATGCCCATTCGGAGCGATTACTTATCCCAAACATCCGATGTCAAAATCGCGCTTGATTGGACGGGCAATAGCCCGCTTATTAGGCACAGATATCGCGCAAACCCGTTATGAACTACATCCTGCCTATACTCATTTTATTTTGCTCGAAAGTGGTTTATTTGGCGATGAATCACCATTTATCGTGAATATGTCAACGGTGGCGAAAAAACATCTGGCAATCGTGGCAAATGGTGGAGAAATCAGCAAAAAAGAAACCCTAGAGCAAATCCGCCAAAAACGTACCATTTTGACGATTAAAGGATCGGGACGCTATGCCGATGAACTCGCCAACCCCACCAGCGAAACGCGCAAAGCCCTACCGAGCGATGCGCGTATTATTACGGTGGATATAGAAGAACCGAAATCGCTTATTGCGTTTCTTCGGGCATTTTTTCAGTCTCTTGCTTCATAATGGCGATACTCGCCACAGCATCACCATCAGCCACATTGATGAGGATCACGCCCTGTGTGCTACGCCCGGTCTCACGAATCGCGCTGAGCGCCGTCCGTAGCACCACCCCATTACGGGTGATGACCATGATTTCATCTTCCTCTTTAATACAGCGCATGGAGACGACATCGCCCGTTTTATCGCTACGGGCAATCGTGCGAACACCCACTCCATAACGCCCTCGTTGTAAATATTGGTCGATGGCGGTGCGTTTGCCATAACCATTAGCGGTAACAACCAAAATATGGGTATGTTCCGATCCAATCACATCCATACCTGCCACAACATCGCCGTCCGTCAGGCGAATGGCATTCACACCTGCCGCCATCCGCCCTAATGGACGGGTTTCAGCTTCATGGAAGCGAATACTTTGCCCCTGTTGCGTGACGATAACCACATCTTGATTGCCATCGGTATATTTCACCCAACCCAAGTAATCATCTTCATTCAGGGTGATGGCGATGATGCCACTGTTGCGTACATCGGCAAATTCTTGCATGTGAACCCGTTTAATCCGCCCGTGTCGTGTAACCATCGTGAAGAAGCCACCCTCTTTTTCAAACGACTCCACAGGCAAAATCGCGGTGATATGTTCGTCTTGACTGAGTGGTAAAATCGAGTGAATCAGCGTGCCACGATTCGCACGTCCTGTTTCGGGGATGCGATACACTTTTTGCGAATACACCTTGCCCTTATCGCTGAATAACAACAGGTCATCTAAACTGCTGGCGAAGAAAATCTCGTAGAGACCATCTTCCTCTTTGGTCTGCATCCCAATCACGCCCTTGCCACCGCGCCGTTGTGCGCGATATTCCCGCGCAGGCACGCGCTTGATATACCCGTTCACCGTGAGCGAGACGACCACATCTTCTTCGCGCACCAATTCTGATTCATCAAAATCAGTCGCGCCATACGTGATTTGTGTTTTGCGTTCATCGCCAAATTTTTCGGCGATGTCCATCACATCATCCCGAATGAGCGCCCGAATTTTATGGGGGCTACGGAGCAAATCTTCTAAATAAGCAATCCGCGCCAACACGTCATCATATTCGGTCTGCAATTTTTGGCGTTCCAATGCCGCCAAACGACGCAATTGCATTTCTAGAATAGCTTCGGCTTGTGCTTGCGATAAATCGAAATTGTTCATCAAATTGATACGCGCCATATCGGCATCATCGGCGGCGCGAATCGTACGGATAATGGCATCAAGTTGCGAAATCGCCTTGATTAACCCCTCTAAAATATGCGCCCGTGCGCGACGTTTGCCTAGTTCAAATTCTGAACGGCGTTGAATCACCTCATAACGATGTTCGATATAAATTTGCAAACAGCGTTTCAGGCTGAGGGTGCGCGGTTCACCGTTGACCAATGCCAACATCTGAATACCAAAGGTGCTTTGCAATTGCGTATATTTCAGCAATTGATTCAACACAGTTTGGGCAATCGCCCCGCGTTTGAGTTCAATCACCAAACGCATCCCTTGGCGGTCAGATTCATCACGCAAATCACGGACACTATCCAAACGTCCTTCACGAACCAGTGCGACAATCCGTTCAATGATAGCGGCTTTACTCACCTGATATGGAATGGATGTAAAGACAATGCGTTGATAGCCATTATGCTCTTCGATTTGATGTGTAGCACGAATAAAAACGCGCCCTTTGCCTGTGGCGTATGCCTCTTTCAGTTCATCATTGATGACAACCATTGCACCCGTTGGAAAATCGGGACATTTGACAAATTGCATCAAATCATCCAACGTCACATCGTCTATACGGTCATAATTATCAATCAAAAATGCGATGGCGTTGGTCAACTCGGTTAAATTATGCGGTGGGATGCTAGTCGCCATGCCGACCGCGATACCGGTTGCCCCATTCAACAACAGATTCGGCAACCGCGCAGGCAATACTATCGGCTCTTGTTGCGACCCATCATAATTATCCTGAAAATCGACCGTGTTCATCTCGATATCGACCAGCAATTCACTGGCAATCGGAGCCATACGCGCTTCAGTATAACGCATAGCGGCGGGGCTATCGCCATCGACACTGCCAAAATTACCCTGACCATCCACGAGCATATAACGCAACGAAAAATCCTGCGCCATACGCGACATGGCATCATATACCGCACCATCACCATGCGGATGATACTTTCCTAAGACCTCCCCAACAATACGCGCACTTTTCTTATAGGGGGTACCCGGACGCAAACCCATATCGTACATCGCAAACAAAATACGGCGTTGGACAGGCTTGAGACCATCACGGGCATCGGGTAGCGCACGGGATACAATCACACTCATCGCGTAATCTAAATAACTACCGCGCATCTCTTCGTTAATATCCAGACTCCGAATAAATCCAGAGTTCTGGATATTACCATTTAGCTCATCGTTATTTTCATTATTATCTGTCATAAGGTGTAAAGATTTTTCAATGTTTCCTAACTAGAATCTTGGTACGATTGTGATATTATACATGAAAAGCGCGTAAAAAGCGAACAGAAATACATCTTGTCACATTTTATAATAAGATTTACAGAAAAGAATTGTGATGTTGTGAGGATAGGGTGACTGGTTTATGAAACATCGGATATGGCATCTCTGGTTAGCATGTTGGCTCATCTCCATGAGTATGCCTGCACACGCCCAAGATAGTAATGAACCGGATGATGAAGATCGTTTTATCACCGTCAATTATAGCACACTGTATGACCAGAACACCCCTGAATTACTTCATCTGATACAGATTTTACAAGACGAATTACCGATATTTTTTGAAAATAGTGGCATTATTCCCCTCATCGAATTTGACCCCGATTTCGCCGCGGTTCAGGTGATGTTCGATTTTGCCGATGGTAAGGTATTCGCCGATTTTAATGTTGTGCCACCCTTGCCAACTCTGTTGCCTTCATCGTACCTGATTCCGCATCCGTTTTATAACTTTCCATTATCTGCCTCGCCCAATAATCCATTGTTGCAACAGACTATCCACCAATTCACCATCGCACTGGGGTATTATCTCAATGCCGATTGTGAAGGCGCATTACCTTACATCGATAATACCCAACAAATAGTCACCCAAATTGAGGAACTTGGTTATTCCGATGAGACAATCGCCTATCTGGATTTTTACCGTGCCAATTGTGCCATTGTTGCAGAAGGTTTAGAGACGGCAGAAGAATTATACACAGGTATATTGACATTTTTTGAAGAAAACGGATACGATTTTCGATATGGATTAGAAGCACGTATCAATCTCGCATGGACATATTATCAAGTGGGCGATGAAGAGCGTGCCTATGATATGTTGAATGGCATTATCGGCTTCACAGGGATCGATTGGGCGAGTGTTCGGGCATTAGAACTACGGGCATATTTTCATGCCAATGCAGAAAATTATGATGAGGCAATTAATGATTTAGATGCGGCGCTCGAAATTCATATTGATGACCCGTATTTGATTGGTCAGATTATTCAAATTTTTATCGCACTCGAAGATTTCAAAGCCGCCGATAAAGAACTTACACGCCTCAATAAAACTGAAGATGGGTATCCAGTCATCTTGTATTATCAAGGACTTTTGGCATACGCTGAAGGAGATACAAACACCGCAGAAGATTATCTCAGTCAGTTTATAGAACAAGGTTTGAATGATTATCTCACGCTACAGGCACGGGCATTATTGAGCGAAATTCAGGCGCGTTAACGGAAGGCGAAACAACATGAAACGTATCACTTTATTTGTTCTTATTATGGCATTATGTTATATCGGCACGCTTGGCTATGCACAAACAGAAGATGAGATGCCTGTGGTGTATGTATCGTATTTTGACGGGGTGAATAATCCAGAATTGACAGGTGAGTTTTTTAATATGCTCACCAGCGCCTTGAGCGAATCGGGCATCACTATTGAAGTTGTTGAATTATCGTCTGGGCTATCTGCCATACATGTCCTCTTTCGCCCCGTATCCAGTCGACAAAATGACATCGCCGATAGAATTGCCTACATTATCACGCTAAACCACAACCCGTTGCTCGAATTATCGCCCGTCCTCATCCCGATTCTGCGTGATAACGCCGTGATTTTTAACGCTCCCAAAGAAATCGCCGTCAAAATCACACAGGGGTTAGTCTATATCGAAAACAACCGGTGTGATTTAGCCACAGATTTATTCACCACCCTTCAAACAGAAACCACCGAAAGCGCCCTGCTATCGCACTTCCCGTTCTTTTTGGGGGTATGTGCCTTATTAGACGGCGATTATGAATTGGCAGAAACGATTTACGAAGGCATTCTCACAGATAACCTCACAGGCACATATTATACCTCTACACCCGTTAATCTGGCGTGGATTTATCTGCAAACCGACCGCGCCGATGAGGGCATCGCACTGGTAGATGATTTGTTGGCAAATTATCCCTATTGGTCACTAGACCGCCACGATACACTCGCTCGTCGGGCGCAACTTCAAGCCGAGCTAGGGAATTACGATTCTGCTATTGCGGATATAGATAGCGCCCTCCAAACCCGCCCGAATGATTTTAATTTGCATGTGGTACGCGGACGCATCAATCAACACTTTGAGCAAAGCGACCAAGCCCTGAGCGATTTTACCAATGCCGTCACATTCAACCCCAATTTTGCGCCCGCATATTATTATCGTGGTGCGCTGTATCTGCAATTAGGTGACTCAGAAAAAGCGCGTGCCGATTTTGATACTTACCTCAAAATCGCACCAGGTGGTGATTTCGCCGAAATTTGTCGGTCGCAATTAGAGACGTTATCGGCATAATAAAACCTATGGACGATACAAACGCTAATTATCATTTTATGTCTGTCTGCACGGACGCGCTTTTGCGCGTCCCAAACAATTGACTCATCTATTGCGCCGATTCGCTATCAATGCCTTATAAAATGCCAATAATTCGGCATCTTGATCATCGCCCCACAACATCGGCAATCGACTCTCATCCAACCCTGCCCCTTCGTGCGCCGCTCGATTTTGTGATAATCCAACCTCGGTGCCGTAATAAATAATTGGCGGATGCGGTAATTTGAATTGCGCTTCTGCCGCCCGCATCAATTTGGATTTATCGCCATTAACGGCGAATAAAAAGCGGTTCATGTCGTGATTATCAAAAAATGTGGGCAAGAAAAATCCATCAGGAAAATAGGCATAATGACGCGCAATAAATTCATCAAATTCGGCTTCGCTTGTTTCACCTTTGGCATACGTCATGCGGAGCATATTTTCGACATGAAAATCCAACACACCGTCTAATCCACCAGCATACGTCCGCAAAATATTGGGCGCTTCGACCACTTCACCAAAACAAAACGCATCCGATCTCACCTGTCGACAGGCAATCCGAAAATCCACCCAAAAATCGGCACCCGGTCCGTTGGCGTGGTCGAGCCGATACCCATCCACATCAAATTCACGGAGCCAATACTGCCCCACCGAACACATCCAATCACGGGCGGCGGGTGTTTGTAGGTTGATATAGGGCATCCCCGCAAATCCAAAAAACGTTTTATAGCCTTCTGGCGAATCATCAAACACAAACCAGTCCCGATACGGACTATTTGGATTACGCAACGCATCCATAAAATACGGGTTCTGATTCGAGACATGATTACAAACCAAATCAAGCAAGACGCGAATCCCTTTTCGATGTGCCGATTCGATGACCGCCCGCAAAGCCTCGTCACCACCCATACGCGGTTCTGTTTTGAGGTAATCAATGATGTCGTAACCATGATGCGATGGACTGACGAATGTCGGCGTGAGCCAAATGCAATTCACGCCCAAATCGGCGATATAATCCATTTTATCGCGCACACCCCATAATGTACCGCCAAACGGTTTACGTAAATCAGATGTTTGTCGCCAATCGCGCCCATCGCCTGCATAAAAACGATCCACAAAAATTTGATAAATAATTACCGATTTTGCCCATTCTGGCGCGGGCGAATCAGAAATATGCAGTGCGAACACCCTGCCAGCAAAATCACCGATCGGGGGCAAGGGTGGCACAGGTTCACCCTTAAAAAATGCCCCCGCGGCGCGTTCTGTCGTCGCTTTGAGTTCGGGATAATCGGCAAAGGCTTCGGGCAAAGTATCGTCATCAGACCATGCACTAATCCGATAGCGCACGATAGTGTTATTCGGTTGGGGCGGGATTTGCCCGATCCACTGGGCATTATAACCCCATGTGACTGAATCCCATATATAGTCCGTTAGCTGAAATAAGATCACTCGACCGTTTTGTGCCACGCCACGACTCCCCTGTGGAATACTGCCATCGGTGGTGTAATAACATGCCACATGACGAGCCGGAAAATCATGCCCAACGGTCACAAATAGCGTGATTTCTCGATTCGGTTGGGGGATGCGGGGCATCATTTCATGACTATGTTGCACGCCCAAACGCGCAATTTGGTGATGCAATTGCCGTAATTCTGCCGTAGCAAGCGTGCCAAAAATAAATTCCATAGTTTCACCTCATTTGTAAACACAAAGACACGGCATGATACCGTGTCTTTTAGCTCGATAATCTTATCCACACGCAGAAAAGTTTAGCCCTTCACTGCGCCCTGAGTTAAACCACCGACAATTTGGTCTTGGAGCGCCAAATACACCGCCACAACAGGCACAGCCGAGACCAACGCCCCCGCCGCAAATTTGCCCCAGTCACGGTTAAAATCGGCGTTGATGAAGTTGAATAATCCGACCATCAGCGTCCAGCTTTCGCGGTCACGGAGCAATACCCGCGCCAACACAAATTCGTTGAACGTGCCGATGAACGACAACACAGCCACCACCGCCAAAATCGGACGAATCAACGGGAAGATGAGCATCCAATAGGTTTGGGCATGTGTCGCGCCATCCACCATCGCCGATTCATCAATATCACGCGGGACAGAATCGAAGAAGCCCTTCATCAGCCATGTGTTGATGCCCATCACCCCACCCAAATAGACCAAAATCAAGCCCCCTGCGCTATTCAACCCGAAGAAATTGAGCCAATTCCAATCGATAAAGGCTAGGAATGGCATGGCTTGTGGGATGATAACCGCAAGGCGCGAGACTTGGCTCAAGATGAGGAATAACGACACCATCGCCAACAAATTCGGGAATACTTGGATGAGCAGAATGCCCAACAACATGCTACGCCGACCCTTAAAGCGGAAGCGCGAAAATGAATACGCCGCCAAAGCAGTAATCATCACGCCCAACACCGTAGAGACGCTGGCAATGACAAACGAATTCGCAATCCAATTCCAGAATGGATAAATTTTTAACTCGTCAATCAGCAAGGCGCGGAAATTGGTGAGCAATTCGGCAGGATTATCCACACGGGGGATGAGCGAGCGTGTCGAGAGCGTCCCCGCAGGGTTAATGGCAGATGCCACAACAAATACAACGGGGAACAAGGCGAATAAAATGGCGAGGATGATAATCGTCATCCGAAATGTAAGACTGATCACCTTTTCGCGTTGGCTCATCACCATTGTCGATTTTTGTCTATCGCCTGTTCCACCAGAAGACATGGATTGACTAGACATTTTCACCTACCTGTTCCCAAGTCTTGGTATACCGATATTGAATGAGGGTAACAATCGCCACGAGGAAGAAAATGACGATGGTAATGGCAGAAGCATAACCGTAATCTGCGCCCGCCTCGTTACCAAATGCCAATCGATAGGTATAACTGATGAGAATATCGGTATACCCTGCGGGGACAGGCGAGCCTGGTATGGGCGGATTACCACCTGTGAGCGCGGCAATCAAGAGATAGTTATTGAAATTGAAAACAAACGAACCGATGAGTAGCGGACCCAAAGTCACCAACAACAATGGCAATGTGATGCGCCAAAACCGTTGTTGCGGATTTGCACCATCTACGGCGGCGGCTTCATACACTTCTGATGGGATAGCTTGCAACGCACCACTGCTGATGAGCATCATATACGGATACCCAAGCCATAAATTCACCAATAAAATGGCAAATTTCGAGATAATCGGGTCGGATAACCAATTGATGGCGACATTACTATTGGTCAACCACGACAAAAAGTCGTTGATAATCCCCAAATTCTGGTTCAGCATACCCTGCCAAATCAAGATACTAATCACACCCGGAATACAATAGGGGATGATGAGCAGAGAGCGAATCAATTTGCGAGCGGGTATCACCGAATCGTTGAGGATGAGCGCCATGAACAAACCAAGCGCGAAGGTTGTCACCACAGACCCCGCCGCAAACACGACCGTCCAGACAAAAATATCCACCAACGGACCGCGCAAGCGTTCATCCGATGCCAGTCGTGTGAAGTTGAATGTGCCGACATTCAAACGATACCCTGGCGATAAGCATTCACCACTATCTAAACATTGTTTGTTGGTGAGAAATACAGTCTCAGAATCGGCAAGCCTAAAGAAACCGCAAATTGGCTCAGATGCCCGTTGGACAACGCCATTACTATCCGTCAGTTCTGGGAAGTCACAATCGTCATCGGCGACATATTGAACATTCTCTCTGGTATCGGTGAAGGTTTGCGTTTCTGGATTATAGCTATAACGCAACAAATAGGGGCGACCAACCGTCTCGGTATTTTGAACACCCAACGTATCACCTTCCGTGCCGAAATAATCAAAGCTGACCGATTGTAAGAATGTTGTGCCTGCTGTGCGGTCAATATCAGTGATGAGTTGTGTATAGCCCTCAAAAGTTGCGGGGATAAACCCTGCGGGGCGAATCCGTGATGGGTTATTCACCAATGTGGTGCGATTGGGAATGCCAATATAAGCGGCAAACTGAGCATTGACAGGGCGTTTGGGATTAAACCCGTTGCCTAGCCAGATCGCAAATTCATTCGGGTTAGAATCATTGCGATAAAATTCAATCGCACGGAACACATAACCATATTGGCGATCGAGCGCGATACCTTGTTCAATATCAACAATGAACCGCTCATTGGTATCCAATGAGCCAATTTTGACTGAATCGCCACTTTCGCCACCCCAAACGAGGTTGGTATCGGTTGGAAATGTATCTGTCGGGAAAAAATCACCGATGCGCTCAGGGCGACCAGCCGCGCCTTTTTGCAACATGATACCTTTTCGAGCCAAATCCGCATTGATTTGCGCCCGATCGTCTTCAAGACGCAATTCTTGAACCGGTTGATCTGGCAATGCGAGCAGGGCGCGTTTGGGGTCTGGATTACCCAACGGAAGCATCCACAACGCATATTCAGACCCATTAGAATACACAACCACATCATAGAACGAATCGACCCCTGTGCCATTACTTTGTTGGTCATTCGCCAATGATTGTTCGGGATCATAAATGTAACGCACCGACAAATCAATTGGTCGCAAAATAACAGGGCTTAATGGGGCATCATACTCAAGCCGATCAATACCCGCTAGTGCACTGGCAACATCCTCGACTATGGTATAACCAATCACGGATGGGGGCAGTGTATTAGGGTCTAAGGTACTCAATTGATCACCATCTTCGACACCCAGTGATAATGATGCTAAGGCTTCGGCATGATCGGCAGGCGTATCGAGACGTGTAAAAGCGCCAATAGATTCTGGGATGTTGCTACTACCAAATGTAATATTTAAGCCCTCACCCAACGAGCTAATGCGTTGCCCTTGTGCGCGGAATGGTCTTTCTTCGATGGGCAAATCGGGAAACGCATAAAGTATATTTCCATCATCTTTTGCAACCCACAACCCAAATGATGTGCCATCTGAATAAATTGTAACATCGTTATAGGTCGTGTTCGTTTGGGTATCTACCAGACGCAACCGTTCAACATTGAAGATATAGCGCGGGGGCGTTGCCTCTTCGTAACCTAAATCTGCCCGATTCACCTCGATAGGGGCTTCACCGGGCAACGCGAATAGGGTTTGCCCGTTACTATCCACCAACCACAAGGCATATTCGGTATCACTCAACCGAAACGGCACCCATTTGTAGGTAGTCGCATTAGCTGGCACATACCCACGCGCACCAATCAGATCAATCACCCGTTCTTTGACGAGCAAGTTGCCATCGCCATAATTGGTAAACGAGGTCTGAACGGTGAAAATAATGGGATAAATGACCAGTAGTGTAGCCAACATCAAGCCGGGTGTCATCCACTTTAGCGGGTAAAGGGTTGGCACAAGCACAAAAACATTCGCCATAATGGTGATGAAGGCAATAGTCAGCGCCAAGCCGCCCGCCCCATCATAGAAGAACGCATAGACCAATATCAATGCAAATGCATCGAGGAGTATCAGCCCAGCATACTTCAATACCATTCCTATAATTTTTCTGGGTACTGGTGTGTTTGAAAAAGCAAGGTCTCCTCCCGGAGACCTTGCTTCTTGCGCTGAAGTGACCATAGTCAATATTCAACCTAGTTTAGCATTCAGCTTGTTGATTCACACTATCGCTGACCAAACCAGTGTTTTGATCAAACGTGAAGGTGACAGCAGTTTCTTCTGCCAACGACAAGGGGATATTCGCACCATCGCGAGCGCAAGCGGCACCATAATTGACATCCCAGCCACCGTTGAGCGCGACTTTATATTCATAATCGCCTGCGGGGAGGGTAAAAGTGGCTTCATAGATACCACCGCCCAAGAATGTGAGTTGTGTGGTGGTGCAAGCAGGATCCCATTCACCAGGGCAACCGCCTTCGTCTTGCAAATTACCAACCAACACGACCACATCACTCTTTCCCATACCCATTTCGACTGCATCAGGGTTATTGACGCTATCGGCAATGGCTTTGGTTTCATCGTTATAGCTGAAGGTCACTTCTGTTTCTTCTGCCAACGACAGGGGAATATTCGCACCATCACGGGCGCCTTCCGCACCATAATTTTCGTCCCAACCACCATTGAGGGCGACTTTATATTCATATTCGCCCGCGGGCAGGGTGACAGTAAAGTTGTAGATACCACCACCTGTATCAGTCATTTGGGTCACGGTACAAGCGGGATCCCAGTCACCTTCACAACCCGCTTCACTTTGGAGGCTACCAACCAACACGACCACTTTGCTATCTGCTTGACGCAAAGCAAGGGCGGCATTAATTTGTTCAACGGCGGTGTTCATCGAAGCAACGGGGTCTGCATCTTGGCTAATGAGGGTGAGAGCATCGCCCCAGCCTTTCCAAACCGAACCCATTTCGGGAATAGCTGGCATCGGTTGCGCGTTTTGACCAGCGGCAACGAACAATTCGATATTCGGGTCTTCTACGGTTACACCCACAAAAGCTGGCAGGCGTTGCGTCAGGCGTTGCATCACATCGAGGGTGGCAACAAAATCGAGCAAGAAGGTTTCTGCCAATAATTGATTTTCGCTGAAAGCACTGATAACAAAGCCTTGCCCACCAGAGAATGGCGCACCAAATTCAGAAATACCTTCGGCACCAGGAAGTGGGTCAATGGAATAATTGAAGCCACCCGCTTCGGCAGTTTGTCTAATGCGTTCAGAATACCAAGGACCTGTGATGAACATGGCGGCATCGCCTGTTGCAAACAAGTCAAAAACTTCGTTATCGCCGATATTTTGTGGCATGAGGTCAGCAACATACATATCAGACAGCCATTGGGCGGCGGCGAGTGCGCCTTCGCTATTCAAACCAATATCGGCAACATTGTATGTACCATCTTCATTAAAACCAAACACATAACCACCGAAAGCCGAGAAAATCGGATACACATGATATGGGTTGCCCGTGTGAGCGACAAAACCATACAATTTACCATCGGCAATCAATTGTTCACTCACAGCACGAACCTCTTGCCATGTTGATGGGCGTTCTGGCACGAGGTCGGTATTGCGGATGAGCGCCACGTTTTCGAGGTTATAGGGCAAGCCCCACAGTTGGTCTTGATAGGTGAACAGATTGATAGCATAGGGGAAGAAGCTATCTTCTAAATCGCCCAGTTCAATCGGTACGATTGCACCATTGGCGACCAGTTGACCAACGCTGTCATGTGGAATGATGAGGATATCCGGACCTTCACCAACTGGACCAGCGACCAAAAGTTGGTCACGGGCATCACCCAAACCCATTTCTTGAACTTCAATTGCGACGCCGAATTGGGCTTCAAAATCGGCACCGAGTTCGAGCAATAATGGGGCGCGTTCCGCATCTGCCCAAATCAAGAGCGTTTCTTGAGCGGCAACAGGCACGAGACTTACTAAAACAGACAAAACAACGAAAACTAAACTTAAACTAAGGAGCTTGATGCGTTTCATGTAAACGAATCCTTTCAAAAAATGTCAACATATTAGCAGTTCATTAATTTCTGCCAATAAGTGATATTATAAACGAGCCACATCAGAGCGCCAAAGTAAATACAAGGTTAAAATTGTGCAAATGTCACAAACTTTGGCTCAAAAATAAGCGATTCTCATTTTTGAGTCGGTGAAGCATCATGTGGGTAGATCTTCCATAGATATTCCCACGTATATAAGCCCGTATGATGTCCATCATCCCATGTCGGTTGCAAAGCGTAATTGCCGATCAGGTGCAAATCTTTTATTTCGTAAGAGCGTTTTGGCAACAACACCAAAATATTATCGGGGTCATGTGCCGCCCCCATATTTTGATGCCCACCGCGACATTCCACACATGGACACGCCTCGCGCAAATGTGATAGCGGATAGCGACACACACGCCCCTCAATATTCCATGTGATTTCTAAATAGCCTTCTGCCCTATTCAAGGCGATATTGGTGGGGTATGGCTTTTGTGTGGTCATGCGGATGGCGTGCCTTCGGGTGTCAGTTCGGCTTCGGGTGTGATCTCAACTTCACGAGTCACTTCAAGCACAGGGGTTTCTTCTGCTTCGATTGTTGCTTCAACAACAGGAGATTCTTCTGTCATATCAATTGAGATGGTCGTATCTTCTGTCGGAGGCACATCAAGCGCCGCGGGACTATTGGCGGCACCAATCGCTAATAAAATAATTGCACCCACCAAGACGATTAAAATCACCGCAATCAACACACTGGTGATGACAATCACATAAGATGGCATTCCACCTTCTTTTTGTTCTTCCATTTTGATTTGCTCCTCTTTGGATTTTTCATAAAAACACGGATAGTCTACACAAAAATCGGCACAATTTTAATCCCTAGCCCAAATTGTGCCGATTTTCACACCCAATATTTAACCAATCCCACGACTCCCCACTGATATTCGTAACACCGCTTGCAACTCACCCTGCCTCTGCTACAATCAAAGAATGGTTGTTATGTTTTAGAAATCGAATAGGATAGGTTATGCGTTTTCGTGCAACACGATTATTTTTGGGCATTGTCTTAGGCTTGGGGGTCGTTCTGGTCGGATGCCAACAGCGTCAAGTGACACAATTTTTGATGGAAGTTACCCGTGAGGTCACTCGTGAAGTGACAGTGGTCGTATTTGCGACCGACATAAATGGGCAATCTGCCGCTAGTTTAGCAACATCCATCCCATCGGCAACAGCAACACCCGCCCCGACTGCCACCCCAGAAATCAGCCAAACAAGCACACTCGCCCCTACCCCAGATATTTTCCCAACGCCTGTGGTTGCACAAATCATCGTGGCAGAGCAACTGTTTGAGAAAGGTCGCATGTTTTACTTGCAACCACGCGATGAAATTTGGGTTATGATTTATTCAGATGAAACCGCCACTTACGGGCAATGGCGCTTCTATCCCAATACATGGGCAGAAGGGATGAGCGAATTGGATACCAGTATCGCACCACCCGAAGGACGGTATCAGCCAGAACGTGGCTTCGGCAAACTCTGGCGCGAAAATGCCAACATACGTGATAGTTTAGGTTGGGCGCTCGATGCCGAATATGGGCATGTCACCAACTACGAATTTCATGCTGGTGGTATGATCATCAATAACGAATATGTTGCCGGTCCGGGTTATCACATCCTGACCAGTCGTGACGGATTTAATTATGTTTTTCAACAATCTGATGGCACATGGCAACGCCAATAATCATATAACCCGAAACAGGAAGGATACGGGCTATGCACAAACGACCAAACGAAGTCTCGTTTCTTAAATCGTTAACACTTGGGGCAGATGCCCGTCTGAGTCGGACTGATTTCACCGATGACCAAACGTGGGATGTGTTATGGGAAGATGAAAAACTTGCCCCTGCCACGATCCGCAGTAGCTATGGCGGACGTGTGAAACAGGTCGCCATCACGCCAAATTGGGTATATCGTGAACGCAAAATCACATCAGCACAAACTTATATCCAAGCCCCAACATGGGTCGCATTTGCACCCGCCTATGCCAAACTTGAGGGCAAAATCACAGCCACTCTAAACCTAAGCATAGAGTATTGGGTGATGGAATCCAACGCCATCGGCGGACGTTTCACCATCCAAAACACGGGTGCAGAAGCCGAAGATTTACACTTATCGCTTGTTGCCGATGTGTTGACCGATAAAAAATCATCCTTAGCCATTATCAGCCTCATCTCAGAAAATCACGCACTATCGCTAGGGCGTTACCCTCATTTAGAACCCGTCCTCATGCTCGACAATGCTCAAGCGGGCGCAATCACCAACAAAGAACCGATTATCCAAACAAAAATGACCATCGAAGCGGGCAAAAGTCATGCCGTGCGTTACGTCCATGCGGGATTATCTCGTATGTCTGATTCGGTAGAACGCGCCAGCTATTGGTTATCACAAAATTGGGATGAGGCATTTGCAACCATCGAAACAGCCAGCCAACGCATCCCACATATCATGACAGGCGACCCCAATACCGATACACTCATCGCACTCTCGTATCATCAATTGCTCCAATCGTTCATGACCACGCCCAATTTACCCCACCTGTCTTTCATCGCCACGCGCCAACCCGATAAAGGCTATAGCGCGAAAGGGGACGGCAGTGATTATGACCGTAGTTGGAATGGGCAATCGGCACATCTGGCTTATCTGATGGCGTTGGGCATCGCATCGATTGCGCCTGAATTGGCACAAGGCATCGTGAGAAACTTTTTAGCATCTCAAACCTATGACGGCAAAGTGGATATGAAACCGAGTTTTACCGCATCTACCCCCATAGATGGGGGATATTTATGCCCGCCAATTTTAGCCCGTCTGACATGGAATATTTACCAATTCACCGAAGATAGGGGATTTTTAGAAGAAACTTTCCCCAAATTATTGCGCTTTTACCAACGATGGATGCAAGAAGATGTCGATGGCGATTCAATGCCCGAATGGGCGCATGAACGCCAAATGGGATATGTCTTCTTCCCCACATTCGGCAACAATCAGGCATGGGCGCAAAATGTGGATATTCGCATCACCGAATCACCTGATATGGCGGCATACATGATTTCTGAGGCGATCCACCTATCGTATATTTCGCATTTGTTGGGCAAAACCGATGGCTATGGCATTTTGAATAAATTGAGCAATCATCAAGCCTATCTCGAAAAATTATGGCGCGAAGAATTAGGGCGCTATAGCTATCAAGACCGCGATACCAACCTCGCCACGCCATACATCCCCATTTTTATCGAAAATCCTGCCGATGAGCGCGTGCCTGTGGCGTTATCGCTCGAAAATCCTGCCCGCGTCCAAGTGCATCTGGTCGGGGGTACAAATCACGCCCCTAAAGCCACGTTGCACATCATTGGCTTTGGGCATAATAACGAGACCATCCACGAAATAGCCGATGTCAAATCTCAATTTGTATGGGGTTATGGCAACGGTTTCTATACCAGCAAAAATTTATTCCAAACCGTGAATGAATTGTATTTTGAGGGCGTGAGTCGGGTGTATAAAGTCAATGCTCACACCGTTGATTTCACCCGCCCCGATGTGAACAGCATTTTGCCCCTCATGCTGACGGGCATCCCAGACAATCGCGCCGAATCGTTGATCAAATTACTCACCGACCCCGCCCAATTTTGGCGTGAGAGTGGCATGACTATCGTCTCTGCCAAAGATCGCAATTACGATCCCGCCAGCGCAGTCGGTGGCGGTGGCACATGGGCATATTGGACGACCCTCATCGGCGAAGGCTTAATCGAATATGGGCGCGGTGATATTGCCCGTGATATGCTCAAACGGTTGATAAAAACACAACTTACATCGTATACCAAAAATGGTTACTTCAGTGAATTTTATCATAGCGACCAAGCGAGTGGGCGTGGCGAAAAATATCATGTGGGCGGGATTGTACCTGTCTATTTGCTCAATCGGTTATTCGGTGTGCAGATTTTCGATTCGCGTCGTGTTTTCGTGAGCGAAGATTATTTTTGGGATACGGATGTCACGATTATGCAACACGGGGTCACTATCAAGCGGACAAAAACCAGCGCCGATGTTACCTTCGCATCAGGACATCAGATTGAAGTCGGTGTTTCAGCCGATGGTATGATGATAGAAGACCCAACCGTGTCCATCACACCACCTGTAGAACTCAAACCACACCTTCCACCACAATTGGGTGCGCCAACAGACCCAAAACGGGTTATAATTCAAGTGGATATTGAACCAGATGAACCAATAGAATAATGTCAATTAGATAAAAATGATGACCGAGACAATCACACCCAAAATCAGCAGAAATGAATTCATCTTTCTCAGCACATCGGATGGGATTATCATTGCCTCTGCCGATGGGATTATCGAGACGATTAACCCCGCAGGGGCATCTATGCTCGGCATCATCCCCGAAAATATCATTGGCAAACCGGTCAAGCAAATTTTTGAAGCCAATCCCGCCCTTGTAACGCTTTTTACGCGGGCGGGTGAACAGTCGTTGGATATTCGCCTACCCCGCCGTCGCTTGGCGATAGGGATTGCCACCACACTCGATGACCATTCACGCATTGTCATTTTGCACGATGTCACAGAACGCCGTGATTTAGACAGTCGGCGCGAGGCATTGATACGGGCAATCAGCCACGATTTACGCAATCCCATCACAGGTATTTCTGGCTTCGCCGATTTGGTGGCGAAATTCGGCGACCTCAATGAACAACAAGCCAAATTCATCACCCGCATCAAACAAACATCATCCAAGATTCATGATGTCATCGGCACATTGGTGGATTTAGCCTGGATTGAGGCGGGTATGCCACTGGTCTATCAACCGATTCAACTGCGCGACATCATCAACAAAGCGGTTAAACGATTAGTCAATATCGCGCAATCGCGCAAGATTATCATCGCCGTATCGGTGCAAAATCCCATGCCCATCATCATGGGAGACCCAGAACGGCTTGAGCAGGTGATTTATAATCTACTCCATAACGCGATTATTTATTCAAATCCAGAACAAACTGTTGCCATTCACGGTTGGGGCGATGATAGCAAGGTCAATTGTAGTGTGGCAGATAGGGGCATCGGCATTCCAGATGATGAAATCGGCATGGTGTTTGACCGCATGTTTCGATCACGAAGCGAGGTGGTGCGAAATATGCCCGGTGGCGGGTTAGGATTAACCCTCGCCCGCACGATTGTGCGCCGTCATGGAGGCGATATTACGGTCAATAGTCATTTCGGCGAGGGTAGCACCTTTACCATGACCATCCCAACAATCGTAACTGACCAAAAATCGGCATAATCACAATGCGTTATTGGATACTCTCCCTGTGTATGCTGTTGGTAGCATGTACCCCGACCCCACCTCAAAATTCATCAGGGTTGGTGGCATCTACATTCGACCCGAATAGCATACCGCCTGAAATTACAGCATTTGTGCCACCATCCGCCACCCCTCTGGCATTAGAACGGTGTACCCCTGATTCAATAGAACGCGCACAAGCCATCACGCCCGATTATATCCCAACCACAGAGACATTTATCACCATCCAAAATAATGCTTTGTGGCAGAATGATAGACCCTACCCTGTTTATGGCATCAATTATTATCCGCGAGATTACCCCAATCAGCGTTTTCTGACCGAGATGGATGTCCCCACAATTGATTTTGAGCTGGATTTAATTCGCGTCAATGGCATTAATACCCTGCGGATTTTTATTCGTTATCACGATTTATTCGCCTGTGAAGCCGATGGTGCAATCGCCCGACCCGATAATTTAACTCGCCTAGACGATTTCATCCGCCTTGCGGGTGGACGTGGGTATAAAATCATTATGGTGTTGCATCATGCCCCCGAGTGGGAAGATTATCCCCTGTATGATATGCCCGATCATATCCGCCAGCAAACGGTATATATCGCCCAACGGTATGCCGATGAACCCGTCATCATGGCGTATGATATACGCGATGGCGCAGATGCCGATTTTCGGGCAAATCGTCAGGAACAGGTCATCGCGTGGATTGGCGTAATGCGCGACCTCATCCGAGCATATGCGCCGAATCAATTGCTGACGGTCAGTTGGCTAGAAAATATGGATGTGGTGAATGTCGATGTCGACTTTGTGAGTATTCAGCATTTTGGTGATGTCGATTCACTACGCCAGAAAATCGCCATCGTCAAAAGTCGAGTGATAAATAAACCGATTGTCGTATCCGCACTCGGATATGCCACATTCGAGATGGATGAATTGGCACAACGCGATAATTTGTATCGCACATTCGAGGCGATTCAACGCAATGAATTGGCAGGATGGATCGTCTGGACGGCATTTGATTATCCCCTGACAGCGTTGTGTATTGAGCCAAATTGCCCAGCAGAAGATAGCCCTGCGAATCGGTTTGGGATATGGAACACCAGTTATTTTCCCAAACGCGCCTTAGATGCCATCCGTTTAGCAACAGGGGTCGCCCAAGAGGGATAAAAAAAGGGGCGATATTCACGCCCCTACAACAACACTTTTCACACAGGATAACCATCTGGTTCACATACATGGTTCACAACGGCAGTGCGCCGTTTAGTACCCTCAAGATTTCTTTGCGTCAATATCACCCTGATATTTCAGAGCATCGCTCCCTTCTTCACCAGAAGAAATGCGGATGACGTTATCCACGGGCAACACAAAAATCACACCATCGCCCGAATCGCCAGTATAGGCGGCTTTTTTGATCGCTTCGACCGTAGCCTTGACGTTCCGTTCACTCAAGACAATATTGATTTGTACACGGGGCAACATATCTATCGTATATTTGCCTGTACGTCCCTGAACAACCATCCCCTTACCGCGTCCACGACCGCGTACAGGGAAGGCATTCAACCCGATAATGCCAATATCAGACAGGGCTTGTTTGACCGCTTCAAATTTATCCGTACGGATGATTGCTTCAATCTTTTTAATCATGGTTTCGTTCCCTTTACGGTATAGGGGGACGAGATAAATCTCGCCCCGTTGATAGTCTCTACAAGGTTATTCTTTGGTGACAATTTGCATGGGCAACACATCGGGCCACAAGCTGGCTTGGTGTTCGTAAGCGTCAATGCCAATGGCATCCGCCACTTTATCCACACGCAAACGATTCATGGCTTTCAATGCGCCGAACAAAATGAACGAAGTCACACCAACCCATGCGATAACTGCGCCAACACCAATCAATTGAGCAATCAATTGGTCTGCACTACCGCCTACCAATAAACCTGCGCCCGTACCAAAGGCATCATTGGCAAACAATCCAATAGCGAGCGTCCCCCAAATACCATTGGCACCATGTACGGCGAATGCACCTACGGGGTCATCAATTTTGAGCGACTCGATAAATTCGACTGCCAAAATGACCAGCACACCCGCAACCGCGCCAATCACCGCCGCCGATCCTGGCAACACAAATGCACATGGAGCAGTGATAGCCACCAAACCAGCCAGTGAGCCGTTCAGGGTGAAGGTCAAATCCCAGCGACCTGTGCGGAAATACACGATAAATAGGGCGACCATCGCGCCAGCACCAGCGGCGATTGTTGTGTTGAGCGCCACCAAACCGACCAAGCCACCATCACCCATGACGAGTGTCGAGCCAGGGTTAAATCCATACCAGCCGAGCCACAAAATCATCGTACCGAGTGTGGCTAATGCTAAATTGTGGGGTGGCGGGAATTCGCCAAATTTACGATTCGGGCGCGGTCCGAGCATCCAAGCACCAACAAGAGCAACAATACCACCAGTGGCATGAACAACAGTACTACCCGCAAAATCCCAGAAGCCGAGTGTCGCCAACCAACCACCGCCCCAAATCCAATGTACAACAACAGGATAAATCAATGCCCCAACAACGATGGTGTAGATAATTTTGGCGATAAAATCGGTACGTTCTGCCATCGCCCCTGTGGCGATTGTGCCAGCAGTAGCGGCAAAGGCATATTGGAAGAAGAAGAACGACAACACCGTTAAACCCGTCCAGCCCATCGCTTCGTTGGCATCGCCCATCATCTTATAGATTACAGTCGCCCCATCTGGACTGCTGACAATTTCAAAGGCTTTCGCCAAGAAAAAGTTATCCGTCCCGATGAATCCGCCGGCGCTCGTGCCGAAAGCAATACCAAAACCGACCGCCCAGAAACTAATCGCCGTGATAATGGCATCGGCAAAGTTTTCGAGCAATGAGTTTACAACACCCGTTTGGCGAATCAGACCCGCTTCGAGCATCGCAAAACCCGCTTGCATGAAAAAGACCAAAAAGCCTGCGATGAATACCCAAAGTGTATTCACAGCAACGTTGGTTTCGGCGATAGCTGTCATCGCATCAGCTAAAGTCGGCTCAGCGACCATCTCTTCAACCATTTCGGTGAATTCTTCTGATGCTTCAGTGGTATCTACGGCGAATGTATCCTCTGTAACTACGACTTCTGGTGTAGGTTCTGGTTCGGGTGTCGCTTCTTGGGCGCTCACCACACTGGCAACCGTCAACACAAGTGTCCCGATGAATAAGGCTAATAAACTACGACGAATTTTTCTTGTGGTTTTGTTCATACGTATCCCTACAATTCACGATTTAAGAGAGTCACGATATTCGATTGGTAGTTTATGCCAACCTTAAACAATGCCACAGTTGGGTTTTAGCCAAATTATCGATACATTTTTCGTGAATTTTTAACAAAAAATGGAGATGTAAAACCGAATAGGAAAAAAGTCACAATCGCATTGTGCAAATTACGATAGAGATGTGTTATGGATTTTAGAGGGGATTTTGATGGTAAGGGCGCAACCTATTGCACCCTTACAGATAGACATCATATTTATTGCCTAAAAAACGTCAGTATTTTATTTGGCGATTTCGATTGCGCCTTCGTATTTGGCGAAAATGCGCCGATACGCTTCGGAGGATTCGAGCAATTCATCATGCGTCCCTTGCGCCACCACGCGACCACGCCGTAACACCACGATATGGTCTGCCCAACGAATTTGTGAGAGCCGATGGGTGATAATCACCGTTGTCCGACCTTGTGATGCCGTCCAGATGGCGCGTTGGATTTTATCTTCAGTGGCGCTATCAATCGCGCTGGTGCTATCGTCTAAAATCAGGATTGGCGGATTTGTAAGAAATGCACGAGATAACGCAATCCGTTGGCGCTGACCACCACTGAGTGTCACACCACGTTGACCGATAATTGTGTTGTACCCTTCAGGAAAACTCATGATGAAATCATGCGCTTGCGCTTTTTTGGCGGCATCTTCAATATCGGCTTGGGTGGCATCGGGCTTGCCAAAGGCGATATTTTCTGAAATCGTCCGACTAAATAAGAAAATATCTTGTTCGATAATGCTAATCTGTGAGCGCAACGCCGCCAAATCCCAATCACGCACATCGACCCCATCAATCAAAATACGCCCTTTGTTGGTGTCATACGTGCGGTTTATCAATTTCGATATCGTGCTTTTGCCCGATCCCGTTTGACCGACAATCGCCAGCGTTTTATTGGGCGCGATACTAAACGATATATCTTGCAACACCAATCCAGAATCAGTCGTATAGGCAAAATCGACCCCTTCAAAGCGAATCTCGCCTTTGATAGGCTCACGATAGCCGTTGGCATTTTGGTCTAAATCAGCGCGGGTATTGATGATATTCAAAATGCGTCCGGCACTGGCATATCCCAACGCCAACCGCGATAGCGAATTGAGCGATGTGAACACAGGAAAGCCGAATAACCCGATCAGCGTGGTATACGCAACGATATCCCCTACTTGGATAAATCCTTGTTGATACAAAATGGCAGAATGAATAAACGAGGCGACAATCGCCAATCCAAACAACAGGTTCGATAAATATTGCGCCTCGATTTTGCCTTGCTTGATGAAATAATCGCGAACGGCATCGGCAGAAGCATTAAAATTTTCGCGCTCACGCGCCTCTTGTGCCGCACCCTTGACGACTTGTAACCCGTCAATCGTCTCGGCGAGGCGGGCATTCATGCGCCCAAAGCTGGCGCGTACACTTTGCGCGACAGGGTGCATCTGGCGTACATACCGATATTGAATAATGCTATGCAAAATCACAAAAATAAACGGTATCCAAAACAAATCGGGATGTATCAGGGGCGCTCCGACCAACGGCATAAGCAAAAACATCCCCGATCCCAACAACAAATTGACACCCGGATTCATGAAAAAATTGAGTTCGCGCACATCATTGGTCACACGCGCCATAATTTCGCCGACAGGCATCAAATCATGAAATGTCATGCTCTTACCCAATAAACTGGCATACAATTTATCGCGCACATCGCGCTCTATGCGTTGCCCGAAGGTCTCTGACGAGGCGTTCCGCATCAGTTGTAACACGGCGCGTATCAATTGCGACACGATAATCATCATGGCGACAAAAAATGCCATATCCATCGCCCAACGGGTTGGCGCGACATACGGAAATTGTAAAGTGACCGTCTGCAATAACGGATTTTGCGCCGTGAACGCATTAAACGCGATACCTGTATAATACGGAATGGCGGCGGCAAGGGCGGCATTGCTAAACGCGCCAATGAGCAAGGTGATAATCATCAACGGATGACGGGATACATGTGATAAAATAAACCGCGCAGGATTTGAAAAATTGGTCTTATAGCGAGATTGAATGACAAATTCAGCCGACATAATCACCTAATGCCATAATTGAGTTAAATACACTTCACGATTGTAACCCAAATCTATATCCCATATAAGACCAAAGCCTTAACGTTTGATGATGATAGCAATCGGCAATACAGCAATATCTTCACCATCAGCCAAAACGCCATTCATCAACGCGCCATCATCGCCAAAATAATACACCTTCACAAACAATTGATACGTGCCATCGGGCAAATCGGCAGGCAGGCGTAACGCCCGATTATCTTGGACAGTCGTGCCAACATCGAATGTGTTGGTGGGCATAAATCCGCCCATTGGGGCGCTATCTGCCCCTTGTGCGCGGATAAATCCAGTTTCATCGGCTAAAAATAACGCGATACGATAATCGTATGGGATGAAATGATTCTGCGACCATGTGAGCGATATGGGCAAAATACCGCCCTGTGGATAGGTATTGCCACTAGGAAGCGTGAATCCATCGAGGCGCAAGTGACCATCAAACACAAAATTAGTGACAAATTCAGGCGGATTTTGCGGATTGGGGGCGCGAGTCGTGGCATATTCGAGTAAACGCACGGTTGCATCATCTGTACCCGTAGGCACTTCGCGGATGAGATAATAATATTGGCTCAGGTAGCGTTCTAGTGGGCGAATCGACCAGCCTAAAAACGGGCTGGTATCCATCAGCACCCATAAACGCGGACGGCTCACCATCACCGCATCAATTAAATCGGTGGCGTTGGGAGCGAGCAAATCTAGCACATTGTCAGAGATAACCAATGGCGTTTGTTCATAACTGGCGCGTTCACCGGGCGATGATTGCACCGATACCACGCGAACATGGTCAAATGGGCGATAATTCAAGAAAAATGGCACATAAACAGGGTCGTTGAGGAGCAAAATATCGCCTTCGGTTTCTTGCTCATCTAAAATTTGACCAACAGCGTGTAACGCTTGCTTATCGCCAAAATGGTCGGGGTCATCAAAAATTGTGGCTAATCCGCCAATGAACATCAAAATCATCGGAATGATTAAGCCTATCACCAAACTCAAGCCCTTTGTGCGCCGATAGATGAGCGCCAGACTTGCAAATATGCCAATCATCACCGACACAAGCGGGATAAATAAATTCTGGGTGCGAATCCACGCCATATCGAGCGGGGTATTGCCAAACAATTGCGTCATCAACACAGGACGCGAGTATTGAAGCAGATTCAAACTGGGTAGCCATGTCGTGAGTTGGTTCGATTCTGGGGGCAATAATTTGGGATATAAGCGCCAATCAAACGCCACATGGATGAATTGGGAATATAAGCTAACGGCAATTAACCCGCCTGTGATGATGATTAACCATTTGGGCAGTTTAGCGAGCAAGCGATCAATCACGGGCAATATCAACAGCATCACAAACGGGATGAGTGGGATGATAAAACGCGGTGGCAAGGTTGCCCCAGCAAACCAATGCCGTTCTGTGGTGACAGCATGACCGACCACCATGCCCAATACGCCTATCCAAACACCCCATACTAAACGGCGTTGCCCCGTTTGGATGAGCCACCAGCCACCGATGATCGCCAGCAACAAAATCGGCGATGTCCCCCATAAACTCGCATTGAGGCTCAATAAATAACTATGTAACGCGGTTGGGATGTATTCCGCCGAGATGACATAGCCACTCGAAATAAACGGTTCGGGGATGATAACCTGCATCAGCGGTGTGTATATCATCAGCAAAAGCGCGATGATACTCAGGATAAATAATCCATCACCGAGTCGGATGAAGCGTTTATTATCGAATTTCAGTTTGGGGATGATGAAAAATAGCATCATCGGCAATAGCATGAGGTTGGATTCTTTGGTGAAAAATCCGAGCATGAAAAATACGACTACCCCTACCCCATAACCAATTTTGAGGCGTATACGCGGTTGTTGATACGCCAGTTCCGCCATGAGCGCGGTCAACAACGCCAAAAATAAAGCGAGTGGCTCGCGTAGAAATGTTTTAGTATACGGGAATAAGACGGTACATGTCCCCAACAGCAATGCACCAACGAGCGCCACACGGTCACGATAGCCCAATACCAGTGCATACATAAAAAATAGCACACATGCCCCTGCTCCAATAAAAATGTTAAACAAAAAGGTGGCATGGAGCAAACCAATACGGTCAGTTTGATTGGCGAGCCAATAGAGGGGTACAGCCGATGTGCTTAAAACGGGTTCTATCGGCGATGAGATGAGAGGATATAATTCATCGATATTTTGCCCCATGCGCCCGTAATTACCCCACACATACCACATCGCAACATCGTATTTGGTGTCGCCAAAATCGACGATGCTACCTGTGGTATCAAACATCTGTAATTCATCATTAAAGCTATGTCGTCCGCTATAGACCCCAAAATAGAGACTGGCTAACAGACAAAATAAAGCCACCATGAGGTCATGATGGCGGAAGAATGTCATTTTCATGTATCCAATCCGATAATTTAGCTTATACCCGTCCCAGACAGACGATTTTTGACCTTGAATAAACGTTTAAGAAATTTTTGCCCCAACGATAATTTTTCGATGTTTTCCAGACCCACTTCATAGGTGGCGGCGCTCGTCCAGATTTTGCCATCTTTGAATTGCATCCGTGCAATCGCTAAGAGCGTCTCGCCATACATTTTTTTTTCGCCAATCTCTAAAAAGGTATCTGCCGCTTGGCGATAACACACATACGCCTGTTCTTTATCGCCCATTTCGAGGTACACCCCGCCCATATTACCCAAAACTTGCGCCGTGCGGAGCGAATCACCCAATTCTTGAAACGTGTGTAAGGCAGATTGCATCTCATCTAAAGCGAGTTGATATTGCCCTAAACTACGATACGATAACCCCACATTGGTTTTCATCTCGGCGACCATATCGGCTTGTTTGGTGTTATCGTATCCTTCTTGGGCTTGGCGAAATAATTTGATAGCCGCTTCGTAATCGCGTTGTTGATATAACTTGACCCCGCGTTCTTGAATCGCCTTCACATCATCACTCATCATCACGTCCTTTCGGTAATTATTACATGGTAATATCGAGAATGCTCGCGCCGACTTGTCGCAGACGGTCTGCTGGCATTTGGCTGAGTAAGACGGCAATATGAATAAAACCGATATTCAACGGATTTGCCGCGAATTCACGCACATCTTCGGGCAATTGCATAAAATGTTTCCATGCCTCACGCAGTGCCAATAATTCGCCAATTTGCCCGCTCGTCTCTAAAAAGTGATTCAGGGGTTTACGATATATATCCGAAAGGGTTAATAAAATCGGCATCGGCACGGGATACTCACCCAATTCATATGCGCTCAATGTGGCGACATCAATCTGCGTTTGTTGGCTCACTTGTTCGAGCGACAGCTTGATTTCATCCCGTGCCTGACGCAACAACGCGCCCACCATACGGTTACGCAACGAGATATATTCGGGTTGGATATGCTCACTTTCGGCACGATTAATTGTTGAGGTCTGCATTCCCCAAAAATGACTGACTGGCACATCTAAATAATATGCCAATAATTCCAATTGAGGCAAACTGGGCGAATCATCACCAAATTCCCAACTCTCAATTTGTTGTGGGGTGACATGCAACAATCGCGCACAATCGTCTATGGTGCGGGCGGCGCTCATGCGAGCATCGCGCAATAACACGCCCATCATCTTGGCACGCAGGCGATAGGCTTCGGCAAAATCATAAGGTTTTTGTGCGGATATATCGGCATCTTGCCCCTTTTTTTCTTTCATCTTCGCCGCAAAATCTTTGAAATCCATAACAACAATCCCTTTCCTTATGATGCGTATTCCTGATCACATGCTTGCATTATAGCCGTTACCGACCCATTCTCGCAACCACTTCAATGAAAACAGAGCGCCCGATGAGCGCCCTGTTGGTCAAACTTATTGCGGTTTGGGTTCATCTGATGATGGTATGGGTGGCAATTCTGTCGGCAGGCTATAGGCAGGTTCATCTTCTTCGACATCATCTTGATTCACCAACGCCGCCAAGTCTACAGAATCGAAAGATGGTGGGGGTGGCATAACAACCATTTCAGGTTGATACAACGCATCGCCAATCCGATACGGCACACTGATGATCGGTCTACCCTTTCCGCGTGCAATCTGGTCATGATACAGCGCCTCACGGATGGCGATACTCGTGCCGTTATGCAAGTAACGTTGCCACCACTTGCTCACGACAAATTCAGGCAACACCACCATCGTTGGAATTTTGATGGTGCTTTTTTCATCTACTTTATGCAGGTAATCAATCAATGGCTTACCCACTTCCCGATAAGGTGATGGGACAACATCAATTAAATCGGGATCGAGTTGAACTTCTCTGAATTTTTGTCGCAAACGTTCCACATCGGCAGGATCTACGCTGACAATACACACACGCACCGTATCCGATACGCTCAGAGCATATTCAAGCGCCTGTAACGAACACCGATTGAGGCTATTCATCAGCACCACCATCGGAATATGATTGCGTTTTTGTCGGGGTGGCATAAAGCGCCCGCGTTTGATGCCATCGAGCGTCAACGATTTCGCTACTTCGTTATAATGATTATGGATAGCGAGGAACATGCTAATCAAAATCGGCACCGCGACCATCACCAGCCACGCACCTTCGGCGAATTTGGTGACGAGCAACACAATGCCGACAATAAAGGTGCATATTGCACCAAAAGCGTTTAAGCCTAAACGGAACGCCCAACCACTATTCATCTTAAAGTCGGGTTTAGCGCGTTCTTTGAGCCAATGCACCACCATGCCCGATTGTGATAGCGTGAAACTGGTGAATACACCCACGGCGTACAACGGCAACAAATTGTGTTCACGCGCATCAAAAATGATGACTAAAATGCCCGCTATTGCCGATAAAACGATAATCCCGTTGCTATACACTAATCTATCACCAAAATTACGTAGTTGGCGTGGCAGATAGCGATCGCTGGAAATGAGTGATGCCAATCGGGGAAAATCTGCAAACGCCGTATTCGCCGCCAATGATAAAATCAGCAAGGTGGAAAATTGAATATAGTAGAATAAAATACTCCCCTGCCCAAAAATTTCACCCGCAATCTGCGACAAAACGGTCGTCTCCATGTGATGTTCAACATGAATCGGGTAGTAATTCGCCAAAAAGGTGATGCCAACGAACATAGACCCCAACAAAGCGACCATGATAATCAATGTCTGACCTGCATTACGGCTTTCGGGGGGCTTGAAGGCGGGAATGCCGTTAGAGATAGCTTCAATCCCTGTCAGCGCCGTGCAACCCGCGGCAAATGCGCGTAGCAAGATGAATAACGTCAAGCCATTGGTGGCAGTCGAAAGATCATGGACAATGACCTGTTCTTCGAGTGGCGCAGGAACGTTGCCCGTCAACACGCGGAATATCCCAACAGCAATCATGCTAAAAATACCGACTACAAAAGCATAGGTGGGAATTGAGAAGAATGTGCCACTTTCTTTTACACCACGCAAATTCATCAGGGTGATGAAGGTGATAATCAACAACGCGATCGGGACACGAAAATCGCTCGTAGCAGGGATAGCCGATGATAACGCCGCCACCCCTGCCGACACACTCACGGCAACCGTGAGGATATAATCAATCAATAATGATGCCGCCGCCACAAGACCCGGATACGTGCCTAAATTATCTTTGGCGACAATATATGCCCCACCCCCATTTGGATAAGCGTGGATGGTCTGATAATATGAAGACGCAACGATAATTAACAACGCGGTAATGCCCAGTGCGATGGGCCACGAAATGCCCAATGCGCCCGCACCCACACCAATCAACACCAATAAAATGGCTTCTGTGGCGTAGGATGTACTCGATAACGCATCCGAACTAAATACAGCTAATGCTTTGGGTTTTGATAATCGTTGATGAATGGCTTGGTCTGTTGCCAAAGGCGCACCAATCAACATACGGCGAATCGCCACCATAAGAAATTCTCCAACTCCAAGATTGATAGATAAGATAATATCAGCGAAACAAATTATGTTTGGTTGGCTAACTGAGGGGGATTATTGGGGTGGAGCGTGGCATAATGCAGAAACTGATATATGCCCTTTAGAGGGTTTATGATTACACATGGCTTGTAATTGACAAATTTGTGTCATTAGGTTTTGGACATCATCCATACAAACAGATAAAATGAGTATAATATTAGCCTAAAGAGTAGTCAAGCGAAAAAAACGCTATAATTCCCCCAAAAATTGGGGACAGGAATGCACAATTTTATTTATTTTTGAGGAAAAGAGTTTTGTATATGACCAAAATACAATCCAAAATCAACACCAACGACCCAGACTATAAAGCCAACTATGACCATAATTGTCAATTACTCAAAACACTCGCCGAGCGCCAAGCCAAAGTGCGGCAAGGTGGCAGTGAACGCGCCCGCCAACGCCATATTGAACGGGGTAAATTGCTCCCGCGTGAACGTGTCGAATTGCTCCTAGACCCCAACACTCCGTTTTTAGAACTCAGTACACTCGCCGCATATGGCATGTATAATGATGAAGCGCCCGGTGCAGGGGTCATCACAGGCATCGGCATCGTAAACGGGGTGGAATGTATGATTTCTGCCAACGAAGCCACCGTCAAAGGTGGGACGACCTATCCGATGTCGCTCGAAAAATCGCTCCGCGCTCAAGAAATCGCCAGCACCAATCGGCTACCCACCATCTATCTGGTCGAATCAGGTGGGGCAAATTTACCCCATCAAGCCGATATTTTTGTGCCTGGTGGCAAAGGTTTTTGTAACCAAGCGCGGATGAGTGGCGCGGGCATCCCGCAAATTTCGTTGGTATTCGGCAATAGCACCGCAGGCGGGGCGTATGTGCCTGGGTTATCCGATTTCACTGTGTTCGTCCGCAATAAAGCAATGGCATTTTTGGGCGGTCCGCCATTGGTCAAGATGGCAACGGGTGAAGAAGTCGAAGAAGAGGCGCTCGGCGGGACAGATATGCACGCTCGTATTTCGGGTTTGGTGGATTATGTCGCCGAAGATGATGCCGATGCAATCCGGATTGGGCGCAATATTGTCGGCACACTCAATTGGCGCAAATTTTCCCCGTCCGATTTACGCGCTCCAGAACCACCTGCATATGACCCCAATGAATTGTTGGGCATTGTGCCGATAGATACCATCCGCAAGCCGTTGGATATGCGCGAAGTGATTGCCCGTATTGTGGATGGTTCGCGCTTCTTTGAATTTAAGCCCGATTATGGCAACACACTGGTGTGTGGACATGCTCATATCAACGGCTACCCTGTCGGCATATTGGCGAATAACGGCATCTTATTCTCAGAAAGCGCCCAAAAAGCCGCCCAATTCATCCAACTGTGCAATCATAGCCGTACCCCTCTGATTTATTTACAAAATATCACGGGCTTCATGGTGGGTCAGAAATACGAGGAGGGGGGCATCATCAAACACGGTAGCCTGATGATTAACGCCGTCGCCAATAGCACCGTTCCCCAATTCACCGTCTTAATCGGTGGCGCGTATGGCGCGGGATATTATGCCATGTGTGGTCGCCCATACGATCCACGTCTGATTTTCGCATGGGTCACAAGTCGCACTGCCGTCATGGGCGCGGAACAAGCCGCGGGCGTGTTGGGAATTGTGCAAGAATCATCCGCCAAAAGCAAAGGCGAAACACCAGATATGCAACAAATCGAATTTATGAAGATGATGGTACGCCAAAAATTTGAGGAAGAATCTGACCCCTATTTCGGCACAGCACGCCTGTGGGATGATGGTCTGATAGACCCCCGCGACACACGCATGGCGCTCACCGTTGGGCTTTCGATGAGTTACAACCGTGATTGGGTCAGCGAGGGCGCACCCCGCTATGGCAATTTTAGGATGTAGACGATTGGGCATTCGCGCCATTTGGCGGTAAAATAATGAGGTCGCAATTTGATGAGGGCATCATTTTTTTGATGCCCCTAATTAATTAAACAATTGATAATTTTAATGAGGAGTACCGTTAAAAATGGTTTTGGCACACGAAACAAAAATCAATTTTTACAATCCATTCACGCCCGAACACGAGATGTTTCGGAAATCGGTGCGGAGTTTTGTCGAGAAAGAACTCGTCCCACATGTGGATGAATGGGAAGAGGCAGAAATCGCCCCATTACACGACATCTTCAAAAAGATGGGCAATCTCGGCTTTTTGGGGTTGAATTATCCGGAAGAATACGGTGGTGCAGGCGCGGATATTTGGTACACAGTGGTGTTGGCAGAAGAATTGGCGAAATGTGGCGCGGCGGGCATCCCCATGGCGACCTTCGTCCAGACCGATATGGCGACCCCTGCCCTCGCCAAACACGGCTCGGATGAACTGAAGCGTAAATATCTTACCCCTGCCATTAAAGGTGATATGGTGTGCGCCATTGCCGTCACCGAACCCGATGCGGGGTCGGACGTGGCATCCATACGCACCCGCGCAGAACGCGATGGGGATGAATACGTCATCAACGGGAGCAAACTCTATATCACTAACGGCACACAAGCCGATTGGTTATGTTTATTAGCCCGTACATCATCTGGCGAAGGTTATCAGGGCATGTCGTTGATTGTCGTCCCAACTAATTTAGCGGGGTTTAGCGTCAGCAAGAAATTGAAGAAATTAGGCAATCATAGCAGTGACACCGCCTTACTCACATTTGAAAATGTGCGCGTGCCTGTATCAAATCGCATCGGCGAAGAAGGCATGGGATTTTATTATCAGATGGAACAATTCCAAGTGGAACGTCTGGTTGGTGCATTAGGCGGGGTGGCTGGCGCGGAATATTTCATCCGCAAAACGATTCAATATACCCAAGAACGACGTGCCTTCGGCAAACCCCTCATCGCTAACCAATGGATACAATTCAAACTGAGCGAATTGCTCACCGAAGTCGAGGCGGCGCGTCAACTGAATTATTATTGTGCCAGTTTGGTCGAATCGGGCGCGGATAATATGCAAGTGACCAAAATCGCCTCGATGTGCAAACTCAAAGCGGGTCGCTTGATGCGCGAAGTCGCCGATACCTGTTTACAATTTTATGGTGGTATGGGTTATATGGAAGAGACCCCCATCTCGCGCTATTTCCGCGATGCACGCCTGACCTCTATCGGCGGTGGCGCGGACGAAGTGATGATGGGTATCATCGCCAAACTCGAAAATATGAATCCGCGCTAAGGGCAGATAAAGGATAATCATCATGACGTATCGTATCGGCTCTGCACAAGGCTATTATGGTGATGATGTCACTCGCGCCTTACCTATGATTACGGGTGGACATGTAGATGTGGTCTGTTTCGAGGCGCTCGCAGAACTCACACTCGCCATTTTGCAAAAAGACCGTCTGGGCAATCCAGAACGGGGCTATACATTCGATATTCGGGTGATTGCCTCGAGCATTTTGCCCGAAGCCTTCGCCCGTAAAATTCCCCTCATCACCAACGGGGGGGGATTAAACCCCATGAGCGCCGCCAAAATGGTATATCAGACGGCGCAAAAATTAGGACTACACGGGCTGAAAATCGCTGCCGTCACAGGGGATGACCTGATGCCCATCATCTTCGACTTGCCCGCCAAAGGTGAACCGCTCACCAATTTAGACACAGGTGAACCGCTCGACTTTGAAAAAGGTGGCATGTTGGTGAATGCTAATGTTTACATTGGCGCTCAACCGATTGTCGAGGCGCTCAAAGCAGGCGCAGACATCATCATCACAGGGCGCGTTGCCGACCCGTGTTTGTATCTCGCACCGCTTATCGCGCATTACGGTTGGGCGTGGGATAATTGGGATAAACTCGCCAGTGGCATCGTGTGCGGGCATTTGTTGGAATGTACGGGTCAGGTGGTAGGTGGCAACAGCTTGGCAGTGATAGACACTATCCCCGCAACCGATTTGCACCAATTAGGCTATCCGATAGCCCATGTCGAGGCGGACGGTTCGTTCATCATCACCAAAACGCCCAACATGGCGGGCATCGTCAACACCGATACCGTCAAAGAACAACTCCTCTACGAAATTCACGATCCTGCGAATTACCTCACACCCGATGTCGTTGCCGATTTCACCACCCTCAAATTGACGCAAGTCGGCGAGAATCAGGTCAAAGTGACGGGTGTAACAGGCAAACCACGCCCCGAAAAACTCAAATTAGTCATGGGACGTTTAGAGGGGTACATGCGCGAACTCATCTTCACGGTCGGCTATCCACAAGCGTGGCGAAAAGTGGATATCATGAAGCAGATGATAGAATCCACATGGCAAGATTTAGCCATCAAACGGATTGATTATAGCTATTTGGGGATGAATAGCCTGTATGGAAGCATCGCCCCTCTGCCAGATGACCCCGCAGAAATCGCTATTCGGGTGATGTTCACCGCCGATGATGAAGACACGCTCAAAAATGCGGTACGTCTGATGATGACCAACGGCTTGAGCGGTCCTGCAGGCATGGGCATATCTGGATCTACGGTTAGCGCCAGTCCACGCGCCATTTTGGGATTGTGGGCAACGCTCATCGGGCGCGAGCATGTTCAGACGCAGATTGATTATATGACGGTAGAATAAATGACGTATATCACCGCACAAGGCGAGACATTTTTCATCATCGCGCCCCATCATGCCGATTTTATCCGTGATGAATCGGCATCGCTCCGTGAACCGATTTTAAGCGGTTGGCGACGACTGATGTTCTTTTTCATCCTGATTGTGGCGATTATCACTGCCCTACCCGTCTTATTCCCGCCCAATCAGTACGAAGTGATGGCGGTTATCACTGATAAGGCGATTGAGGGAAGCGATTTTTCGCCACAATATCGCCTCACGTATCAATACACCGACCACCGCGATGAAACACATGAGGTCAGTCGGCTCACGGAGCGCGTATTTTATGATGAATTGGCTATCGGCAGTGTGGTGACAGCGCGTTATTTAGACGGTCAATCGCATCGCGCAACCTTGAGTGGGCATTATTCTGAAGATGTATATGGGCTGAACAGCGATTTTCTGTGGTTTTTGGCGTTGATGTTACTCGTGTTGTGGATGCTGATTTTTTGGTTGATACTGCCCCAACGCGCCAATCAACGCCTACGCTACGAAGGCACATTGCTCAAAGGGATGATGACCAATATCTACCCCGTCAAATCGTTTCGGCGCTATGATGTGATGGTTGAATACACCTTCGCGGCGCTGAATGGCAATGTCATCGAAGCGCGTGCCAGACAGAATCGGCGCGATTTAGAACACGAACAATTGCCAACATACAACACGCCTGTGTTGGTGCTATATGTGAATGATAATTTGTATCGGTTGATGTAAAACATATCATCTTTACCATCCGTAAGGGCGCAATATATTGCGCCCTTACAAACCTAACGAAAGGATATTATTTTATGGGCAAAAAATTATATGATCTCGCTTTCGGGCGGGCGGGTGATAAAGGCAATATCTCGAATATCAGCGTCATCGCCCGTTCACCCGAAGCATATGCCGAAATCAAATCCAAACTGACCGCAGAGCGCGTCAAGGCGCATTTTGGCGATCTGGTCAAAGGCGATGTGGTGCGCTATGAATTGGATAACATCGAGGCGCTCAATTTTGTGCTATACGATGCGCTAGACGGCGGTGGCACGCGCTCCTTGCGGATAGATACACTCGGCAAATCATTGGCGGGTGCGTTACTTTATATGGATTGGGATTAATTTTTTACCGAAAGTAGATATTTTTATGATTGCAGATAAACACTATGAAACACTCAAAATAGAGATGAAAACGCCATTTGCCTATATCACCCTGAATCGTCCAGAGGTGAAAAATGCCATGAATCAACAAATGGTCACAGAATTATTAGATGCCTTCACCACCTTGCGCGATGACCGTTCTATTCGGGCGGTTGTGCTATCGGGCGCGGGCAATACCTTTTGTGCGGGTGGTGACTTAAAAGAGATGCAAGCCGAAATCATGACTCGTGGCACGGCGGAAGGACGCATGGCGGTCTTGGATGAATTACTCAACGCCGTCAATCGTGCGTCACAGGTGGTCATCGCCAAAATAGAAGGCGCGGCGCTCGGTGGTGGTTTTGGCTTGGTGTGCGTGGCGGATATTGTCATTGCCAGCGCCACCGCCTCGTTTGGGTTGCCCGAAGTGCGCTTGGGGATTGTCCCCGCGCTCATTTCACCCTATGTCATCCGCAGAATCGGCTTAAATCATGCCCGCCGTCTGATGCTCACAGGGGCGAGGTTCAACGGACATGATGCGCTCACCTACGGGTTATCCAACGCCACCGTAGCCCCAACCGAATTGGATAATTATGTCGATAGCATCCTCGCCGACATCCGCGAATGTAGCCCACAGGCGCTTGCCGCTTGTAAAGCCCTGATATTCGAGGTGACAGATAAACATCCATCAGAGACAACCCATTATCGTGCCAATTTACTCGATGAACTCCGCGCCAGCGAATCGGGTCAGGAAGGCATGATGGCATTCATCCAAAAACGTAAACCCAATTGGGTGGAGGGGGCATAATGATAACCAAATTATTAATTGCCAATCGGGGCGAAATCGCCTGTCGAATTATCCGCACTTGTCGCAAAATGGGGATCCGCACCGTTGCCGTGTATTCAGATGCCGATGCGAATAGCCTCGCGGTCGAAATGGCGGATGAGGCGGTGCATATCGGCAGGAGCGCCCCCAACGAAAGTTATTTGGTGATGGAGAAGATCATCGCCGTTGCCAAGCAAACAGGCGCAAACGCCATTCATCCGGGCTTCGGATTTTTAGCCGAAAATGCGACATTCGCGCAAGCGGTTGCCGATGCAGGGCTGATATTCATCGGACCCACCCCATCGGCGATCGAAGCGATGGGCAAAAAACGCGAATCCAAACTGCTCCTTAAAGATGTGCCATTCGTAGCGGGATACAACGACACCGACCAATCTGACGCGGTATTGATTGCCGCCGCCGAAAAAATCGGCTACCCGATTATGGTCAAAGCCTCGGCGGGCGGTGGTGGAAAGGGTATGCGCCGTGTGGATAGTCCCCAAGAGTTGCCCGAAGCCATCGGGACTGCCCGCCGTGAAGCCAAACAAGCCTTCGGCGATGATACCCTGATTTTAGAGCAATACGTGACCAACCCGCGCCATATCGAAATCCAGATTTTTGGCGATAATCACGGCAATGTCATCGCCTTTGGTGAACGTGAATGTAGCATTCAGCGCCGTCATCAAAAAGTGGTCGAAGAAACACCCTCTACAGCATTAGATGATACGTTACGCGCCAAAATGTGCGAGACGGCGGTCAATATCGGCAAACAATTGGGGTATGTCAGCGCAGGGACAATCGAATTTTTGCTAGATGACCAAAAACGCTATTACTTCATGGAGATGAACACGCGCTTACAAGTCGAGCATCCCGTCACCGAGATGATTTTCGGTGTGGATTTGGTCGAATTGCAATTGCGCGTAGCGGGTGAAAATTTCGATATATCGACACTCAACCCCACATCACGCGGTCATGCTATCGAAGTGCGCGTGTATGCAGAAGACCCCGCCAATCAGTTTTTGCCCGTCATCGGCGATATTTTGCATTGGGCAACGCCCGATTTAGACGGATTACGGGTCGATTCGGGCATTCGTTCTGGCGATGCCATCAGCCCCTATTACGACCCGATGATAGCCAAAATCATCGCCTATGGTCAAAATCGGCATGAGGCGATTCGTAAACTGGATTACGCCCTGGCTCAAACGCAATTATTGGGCTTGCGGAATAATATCAACTTTTTACGGCGCATTATCACCCACCCCGATCATATCGCAGGACATATCACCACCGGATTTATAGACCAGCATCCCGAATTATTAGCCGATGATACCCATATTCCTATCAGTGTGTGGATAGGCGCATCGCTGGCTAAAAGTGATACACAAAACTACTGGCGCAACAATGCCTACCGCCCGATTAAACACAGTTTTAAGTATGGCGATACGACCCAAACCGTTTTGCTCACACCGCAAAAATCGGGATACATCGCCCAAATTGGGGATAATACCCATGCGGTGACAGTCAAACGCGATGGAGATAATTGGTTGTTGGGCGTAGATGGACACCGCCAAACCATCACCATCATCACGCCAGATGAAATCACATGGTGGATTCATGCCAATGGACAAAGCTATCGGCTCGATTGGCAAGACCCGCTCCCAATTCCGCAAAAAGATGCCCATGTCGAGGGGTCATTGCGTGCGCCGATGCCCGGTCAGGTGATTAAAATCGAGGTCGAAAGTGGGCAACACGTCCAAAAAGGGACGGTGCTGATGATTCTAGAAGCCATGAAGATGGAGCATCGTATCATCGCGCCGTATGATGGAGTCGTCTCGGCGATTCGTTTTAGCGTGGGGCAATCCGTTCAAGCCGATGCGATTTTGCTCGAATTGCATACAGAGGATTAAAAACACCAACCTGATTTTTATACTTTGGGTTTATCATCAAGATATAAAATTGTAGACTGAATAGGGACGTTATACGCGCTGTGCGCTAATCGTCCCGTACAGGCGCAACAATTTTAGATAGATTTTTGCTTGTGTACGGGCGGATTAACGTATATCCGCCCTCAAAAATACCAACCTGTTTTTGAGATACAACAATCATGCTATCTGCATATATCGCCAAAAATGGATTGATAAACAATAACAGAGGTGAAATCATGCCCGCTTACGATTATAAATGCCCCAATTGTGACCATCGGTTTGTCGCCCGTCATGGGTTTGATGCCCCGCCACCGCCCTGCCCCAATTGTGGGCATGGGGATGTGACTCGCGTTATCACCAAAGCGCCCATCGTAGCGGGTGGCATCATGACCCCCGCGGGGACGGCACGCGCCTCTACCAAAGAACAATTGCGCGATAAATGGGCAGAAGAAACGCCCAAACTCCGTAAAAAATTGGTGGATAAATTGGGCGAAGATACCGTCCGCAAAAATGCACCATCGTTATTCAACAATAACGATTAACAAAGGGCGAATATACGCGCCTGTGGATACGCGCCTGTGGCGCTAATTCGCCCCTACAATCCCCTAATACTCGTAGGGAACGATTAGCGAAGCGTATATCGTTCCTAAAAAATCACCTCGTATTGAATACGTGTTAAAATTCGCCCACACCACGCGCACGGAGGCGTTCTAATATCCAAAAGGCGATGGCACTCACCATGAGCAAGATCACACTCATAGCGAGTGCCTGCCCGTATGTGCCTGCCCGCCCCAAAAAGCGATAAATCACAATCGAGATAGTTGGCATATCGTTGCGGACGATGAATAACGATGCGCCAAACTCGCCCAAACTGACGGTAAAAGCGAATATCGCCCCTACCATGACCGCCTTGCTGACCAACGGCAATTCGAGCCGATACCACCTTACCCACCCCCCTACGCCCAGCATCATCCCCGCCTCGTGAATTTGTTTGGGAATAGCGCGTAAGGCGGGCAACACGCTCCGCACCACAAATGGCAAGGCGACCAACGTATGCGAGACGGGTATCAGCCACCATTCAGACCGCCACGCCATCGGCGGGGACGAAAATCCGATGATAAAACCAAATCCCAATGTGACGGCGCTGGTGGCAAGTGGCAACATCACCAACGCATCCAACCATCCAAAAAGCCGATTTTTGCGCTGGGTATGCAATAACATCGCCAATAACACACCCAATATCACCGCCAACATCGTGGTGATGCTGGCAAATATCACCGAATTTTTGACCGCCTCTATCGGTGGCACATTAAACACAGACCCGCGCCCAATCTGTCCTAAATCGGCGAAAAAACGCATCGTAAACCCTGATTTATCGGTCACGGATTGCAGAAATAACGCCAATAACGGCACGAGCAAAAAGAGCACCATAAAACCAATTGTGATGAAAACGATTACATATTCTGATGATGTGCGTGGTTTACGCGCCATTGCTTTTTGGCTTTGCAAACTCACAGTTGTGATATTGCGTTGTAGACGGGCATACACATTGAGCGCAACTAACAACATGACCATCTGCACCGATGATAACACCGCCGCCATTGGCAAATTGAATAAGTTCACGGCTTGATTATAAATTTCGACCTCAATCGTGGCATAGCGCAAGCCACCAAGCAATAAAATCACGCCAAAGCTAGTGAAGGTGAAGGTGAATACCAATAATCCAGATGCCCATATCATTGGGCGGATGATGGGGATGCGAATATCGATCCACAAGCGCCACCCACGCGCACCCAATAGTTTCGCCGCCTCTTCGATGCGACCACTCTGATTCGCCCAATACCCGTATATCATCCGCAAGGCAAGCGGGTAGTTATAAAACACATGCGCGATGAAAATCATCGTCAGGGTACGTTCTAACTGAATCGGCGGGCGATCTAACGCCAAAAGCGTCATGGCGAGTTGATTCAACACGCCGTTATCATCTATCAATGCCCGAAATGCCGTTGCCACCACCACCGTTGGCAACACAAACGGCAAGGTTGCCAATGTGAGCAAGACCGATTTGAACGGAAATTGATAGCGCGTGAATACAAATGCTGTTGGGATAGCACATATCAACGTCAACAGTGTTGAGATGACGGCTTGCCACAGCGTAAACCACACTGTATCTCGATAATACGAGTTGGTGATGAGGGTCATAAACCCCTCTAATTGCACGATTCCATCGGGACGCAGGCTTCTATCGAAAATCGCCACCAGTGGATACAAAAAAAATAGGAGCAAAAAAAAGACGGGTATGATATATAACAGACGGGGGGACATTATCCCCCCTAGAATGATTTTCATCGTAGAACAGTCTCTGCCCATGCTTGCAACCACACATCGCGCTTTTCTTCGATGAGGGCGTAATCGAGCGTCAATGGATTTTCGGGGATAGTCGCATATTCGACATATAAATCGGGCAATATCGCAGTGCTATTCACAGGCAACACCCACATATTGAGGGGAATATCCTCTTGGAAAGTCGGGCTGAGCGCGAAATCGATGAATTGTTGCGCCAATTCTTGATTTTGCGTCCCGTTGAGGATGCCCATAAATTCAACCTGACGGAAACAGGTATCATCGGCGACAATCGCGCCCGTTGGCGCATCTTCGGGGTCTAACTCGCCATAAAATATTTCGGCGAGTGGGCTAGTAGCATAACTCACCACGAGGGGATAATCCCCGCCCGCGATGCTAAATTCACCGTAATAGGCTTCTGACCATCCCGCCACCGCCAAGACACCGTTATCGGCTAAATCTGACCAAAAATCGAGGTAGGTATAATCGCCCTCTTCGCCAAACACGGCAATGGTCGCCAATAAAAAGGCTAACCCAGGTGATGAACTGGCGGGATTTTGCACCACCAACATCCCCTCAAAACGCGGGTCGGTCAAATCGGCTAACGATTGTGGCGCGGTTTCGGCGGTGAATTGGCTTGCATCAAAATTCAAACACACATCGCCATATTGGACGGGTGTGACGCGAAATTCGCCCTTATCTAACTGAAATTCGTCTGGCACATCGGCTAACAATGGCGATTCGTAGGGAATAAATAACTCATTGTCTAAGGCACGACTGAGGAAGGTGTTATCCACCCCATACAACACATCGCCCAACGGATTGCCAACGGTGAGGATGGATTCATTGACCAACACGCCTGTATCGGCGAGGCGTAAAATTTCGACGGTGACGTTGTGGTCGGCTTCAAATGCGTCAATGACGGCATCGCTGATATAAAAACTATCATAGGTGATGATTTTGAGGGTGGGTATTTCTTGGGCAGAAATGGCGACTGTCCCGAATAGCAAAAACATGAGGAAGAGTAATTTTTTCATAGCTATCTCCTGATACTTGGGCGGATATACACGTTGTTAATCCGCTCCTACTCAAAAATAAATGTGATTATTCGCGCCTGTACGGACGCGCTTTTGCGCGCCCCTGCACGGGTAACACAATCAAAAACACCCCTGCGTAGGGGTGCATAAACATCACTGAGATAGCTCAACACTCCCTACGGCGGCATGACCCGCATCAGGTTCTAGGGTCGGTGTGGCATATACACACCCTCTCAGCCCGTTTGCACAGACTCCCCTGATTGATTTGATTGTTCAACATCAGTATAGGACGATTTTCAGGCGCTATCAAGACCCATTCAAAAATGTGTGTAGATAATCCTCAAACTGCCCCGCATGACACATCTCGACATACTCCATGATAGCGAGTCCGTCTAACGGATAATATGGATAGCAACTGGTGGGATATGCCCCATTGGGCGCGAGCGCGATAAAATCCACCCCCGCCGATGGGATAATCACCCTATCCACCGATTTTTGGCATCGCTCCACCTTTTTTTCGGCGGTGAAGATGACCGTTTTGGCACAATAGACCAATTCTAAATCGATGCCTAAATTTTGGTTTATCGCCACATTGCCCATGTTATCGGCTTCGAGGGCATGAATCACCGCTACATCTATCGGAATGGCGGGGAACGCCGTCAGTGTTTCACCCGTGTACGGGTCTATCACCATTTTCACATCAGGACGCAAGCGAGGCAAATCTGTCCCGACCCACGCCGTAGACGGCAAGAACGATACGCCTGATGTTTGGGCTTTTATCCCCCAAACCAAACTGGCTTCGGTCTCTTCGATGACGCGAATCCGACCAGATTGGGCGAATTCGGTGAACATGGGCGCGAGTCCGAATTCGCTCAGACCGAAATAACACGTCCGTATCGCATCCACACACCCCGCACCGACCAAGATGTCACATTCCAAACCCATCGTAAAACTGAGCAGGGTTATGTGTTGGGGACGCAAATTTCGATTCAACAAAGCGCGGATAAACGCCATCGGACGGCGATACAATGTCATGCCACCGACCGCCAAAACGGTTTTATCGGTGATGTGTTGCGTGGCTTCGTCTAAACGGATAAATCGCGTCATAAACCGAGTTCTGCCCGTTGTTTTTTGGTCAGGCTTTTGACGATGAGGTCATACGAATGGTCTATCATGTCTTTGATTTCGTTGTCGGGGATGATGCCGTTGGATACCACCGTGTTCCAGTGGGTTTTATTCATGTGATAACCCGGTAACACCGATTTTGGATAGGTTTGGCGCAAGATAATCGCCAATGTGGGGTCACATTTCAGGTTGATGCGCGGTTCATGTTCTTCTGCTTCAATATCAATGCCCATCAATGCAAAGAGTTTATCGCCAACCTTAAACACCAATGTGTCATCACCAAAGGGATAATCCTCGACTGCATGAGGTTTGCTCAGACAATAGTCCCAAATCTGTCGTCTATTCAATGGCATAATCAGCCCTCTTTGAGAACTCATGAAATAGTGCTACTATGGATAATTATAGCATACAAATGATGTGTTAGAACATTTGAGAGGCGGATAGTGACAATGCGTTTGAGTCGGATAGTAACCATCAGTTTGATTTTAGTGGCATTTGGGTTGGGGTATGTCATTGGCACACATAACCCTGTGCAACCAGCCATCGCCCAAGAATCACGTACCAGTGATTTATTCACCACCTTATTTGATGTCTACGATATTTTAGAAGCCCAATACATTGATGATTTAGACACCGAAGCCATGATAGACGGGGCAATTAAAGGTATGGTCGAGGTCTTAGACGACCCCTACACCAATTACATTGAACCCGAATATTTTCCATTCGTGAACCAGAATTTATCGGGGTCTATTGAAGGGATCGGGGTGGTCATCTCGGAAAATGATGACGGGCGCATCGAAATTATGAATGTCTTAAACAACACCCCCGCGCAACGCGCTGGATTGCAGGCAGGTGATATTTTTGTGACTGTGAACGGTGAAGATGTCACAGGCATGACGTATCTGGAATTATCTTCACGAGTGCGTGGACCCGCAGGCACAACGGTAGACATCGAAATCCAACGAGGCGATATAACCCTAACATTCACCGTAGAACGCGCCCGAATCGAAATTCCGAATGTGGAATATGAGGTCTTGGATGGCAACATCGGTTATATCAAATTAGCGCAATTTTCATCGGATGCGCGTGAGAAAATCAACCAAGCCCTCGATGCGTTGGATGTAGATAGTCTGAATGGTTTAATATTCGATTTGCGCGATAATCCGGGCGGGTATCTCTCGGCGGCGGTCGAAATTGCGGGTTTATTCCTCGAAGAGGGTGTGGTGTTGGTCGAGGAATTTGGTGATGGGACACGCCAACGTTTTGAAATTCGGGATGGACAAGGGATTCAAATTTTAGAAGATAATACTGTCCGTCCATATGTCGCCAATGCGAGACATGTCGGCGCAGATATTCCAGTCGTGGTCTTGGTGAATGGCAACAGCGCCAGCGCATCCGAATTGGTGGCAGGCGCATGGCAAGATAATGGCACCGTGACCATCATCGGCGAGACAACCTTTGGCAAAGGCACAGTGCAATTACAATCACCGCTCGGAAATGGCGGTGGCTTGCGTTATACCATCGCCCGTTGGCTGACACCGAATGGCGCATGGATCACCGATATTGGCATCACGCCCGATATCGAAGTCATCCTGACCAGAGACATGATCACCAATAACCAAGATACACAACTCAAAGCCGCACTTGAATATTTATCCAACATGATTGTGGAACGTTAAAAAGGATAACCTATGAATAAACAATCACCCCTTTTCACACCGCGTATCCAAATTCGATTATTCATCATCGCGTTTGTGTTATTCGTAGCAGGATTTTTACTTGGAAATCAATTATTGATACTCCAAGCCCAAAATCAACGCATCCCCGATGAAGCCCAAGCGGAATTATTCGTCATCTACGAGCAATATCAATACATCAAAGACAATTATGTCAACCAACCAGTGGATATGTCGGTCTTGATTGACGGCGCACTCGCGGGCATGGTGGATGCGCTCCAAGATGAATATAGTGGTTACATGAATCCTGAATCGTTCACATCATTTAGTGATAGTTTTAGCGGAGACATGGAAGGCATCGGCGCGATTATCCGTAGCGATTTAGAAGCGGGCATCATCGAAATTGCCGATGTGTTGCCCAACGGTCCCGCCGAAAAAGCGGGAGTCCGTCCGGGCGATGTGTTCATCTCGGTGGATGGTGTAGACGTGCGTGGTATGAGCCAAACCGATCTTGTAACCCGCGTGCGCGGTCCGGCAGGCACAACGGTCGTCATCGTATTTGAACGGGGCGATAAGCAACTCACATTTGAAATTGTCCGTGAACGATTTGAAATTCCAAGCGTGTTCTCTGAGGTCTTAGAAGATAACATTGGTTACATCAGTTTCTTCGATTTTAACCAACGCACACGCGGTCAAATTGATGCGGCACTCGCCCAAATGAATGTGAACGAGTTAAATGGGCTGATTATTGATGTCCGCAACAATCCGGGCGGGTTGCTCACCAGCGCCATAGAAGTCGGTAGCGCGTTTATTCCTGATGGCGGTGTGATTTTGCACGAAGTATTCGGCAACGGCGAAGAAATCACATTTGAAAGTGACGGCTCTTTTGCCAATATCACCGTACCGATCGTCTTTTTGGTGAATGAACGCAGTGCCAGCGCATCTGAATTGGTGGCAGGCGCAGTTCAAGATTATGGTTTGGCGACCATCATCGGCGAGACGACCTTCGGCAAAGGCACAGTGCAACAACTCCGCAATTTATCCAACGGGGGCGGTGTGCGTCTGACGATTGCCCAATGGTTGACTCCCAATCGCAATTCGATTCAAAGCAATGGTGTCACACCCGATATTATCATCCGCGTGAATAATGACCAGCAACTGGCAGAATTGGGCAAAGACCCACAACTCGATGCGGCGATTGAATTTTTGCTATCAGGCAATGTGAACCCCACCGAATTTGAGGTCGAGATCACACCAGAAGCCACCACAGAGGCGGCAGAAACACCCTGATATATAATCTTAAGGACGGCAAAATGCCGTCCTTTTGTTTTGACCCTATAATCGCCCGCCAAACGTGGGTTTTCAAGAGGCGCGGGGCATGTTATGATTACAGGATACACCATTTGGATAATAGCATAGCCATAAGGCTATTTTTTTTCTGAGGAGAACATAAACATAATGGGTGTCGCATTTCAGATTGCTTCGATTGTTTTATCGGCTGTCCTCATCATCCTCATCCTGCTCCAAGTCAAAGGTGGCGCGTTGGGGAGTTTGATGGGTGATGCGGGTGGTGGCATTGCCCGTACCCGTCGCGGACTCGAAAAGACGCTGTTCAACATCACGGTTGGCATCTCGGTCGCGTTTTTGGTGATTTGCATTTTATCTGTTATCACCAACGCCGTCGCCAGCTAATCACTACCCCATCATGGGGATGATGTTGAGATAATTTGTACGGACGCGCTTCTGCGCGTCCTCGTATCCATCCCATGATAACCCTTATTTCCCTCACCAAAGGTCAAAATCTGATGAAAGAATACCGTTGGCAACTGCTCGCGTTGATTGTTGCAATCATTCTATTTGTAGCCAGTTTCATCCTCACCCGTCCCAATACCCCTGCCCCATCCCCCACGGCGACATCACAACCGACCACGCAATCGGCAGACCTCGCGCCCACATCCATCCCTACCGATATGCCCACGCAACCTGTGATGGTAGATAATTCATCCGCGCCGACCACAGACGGCATCATCACCTACCGCGAAGGGCTTGTTGGACGTGTGAGTCGGCTTAATCCGTTGTATGCCAGCCTCAACCCTGTGGATAATGACATCACATCGCTCATTTTTGAGGGATTGACCAAAATTAATCAATATGGCGAAATTCGTCCCAATTTGGCGCAAGAGTGGGCGGTAGCATTTGACGGTCTGGAATACATGGTTATCTTGCGAAATGATGTCTTATGGCAAGATGGCACACCATTCACGGCGGATGATGTGGTTTATACCATCTCGTTATTGCAATCGCCCGATTTTGATGGTGATGAATCGCTCGGCGCGTTTTGGCGCACCGTTGAAGTGCAAAAAGTGAATGACCATTTGTTGCGTTTTCGGTTGGCGCAACCCCTCGCAACCTTCCCCGAAGCGATGCGGATTGGCATTTTGCCCGAACATGCTCTACGTGGCACAACAGCCTCACAACTCGCCAGCCACCCATTTAATTTATCGCCCATCGGCACAGGGGCGTATCAACTCGAAGCGATTCGCACCGATGGAAGCACGATTCGTATGATAGATTTGCGTGTCGCGCCGAATTATCGCCTGCGTCCAGAAGGTGCGAGTGGTTATGCGTTAGAACGGGTGCGCTTTCAGATGTTTGATGATTATGCGAGCGTGGTGAATGCGCTACGAAAGGGCGAAATTGATGCGTACGCCACGCATACATCCGATGAGCGCCCAGACTTGTTATCACTTGGCGCTCTGGTGACACCCTATACCAGTTACGAAGCGGTTTTAGGTGTACTACTCTTCAACTGGACGCGAGAGAGCGTCTCGTATTTTCAGGATGAACGGGTACGTGAAGCCCTCATCATGGGGCTAGACCGTAGCAGTTTGGTCGAAAAAGCCATGTTCAACAAAGCAGTACGGGCAGATAGCCCATTATCACCGTTATCATGGGCGTATGCTTACGGGGATGAAATCAATGCCCAGTGGCAAACCGATTTTAACCGCGCTGTATCCGAATTGAGCATTGTAGCAGAACGGCTTGGCACAGGTGGCGATACGCCGATTTTGAGGTTCAACATTCTGACAATAGATAGACCCGACTTGATTAATTTGGCTAACGAAATGGCGGCGCAATGGCGTGCGCTCAATGTGACTGCCACTGTTGAAGCGGTGGATGTAGACACCTTCAACAGTCGTCTGGATAGTGGTGATTTTGACACGGTGTTGGTCGAATTGACCAAAGAGGGCGATGCCGACCCCGATGTGTATTCATTCTGGCACGAAGGGCAATATCCTGATGGCAAAAATTATGGTGGTATCAATGACCGCGCCATCAGCGAGGCATTAGAACGCGCCCGCCGTGATGTGAATGGCACAAATCGCACGGTGTTTTATCACAATTTCCAACGCGAATTCATCCAAAAAGCAATTGCGATTCCGTTGTATCATCCCATCTTCACCTATGCCACTAACCCAAATGTAGTTGGGGTGCAATTGGGTTTTATCGGCACATCATCAGACCGCTTTATGACGATTCAAGATTGGCGCATCATCAACAATTAGCGCCGTTCTGCTTGGATAATCTGGCGGAGTAGCGCCTTGCGTTCTGCTCCGCCGAGTGTCTCTAATTTGCGAATGTTGAGCGGGTCTATCACCTCGCGTAATAGGCGCAATTCATCATCTGTTGGCGGGGGTATCGGATGCACATCGGGCGCAATTTGCAAATCAAACCCCGTTTTGGCGCGGATACGCTCAATGTTGACATCAGGGCGATGCCGAATGAGGCGCATATGTCCGTTATACCAATCAAATTCGCCCAAGTCGCTGACCAAATAACGCGCCCCAGCACCACATTTACGGCGGTCGCTATGCCCCAACCCACTGACATAATCTACTTGCTTGACAAATGTCACCCGCGAATGACGCGGGACGTATAGATAGATATGCTTAGAATACACACTCACATCAGGAATCCCGCCCGCCCCTGGCAGGCGCAATGTAGGGCGAGCATAATCGCCAAAGGCAATATTATTGAAATTACCCATACTATCTATCTGCGCGGGGCGAAAAAATTCTTTGGGCGCATAGGCGGGCAATAAATCGCTGGTGGCGGTGGCAAATCCAACATTCATCAGCGATTCGCGCAACCAAAAATCTTCGTTATGGGTGATAGACAACGGTCTCCATGCTTGGCATATCCCCTGTGCGATCGCCGATGCAAATTGGACATTCGGCGCGTGGGTCAATTTAGCGAGGATGTATCCCGCCATCACCAGAGGGGTGTTCATGCCTTGTGCCAGCACTTCGCCGTCGGTCACTTGTCGGGCAATGCAGATACATATCCATTCATCGGGCGTGATGCTCGTCATGAGAATTGTTCCAATTCGCAAAATGATGTTGCGCGTTTAGACTGATATGTTACAATGATAATCAGTTTGCCATTGGATGTGAAGATTAGGAGATACGTGATGTCTGTCGTAAATGTATTGAAGCAAGCAGACATTTTTGATGAATTAACCAACACCCAGTTGGAATTAATCGCCTCAATTTGTACAGAACGTCATTATCAAGCTAACGATATTATTTTTGAAGAAAATACGCCAGGGGATGAATTATATGTCATTGCCAGTGGTGAGATTGGGATTCAAGTAGACCCTTCATTGGTTGGCAAAGAACCTAGCACAGGGTCACATACGATTGCTGTGTTACGACGTGGGCAATCTTTCGGCGAAGTCTCGCTGGTCGATCAAGGACTACGCTCGGCAGGCGCACGGTGTACCCAACAAGATACGCACCTCATCGTCATCCCACGCGATAAATTAATGTTATTGTGTGATACCTATCCCCAACTTGGGTATCGGCTCATGCGAAATTTAGCCGCCGACCTCGCCATGAAAATCCGCCACACCGATTTACAAGTACGCGAACAACTCACTTGGGCGCATAAAAAGTAATCCAAATGGGCAAGAATGCCCATTTTTGGTCTGTATAGGCAAGGTTGTAAACAAATTTTAATCATTTTTCTAACAGAGTACCTATTGCCTATATTTCAAATATCAAGATTGTAAATTACAATGATGTGCAGGCTTTCAGTTCATATATAAGGAGCAAACAATCTATGAAAAAGCTGACATTGGCAATTTTCCTGCTTGGTCTATTTGCCTTATCTCTTGTGCCTACAATGGCGCAATCCGATACCGCTCAATTGCGCGTTGCTCACTTCTTACTCGGTGGTGGCGATGTAGATTTGTATATCAACGGTGAATTAACCGCCGTGACTCGTCTGGATTATGGCAACGTATCCGATTGGTACACCATCGCCCCTGGCACCTATAGCGTAGCACTCGCCCCTGCCCGTACCTCGATTGATGATGCCGTGTTGGGTCCGATGGATTTCACCCTAGAGGCAGGTAGTTGGACAACGCTCGCCGCCACAGGCTTGGCAGAACGTAACGTTTTGGATTTGTGGGCATTGACAGAAGATTATAGCCCGCTCACCTTCAATGAAACTCGTTTGAGCGTGTTCCATGCCGTATCCGATGGCAACCCTGTCGATATCACCTACAATGATGCGTTGTTGTTCGGATTATTGGCATACCCCGCCAGCCTAGGCGATAACGATGGTTTTGATACCCGTACCCTGACCGTTGGTAGCTATAGCATCAAAGTGTTGGATAATATCAGCAAAACCGAAATTTTAGATCTAGACACCATCAACCTGAATGATCGCAACAATTATTTTGTGGCTGTGTTCGGTAGCGCCCTTAACCCCTCTGTGCGCTTGGTCTCGACCAACACGGTAGATTTGGCAAACATCCCCGTTGGCGATATTCGTGAACGCCCGAATGCCGATGCAACCGATGGGTATCTGCGTTTTGCACATTTCTCTTCTGGTACGGGTGATGTAGATATTTATGTGAACGGTGAACTCGCCGCTTCTGGCGTTGGCTTTGCGACAATTAGTGATTTTACCACCTATGCCGTTGGCGATTACACCATCAGCGTTGCCCCTGCTGGCACATCGGCAGATAGTGCCGTTTTAGAATACGATTTGCGCCTGTTCGGTGGCGAATATATCACCGTTGCCGTGATTGGTGTCATCGAAAATCGTACCCTCGAAGCCGTGCCTGTGTTTGAAGATTTCAGCCCTGTGGATATTGGTCAAGCCCGTATCACCTTCTTTAACGCGGTTCCCGGTTTACAACAAGTCACCCTCGCCCGTAATGATGGTCTGTTGCTCATTCAAGACCTCGCCTATCCACAAGATGGTAGCGATGGTTATGCGATTGCAGATTTGCTCAATGGACGTTATAGCTTCAAGATTTTAGATTTCGCCACCCCCGCCACGCTCGCCGAAATTCCAGAATTTAATTATGCCACTGGTGTGAATTACTTCTTGGCATACATCCCTGGCGAAACAGGCTGGGTATTGACCGAAGCCCCCATCCCCAACGAATAAATCATATCATTTCTGTAGGGGCATGACAGATCATGCCCCTGCATCTTATATTGGATACGCTATTTCACCAACCGCATAAATTTACGCTTGCCGACTTGTATCACAAGGGGTAACATATCGGGCGTGACCATGATATTCGCATCTTTGACGACATCGCCGTTCATCCGAATACCGCCCTGCTCTATCAGACGTTTTGCCTCTTTGCCACTTTCGACCATATCTAAACGACGCAAAATATCGAGCAATTTTTCTTCTGTGGTGATAACCGTTTCGGCAATATCATCAGGAATGGCATTTTTATCGTGACTGCGGAATAATTTATCCCAACGCTCTTGGGCGGCATCGGCATCGGCTTTGCTATGGAAGATGGTGACAATTTCTCGCGCCAATGCCATTTTCACCTCATTGGGATGTAACGACCCATTTGCCAGACCTTTATCTAAATCGGCAAGTTGTTCGTTAGACCACCCCAATAATAATTTATGGTAAATCGGCATCGCTTTATCGGGTACGCTCATCACTTTGCCGAACATATCCCACGCTTCGCCTAGTAAGGGAATGTGGTTGCCCAAACTTTTGCTCATCTTGATTTCGCCATCCGTACCGGGCAGGCTTTCGCCCATGATGATAGCGATTTGTGGCTTTTGCCCCAAACTTTGTTGTAATTTGCGCCCCGCAACCAAAATATTGAAGAGTTGGTCTTGACCACCGACTTGCACATCTGCCTCTTGCGCGACAGCATCGTAGGCTTGCATAAGCGCATAAAAAAATTCGTGCAAGTAAATGGGTTGACCCGCATCCACGCGCTTAGCAAAATTTTCGCGCACCAAAAATTGTTGCACCGTAAAATTGCTGGCAAGCCGAATAATATCGGCAAAATCGAGCGAAGACAGCCATTCATCATTGCGACGAACACGGGTGAGCGCGGGGTCTAAAATTTTGAAGGCTTGTTCGGCATACGTGCGGGCATTATCCTCCACTTGTTGGGCGGTGAGCTGGTCACGCGCTTTATCTTTATCAGATGGGTCGCCGATGAGACTGGTAAATGTGCCAATCAAAAAGGTGACATCATGCCCAAATTCTTGAAATTGGCGCAATTTCCGCATGGTGATGGTATGCCCCAAGTGCAAATCGGCAGTGCGTGGGTCGTATCCACAATACACCCGTAACGGTCTGCCTTCGCGCTCCGCCTCGATGAGGCGCTCACGCAATTCGCGCTTCATACTCTCGCGGATTTCGGGGTCGCCATATTCTGCCCCATTCATCAAAACCTCGACTTGTTCGTCAATGGTTGCCATGTGTATTCATCCTATGGTAGATAAAATCGGTAATTATCTAATCATAATCAAAAATCGCACAAACTCAACCCGTTAACGGCGGATGTGTGATAATCCATACATTCACCTGAATATCTGTCGAATTTTGAATGGCGATGATGTCGTAAATACGCCCCGCCTCAAAATTCACATCTAATTGTTTGTATGCCACCAAACCGAGTTCAATATCGATGATGTAAATATCACTCAGACGGGCGGGTATACTTGCCACCCGTGAAATTTGGTTGCCCGCAATATCAACGATAACCGGTTGTGCATTGGCAAACATCTCTTCTCGATACTGCACCACAGGTAGAGGCGTAAAATCTATCGGACGCACAGGCTCAATGGCGGCATCGGCAACCGATAAATTAAAACGGACATCGGCATTGGTGGTAAAATTATTGAGTCGGACATATGCTCTATCACTTGTTTCAGGCAATGCTTGTTCAACACGGACTTCAATACGTGGGGCTTCGACTGTGTTGCCATAAATGTAAATGGTATGAACAAAATCGCGTTGGAAAGGATACTGGCGCAATGCCAAATCGGATGCATTATAGGGTAAACGCACACTGACAGTCGCAAAATCACTGGCAGTTGCACCCACAATCACTGGCGCAGATAGTTGGGCATGAGGCAAATTAGTAGCAACGGGCGAATTATCTATATAAACATCAATCGGCGCACGGTCGAGGAGCATATTCACCACCTGCGCCCGAATCGGCAAAACAGGGGCTTGCGTGGGTTGCGTATCGTATGTAATGGTAAGGCTCTCATCTACACCAATTTTTTCACCTAACATGACAGGCGGGACTGTTTCATCGCGCCCTGTGATGAAATATAGATAACTGAAGCCTTCTTCTAACATTAAATTTTCGGTTATTTCTACTGGTATCTGTTCTGTGCCACTATTGGTCATAAAATACAGAAATTGAAGCCCTGCATCCATCAAAATACCGTTTGTCGCTTGACCATAGGCGATGCGCCCGACCAAAGGAATATCGCCGACTTGATAACTAGGTTGAACAACACCTGAATTTGGTAAGGCGTTGATAAAAATCATGCGTGCTTGACCGGGTGGCATAGAAGAGCGGTCATCGCGCACAGTGGCTAAATTCAAGCTACCTTCTCCGCCCATAAAGACTAAAATCGTGCTATCATCTTGGCGCGGGGTGAATGTAGTGGTATAAAGCGGTGTAGCACGGCTAATATCCGCCCCGCCTGTATACACTGCCACCCGATAATCACCAGCCGTGATTTGTTGGCGGTCTGATATGCGTCCATAATCGGCATTCGAGAAGAATAAGGTGTCGTTCATGTAAACATCTATCAGGGTTGCGGCGGGTGAAATATTCACCAAGCGGATGGTTGTGCGCCCAGATACACGGTTATTAAAACGCACAAAGCGCACACCTGTGGCAGTGGCAGGGTTGCCATAAGCGAATAAAGTCACATTTTCGCGTTCTCGCAAACTGAGAACCTCTGTCAAGAGTGTGGTTTCACCCGTATGTAAAGCGATAGTCGCTTGCCCACTGGCGATATTGGCGGGGATTGTTTGTTGCCCATACACGACAGGCAAGGCAATATCTATCCCATTTTGGCGGAGGTTCAAATTGGGGACATTTTCTACAAAATTCACCAGCGAAATACGCGCCTGCCCCGCGTCTAATGGCACATTCGATAAAACAAAGGGTGTCAATTGTGGCGTTTGTGTCGTCCCCATGATGACCAGTACGGTGGTTGTTTGTGGCGCAAGTTCCACCTGTTGGAGCAAATATGGGGCAATATTATCTCGCGGAGATGTACCTGCGGGCATGAGGCGAATGGTATATGTCCCCGCAGAAATATCGCTGGCTTGGGTGTTCTGCCCATATCCCATTGCGAAGGCATAAGCCGTTGCTTCAACATAGATATCCACTTGTTCAAAGCCATTCAGAGCATGTAAAAATGCTACGGATGCCGATTCGTTGGTGCTACTGGGCAACGAAACAGGTTGGGCGGTGGGGGTCGGGCTTGGTGTGATGGTGGGTGTCGGTGTTGGCGTGGATGTGGGTTGTTCGGTGGGAATATCGGTCGGCAAAATGACCTGCGTCGGCAATTGCGAATCGGATGACGAACATGCCGTTAAAATGCCGATAGTGAGGATTACAATCAGACGAAACACCTTCATAACAAACACCCTCTCAATGCAATATGATGTAACATCTCACAATCATAACGATAAAACCCCAAAACGGCAACCGATAGCGATTACTATGAGGGTAGGTAATCGGTAAGGGTAAAAAATAAAAAAGGGCAACCTGTTGGGGTCGCCCTTCTTGAATATTATACTGATGCCAACATCATGGCGTTGGGGTGAAAGTTGGGAATACGGGCAGAGGCACGCTCCCCAATTCATCTTCGGGACCAAAATCATCTACCTCGATAGTATTGGCTTGAGTATTGGTGATCGTGGTAGCGGTTACTTCGGTATCCACAGGCACATCTTGGGCATTAGCACGTCTGCCATTATAGGTGATGGTGAACACATATTGACCAGACACCCATCCCTCAATGCCTTCGTAGGTGGTCTTGAACCAGCCACCATCTGATGTACGCGCAGTCAATACAAGTTGTGTCCCTGCAGGGATGCGTGCTAACACTTCTGCGCCTAAACTGGGGTCACGGCGCAAATTCAGATTGGCACCCGGATTCAGCTCAACGGTGGTCAGATACAAATTGCGTGTGTTCGGTTGGACGACCACAGGTTGGACAGGCTGAACGGGTTGGACAGGTTGCACAGGCTGAACAGGCGCAACGGGTTGGACGTTGGTGGTCGCCACGACACCCGAAATCGCACCGCGCAAATTGGCTTCATCCGCCGCCACCAATAAATTACGGTCACGCAATTCTTGAGCAGGGGTGATGCGATCATTATATTCGTATTGAATATATTGGGTACTCACCCACCCAGTCACTTCGCCACCTTCAAGGGGTGCATAACGGACAAATACCCAATTGCCCGATGCCCCTAACCCAACAAATTCCATGAGGGTGCTATTTTGCACACCGAGTAAAATTTCACCATCGCTTTGTGGGGTACGGCGGATGTTCAAATTGACACCCGGATTCAGATTAATAACGCGCACCAGCACGCGGTCACGCGGGGTTGGCGGTGGCGTAACGGCTGTGCCGACTGCCGCGCCAGCTAAGTTTTGTGGAATGGTTGGTAAATCTTTGAGCAGTTGCAATTCGTTACGCGGATTGCGTACTTCGACAAATTGGGCATTCACCCATGCGGTGATACTGCCACCATCAGGTGTTTGATAGGTCACATTCAACCATGTATCGGCGGGGTTTAGGTCGGCGCGTGGGTCAGTGGATGTGATTTGGGTTACAGGGTCAATCCAATCCACCAAAGTGCCATTGACATTGATTTGCAATACATTCCCATCATTGTCTTCTGGCGCACCTTCGCGTCCATTCACGATGAGGATACTACCTGATGGTGCAAGCCCCAACGAGAACGCATCGGCGCTTGGATATTGGCGCAATTGCAAATTGGCACCCGGATTCAAGATGATACGAGCTGTCGGACCTGTGGGAGTTGTGACCACAACAGGCTGAGCAGGCTGAACAGGTTGAACGGGGGTCGGCTCTGGTGTTGGCGTGGCAATATCGGGTGTGGCAACCACCACAACAGGCGCTTCGGTAGCAGGAGTGACTTCAGACGGCGCAGAAACAACCACACTACTGGCACCAGGGGCGCTGGCAATGCCTTGTAATAAACCTGTGGGAACAAAAATCACCCGTGGGGGCGAAAATGTTGTGCCACTCAAGACGAAGGCATTGTAATAAACACCACCATAAAATGCGCGAGCATCAAATGGCAATTCGGCACTTTGACCATTAATCGTCACAGCCAAAACACCTGCTTGGGTCGTTGGCGCAAAAGCGACAGCATCAGATGAAGCACCAAAATCTAAATCGGTTGCCAATTCGAGACCATCGTCTAACGACACCGAGACAGTGCTATCACCTGCGATGGTATTTACAACACTCACAACCGCCGTATCTGGGGTTAATTGCGATAAATCATCCGTCAATACGTTGACTTCTAATGTACTAGCCGTGCCTTGTGCGATGACGGTCAACGCACTACCTGCTAGAACAGTGACATCGCCTGTGAAAATGCTTGTACCGTCTTCGGTTAGGCGAATTTCGACAGCGTACTCTCCTAAAGGCAAGGCAAGATGTTGCGTCACATCGCCAAATTCGAGCGCAGGGACAAGTTTGGTATCATTCGCAAAAATATCCACTGCGGGGGCATCGGCAACGGTATGTGCAAAGCGCACGAAACCCGCATCACCTTCGGCAGAAGTAGGAGCAGAGATTAACATTGCCTCTGGAAACGCTGGAGACCCATAAAGCAATAAAATTTGGGTGGTATTGCTGATGAGGCTATAAGGTGTTTCTGGGAACACCACCGTGCCATCAGCCAAACTGACGGCGATATTATACACTTCGGCGGGAATATCAAAACGTCCAGATGACGCGCCATATCCCAAACCAGAGACAACCGTTTGACCCTCTGCCACCACATTTACATCTGGGGCATTAGCGATAGCATGAATCACCTGAAAGCGTGATACACCAACGGCAGTGGCAGTAAAATCATCTTCAAATGGGACGAATTGCAACGGGTCTATGGTGGATGCAATCAACGTATTCGGGACACCTGCCGTGGCGGTGACGGGTTGTTCCCATAAAACAGTGGTCAAACCAGCAGGGCGAACAGACAACGTGTGGTTGCCCGCAGGCACGTTAATATAACCAGAGGCGTTGCCAAAACGCAACCCACTCACCGAGAGGTTGCCGTTCAGATAAATATCCACGCCACTCACACCCGGAATCGCATGAACAAAACGGAAATAACCGTTGGTTTCTTGCGCCGTACTAACCGAGAACACGAATGACATCAGGATAACGAGGGGGGTTAAAAAGCGTATCAGTTTTTTCATAGGGGGATTGCTCCTTGTATCAATTATCAACGAGGGTCTATCGGGCATGATCTGCTCATGCCCGATATTGTTTAAGAAGGAATCACGTTCCTTCTTCCCATTGGTTCAGGTACTGAATTTGCTCTTCGGTGAGGACATCAATTTCGATACCCATCGCTTCAAGTTTGAGGCGGGCGATTTCTTTATCCACTTCTTCTGGAATTGTATACACGTTAGGGGTCATGCTACTGGCATTCTTGAGCATGAATTCTGCGCCAAGTGCTTGATTGGCAAAGCTCATATCCATCACGCTGGCGGGATGCCCTTCTGCCGATGCGAGGTTAATCAAGCGACCTTCACCCAAAATGTAGATGAGTTTATTGCCGACTTGGTATTCTTCGACAAACGGACGCACCAAACGCGGGTCGCCTTTGCTGATGCTACGCAACCCCTTCAGGTTGATTTCGACATTGAAATGCCCTGAATTACACACAATCGCGCCATCTTTCATGACCTCAAAATGGTGCGTATCAATCACGTTAATGTCACCTGTGGCGGTGATGAACACATCGCCGATTTTGGCGGCTTGGCTCATCGGCATGACACAGAAACCATCCATCACGGCTTCGAGGGCGGGTAATGGGTCAACTTCGGTGACAATCACATTTGCGCCCATGCCACGCGCACGACTGGCGATACCACGACTGCACCAACCATACCCCGCAACCACCACATTCCGCCCCGCAAGCAAGACATTGGTGGCGCGGATAATGCCGTCAATCGTGCTTTGACCTGTACCGTAACGGTTATCAAACAGGTGTTTGGTGTTGCTATCATTCACAGCGATGACAGGGAATTTGAGCGCACCGTCTTTCGCCATTGCACGCAGGCGAATCACGCCTGTGGTGGTTTCTTCTGTCCCGCCAATGACATATTCGAGCAATTCGGTACGATCTTTATGGAGCAACCCGACCAAATCTGCACCGTCATCCATCGTCATTTGGGGTTTGTGATCAAGACCAGCTTTCAGGTGGTCATAATAAGTGGCGTTATCTTCGCCCTTGATGGCATACACTGGAATTTCATCGTGTGCGACCAACGAAGCGGCAACATCATCTTGTGTTGAGAGTGGGTTCGAGGCGCACAACACCACATCCGCCCCACCCGCTTGCAGGGTACGCATAAGATTAGCGGTTTCGGTGGTGACATGCAAACATGCCGAGATACGCACACCTTTGAGGGGTTTTTCGCGTTCAAACCGTTCACGAATCGCACGTAATACGGGCATTTCACGTTCTGCCCATTCAATCCGATAACGACCACCGGTGGCTAAGTTCAAATCTTTTACATCGTGTTCAACTGTCATGTGAAAAAACTTCTTCTCCTGAATTGTTTATACGAGCGAATACGCTCCGCAAGTGGGAGCATTGTAACATAACATCACCAAAATTACTGCATATAAGCCCATGAGCGTTGGCTAATCGTTGCCTAATTTATGCCAACAGTCGGTCGAGTGCGCCGTTATCATCATACTGCGTGCGGAAACGGGCGATAAATTCGGCAGGCGTAAACCGATGGCTTTGTGTGCCGACATGCTCAATCGCGTATGTCGCAGAGAGCGACCCCATCTGCATAGCGATTTCGATACGATACCCATTCATCAGCCCATAGATGAGACCCGCACGGAAGGCATCACCACCACCCGTCGGGTCTTTCATGGCATCGGTTGGGAAGGCTTCTATCCGCACTTGTTCATCGCCATAATACGCCACCGACCCACGCGGTCCGTGTGTCACCACCAAAATTTCGACCATCTGGCGCAACTCATCCAACGATTTACCCGTTTTTTGACCAATCACTTCGGCTTCATAGGCATTGACGACCATCACATAAGCGCCTTGCATATCTCGCGCCAATTCTTCACCACTCAGACGAGGGACTTGCTGGCTGGGGTCGTATACAAAACGGATACCATTATCACGACATTCTTGCGAAATTTGCGTCATGGCAACGGGGTCATTGGGTGTGATAAGTACGAGATCGGGTTTACCAGAATACACATCGGCAATGCGATAGTTGCGGGCATACGCCATCGCGCCTGTGTAAAAAGAGGCAATCTGATTATTCACCGTATCGGTGTTACAAAAAAATGATGCCGTAAACACATCATCAATTTGGCGGACGGTACTACAATCGACACCGACACTTTCGAGCCATGTCCGATAATCGGGAAAATCGCGCCCGACAGTCCCCATCAATTTGGGTCTCATCCCCAAAAGCGCCATCGTATAGGCGATATTCGCGGCTGTCCCTCCCCAGTGCTTGGTCATCTCATCGACCAAAAAGCTGAGGCTGACTTGGTGCATCTGACCATCAATCAGGTAGTCGCTAAATTTGCCCGGAAAACGCATTAAATAATCATAGGCAATTGAACCAGTAACAAGTATCTCCATTGGTCTCACTTCTATGGGTTATAATCGAATGATATGTTGGTCTGGGGGTATTTGCCTTCAACGACCAAACCAATATATTCTAAAACAAAATCACGCGAGTGTAAGGGTGAATCTGTATGGCATTGTTTAATAACCAACGTTTGACCAATCAACACCTCCAATTAGACATTCATGGCTTACGAAAGGGCTTGTATAGCGATAAATACTTCACCAATATCGCCCATATTTTGGGGCAACTGTCTCAATCGGGGTATTATTATGCGGGCAAATCAGCGCGGGATGTCGGTATTGATGTGAGCAATATGGCTATCGGCGAGATCGAAGTCGAGGCACAAATTTTTAATCGGCGTGCGCCGTATGCTCTGGTTGGTGGGGTGGATGTGGCATTAACGATGCTCCGTCATGCCACAGGATATTTTATCGGCGATGAGTTTATCTCGACATGGCGTAACCTAGATGTTCACGCCGTCCAAGACGGCACATTCACCTACTACGCGGGTAATCCAGAAGAAGTGTTGCCTGTCATCCAAATTCGGGGCAAATTGCGCGATTTCACCCTGCTCGAAACACCCATGTTGGGCGTGTTATCGCGTGCCACACGTATCGCCACCAATGTGTATGATGTGTTAGAGGTATGCAACGGCAAACAGGTGTTATTCTTCCCCGCCCGTTTCGATTGGCACGAGACACAAGCCCTCGATGGATATGCCTACTGGCTCGCCATTCAAACGCATAACACCCAACGCGGTGGCGAATTAACCCCTCTGGTCAGCACCGATGCACAAGGCTTATGGTGGGGTGGCGTTGGACGTGGCACGATTCCCCATGCGTATATCGCCTGTTTTTTTGGGGATACCGCCGAAGCCATGCGCCTATTCGCCCAACATATCCCTCTGGATACGCTTCGTGTGGCGTTGGTGGATTTTAATAACGATTGTGTGCGCGATTCGCTCAAAACCCTGGATGTCTTCTGGGATAATTATCGTCAGGCGCTCGAAAACAGCGATGATGAGAGGCAAAAACGATATACTCTAAACGGTGTGCGCCTCGATACCAGTGGCAACATGCTCGATGCGTCACTCTCAGAAGGCGATGGTCGTGGCGTGAGTCCCGCATTGGTGCATACCGTCCGACGGGCGTTGGATAACGCATGGACGCGCTGGGATTTGCCCGCGCATCTGGTCGAGACGGCGCAAAATTATTGTAAAGCCGTGAAAATTGTCGTCTCTGGCGGATTCAACCGCGACCGCATTGAGCATTTCGAGATGAATCATGTCCCCGTAGATTTTTATGGTGTGGGGTCATCCTTATTCACTAACGACAAAGCCACCAACACCGATTTCACGATGGATGTCGTCCGCGCCCGTATCGGCGATGCTTGGGTGAATGTCGCCAAAGTGGGGCGTGCGCCAAATGACAACCCCGCCTTAGAACCGATCCATTTAGCCAATTTTGAATAAAGGAGTAACATTATGAGCGATGACCATAACGAAGATGATGTGAAATATCCATCAAGTTTTTATGATGAACTCAAACGCGCATCCAGCAACATCGATAAAGGGCGCGAACCCGAATTTTTGAGCGGACGCATGGGGACACGCCAATTTTCGATGAAAGCCCTGCAAGAACGGGTTATCAACGCCTTTATAGATGAACACGGGCGCGATAGTGTGGCGCTGAAAGCGGCTAAGACACCCGCACAACGATATGGACTTATCCTCGCCACGACCAATTATGTGGTGGGTGTTGAATCGATTATGGTGTCGGATGCCGAAAAAGCTGAGATTGTACGCCAAGTCTATGCCGAATTATTCACCTTCGGACCGTTAGATAAATTATTGTTGGATGAAACCATCACCACCATCACATTTGAAGGGGCAGATAAAGTATCGGTGCGTCATGGACACGGTGAACTGGTCAAGATTAATCCGATTTTTGAAGATGCCGAACACATGAATCGCATCATCAAGCGATTGCTCAGAGAAGCCAATGCCGATATTTCACCCGAAAATCCGTTGATAGAGACAGGCTTCACGATTGGAGAACGGCGCATATCGCTCAATATTGCCAGCCCCCCCATTACCTATTTGCTCTCGGCGGATATTCGCCTGCATCCCGCCAAACCTGTAAGCCTCGCTGATATGCTCTCGGCGGGCGTTATCACCCCACAAGCCCATGATGTGCTGGTCGCATTGGCGAAATCTCCGCATGGCGTGATGATTGTCGGCGAGACCGAATCGGGCAAAACGACACTGCTCGGCGCACTTTTGGCGCATATCCAAACCCCCAAATTGGTCAGCGTAGAACGTTCTGGCGAATTAGCCCTGCCCAACGGCGCATCACAATTGGTCGTGCAATGGGCAACATCCGAACAGCCCACCATTTCGTTTGGGGAACGAGTACATGAGGCGTTATCGCAAAATCCGTCCGTATTGGTGTTGGATGAAGTCCGCGCCGATGACCCCGATAGCATCGCACCGCTACTGACCGAACACCCTACCCCACGCTTGTTATGGGCATTTCGTGGCACGACCAATAGCAAGCGATTGATTGCGGCGTTAGGTATTTTGGCGCGGAAAAGCAACCCCAACGATGGCGATTTAGCCGTTAAACGTCTCTATGAACGGTTGCCGTTTGTGGTCGGAATTCGCAGACAAGAAGATATGTTGCGCCTAACGCATATCAGCGAATGGCAATTCTCAGACGGGAGCGATTATCCGAATTATGTCGAATTGATGGCACGCGGTTGGGATGGTGTGGAATTGACAGGCAAAAAACCGATGAAATCGCTCGATTTGCCAGATAATTTTTGGGGGTGAAAAGATAAGAATCTTATCTTTCAATCACGAGGGATGTCATAAATAATGCCATATTTTTGAGGGCGGATATACGCTTCGCTAATCCGCCCCTACAGCCACCCCTGCACCAGCAAGTTGGATAGATATGTAAGGGACGATTAGCGCGAAGCGCGTATATCGTCCCACACATCTATCAAGCATGATTATTTTGTAAGTATTTTAACGATTGGCATTGGCGTTTTGGATGGTGGTACGCAACACGCTAATATCCACGCCACCACTGGTATACGCTTGGCTGATCGGTTGTGCAACACCACCCTTGCGAGTCTCTTCCCATGTTCCAAGACGCACGCGAATGGCGGGCGTACCTGTCGCACCACTCGCCCGCAAAACATTACCATCCGTTACAGATTGGTCGGCGGTTTGGGTACATTCGACCAGACGGGTGTAATTCAAATCGAGGGTACGCGCCAACTCACGACCTGCATCTGTCCCATTCATGCGTTGCGAGGTGATGTAATAAAACAGTTCTTCGTGTGCCACCCAGAAATTGCTCAGATTGCCCGATAAGTCGGCGGCACATTCGGCGAGTTTGGCGTATTGGGTGCTATCTGTCCCCAAATTGGCAATCAGACGATATTCAAAACGGGCTTGACCAGTCACGACAAATTCTTCTATCAATTGATTCACCGTTGGTTTATATGCCTGACAATGCACACAGGCGAAATCGGCAAATTCGACAATCGTAATCGGCGCATCGGGATCACCTAAAACGAAAGCCCCATCATCGGTGCGTGCTGTGACCAATTCGCTAAAATTCACACCGCTCCGTTCTGCGATAGCTTGTTGCGACAAGACGATAATCGCCACAAAAACCACCACCGCGACCAAAACCACCCCACCAACCAGCAGGAGGGTTTGTTGTTGATTCTTATTTTTCATCCGATATACTCCATTTTTAGCCGTCATTGAGTTAAAAATTAATGATTCGCCATATTTTACTAGCGAATCGTTAAAACTTTATGGATTGTACACTTTTTTTTACAAATGGCTAATGTAGAGTAAGATTTTAGTTATTCGCGTTCTCGATAGTCTCACGCAAAATATCTATATCCACCCCACCAGCCCAATACGAATCGCTGATTGGTTTAGGTACTTCGCCATCGGTTTCATCGAATGTGCCTAGCAAAATGCGTACAGCAGGCGTGCCAGAAATACCCGCCAAACGTCCAAAATCCATATCGGTCAGATATTGCTCGGCAGTGAGGGTACACTCCGCCAAACTTGCCTGCTCTAATCCAAATTCATCGGCTAAACGCGCTGTCACCGTGTCAACAGGTGTCCCACCATCTTGCCCATACTCAAATAACAAATTATTCGCCGACCAAAATAGGCTATCATCGCCCGACACAACCGCCACACATTCGGCGAGTTTGGCATACTCAACGCTAGTTGTCCCTAAATTGGCGATTAATCGGCGTTCTACGCGGGCTTGCTCGGTGCGGACAAATTCGTCAATGACGGTTAACATAGTGGCATTATAGCGTTGGCAATGCGAACACATATAATCTGAGAATATGACAATGGTTATGGGCGCATTGCGACTACCCGCGATGAATGCGCCGTCTGATGTGCGATACGTAGCAATATCCATCGCCCGAAAATCGGTGGGCGGTTCAATCAGGATGGTTTCAATGGGTAGTGACATACTCCCCATGCCTAAAGGCAGGGGCTTCTGCCGTTAACGCCAACAGCCTCGCTAAGTCGCAAGGTCTTCCGTTGACTGAGACAGCATGTGGCGATGTCCCGCCTCTAAAATGTTGATTGCCGCGTTGTGGTCACGCTCTAGCGTGTGTCCACAATGCTGGCATTGAAAAACGCGGTCAGATAGGTCTAACTTTTGCGTATGACCGCAACGACTACATTTGCCCGTTGTACGCTCCCAACGGCTTATCTTCTCAACACGTTTGCCCCGCTTGAAGGCAACCCAATCCAGCACCTTCACAAACTGAGCAAACCCTAAATCGCTTACTTTCCGTCCCCAAAGACGCTTCATGGCATCAAGATTTAAGTCCTCGAACACCATCACATCATACTGGTCGCACAAATCATGAGCCAGTTGGAAATGAAAATCTAAGCGACTATCCGTTATCCGAATATGACAACGGTTGATATGCCACATCCCCGCTTTATGATTGTTACTTCCCTTGACCTTACGTGAGACGCGATTTTGAATGGCGCGTAAACGCGGTAGGTCACGCTTGTAATACTGTGGCGATTCAATGGTTGCGCCTTCGTCAGTCGTCAAGAAATGGGTCAACCCAAAATCAAAACCGCCGATTTTACCCGTGCTGATTTTTTCTGGAATGACCATTTTCTCGATGACGCTGAAACACAACCATAACCGCCCCGCCGAATCACGTTTAATAGCGACTGTTTTTATCTCACCATTCAACGGGCGGTGGTAGACAAATTTATATATTTTTTGCCAATACGGATTTTACGATACTTTTTGCCCTCTTGTTTATCAAGCAAGTCCCATCCCGCTTGTTTCAGGATGAAAGATTTGAATTTCTTGACCTTTTTGAAGTGGGGCAACCCGCCTTGCTTGTTGAAAAAACGGGCATACGCCTTATCCAAACGTTCAAGGATTTCTTGAACCGCTTGCGAACCCAAATCTTTCCAATAGGCATATTGCAGGCAACGCTTCCGCAGTTTGGCGATGTGTTTTTTCATGACATCCAATGGGATGTATTTGCGAGTGAGTTTGTAGTATCGCCTTTGCAGGGCGAGGGCGTGATTCCAGATGATACCCGCAACATTGATTTGATGGTGAAGTGAACCATCCACCCTGTTATTGCGATACAAGCGGTATTTGTAGGTTTTCCGCACTTCGACCAGATTGGGCATCAATCTATTCCACTTTTTTGCTATCACCTAAATATTATTTTTATTCTAGCACATTTTTAAATACAATTTACCAGCGCCTTATATCCCCATAGCTAAAGCTAGGGGTTTTACCGCGTTTTTTGATAAACTGAATTGGCATCAATAAAATAGCGACTAATTATGATGATTCGTGGCATCTTCATATCCTTTCTATGCGTGTGCAGATACCACGTACTATATCACAATTCTAATTATTCGCATCCTCTATCACACGCGCCAAAACATTGTAATCGACCCCGCCACCCCGATATTGTGGACTGATGAGTTGCAACGCTGAAAGTTCATCACCCGCAAAACGCACCCGTATGGCGGGCGTGCCTGTGACTTGTGCGCCATCGGCAATTTGACCATCTATCCGATACTGGTCGGCGGTTTGGGTACATTCGAGCAAGCGTGAATAATTCAGTTGCAATTCGGTCGCCAATTCACGCCCTGCATCACTGGCATTGAGGCGGCGTGTGGTGGCATAGTTGAATAACAAATCCATCGCGTGCCATGCGGTAATTGCATCGCCTTGCGCGGTGGCACATTCCGTCAATTGGGCATAACGGATGCTATCTGCGCCTAAATTACCTAATAGACGATGTTCCAAACGGGCTTTGCCTGTATTCACATAATCGGTGATGATGCGATCTACGGTTGATTTATAGGCTTGACAATGCCCACAAAAATAATCAGAAAAAACCACGATGGTTATCGGCGCATTTTCATTGCCTAAAATATACGATCCATCTTCATTGAGACTGGCGCTTGAGTCGAGGCTGGTGGAGCTGGTCGCGTTTAACCCACCCTGCCCCAATAAAATGATGCCGATAAATGCCACTAAAGCGACAACGACAATGCCACCGACAACGAATAAGGTTTGTTCTTTACTCGATTTTTGCATACGATATATAGCCCTTCTGAAATATACCACGTTAGATATATTTCAGATTATAGACCATCTATCGGGGCAACATTAGGGATTATCGTCCCGTTTTAAGGTGACAAATGGTATCATCCACGCTACTTTTCGTTGATAGGCGCGGTATTCATCGCCAAAATAATCTAATAGGCGACGTTCTTCATACCACGAGCCGATGACGAAATACAACGTTGCGCCGATGCAAAATCCCAAGTAGCCTTCGCTCATAGTCGGCACAAACCATATCACCAGCAAACTGAAAAAATAGAGGGGATGGCGTACCAACGCATACACCCCGCTCACGCTCAACGGTTCTTTGGGCAACGGCAACGCATCGCCCCGAAAATAGGCAATTGCTTGTGATGTGCCTAAAAATTGACCGCCGTCAATCTGCGCGATAGAGACCAATAGACCGATGACCCCTATCAACTGAAGCACCAAAAAGGCAATGCTCACGGGCGATTCAACTGTCCACACCACCCGACTCGGCGCGACCATCATCAACACCACGACAGGGATGAGCGTTACCCCTGCGAGGATGTTATACATCAACCGATACAAGCCGTGATATGCCCGTTCACCAAACCGTTCTCGAAAGGCTTGCTTGGCTTCTTTGCTGGCGAGGATGCTATGCAAAAATCCAAACGCGACTATTGACATCAAAACTGCTATCATAGAGATATGCTTTCTGCATTCACGAAAAGGTCAGAAAAAATTATCATGCGTGCTATAGATATTATTGCAAAAAAACGAGATGGACTAGCCTTAACGGATGATGAAATCGAATGGTTCATCACCGCTTATACCCATAACGACATACCCGATTATCAAGCCTCTGCCCTGCTGATGGCAATTTTGCTCAAGGGCATGACTGATGAAGAGGTGACAACCCTCACCATGGCGATGGCGAATTCGGGCATGATGTTAGATTTATCAGATATAGCCAGTTATGTAGTCGATAAACATTCTTCGGGCGGTGTGGGCGATAAAACCACGTTGGTCGTCTTGCCGTTAGTGGCATCGTGCGGGGTGGTCTGCGCCAAGATGAGCGGACGCGGATTGGGTTATACGGGTGGTACACTCGACAAACTCGAATCGATTGCGGGGTTTCAGGTGCAACTATCCGAAGCCCAATTCCGCAAACAAGCCCGCGAAATTGGGCTGGCATTGGTCGGGCAAACCACCGATCTCGCCCCCGCTGATGGCAAATTATATGCCCTGCGCGATGTGACCGCCACCGTCCCCAGTATCCCACTCATCGCCAGTAGTATCATGAGCAAAAAAATCGCTAGTGGCGCGAATGGCATCGTCTTGGATGTCAAAATGGGCAGTGGCGCGTTCATCCGCAATTTAGATGATGCCTATGCGTTGGCACGGATGATGGTGCAAATCGGCAAAAATATCGGGCGCGATATGATTGCCGTCATATCCGATATGAATCAACCTCTCGGTTATGCCATTGGCAACGCTATCGAGGTTGAAGAAGCCATCGAGACGCTCAAAGGTGGCGGACCCGATGATTTCCGTGAACATTGCATCGAAATCGCGGCGCACATGATCCGTTTAGCCTCCAAAAGCATGGGCGATAAGGGCAAAAAATGGCGCGATTTCACAGTCGTTTTACAATTCATCCGCGAGCAATTGCATAGCGGGGCGGCACTCCAAAAATTCCGCGAGATGGTGCAAGCACAAGGCGGTGATGTGGCTATGGTAGATAACCCCGCGTTGTTGCCACAAGCCAAAATCGTCCAACGGATTCAAGCCGAGCGGGATGGCTTTATCACAACTGTGGATGCCGAAAAAATCGCCCGTGCCGCCTTTGAATTGGGTGCGGGACGCGCCAAAAAGGGCGACCCAATAGACCATGCTGTCGGCGTGAAAATCACGGTGAAGGTGGGTGATATGATCAAAAAAGGCGATTTGATCGGCACAATTCACGCCAATCATAGTGATAAGTTAGCCAACGCCAAAGCCACTTTGCGCGAGGCAATCGGGTATGGCGATGAACCCGTTGGGCGTTTACCTCTATTCTACGATGTCATCGGCGAGGCGTAATTAGCGAGCGGGAGGTATCTCTATCACCCGCGCAGTATCGGCTATCATCGAAAAACTGCCTGATTGATTATCCACATAGACATAGGTATAGAGGGGCGCATCCGACCAATAACCGTCATCACCAAAACGAATGCGCCCCACCTGTTCACCCATAAAATCGGCTTGTCGGATCAAATCGGCAACCGCTTGGCGCGACATATCAGGTGATGAAATCGCGCTGATGAGCAACCGCGTTGCATCATAAACCATCGTACTCAGGTGATTCGGTTGTGGCACATAAATATCACTAGCAACGAGGCGCTGTGTAAATGCTGGGCTGGCAAACGCCCCACTGGTCACAATTTGCACATGTGGTAACGCATCATCATGCGAATACAACCCCGCATACGTGTATAATCCAAACGCATCCCCGCCCTGAAATGGCGATTGTATCGGTTGGGTGATGTCGAACCGTCCCGCATACGATAACCGATTCGGGATGTCTGAATGCGATAAAATGAAAACGTGGTCGTTGATAGGCACAGTCGCCCATTCGCCGATGATAATCACGGGAATATCACCGAGCGCCCGCAAAACCGACTCATCGGCGCTATCGTAGCCTAAAATCAGGACGGCTTTCACGCTATCATCCAACACCAATGCACGGGCGCGGGCTTGAGCAGTCTGAATCGTGCCACCATCATCTACCGCCAGTAATTCGAGATGTGATACATCCCCTAACGCCAATTTTGCGGGATAAAAAGCCGTATAACCAATTTCACGATACCGCCCCTCAAACGGAGCAAGCAAGGCGATCCGCGCAATTTTTGGCGAATCCCACACGGCGCATGAGGTTAGGCTACATAGGATAATGATGTGCAAAAATAAGCGTTTCATCAGCAGAGCGTCCGATGTTCATCGTAGGTGATGTTAAAATCGTGCCGTCCATCGCGCCGACAATCGGCACGGAAAAAGAAATAAGGGGTCTGTGCGGGATAAATTGCCGCCCACATCGCCGAAAAACTGGGATTTGCAATCGGACCGGGGGGTAATCCGCGATTGATATAGGTGTTATACGGCGAGATAACCCCGCGATAATCGGCGCGGGTGATGCGGGGCCACCAATTGTCCCGCCCAACATTCGGATGTTCATATTGCACCGTTGGGTCGGCATCGAGCGTCCATTCATCACGCAAACGATTGCGATACACACTCGAAATTGTCACATGCTCATCGGCAAAAATAGCTTCTTTTTCGATAATCGAAGCCAATGTCACTATCTGATACACCGTAAAGCCTTGTGATTGGGCGCTTTGGCGCATTTCTGATGTAAAACTCTCGCGGAACGCATTCAATAAAATATCACGCAATTCAAGCGGTGTAACATCTGGCGAGAGTTGGTAGGTATTGGGATATAAAAATCCTTCTAACGATGCGCCTGGCGGTATGCCCATCTCAGTCGCAAAATCGGCGGGAATATCTGCACCTTTACCCACCACCGCCAAAAAATCTGCGCCCGAAAACGAAAAATACGGGCGGGCGGCATCTATCACTTCGGCGATTTGTTCAATCCGATGACCGGGGACAACGGTGAAAATAATGCCGTTAAAATTGGAATTGGTCAAGGCTTGGGCGATGTCTTTGATGTTCTGCGATTTAGATATAAAAAATGTCCCCGCTTGAATCTGACTATCCAAGCCAACTGAGCGCATATAATCCACAAATAAATCGGCATCGGTGATAATGCCTTGTGTCGCCAACCGATTCGCCACCGAGCGCACTCCCTCACCCGAATCAATCCGAAAACGAATAACAGTCGTATCGGCACTCATGGGGGTATTCAAGTCATCTTCGCGGGCAGATAGCGAAATGCGTAAATAAACATTACGAGCAAAATCAATGATGTCATCGCCTGCGAATAAAAATAACGCGCCAAATGCCAACACACACACAAATCCAAATGCGATAAAGGCGATTAGTGCTGTTTGTAACCGTTTTCCGCTCACAGATACTTTCTTTCGTTGAACAGGTGGATAGGGTCTCATGATTATAGTTTAGCCTAAAGTGATGCAAATGGGTGGAAGGCGTAGGGCAAGCATGGGAAAATCACCCGCTATGGTCGTCTAAATAGCGTTGTAAAATCACCCGCGCCGATAAATCGTCTATCGGGTCAGTAGGTTTGCGTTTTTTTTGTTTGGCAATCTCTTGGGCATCGGCACTCGAAAATTGTTCATCCCAAAAAGTTATAGGCAACGGAATGACCTCAGCCAAACGTTCCGCCCATAAGCGCACCGTATCGGCACGGGTATATTCGCCTTCTGCTTTGTCTAAATCCAGTGGTAAACCAATCACAATGCCAACAACACCGTGTTCTTGGGCGATTTGTGCTAATTTTTCAAAATCGGCTCGTTTGGATTGGCGTGTGATGATGGTCAATTCACGAGCGATAATCCGCATATCATCACACACCGCCACACCGATGCGTTTGAGTCCATGATCAAGCCCCAGCAAGCGCCCCCTTTTTGGCAAATCGGTCATGGTATATTTTCCTGAATATTGAGCGTGATGCGAATGGGCAAAACGGGCATTTGCCACATCCAATCGGGCGAAAAAGTCAATTCTGGCACTGTATTCGGGGCAATATCCACTCGTGTGCGGAGATGTTCCATCGCATCCTCAAACGACTGATTGGCAATTTGAGATTTGACCAATTCAGGGTCTATTTGCGCGCGTGCGATACAACTGCCCGACATCGTGAAAAATACATCCAAAATTTGACCATTCTCATCGCGTGTAACCAATACGTCACCTGTGCGATATTGTATCGTGTTGGGATCTATACTGCGACCACGCACCACCTGACGCGCCATTTTTGCGAACACAATTTGTTGCCCCAAGCGCGTATTTACCACCAACACCTGCACAACCGCCCGTTTGGTGAGTGTGAGCGTATCTTGTAATTCACCCACGTTGGCGCTCCATTGTTTCCAATCATCTCGTTCTTCGACAATTTGCAAGGTATCGAACAACACGTAATCATCAGGCGAAAGCTGAGCGGAATTTTGAATTTCGGTATAGGCGCGATCTTGGATGATTTGGTCTACCAATAATTCGAGCGTGTCTCTATCCGATTGGCTTACTGCACGTTCTATTTGTGCGATACCAGCGCGGGTCGGTTGAATGTTATTCACTGTCACTTGCCCGCCCAGCGGTCCGACAACCAATGTAATCCGATTGGCATCCACATTGCCGATTTCACCCGCAGAACTAGGCAATGCCTCGATGGGAAGTGTGATTTGCCCATTAGCGGGAATATCGGCAGATTGTGTCGTGCGGAATAGGATCGGCGGATCATCTGTGGTGCTGATGGTCGTGCCGAGCGGGATCGTGATGTTTGCCGATGTGGAATTGGTGAATACCACCTCGCCAACAGCTAACCCACTCCCCAATTCTTGCACACCTGTTGTCGGCGTGGAATACGATGATTCCACTTCGATTTTCAAGACAGTCGCAGGCAAAATGCCATTTTCAACATCAATAGAGGTGAAGCGTGGGTCTGGATTAATCACAATTTGCACACTCTGTTCAATCTGTTGTACGGCGGGGATAATCGTCACAGTGGCACTAGGGACGAATAAATACACCCCAGCCACCAAAATGATGAGCAAGGTGGCAATCAACCCAACGCGGATGAGCAAGGTGGGCAATGCGCCCATCGGCGGGCGTGCTACGCGCCTGCTGGCAACATCTTTGAGTTCAGATAACACCGCTTCGCTTTCGGGTGCATCTTTGGGACGGTCATGGCGGTCGGTGAATACTTTGGCGCGTCCGCGCTTCCACCTACCCCGTTCACTCGCGCCAATGGTCTCGAAGGTGCTAATGTTCAATTCTTTGGCGTGCTGAATCACCTGTAAGTCGTGGGTAACAATCGCCAAGCGAATAGCACGACGCATGGCTTCGCGTTGGACGAGGACTAAATCGAGTTTACGGGTTAGAGCAGTCCCCTCTTCGGGCCAAACGAGCAGAACGCGCTTACCGTGAATAAACGACAAGCGGTCTCGTACCGAATTGACCTCTTCACCCGCTTCTATTTGTATTAGTTCCCGATTGCTATTGCTCGAAGCCATGCACCATGCCCTTTATCCATATTATTTCGCCATTTGGCGGATGACCTCGCGGGCTTTTTGCAGGGCTTCGCCGATTTTCGAGACATCCTTCCCGCCCGCTTGCGCCATATTCGGGCGACCACCGCCACCGCCACCAATCACGGGGGCAATTTGTTTGATGATATTACCCGCCTGATACGTCTTGGTCAAATCATCGGTGACTGTCACCATCAGCAACGGTTTATCCTCGAAACTGCTACCCGCCACAAATATGCCCGATTTTGCCCTGCCCTTGAACCAATCCGACATTTCGCGGATGGTCTCGGCGGGGGTATCTTCGAGTTGCAACATCATCACCGATACCCCTCCGATCGTTTCGAGCGCATCAATTTGGGTGTTAAAGATCTGACGGGCGATTTCTCGGCGTAATTTTTCGATGAGTTTGCGATTTTGGCTGATTTCATCCTGCAATACCGCCACCCGTTGGACAATATTATCAGGCGTGGTTTGGAGTTGCCCCGCCACATGCGCCAGCGTATCTAATTTTTCTTGGATATACGCAATCGCCGCGCCGCCCGTGAGCGCCTCGATACGGCGCACCCCCGCGCTCACACTGCCCTCACTGACGATGATAAACATGCCAATATCGGCAGTCGAAGCGACATGCACGCCCCCGCACAATTCATAACTGTAACGTGTGCCATTTTCGATGATGACCGTCCGCACCGTTTCGCCATATTTTTCACCGAATAGCGCCATCGCGCCTTCTGATTTGGCTTGTTGGAGCGATTTTATTTCTGATTTAACAGGATAATTTGCCAGAATAACCCGATTCACCTCTGTTTCAACGGCTTTCAGTTGGTCAGGGGTCATACGTGCATCATGGGCAAAATCAAAACGCAAGCGTTCTGGCGCGACCAATGACCCGCGTTGTTGCACATGAATGCCCAAATGGTTGCGGAGCGCCGCATGAAGCAGATGTGTGCCAGTGTGATTGCGCGTAATATCGGCACGGCGGTCTGCATCCACCACCGCCAAGACGCTATCGCCGACTTTCGGCGTGCCTTGCACCACTTCGCCGATGTGAATAATCAAACCGCCGACTGGACGGCGTGTATCTTCGACCTCAATTTCCCAATTTTCGGCGCGAATCGTGCCTGTATCGCTAACCTGACCGCCCGCTTCGACATAAAACGGCGTGCGATTCAACACCACTTCGACTTTATCACCCACGCTCAAATCGCTAATCGGGTTGCCATTTTGCGTCAATGCCACCACATTGGCGCTAATCGTTGTATCGCCGTAGGGCAAATACTCAACACCATCTGCGGGTAACAATTGATCCGCTTTGAGTTGATTCAGGACGGCATTATACGATTCCGCCATATCCATCTCACCCATCGCCAACCCGCCCCCACTGATGGTGGCGTGTTCTTGTTCGGCGGTCTCGAATCCAGACATATCCACATGATAACCACGTTCTTCGGCGATGTCTTTGGTGACTTGAATCGGCAAACCCAACGTGGCTTTGAGGTAAAAGGCTTTTTCGCCGTTTAATGTGCCACCTGCAGGCAACTCTGCCAACATCGCATCGAGTTCTGTCAGACCAATATCCATCGTGCGCCGAAACCGTTCTTCTTCGCGGGTGATGGTCTTTTTAATCACATCGGCGCGGTCTCTGAGTTCGGTATAATAATGCCCCATCGTATCAATGACAGCATCGGCAACCTTGCCCAAAAATGGTTCATGCAAACCAATTTTGGTGGCGAAGCGTGCCGCACGCCGAATCACCAACCGACAAACAGCATCGCGCCCTTTAGCACCAGGCAACACACCATCGGCAATCAAGAACACTGCCGCCCGAATATGGTCGGCAATCACACGATAGGGGACATAATTGGCATCGCGTTCTTCATCGGTATGCCCTGTCAGTTCTTGGGTCTTCTTGATGATGGGCATGAATAAATCGGTGTCATAATTTGCGGTTTTGCCCTGCACAATGCTGACAATCCGTTCCAAACCCATGCCAGTATCGACCCCTGGCGCGGGTAACGGATGATCATATTGCCCTGTATGGGTGGGGTCGGCTTGGGTGCGGTTGTATTGCATGAACACCAAATTCCAAATTTCCAAAAAGCGATCATCTTCAGCTTGGAGCATGGGGATGATGCTATCTTCACCCAATTCTGGCGTTTTATCCCAGTGGATTTCGCTGGTCGGACCGCAGGGACCCGTCTCTGCCATTTGCCAAAAATTGGTTTTCGGACCCATGCGTGCTACACGCTTGGGGTCTACGCCGATTTTATTCACCCAGATGTTATAGGCTTCGTCATCATTCTGATACACCGTAAAGACAAGGCGGTCTTTGGGCAATTCATACACTTCGGTGAGCAATTGCCACGCGAATTCGATGGCATGTTCTTTGAAATAATCACCGAAGCTAAAATTGCCGAGCATCTCGAAAAAAGTATGATGTCGTGGTGAGGGACCCACATTTTCGAGGTCGTTATGTTTGCCACTGACACGCATACATTTTTGCGCGGTGGTGGCGCGTTTATAATCGCGCTTATCTATGCCCAGAAACACATCTTTGAATTGCACCATGCCTGAATTGGCGAAGAGCAACGTGGGATCGTTGCCCGGGACGAGCGATGAGGACATCACATGTTTATGATTTTGTTCCAAAAAATAATCTAAAAATGCCTGCCGAACTTCGGCGCTGGTCATGAATTTCATGCGAATTTTTTCCTGTTGTGAATAACGTAATTAGGGTGAATTATAGTGGGGTTAGGGGTATGGGGCAAGGTGGGGAGTGTGCTTGCCCCATGCGGATTATTTATCGCGGGTGATGGCGAAGCCACTCATGAATTGTTTTTGGAGCAAAACGAACACAATCACAGGCGGAATACTAGCGACTACCGCACCAAGCATGAGGGGACCGTATGAGATGCTGGTATCCACCGAGAGCAAACTCCGCAAACCCACTTGTACGACCTGATTTTCTTGTCCGCTAGGATTTACCATCAGGGGCCACAAATACATGTTCCACACATACACAAATTGGATGACCGCCAACGCACCAATTGTATTCCAACTGATGGGGATGAGGACGCGGAATAAAAATTGCAATGGATTCGCGCCATCCATTTGTGCCGCTTCGGATAACTCGGCGGGGATATTGGCAAAATGTTGTCGGAATAAAAATGTCCCAGTGGCGCTCGCCAAAAATGGCACAGCCAACGCCTGAAATGTTCCACCCCACCCCAATTGAATCGAGACAAGTCGAAACAAGGCGATAATGAGCAATTCGGTAGGCATCATGAGGGTCATCAACACAAAGCCAAATACAATCCACTTGCCAGGGAAGCGGAAATACACAAATGCCAAGCCCGCCAAGAGCGATAATATGGTCTTGCCAACGGTAATCACAACCGCCAAAGACAACGTATTATACATATAATTGCCCAAATGACGGTCTATCATGACTACGCGCCAATTCCGTTCAAAATGTTCACCAGGGATAACTTGAAAATTGGCGACTTGGGCATTATTTTGTGTGCTGACGAGCATGGCATAAAATAACGGAAAGCCGATGAAAAAGCAGGCAATCCACAATGTTAAATGAGCATACCAGCGTTTAGGGATGATACGCTTCGTGAACGCCGTTGGCGCAGTCATCGGTTGTGAAGTCTCGACAAGGGTATCTTGTGACAGTGTGGTCATGGTTTATGCTCCATATGATACGCGCCGCCCGGTTGTGCGGAATTGAAAATAGGTGATGCCAATCACCAAGGCAAATAAGACCAGCGATTGCGCGGCAGACTTGCCTAAATCGTTATTGATATAACCGATCTGATAAATTTCGTAAATCATGACACTGGTAAGGCGGTCTGGTCCGCCGCGTGTCGAAAAATCTATCGTGCCGAATAAATCAAAAAACGCATACGAAATATTGGTGATAATCAAGAAAAATGTAATCGGCGACAGCATCGGTATCGTGATGCGCGTGAAGCGTTGCCACGCATTTGCGCCATCAATAGCGGCGGCTTCTAGTAAATCATTGGGGACATTTTGTAAGCCTGCGATATAAAATAGAATGCCAAACCCAATCGCCTTCCAAACACTGGCTAAAATCACCGTCCATGGGGCAATAACAGGGTCTTGTAACCAATTGAGTCCCTCACCACCAAAAAATCGGATAACCTGATTGGCAATGCCACTGGTTTGATTAAAAATAATCGAAAAAATAATGCCCGCAACGGGTGGTGATATGGCATAGGGCCAAATGAGTAAGGTGCGATAGATGTTGCCCCCACGAATAGGTTGATATGCCATGTATGCAATCCCCAGCGAAATCACCAAACTGATGACTACAATCGCCAATGAAATGCCGAATGTCGAAAGCACCACCCGATAATATGTACCTTCTAATAAACGCGCCAAAATGACAAAAAAGATGAGGAACAAAGCCGATGCCGTGAATGAATAGCGCAAAAATAAATTGGTTTGTGACCGCACCGCGACAAATAATTGAATCGTGATGATCACCCACATCGCCATTTCAAGCGAGATACCATCTGGACGTAGCAGGCGTGTGAAGTTATCAACACACACAAAAACAGTACGCGATGTGCCTAAACGCGCTAATAACGTGGATAATCGAAAGGTCTCAATAGACGGATAATATAAAAACACTGCCAAAATAATCAACGTGGGTGCAAGTAATAATAACGGGGTTATCCAACCTCTAAATGTGCCTGATGATGTTTGTCCTGCTATCAGTGAACGCGGTTGGCGAGAGAAGAAAAAATGCACCAGATAATTGGCAATTGATAGTGTCAGGCTTGTGCCGATTACAATCAAAAAAATGCCAAAGTAGGCATCTATAGGTTTGCGTTCTGGTTCAAATGGGCAATATGATAACGGCACCATAAATAACATTGCGCCCAAAGCACCCGCAATCGCCCCGATTCCCACCCCGATAAGCGGTTGCCGATTCAGGCGCATACATATAAAACCGATAAAAATTGCGCCAATGATGGTTGGAATGAGCGTCACAACAAGATTGGGATTATCTGTAAACATCATACTATCCTAAAAATGCTGACCAAGAATAATAGGGGCGTGCCTAGCACGCCCCCAATACATGATTATCACAGTGATGTGATATTTATTCTTCAACGTTGAGTAAATTATATTCGGCTAAGGCTTCATTTGCCAAACGTTGCGCTTCTGTCAGAGCTTCGACCACATCAGCATTGCTCACCAGCACCGATTCAATAGCTTGGGTGACAAAGTTGCGGATTTGTGGGAATGCGCCGACAATCGCACCAGAGGTAGCAGAGGTCAATTGGCTACGAGCGAGTTGATCGCTGGCAACACGCGAATTGGGATTTTCATCATACCAGCCTTCAGCTTCGAGCAACGCCAACCCTGCTTTCGTGACGGGGATATAGCCGGTCACTTTGTGCCAATCGGCATCATTTTCAGCATTGGTCAAGAACAACATGAATGTCAGAGCGCCATCTTCAACGGCAGTATCTAAGCCATTGGCTAACCAGAGGCTTGCGCCACCGATCAGATTGCCCGTATAACCAGTTTCTTGATTGTAGGGCATAAAAGCGGCGGTCACTTTGAAGCCAGCATCAGCGCCATCTCGCGTCAAAGCGGTGGTATCTGAACTGCTGTAGATGAGGATCGCCACTTCTTTAGCGATGAATGCGTTGTATGTGCCACCCCAGTCGCGTTGAGCGCCTGTGTAGACATAATAGCCCATATCTTGCATTTCTTTCCACCAGCTGACATAAGCAATGCCGGCATCGCTGGCGACAAACACTTCATCGGCGCGGGCTTCACGACCATTACCGTTGTTGACTAAATCGAACCCTTGTTGCGCCACAGATTGTTCAAAGAACCAACCGTGGTTGGGCCAAGTGATACAATTGCGGGGCGCAGATTCGAGTGCCATAATCGCGGCACAGGCTTCTTCGACATCCGCCCATGTTTCGGGAATTTCGACACCAGCGGCATCGAGGATGTCTTGATTGACGAACATGATGGCGCTAGAAGTATTCCATGGCATCGAAGTGAAAGAACCATCAAATGTATAGTAATTGGCAACAGGATCAACGAAGTTATTCAAATCAACTGGTAAACCATTGATTTCAGTCCGATCGCCAAAGGCTTCGGCAATCGATTTGAAAAACGGCACACCATTAAAATTGGCATCACGCGCATTTTGGGTGGCGGCTTCAAAATATTGAACGATGGCGGGGTTTGTGCCTTGTTCAAATGCCAAACTGGTGGCGCTGAACAAAACTTCGTAATTGTCATAACCTTCAATAGTGACGTTATATTGGGGGAACAATTCGTTAAATTCTGCCGCACGTTCACGCGCCCAATCGAGGCGGTAGTCGGTGAAGGCAATCCAGACTTTCACATCAGTAACAGATTGGGCAAAAGCAGAGGGAACAACAGTTAACAAAACAAACAAAGCAACAACGACTTTCAAGAAATGCTTGCGATTAATCACTTGCTTCTCCTTCAAGAACTCATCTATCAAATATATGTGCATAAATATCTATTTATGCCAGACACATGGTAACGGCAGTGAGTTAATAAATCACAGGCAAATTGTTAAGAATAATGCCTTTATGGTTTAATTAACGCCTAAAAATTATTGATAAAACCGCTAATAAAGATTATTCATTCTCAATCACCCTCATATCGGCTATAATGCCATGCGCGATTGATATACTCATGTTGGAGTTTAGCGTTGTCACGAATACTCATCACAGGTGCAGGTGGATTTGTCGGTGGTCATTTAGAACGTCACTTATTGGCGACTCATCCTGATGTCGAAATTCATGGGACAGTTTTACCGAATAACCCTACCCTGCCCACACGGGAACGGGTGATTTATCATCCTGTGGAACTCAAGAACGAAGCCGATGTCAAGGCACTGATAGACCATATTCGCCCCAATTATATTTATCATCTGGCGGCGCAAGCCTTCGTCCCGCGTTCATTTGAAGCCCCGTGGGAAACACTCGAAAATAACATCCTCGCCCAACTGAATGTGATACTCGGTTGTCTGACATGTGGGTTACGCCCGCGTATTTTGGTGGTGACATCCGCCGAAATTTACGGGCATATCCAACCGCACGAAATCCCTGTGAACGAAAACGCCGATTTACGCCCCACCAGTCCATATAGCGTGAGCAAAATCGCCCAAGATATGCTGGCGTATCAATATTATCTCAGTCACCGCTTGCCGATTATGCGGGCGCGTCCGTTTAATCACTTCGGACCGGGGCAAAACGAAAATTTTGTCGCACCTGCCTTCGGGATGCAAATCGCCCGTATCGAAGCGGGTTTACAAGAACCGATTATCTATGTCGGCGATTTGAGCGCCAAACGCGATTTCACCGATGTGCGTGATATTGTCTTGGCATATCGGCTCATCGCCGAAAAAGGGACATCGGGCGCGGTGTATAATGTCGCATCCAACAAAGCCTATACCATCCAAACATTATTAGATACGATGATAGCGCATAGCACGGCTCAAATTGATGTGATGGTCGATGCCGAGCGGTTGCGACCAGTCACCATCCCTATTTTGCAAGGGGATTGCACCCGCTTGCATACCGAAACAGGTTGGAAGCCACAAATTTCGTTTGAACAAAGCGTGATAGATATTATCGAAGATTGTCGTCAACGCATTAAAACCACACCTTAACCGATGGAGTAAATTGTTACATGGCAAAAAAAGCATTGATTACAGGCATTACAGGACAAGACGGGTCATATCTGGCTGAATTTTTATTGGCGCAAGGGTATGAGGTCTTTGGGCTTGTGCGCCGTACCAGCACCGTCAAATATGAACGGATTCAACACATCCAAGATGATATTACCCTGTTGCAAGGCGATATGAGCGACCAAACCAGCCTCACATCGGCGATTAAAGCCGCGCAACCCGATGAAGTCTATAACCTCGCCGCCCAAAGTTTTGTGCAAACATCATGGGGACAACCCGTTTTCACAGGCGATGTAACCGCGCTCGGTGTCACCCGTTTATTGGATGCAATTCGCGCCGTGAACCCTGATATTCGCTTTTATCAAGCCTCTAGTAGCGAGATGTTCGGCAAAGTCCAAGAAGTGCCACAAAAAGAGACCACGCCATTTTATCCACGTAGCCCCTACGGTGTGGCAAAAGTGTATGGGCATTGGATAACCGTCAATTACCGCGAAAGTTATAATATGTATGCCTGTAGCGGAATTTTGTTCAATCACGAAAGCCCACGACGCGGTTTAGAATTTGTGACGCGCAAAGTGACGCATCACGCCGCCAAAATCAAACTCGGATTGACCCACGAACTTCGGCTTGGCAATCTGGATGCCCAACGTGATTGGGGCTTTGCGGGTGATTATGTCCGCGCCATGTGGTTGATGTTGCAACAAGATGCGCCCGATGATTATGTCATCGCCACCAATCAGACGCATACCGTCCAGAAATTGGTCAAAATCGCGTTTGAAACGGTTGGATTAGATTGGAAGAATTATGTGGTGCAAGATGAACGCTTCATGCGCCCTGCCGAAGTGGATTTGCTCATCGGCGACCCCAGCAAAGCAGGTCAGAAATTAGGTTGGGAGCCACAAGTCACCTTTGAGCAACTCGTTCAAATGATGGTCGAAAGTGACCTAAAACAACTGAAAGAAGAACACCGTCTCTAAATGAATGTGGTCAAATATGCGGGCGTTCCGCCCCAATTCGACCCTACGATATATACGGTGGCATTACCCCAAAAATGATTTGCATATGTACGGTGGCATTAGCCGAAGGCGTATATGCCACCTCATCCACCCCATAGAACCGCCCAATAAAACGCCACCGCGAATATAACCCCTAGTCCCATCAACATAATCCACTGATAAGTTTTTTGGCGCGATAAGTCCTTATTTGCATCGTCTGATACAGCCGATAACCGTAACAACACCCCGACCATCATCATCGAGACGACCAACGAACTCCCGCCATAACTCACGAATGTGAATGGCATCCCTGTGAGGGGTAAAATCCGCAACGCGCCCGCCATAATCATGCCGTTTTGGGTGATGAGCATCGCGCCAATACCCCACGCCAAAAATCGGTGAGTTGCGTTAGATTGTCGCGCACCGATAACCAAACAGCGCCATATCAGCAGGGCTAATAGCATCATCAATACCCAAACACCCCATAAACCCCATTCTTCTGCAATTGCCGAAAAGATGAAATCCGAATGGGCGAGTGGGATTTGTGTCGGGTTGCCCATACCAAATCCAAGCCCGAACAAACCGCCATCGGCAAATGCCGATAAACTCTGCACCAATTGATAACTATCCCCTGCCACATCCACCCACGGATTGAGCCATATCGCCACCCGCAAACGGATAATCGGCAAAAACAGGTATCCTAAAATCGTTAATATCAACATACCGATGAGCGATACCAGCAAAATCCGCCGATGTATCCCTGCCAAATATGCCAATTGCCACAATACAGCGATGAACAACACCGCCACGCCAAAATCACGCTGGAGCATAAATAATAAAATCACCCCACCCCACACCATGAGGATATTGCGCCAGCGATGTTGTGAAATTTGTGTGGCAAACATGAGGATGAGCGCCAATTTGAGCAATTCAGATGGTTGGATGAACAATCGATTCAGGCTCAACCACAAAGTCGGTGCGCCAATAGGCAACGATGGATGCACCCCGATAAAAAATGTGGCAACCAGTAATATCACCACCCCACCGACTATACACCAAACCCATTGGGTCAATAATCGAATAGATACAGGGGCGATAATCATCATCAGCATCATACACCAAGCGACAATCAACCAAATCGCTTGGCGAGTGGCTAATGTTGGCGTGAGCCGTGTCAGGATGAGCAATCCCCACCCCGCCAATATCATCACCAACGGAAATAACGATTTATCCCGTTTGGGGATGCGCCATATCAGCAGAATTTCACCGATGACGGCACATATCACCCAAATGGTGAACACACCACCTATCACCCCTGTTCGGTCTGGGAACAACGATGATAGATGAAAAAAATATCCCCCTAAAATAAACATGACAAAAATTAGGGGGATAAAATCCCAATATCGAAACCGTTTTATCATCAGGCGTGGAAATATTTCCCGATGATGGGCGCAAGTTTTTGATGCAATTCGGGCGTAAGCCGATTAGCAGGCGTGATAAACGCATTTTCTAGGGCGTGATGGGCGAGGTAATCGGCATTTTCATCTATGGCATCCACTGCGTTGGCAACGGCTTCTTGGGCGATTCGTAAATTGTGTTCAAACGTCTTGATGACCATCTCGACCGATACAGGCGATTCAGTCTCGTGCCACACATCGTAATCGGTGATATGCGCCATGACACTATACGACATTTCGGCTTCACGGGCTAAAAATGCCTCTGGCGATGTCGTCATGCCGATAATGCTACATCCCCATTGACGGTAGATATTGCTCTCGGCTTTGGTGCTAAAACGCGGTCCCTCGATGGTGACATACGTCCCGCCGTGATGCACCGTTGTGCCTGTCTTGGCGACTGCCTCATAACAAATTTTGGATAATTCCGGGCAAAACGGATCTGCAACGCCGACATGCGCTACAAATCCACTTTCAAAAAAGGTGCGGTCACGCAACCCTTTGGTAAAATCCACCAATTGGTCGGGGATGACGATATGCGATGGCGCGTAATCTTCACGCAGAGACCCGCACGCGCTGACGGCAATGACAAACTTCACACCTAATTGTTTGAGCGCGTGAATATTCGCCCGATACGGAATGGTAGACGGGCTATGGACGTGTCCGCGTCCATGACGGGATAAAAATGCGACACGTTTTCCGCGCAATGTGCCGATGCCAATTTCTGATGATGGCACACCGTATGGCGTGAAGATATTCAGGCTCGATTTATCGCTAATCATCGCCATATCATACAAACCAGAACCGCCAATAATAGCGATAGAGACTTTTTCCATGCTGATAGACTCGCTTTCTGACCATTAAATTTACATCGTAGCGCGGATTGTACCACCATCGACAGGCAAAGATACCCCTGTGATGAAGCCCGCGGCAGGCGAGCATAAAAAGACGGCGGTATTGGCAAATTCTTGTGGTGTGCCAATACGCTTGAGGGGGATGCTCTGGGCGGCTTTTTGGCGTTCTTCATCGGGGGTGGTGTTATTTTTTTCGGCACGACTTTTCATGAGGAAATCTACACGGTCGGTATCGGTCATGCCGGGCAAAATGCTATTGACACGGATGCCCTCCGCACCCAATTCCAGCGATAATGTTTTGGTCAAGCCGATGACGGCAGGACGAATGGCATTGGAGAGCGTCAGATTATCTACAGGTTGCTTGACGGCAGATGATGTAATCGTCAAAATGGCGGGTCGTGTAGATTGGCGCAGATACGGCAAGGCGGCTTTGATGAGCGCCACATGCGTGATGAAGGTCAAATCGGTGGCAGAACGCCATTCATCCACCGAAAAATTATCGAATGTGCCTGCGGGCGGACCACCCGCATTGGTGATAATCACATCCAAACCGCCCATCATATCGGCGGCAGTCCTGACAACCTTTTCGGCTTCGGACGTAACCGATACATCCCCTGCAATCGTATAGACCACATTGCCCGTCTCGGCATTAATATCGGTCGCAGTGGCTTGTAAGGCGCTTAGATTGCGACTATTGATGACAACGAGCGCCCCTTCTCGGCTAAACTGACGGGCAGTCGCCCGACCTAAACCTGCGCTTGCACCTGTCACCAACACACGCGCACCTGTTAATCCCAAATCCATCGGTACACCTCATCAAACATAAAAAAGGGTTAGAATGATAACATTCTAACCCTTATCAGTGTGCATTTCAAATGTTTATTCGATCACTAACCGCAATGGCGGGTCGGATGGCACAAAATCAATCCAGAAATCGGATGTTTCGTAAGCGGTATTTTGGCGAGTTTCTGTGACCCATTCGGTCATTTGATTTTGCAACACCGAATCAATTTCATCGATGGTGGCTTCGCGTTCTTCGCGGTCACGGACTTGTATCACATGCCAGCCGAAATCACTTTGGAACGGCTCGACAATCGCGCCGATGGTCGCATTACGGGCTTGTTCGCCAAAGGTCGAGTCGATGCCCAATTCGGTATTTAACCAGCCGAGTTCACCGCCACGTTGCGCGGTGCCATCTGTGCCGAGTGCCGCGGCAAGGGTGGCAAACGATTCGCCATTGAGCAATGCCTCGTAAATATCACGGGCGACATCTTCACTTTGAACAATAATATGACGGGTATTCGCCCAGACGAGCGTATCGCGTTCCCCAAACATATCACGGGCAAGCGCCTCACGCAGGGCGAGCATCTCGAAATATTCGCGCACCCGTTCACGGCTCACGCCCGCATCACGACTCATACGCCGATAAAATGATTCGACATTGGTGTTAAATTCTTGTGCGCGTTCATCCGCCGTCAGGGTCGGTAATGGGGTGATGGTGGGCGCAGGTGTGAATTGCGGTGTCGGCGTTGGGGTTGTCTCGGTTGGGACGGGTGTATTAGTGGGTGTCGGCGAGACAAACGGGGTCGGTGTGATGGTCGGAGTCACTTCGGGTTCTGGTGTAGCTTCGGGGTCGGTTTCTTCTGCGGGGGTATAACGGAAAAGGCGACGGATTTGCTCATCGATTTGTTCATCCGTCACAGTAATGCCCCGCGCTTCGGCTTCACGGCGTACAATACGGTCTTCGATGAGGGCGTTAATCACGCGCAGACCATATTGGTCATCGGCACTAAAACCATCGAGCAAATTGCGAAAATTGGGATCTTGTTGATACAAAAAGTTGATCGCTTCGTTTTCATTCGATGCCAAACCGAAATTGAGGACGAGTTGAATATCATTGAGAATCCGTTGGTTATCTACCACGCGCTCAATGCGGATGCGTTCCTGAAATTCACGCACACTGATGTTGTCATCGAAAACCGATGCCACAACACGGGTTGGATTGATAACTTGGTCAATCACGAAGGCAACACCGAGCAATACCAAGACCACAACCACCGCGGCGGTTGTGCCGATCAAAACACGGCGTTGGATTTCGGCTTCACGTTCTGCGCGTGAGCGATATTCTTTTAATGTCTTTGGCGATTTACCCTCACCCTCTGGTGCTTGTTTTTTGGGTGGTTTGGGCAGACCAGTTGTTTTATCGCGTTTTGTCATGCGATGATACTCCTTATATGATAAAGCGGAACGCCCACGGAAGGCGTTCTCTTAATCAAGATAAATGCTACCCAAATTAATCGTTGACATTGACAAACGGTAACAACGCCAAATGACGCGCCCGTTTGATTTCACGCGCCAATTCACGTTGGCAACGCGCACAATTGCCCGTCTGACGGCGGGGTTTAATTTTGCCCGTCTCGCTCACATAACGGCGCAAGCCCTCGGAATCTTTATAATCGAAGCATTTGCCATCGGGGCAATAGCTATTACGACGACGGCGACTTTTACGGTCTCCAGCATCGGCACCACCACGTCCACGACGACCATTGCCATCGCCTTCATCTTCTAATTCTTCTTCATCAAAATCCATATCACGTTCTTTAGCCACAATTTCACCTCTTCGCTATGGCATTTATTATCATCACATATTGATTCAAACACGCCTCAAAAGGCGTAGTTATCGCCACCGTCATCATCACCATCGCCATAATCAATGTCGTTATAATGATTGCGTGGGCTATCCAACAAAATCATTTCATTGGCAACGACTTCGGTGCGAAAATGTTTTTTACCGCTCTCGTCTTCCCAACCGCGTGTCTGCAAACGTCCTTCAACATACACACGACTGCCCTTATTCAAATGCGTTTTACAAATTTCTGCCAAATTTGACCACGCGACCACATTAAACCATTCGGTTTCTTCGCGCCGTTCACCTTCTGCCGAAGTCCATGTACGCCGTACCGCCACGCTAAAACTGGTGACAGGGCGACCACTGGGGGTATATCGCATTTCTGGCTCGCGCCCAACATGACCGATGATGGTCACTTTATTCAAATCGCGTGTCATATCCAATTTGTCCCAAACACACTCGTAAACAATGATAGATTAGTCCGGGCGGACAATCAAATACCGAAGCACACCCGTAGCAAGGCGCAAGTTACGTTCTAATTCTTCAACCGCATCGGGTTCAATATCGGCATAAAACAACACATACAAGCCTTCGCGTTGACCATTGATTTCGTATGCCAAACGTCGCCGTCCCCAATGGTTGGCATCAATTCTGTTGATGACACCATGACCATCAGCTTCAATCCAATTTTTGACTTGTTCTAAATTGGCTTTTTGCACATCTTCATTATTCTCAACGCGCAAAACAACCGTTAATTCATATGGTTTTTTCATTGGTAGATATATCCTTCCCATGGATAAAGCCCCAGTTCTTTGCAGGCGCAAATGGTGAGGCGGAAAGTTAGAATGGGCGATGACATTATCGCCATATAAGCCGATGAATGGTACAAGATTTTTAACCCCTGTGCAAGCGTGGATTATGCGCGATGACCAGTCGTGAACTGGCGATGCACAACGCCACCACCATCCAAAACCAGGTGATCGAACCTTGATATTCCAGACGGAAAAAGTATAAATCGGCAACCGCATTAATCAGCCCTGTCACCAACGCCGCATGATAACCTAGATGAATCGAATCGAGTTGTTCATCGTGTTTCGCCCTGCCCCACGCCACCGCGCCATATCCAAATACCGCCATCATGGTGACAAGAAAGAGCATCAGACCGACCAGCCCTATCTGATTCGCCATCATCAGGTACATATTGGCGACATCGGTATAAATATCGATTTCGGGCGTGCCTGTAAACCCGACACCAAATACGGGGTAACGGCTAATTAAGCGAAGCGAATCTGTCCATTCGCCGATTCGCATTTGGGTCGATAAATCCTGCGCCGTGAATGCCTCGACAAAGCGATACAGATAATCTTGTGTCTGAGGCAATAGCAATGCCCCTGCGAATAAGATTGCTAAAATCGGCAAGTAGCGCCGATAGCGTGCGAAGCCAATCACCGCCAACCCCGCCACAAATGCGAGAACGGATGCCCGCGAAAACGTCAATATCAACGCAATGGTGACAATCCCCAACGCCAAAAAGGTGAGCCACCGATATTTCAGCACGGGTCGTTTGGCAAACACCTGCGGGGCAATCAACACCGCCGCAATTGCGATAATCCCACCCAACGAATTCGGGTCTATCCATGTGCCGATGGCGCGTTCTGGCAATTCTGGATTTTGTTCGATATAGCGAATGACATTTCCTTGTGGATAGCCCAACCGTCCGAGCGCGTTGAGCAGGGTATTGGCGAAATCATCGGGCAACAAATACAAACCCACCGCCAAAATCGCCTGAAGCGTGACTGCGACTAAAATCACCAGCACCAATCGGCGCAATTGACGCGATTCACGCAACATATCCACCAAAATAAAGGTCAAGCTGATGCTCAATAATGTCCCCACAAATTGGCGTAATGCCGTCAGAGTGATAGACGAGTGGCGCAATCCGAGCGCAAAACTGAATATCAACCACATCATATACAGGAGGATGAGCAAATGCACACTCGTGAGTTGAACATGTTGACGTTTGCGCGTCATCCACTGCATCAGATAAACCAGTAAAAAGATGCCAATCGCCACATCCATCAGGGTCGGCGTGAAGCCAATTTCAAACGGCAATGTGCCAGACGGGAGCATGAACATCAATATCACGAGGCTATACAGCGCGATATTCAGGCTGGTGAGCAGATATAAGCCGATGAGCAATCCGCCAATCCCGCCGATGGTGATGACGGGTCCCGCCACCACCGATAGCAACCCCACCCCGCCCGCCACAATGCCGATGAATACCCCGACAAAAATCGCATAACGGCGTTCATCTAAATTGCTAACCCAGATTTGTATGTCATTCAGTTTTTGCAACGGTTATATTCCTGTTTATCACAAGTCGAAAGGTTAAAAACAACGCCAAACCACCACACCCTACCCATGTCATGAGGCTGATAATCGCCCCTAATTGATACGAGGTGGGGTTATACGTGAGCGTCACGATATGCTCACCCGCCTGAATCGGGATGGCAGTCATGGCGCTATAAGCGCGATACGTCTCGATAGGTTGACCATCAATTTCGGCACGCCAGCCCGGATAATCCACCAACGCCACCGATAACAGCGCATTTTCCGATGTATTCACGCGCATTTCGATATATTCGGGCGTATAGGTGATAATATCTGTGGTGGCATCATCAGGCGGGGCATCGGGCAACGAAAGCGGGGGTGCTTGGTTGATAATGACGACTTCGCGCGGGTTAAAATCATCGCTATTCAGGCGGGCGCGTGCCAGTTCATCATCAGGGATGACCTCATACCGATACATCAACAACGCAAACGGGCGCGGGTCAGTGAGTTGGTGCAGATTCAGCGTCTTGAAATGCGGATAATCACGCCCAATCAGTTCGCTCGGCGCGGGCAATTCTTCGGCATCGGTGAAAATATATTTGACGGCAAACACTTCCCACACTTTTTCAAACGGTGTGCCAAGTTGGATAATCGAATAGGCGCTATCCAAAAATAACGGGCTAATCCCACGAATATCTTGCAGTTGATACAACGATCCGCTATTGCCATAGCCATAAATGCCCAATTCGCCATCAACATACTGACCATCTACGCGGAACACCCCCGCATCATATTTCGCTTGTGTGACGAGCGGTGGCTCTTGCATGATGGGTTGCTGGTCTGGCGGTAAAATCTGATACACCTCGCGGCGATCAATATTCACCGAAAAGAGTTCAAACGTGAGCAAAATCGGCAATATCCATGCCCAATTGGGGATATTATCGCGGTCAGTGAGCAACATTACGGCGAATGGTGTGATGACTAACAGGCTAAAAAATGAGGCACTCATCAATGCAGTTGTGCCATCGGGATTATTCATCCATTCGATGAGCGTCAAGCCCGCAATGGTTTGTGATCCCGCCCATAATGCCCCAACAACCACCCGCGAGGCACGCCAATCGGCTTTCTCGGTTGTGCCATAGAGCATCACCACACCCAAACCCGCCAAAATTGCCCCCGCATACGCGATGATGAAGGCGGCGCGTTCTTGTCCCCGAAAAAAGTATAATCCGGGCATGAACTGAAATAAGGCATGAAATAACCCACTCCGCGCCCCAAAACTGAGACCCAATGCGAGGAGCAACGCCACCAGCCAAAACCACCTATCCCGTTCACGACTGATGAGTCCGAGAATGGCTAACGCGAAGCCGATGATGCCAATATACAATGGCGACCATTGGCTTATCACATGCGGAAAAAAGACTTGTATCACATCATAAAACGGGAATCCGTTGCCTTTATCTTCAAAACTCAGACCGGCCCGCACGGTGCGCGATAAATATTCGATACCGGGCAAAAATTGAACCGCCGTGATGCCGAATGTGATCGCGCCCATCAGCACGACTGCCCACACCATTTGTAGATATCTATTCGGCGCGTTGTTCATGAATATGCGATAGGCTAAAAACCCGACCATCAGATAGGTCGCAAAAAAACTGGTCTGCGGATGCCCCGCCATCCACGATAATCCGAGCGCAAAGCCCGCGAATATCAGCCACAACGGGCGAATCTTCGCCTCGCGGGTGGCTTCGAGGATGCCTAATAATCCGAGTGGCAACCAAACTGCCGCCTCTAAAAGCGCCAATTGCAACGGCGGATAACCCGTCATGTATCCGCCATAGCCGATAATCACGGCGGACACAAACGCGCCGATGCGCGTACCTTTTTGCCCTTTGGTGAGTCGGCGCATGAAGGCATACATCGCCAATGTGCAAAATAGCACATGAAATGTCATCTCGATCGCCAACGCGCCATACGTCCAACCAACACCCGATAATTTGCTCAGGGCGATGGTCAATAAACGCGGTGGATAAAAGACCGCCGCTTGCGTATCGGCGATGAAGGGCAACCCACCATTATTATACGGATTCCACAACGGGACTTCGCCCACCGACCAGCGTTGATATTGATACGCGCCGAAAGTCACGAATTGGTCAGAAAAATCGCCTTCTGCCAGCGATACCTGATTATCTGATACAGGGGTGAAAATCCGCCAAAAGAACACCCACCACAACACGCTGAGCGCCAAGATGAGGGCAATATCGCCTTTATGATTGTTCCAAAATATGGTCATTTTTTACCCTCTAAAACACTGGTGAAGAATGCCTCATAATCGCTGATGATGGTCGCCCAATCGAATTGCTCTGCCAATTGTAAAGCCCCTTCTTTGATATGAGCGCGTAAATGTGGATTGCGATAGAGTTGTAACAATTTATGCGACACATGAAAATAATTGGGCGTTTTGGGGTCGAGTGTGAACGGTGTCACCAATGCCATATTTTCACCATCTTTGAACAGGGGAATATATACATTCGGTTGTGTGGTGATAATCGCGCATCCGCGATGAATCGCCGCCAGCAAACTACTACGCCGATACGAACATCCATCCCGAAACGGCAAACATACTACATCAGACGCATCCAAATAAGCGTTGACCTGCGCGTTATCGACAAAACCCGTCCATGTGACAGCATCTTCTAACCCCAATTGGGTGATGAGAGCATCTATCTTTTGCGAATAATCAGCGTTGGTGGGGTCGCTCGAACCCGTTTTTCCGCCTATCATCACCAACCGAAACGGATACCCTGTTTGACGCAAGTAGGCTAAATCTTCAACCAAAATCTCGACCCCCTTGCTATGATTGATGAAGCCGAAGTAGGCAATCAGAAAATCATCATCCCTCGCACCCGCTTTATCACGCCAGACACGACGGTCATAATCGGCGGGCAAATCGGCAGGGACGAGGTTGCCCAATGGGATGAGCGTCAGGTTGGGATGATTATCTAACTGCATATAATCTTCATGGTTGGTGACAATCACGCCATCCGACTGATTCGCCAAATGACGCACAATCATCGGACGTAATGCCCCTGCTTTGGGGAATAAATAGGGGACAAGCAAGTCGTGAAAGGTGGTCACAACAGGCACACGCACCGCTTGGGGCAAAAAATGGATGAATGGCGACATGCTATAAGCGGCGGTCTCGAATTGCAAGCTGATAATTTCAATTTGATGTTTCTTTATCCATTTTTGGATAGCGCGAATCGCACCCAAACGCCACTTTTTCACGGTATTGGTGATGTGAATAGCGGGGTCAGTCTCGCTCGATTGTACCGATGTGAACACAAAAATATCGTGGTCACGTTCTGATAATTGACGCGCCAATAATTGAGTGTAATCCCCCACACCGCCTTGCATTGGCGGGTATTCACCTGTGATAATGCCTATCCGCATCGCCTCACGACACTTTCAATCCAGAGCGTAACACCTGCCAATAAATGCCGATACGTTCTCGGCGCATGGTGCGTTTGCTCCCCAATAAGGCTTTAATCGCTTCGATGAGAATTTGCCACGCATAATTCCAGAATAAAAATAAGCGCAAGAAAAAGGCAAATCCACCCCCGAAGAATTTTTTATAATAGCGCAATTTGCTCTCTTGAAAATGAATATGCTTGCGTGCGCCTGTTTGTTCGGTGCTTTTTCCGCCATGATGAATAATGTGTGATGTGCCTAGATACACAACACCCCACCCCGCTAATTTTGCCCGTTTGCACCAATCAAGTTCTTCCCAGAACATGATATACCCCGTGTCGAGTCCGCCGATTTTCTCATACACCTCGCGCCGCGCCATGAGCGCCGACCCTTGCACCCAATCGACATCGGCAACGGCATCATCCGCCACATCATGCACATAATAACGGTCTAAAATACGGCGCGGGGCGTAGTCTTGTAACCATGTGCTTTCAAAAAATGCCGTACCCACAGTCGGAAAGCGTCTGCGCGTAGATTGATGAGTCATATCGGTGTTGAGCGTATGCGGTCCGATAATCCCGACTTGGGGATGTGCATCTAAATAGGCGACCATCTGTTGTATGGCATCACCTAAAATCACGGTATCGGGATTGAGCAAAAACACATAGCGCCCATTTGCCATCTCTAAACCGATATTGTTCCCGCGTGTGAAGCCGACATTCTCGCTTTGTGCCGATAATATCACCTGCGGAAAATGTGTTTTCACCATCTGGACAGTATCATCATGGCTGGCAGAATCGACCACAATCACCTCAAATGACATATTGGCGCTATTCGCATATATGCTATTCAAGCAATCGCGTAGCAAATCTGCCACATTCCAACTGACAATGATGACCGAGACATCTGGACGGGGGGTATGAGCCATGAAAAAATCCTCAACCATGATTTTACACATTCAAAACAGCATTTTACCAATAATTTACGATTACTGTGAGATTTGATTACACTTTGGCGCAATACTGAGGGCATAGTCAAATGTCACAACGCAATGAGCGTAAAGGAGCAATCTCATGAACAAAAAATTTGCAGTAGTCGGTATTTTGGTGGTATTCATCCTAAGTTTGATGGCGGGCGTGGTGAGCGCACAAGAAGGAGACGGCAACGGACGCGGGCGTGGCGGTGATAACCGCGGTGGTCGGTTTGGGGATAGAGCGGGTCAAATGGGTGATGGCTTACGTGAAGTGATGGATGCCATCATCGCCGAAACGGGCTTAGAACCGCAAGAAATTCTGGGACAACTGCGCGATGGTGGCACACTCGCCGACATCATCACCAGCAACGGCGGTAATGTGGATAATGTGATCGCAGTCGCATTGGCGAACATCAGTGAACGCACCGCCCAAGCCGTCCAAAATGGCAACCTGACCCAAGAACGTGCCGATGAAATTTTGGCGAATGCCGAAACACGTATCACCGAATGGATGAATAATCCGTTACCAGCAGGTGGTCTGGGCTTGCGTGACCGTTTGGGAGACCGTTTGGGAGACCGTTTGAACAACCGTGAACCCCGTTTGGATGGTGTCATCCGCCAAGCCTTAGAAGATGCTGGATTAACACCTCTTGAAATCCGTGAACAACTCCTGAATGGCGCTTCATTGCGCGAAATCCTGACAGGCGCGAATGTGGATGTGGATGCACTGGTGAGTGACATTTTAGCCGATGCCCAAACCCGCTTGGATGAAGCGGTTGCCAATAATCGCATCACCGCCGAACAAGCGACAACACGCTTGACCCAAATCCAAGAACGCCTCAATAACTTACTCGATAGAACCCGCCCTGTTACACCGACAGATGTCTAAATCGGTGTGAAAATCAGAATCAAAAACACCCCGTTTTGGGGTGTTTTTGATTTTTAGGCATGAATCAATTCCGCGCCGCGCTCGATTGCCAGATAATTTTTATCTAATAAATTGCGCCGATGCTTGGGGATATGTGCATCTAACGCCCGTTTGAGCGCCTCTATCGGCAAAATCGGATGGTCGCGCAACAACGCGCCGAGTAACACCATATTCGTCAGGCGTTGGTCGCCGATTTCATAAGCGATGTCGGTTGCCGAAACTTCGATGATGTGAATGTCTTGGCGTAGGCTTTTTTGTGTGACGAGAGATGTATTCAGCACCAAGCGCCCACCTGTGGCAACTTCTGGCTCATATTTATCAAACGACGGTTTGTTGAAGATAATCGCATTGGTCGGGCGTGCCACCACTGGCGAACCAATCACCCTATCGCTGATGACGACAAAACAGTGCGCCGTCCCACCGCGCATTTCGGGACCGTAAGAGGGAATCCATGTCACCTCTAAGCCTTCATCCATCGCGGTGTATGCCAACAATTGCCCCGCGAACATCACCCCTTGTCCACCAAATCCAGAAAAGACGAATTCTTCTTGCATGATAATTGCTCCTCTCATCCTAACTGATGGACACTATCGGCGATTTTATAATCACCCAACGGGAAATACGGAATCATGGCGCTCTCGACCCAGCTCATGGCATCCACAGGGGTCATGCCCCAATTGGTTGGGCATGTCGAGAGCAATTCGACTAAGCCGAAGCCCAGCCCTGCTTGTTGCACTTTGAGCGCCGTCAGAATGGCTTTTTTCGCTTGGCGGATATGCTTCACATCATGCAACGACCGCCGTACCACATACACCGCGCCGTCAATTTGTGCGAGCAATTCCGATATTTTGAGCGGTGCGCCTGTCGTGGCGATATCACGACCGCTAGGGGATGAGGTGGTTTTTTGATTGGGGAGCGTGGTGGGTGCCATCTGCCCGCCTGTCATGCCGTAAATCGCATTATTCACAAAAATCGTGGTAATTTTTTCGCCCCGCGCCGCGGCGTGGATGATTTCTGCGATGCCAATCGAGGCTAAATCGCCATCCCCCTGATACGTGATGACGGTTTTATTGGGCGAAACCCGTTTGATACCAGTCGCCATCGCAGGGGCGCGACCATGCGCCGCCTCGCAACCATCCACCGTGAAATAATTATAGGCGAATACCGAACAACCCACAGGCGCGACCAAAATCGTCTGTTCGCGCAAACCGAGTTCATCTATCGCTTCTGCGACCAACCGATGGGCGATACTATGCGTACATCCCGGACAATAATGGGTATGATTGCACGCCAGCGCATCGGGGCGGTCATAAACGACTTGCATATTTTCAATGGGGATAATATCAATCGTCATCGCGCCCTCCTTTATGCCAACACCGCGCTATAAGCGTAGTAACGTTCTATCACACGCAATAATTCATCAGGCATGGGGATATTGCCCCCCATCCGTCCATAAAATTCGACAGGGACGCTATCTTTCACGGCAAGGCGCACATCTTCGACCATCTGACCCGCATTCATCTCGACCACCAAACACATATCCACTTGCTCCGCCAATTCGTATAACCGTTTTTCGGGGAATGGATACAAACTTTGTGGACGGAATAGACCGACTTTTAAGCCTTGTTCGCGGGCAAGTTGCACCGCACTCATGGCGATGCGCCCCGCCGTGCCATAGCCAACGACCAACAATTCCGCGTCATCGGTGGCAAATTCATCGGACCGTTGTTCGACCGAGCGAATCAATTCTAATTTTTTCTGGAGGCGTTTATTAAAATTTTCTTCTTCATCGGCGTTTAAATAAAGTGAGGTGATGATATTTTTATCGCGTCCGTTTGCGCCTGTTAACGCCCAATCGGGACGGGGTAACGGATAATCTTTCATCGGGGGCAATTCGGCTGGCTCCATCATCTGCCCGATTTGACCATCGGCGGCGATCACCACGATATGGTTATATTTCCGCGCCAATTCAAATGCCAACATGGTGAAATCAATCGCCTCTTGCACCGATGCGGGCGCTAATACAATCGGATGAAAATCGCCATGCCCTGCCGATTTGGTCACTTGGAAATAATCGGATTGCGAGGGCAAAATATTGCCTAGCCCAGGTCCGCCACGCATGACATCTACAATCACACATGGCACTTCTGACCCCGCGATGTAGGATAGACCCTCTTGCATGAGGCTGATGCCCGGACTCGATGATGAGGTCATCACCTGCACACCCGCACACGCCGCCCCGTAAACCATATTGATCGCCGCCACTTCGCTTTCGGCTTGTAAAAATACGCGCCCCAATTCGGGCATCCGCGCCGACATATATTCGAGTAATTCCGTCTGTGGGGTGATGGGATAGCCAAAATAGGCTTCACAGCCCGCCCGTACTGCCGCTTCTGCAATGGCAACATTTCCCTTGAGCATTTCACGCGCCATGAGATTTAACCTCCTGTAATTTATTTTTGCGAGGTTGGGGAATTTCACGATACACGGTGATGCACACATCGGGGCATATCACAGCACAAATCGCACAACCTGTACAGTGGTGTTGTGGGTCTTGGAGGATGGCTGGATGATAGCCTTTGGCGTTGAGCGCCACCGTATCCATCACTATCACCCCCTGCGGGCAGACCGTTGTACACAGTTCACAACCTTTACAACGGTCTTGGTCAATAACTATCGTTCCTTGTGCCATAATGTCATATCCTCATGCTCAATAATTTTATTTTGTATATTCAGCATAAGGTTTATTCGGCAAAATGCACAGTGAACTATGGCATGGTCAGATGATGCAATGTGTCATAATTTGAACAAATTGACCGCGTTTTCGGTGGTATAGCGCCCCATTTCTTCGGTTGGGATATTGTGCAAACTGGCTAAACGGTCAACTATAATTGGGATGTATGCAGGGGTGTTCCGTTTGCCCCGATGCGGGATGGGGGTTAAAAATGGCGCGTCTGTCTCGACCAAAATGCGATTTAACGGCGTAGAGGTGGCGACTCGACGCATATCATCGGCATTTTTATACGTGATAGGTCCCGTGAAGCCGAGATAAAAGCCAATATTTAGCGCACGCTTGGCAATCGTCACATCGCCAGAAAATGAATGAAGCACGCCAGGACGCGCTTTGAGCGAATTGGGCAAGTCTTTCGCCCATTTTTCGAGGATGGTGAGCGTATCCTCGCTGGCTTCGCGGTTGTGGATAATCACAGGCAATTCGAGTTCACGCGCCAACGCCAACTGCGCCTCAAACCCGCGGAATTGTTGCGATTTGGGCGATTTATCCCAATAATAATCGAGTCCGATTTCGCCGATTGCTACCACTTTGGGGTGCGATGCCAGTTCCCGAATGGCGGGGATGACATCTTCATCAAATTCGGCGGTGCTGTTGGGATGTATGCCTACCGCGACATAAATCCCCTCGTATTTTTCGGCGAGGGCAATCGCTTGGTGCGATGTTTGAATATCCACCGCAGGGATAATCATTCGGCGCACACCGACCGCGTGGGAATTTGCCCAAACTTGGTCACGGTCATGGTCATAATCTTCAAAATTGAAATGACAATGTGTATCGATTAAATCCATCTTATCCGCCCTCCCACATACGCGGTTTTAAGCCCAATTTTTTCATCCATTTTGCGCCTTTACTGCCGATATGCACCCGCCATGAACTGAGTTTTCGGACAAAATCGGCTCCGCGGAGCGCATCGAGAAAATCTTCAGGATCATCATTGAATGGGCGCATCAGCATGGGCGATGTGCCATATTCGACCAACGTATGGGCATCAGACCCCGCCGTGCCGAGTAGGTTATGCTTTTCGGCAAAGGCTATCGCCTTCAGGTTATCTTCCATGAAAAAGCACCGCGCATTAAACACCTCAATGGCATCAATTTGGTCTACAATGCGGAGCAAATCGGATTCGTGCCATGCCCCTTTACGTAATCGGTCAAACGGATGCGAAATGCTAATCACCGCGCCTTGTTCGCGCAGGCGTTTAATCGTCTCTTGTGGTGTTAGCCCCTCTGGAATGCTCTCTTTGACGAAATACGCCAAAATTTCGCCCTGTGTGGTGAAAATTTCTTCGCCGACAATCACCAATTCGGGCGCGAGTTGCTTCATCTTAAGCGCACCATCCGCCGTATTATGATCGGTGATAGCGATGCGTTTGATATCGCGTTTGTGGCAAATTTCGATGAGTTTATCGAATTGCGTGATGCAATCGGTTGACCAGTGGGTATGATTATGCAAATCCACACGCCATGTCTCGGTCATAATATTGCCCCTTCTGCGACTGGTTGGTGATGTTTTTCAGCTTGGATGGTCGCCAATTCCGCCTCTAATTCGCTGGTGAATAGGCGCTTGCGATAGATAAACGCGACCATAACCCCCACCAACACCCGAAACCACTTATGAAAGAAACTTTGCAACAATGCCGCCGCGCCCGCCATTGGCACGGTGAATTCGGGATGTGCTGGCACGACCATCGCCACCAACATGGCGAAATTGGTCAATTCGGTCACGCCCGCGCCGTTGGGGACGAAACTCAATGCCCCGACTGCCGATGCAACACCTACAATAAACGCCACTTGCAAAAATAATTCGGGGGTCATCGGCAAGCCGAAGCCCCATAGAATGATGAAAAATCCGACCGTACTCGACATATACACACCCATCCCCAACAGCGTGACGGGTATCATGTGGCGGATGCTAAAAATTTCTCGGCTACTCTCATAAAAATGAACAAACCATCCATGCAGGCGGTTTATCAATGGAATTTTGGCGAGGATATTCAAGCACAATTGAGCCAGAGGTTGGATTTGTATCACCACCAAACCCGCAAAGATGATCGCCGCCGATGAAAACACAATCCCGCGGCTGATGTCGTAATAATCACCAAGTGGCAAATTCGTCCCGCCGATGAGCAACGTCACGGTGAGCGTGATGACCACCGATAACCCATCTGCAATCCGTTCCGCCAAGACAATCGGCGCACTACGGGCGATAGGTGTGCCAGTTTTCATCTTCAACAACACCGATTTGAGCAATTCAGCCACCTTGCCCGGACTCACAGAAAACATGAACGATGAGACGAATATCACGGCGCTATCTTTCACGGTGATTTTATCGCGGGCATCCACCACCCCCAGATAATATTGCCATGTCAAAAATCGAAACAAGTTGGCGCTCACTTGGGTGAGGCTTAACACGATGAGCAATCCCATCGGAAAGACGGCGAAGGCTTCTAGCACACCCTCATCAAATTGACCCGTGCTATCAAAAATCAGCAGGACGAAGATATACACCACGAGGACAATCAGCGCCCCGCCGATGAGTTGATTGCGATATTTACGCATGAATATCACCTTAAAAAATCTACAACGTCAAACAACCGTAGGATTCTAATAGCAAAATTGGGCTTAAAACAAGTCATAAATCCGCTATACTGATGATGTTTGAGGAAAAGTTGAGAGTATAGTAGAAATGACATTACCAGAAAATCACATAAACCATGACGAATATGACGATGATGGTGGCTTGCAAGCCCCGCCCCGCATTTTATTTTGGGGGCTTATTTCGATGATATTGCTGGCGATTATCGGCATTTTGGCGGGGATTCTCATCTTCCGCGAGGTACTCACCCCCGGTCAACAACAACGTGTCATTGATGCCGTTCCGTTTATGCGTGTTTTGCTCCCGCCACAACCTGCACCCGATACCGTACTGCCAACCGTCGCGCCTGTGAATCCAACCGCGGCGATGGATTTGTTGAATTTATCCATTGACCCCGTGAATCCATCACCCGAAATTATTGAATTGACAGAAGCGATTACAGAAGCCCCACCGACAGAGGTTATGCCAACCGCTACCCCCACCCCACAACCGACAGAGGCGCTACCAACGGCAACGCTACCACCACCCCCCCCCACACCAACCGAAATGCCGACACAATCGGCACAAGCCATAACACCAACCCCCAATGTCGTCTCGCAACCTGCGGGGCAACGCCTGACCTGGGCAATCTCGCATACCAATACAGGCTTCACATGGGAACGGCAAACGTGGAACAATTGCGGTCCAACCAATATCACCATGGCGATGTCGTTTTATGGCTGGTCGCGTGGGCAAGATTTCGCCCGTAACCTCATCCGCCCGAATGGTGAAGACCGCAATGTCTCTCCGTTTGAATTGGTGAGTTTCGTCAATAACAATAGCGATTTACGCGCCTTGTATCGTGTGGGGGGAGATTTAGGCTTGCTCCGCGCCCTGATTAACCGCCAATTCGCAGTGGTTATCGAAAGAAGTCACATGTTTGAGGGCTACGATTGGCTAGGGCATTATCAAACATTGGTTGGTTATGATGATTCGCAAAGTATCTTCACCGTATACGACAGCTTTTTGGGCGCAAATACTATCGAGACCTATACTGATGTCGATAACCATTGGCAAGATTTTAACCGTGTGTTCATTGTGGTCTATCAACCAGAACGCGAAGCGGAGTTATTTAACCTACTCGGCGAACTCGCAGATCAAGAACGCGCCGCCGAAATTGCCTTTGATGTGGCGCAAGCCGAAGCCCGCACCAATCCACAAGACCCATTTGCGTGGTTCAACATGGGCAGTTCGTTGGTGATGTTGGGACGCTATCAAGAAGCCAGTGTCGCTTATGACCAAGCCACCAGTTTAGGATTGCCATGGCGCATGTTGTGGTATCAATTTGGACCCTACGAGGCATTTTATCAGGTGGGGCGCTATCAAGATATTTTGGCGTATGTGAATAACACCTTCTCAACGGATGGCGGTCAAGATGTCGAAGAAGCCTATTATTGGCAAGGACGGGCATTATTGGCGCTCGGTCGGCGCAATGAGGCAATCGCCGCTTTTCAACAAGCTATCGGTAAAAATCGTTATTTTGCCGATGCACGCCAAGCCCTGACTGAATTAGGAGCATGATATGACCGAAGAAACATCGCACAATACCGCCACATCGCGCCAATTGGCACGCTCGACCCTGATTGTGATGCTCGCCTTTGGCATGGCTAAGGTGATTAGTTTGGGGCAAACGGTCATCATCGCCAGCGTATTCGGCGTGGGTGCAGAATGGGATGCGTTTGTCACGGCGAATCGCATCCCCGAATTGATATTCACGCTCGTTTCGGGTGGGGCATTGGCGCACGCCTTCGTGCCGATATTCAGTGGCTATCTCGCAAAAGGGGATAAAGACGGCGCGTGGACGCTCGCTTCGCATGTGGTGAATTTGGTGTTTATGACCACGCTCATCATCAGCACCTTCGTGTTCATCACCGCCGAGTGGTGGGTCGGGACGGTTGCCGCGCCCGGTTTTGATGCCCAAACCCAAGCCCAAACCGTCCAACTCATGCGAATTTTGCTCATCGGCACATTGATCTTTTCGGTCAGTGGGTTGGTGATGGGCATTTTGAATAGTCATAATCACTTTTTACTGCCCGCCCTCGCGCCAATTATGTTCGATGTTGGGATTTTATTGGGTGTGATTTTCTTGTTGCCCATTTTTGGTGTCATCGGTATCGCACTTGGCGCGGTATTCGGCGCGATGATGCACTTAGGAATACAAATTCCGGGCTTAATTCACTTCCGCGCCCGTTGGAAGCCCGAAATCAGCCTACGTGACCCCGTGTTATGGCGCGTGATTCGGTTGATGTTGCCCCGTGTGGCGGGGTTGGGTGTGTTCAGCCTGAATTTTTTGGTGATGAATAACATCGCCTCGCGCTTGGGGACGGGTGCGGTCAGCGCACTCGATTGGGGTTGGCGCTTGATGCAAATCCCGCAAACCCTCATCGGCACAGCGATGGGTACGGTGATATTCCCCACATTGGCGGCGTTCAGCGAATTGGGCGATGACGACAACAAACGTACCGCCATGACGGGCGCGTTACGCTTCATCTTGGTGGCGACCATCCCCTCGGCGATTGGCTTGATTTTTGTCGGCAGACCGATTATCAGCCTGTTAGAACGGGGCGCGTTTGATGCCAGCGCCTCTGAATTGGTGTATAGCACACTGCGCTTTTTCGCGTTGGGGATTATCGTCCATTCGACTTTAGAGGTAGTCGCCCGTAGTTTTTATGCCGATAAAGACACCCTCACACCGCTCTGGGCGGCGTTAGCAGGCGCGAGTATCAATTTTGTCACGGCATTTTTATTCACCAATGTGATATATGCTCAAACATTTGGTTATCAATCGTTGATGGTGGGCGCATTTAACTTGCCCTACGAACTCGATTTTCGGCGGGCATTCGGCGCACCGGGTGGTTTGGCATTGGCGAATACCATCGCAACCACCGTTGAAGTCGGGATACTCATCCTGATTTTACGCCGTCGTTGGCATGGTATCCACGAAAATATGTTGGCGACATCGGTCATCAAAGCCCTATTTGCGAGTTTGGTCATGGCAGGCGCGATAACTGCCGTCAATTTCGGTTGGAATATGCTCAGATTGGGCGATAGAGGCTTGCTTTTCACCATCGCGCAGGTCATCATCGAAACAGGTATCGGCGTGATAACATTCTTCGCAGTGGCGTGGATGGTCAAAATGGAAGAGTTAAAATTACTCTGGAATTTATTCAAACGCAAAACAGGCGTTACCCCTGCGGAGGTGACGGCATGATAACAATTATCAGCCAAACATTAGGCATTGCCGCCACCAATTGTTACATCATCGGCGATACCGATACGCATCAAGCGGTCGTGATTGACCCTGTAGATAATGCGCCGTTCATCATCGAAACTGCAAAACGGGCGGGCTTCGAGATAAAACTCATCCTCGCCACACATGGTCATTTCGACCATGTACTCGCCAGTGCGCCTTTGCAACAATTGACGGGTGCGCCATTCTATATTCATCGTGAAGGCGAAAAATGGCTGAAAACCTTGCCCCAACAAGGGGTGATGTTCACAGGCAAACCGTTCCCCGAAGCGGGAACGCCCGATAGGTGGCTCACCGATGAACCCGAAACGATTACGCTCGGCGCGATAACCCTAGAGACAATTTTCACCCCCGGTCATGCCCCTGACCACATCGCATTTTATCTGCGGAGTGAGCATGTCTTATTCGCAGGCGATACGCTGTTCGCGGGGAGTATCGGACGAACCGATCTACCGGGCGGGAATTATCCGTTGCTGATACAATCCATCACCGAAAAATTATTCCCGTTAGGCGATGATACCCGTGTTTTGGCGGGTCACATGGAAGAGACGACCATCGGACGCGAAAGGCGTACCAATCCATTTTTAATCGATTGAGATATCTTATGACCACATCCACCCAACCACAACCATCCACCCTGAAAAAATGGGGTATCAACATTGCGATTATGCTGGTGAGCATCGGCATCACCGTTGGCGCGATTGCCCTGCTCTTCCCCGATTTATTCAACCGCGCCATAGCGATGATTACCCCCGCCGAGACGATTAAATTTTATGTCGGCATGGGCGATTTATTCATCGCACAACCGAATAGCATCGCCGCACCCGATAATCCGAATGAAGTTTTGGCGGAATATGTCCTCCAATGGGATGAAGACGGATTTCGCTTGCCCAAAAATCCCGCCGATGAATACCCCATTTTGGCGCTCGGCGATTCGTTCACCGAAGCACCTAACGCAGGCACACCTTGGACAGATGTCTTGGCAGATAAAATCGGGATGCCTGTGCGGAATATGGGTTTTCGCGGTTACGGACCCGTGGAACAAGCCATCGTCATGCGCGAATACGAAACCGATACCAGCGCCGATTATGTCATCATCGCCTTTTTTGAGGGAAATGATATTTCTAACGCGCAATCGTACACATGGCAATATACCGATGACAATCCCTATCAATTGCCCCATATCGCCCGTCAAGCCATGCGCGATGATGCCCGTCAGGTGCTACTGTGGACATTTGAACCGCCACAGGGGGATAGTTTCAAATATCCTGTTATGCTCAATATCAATAACACCCAACAACCGATGTCATTTTTAGAGGGGTACATCTGGAATAACATCGTCTCTGCCGATGATCTAGAAGCCAGTCGTCCTCTGGAAATGACGGTGCAAGCGTGGCGCGACATCAAAGCCGTTGCGGGGGATGCGTGTGTCATACTCGCCTATCTACCGTCCAAAGAGACGGTCTATTTGCCATATGTGGATAAAACTGACAGGGCAAAAATTTTTGAGAATCCCATGCACCTGATTTTATCGGATGTGAATTTCTTGAGCATCATCGAAGACCCCAATGGCTCGTATGACAAGTGGTATGAGGGTCGCTATGTGATACGCGATACCATTCAACGTCATGCTCAAGCCGAAGGCTTGGCATTTATAGACCTTACACCCCATTTTGAGGCACGCGCACAAGCGGGTGATGTGTTGTTTTATGTGTACGATACGCACCCCAATCAACTCGGACATGACCTCATTGGGACGGTGTTAGCCGATACTATCCGCCAAACAAGTCCATGTATGGAGGGATAAATGAGCTGGTTTAATCAATTTTCGTACCCGATTTTTAGTGTGGTAATTGTCATCGGCGCGATTTTACTCATGCGCCGTCTCAAACTCAAATTACCCGTTATCGGTGGGATAACGGTCATCCTCATCGGCGGATTGATTGCGCTCAACCTTGCCTTGCGTCCTGGGATTAGCACGGTGAATAGCCCACAAGAGGCTTATGATCTCATCGGCAACGGTCGCCCAACGTTACTGGTGTTTCATAGCAATTATTGTAGCGGATGCTTGGCGATGAACCCGTCTATCGTGGCATTAGCAGATGAAATCCGCGCCGATTACAACGTGATTCGGGTGGATATTCACAGCGAGACGGGGCAAATCCTCACATCAGAACTTGGATTTTCTGCCAGTCCCGAATTTGTGTTGTATGACGCAAACGGGCGTGAAATTTGGCGCAGTCATGGCTTGCCGAGTAAAGACGGGTTACAAATCGCATTGGGAGATTCATGAAGCCCCATATTTTATTGATATTTTTAGATGGTATCGGCTTGGGTGATGATAACCCCGCCACCAATCCCTTCGCCGTTGGCGATTTTCCGATACTCCACGCCCTATCTGATGGAAAACGCTGGTTGCGCGATGTGGGCATCCAAAAAACGGCGCGTAGCTTATTCATCCCCACCGATGCACAAATGGGCGTATCAGGATTGCCCCAGAGTGGCACGGGACAGGCGACCATCATCACGGGGCGCAACATTCCTGCCCTCATCGGCGAGCATTACGGACCGAAGCCCAACAAAGCCACCCGAAACTTATTGGATGAAGCCAATTTTTTCAAAGATGTAGTAGCGCGTGGCAAAAAAACCGCCTTGCTCGAAGCGTATCCCCCACCGTGGCATAAGGGCATCAATCGCGGAAAAAGTTTGCCATCCAGTTATCAGTATGCGCTCAAATCGGCGGGGATTCGTTTTTTTGATGAAGCCGATTTACGCGCTGGCAACGCCTTGAGCGCGGATTGGACGGGTGAAGGTTGGCATACCCAACTCGGTTATACCGATACCCCGATTTTAACCCCCTTCGAGGCGGGTGTGCGATTGGTCGAAATTTCCCGCGAGTACGATTTCGCATTTTTCGCCCATTGGCTAACCGATGTGATTGGGCATCGTGGCACACTCGCAGAAGCGGTTAACCTACTCACGACATTTGACGGCGTGATGAACGGGGTACTATCGGCGTGGGATGATAGCGAGGGTGTGGTCATTATCACCAGCGACCACGGCAACATGGAGGACATCGGCAATCGGCATCATACCGCCAACCGCGTCCCAACGGTGATTATCGGCAATCAGAAAAATGTGTTTGAGGGATTAGATACCCTAGCCGATATTGCAGGGCGCATGGGGCAAATTTTGGGGATTTAAGTTATACTATAAAAAATAGCCATCAGGATGATTTTAGGATGATAAACGCCCCCTCAATTGATATAGACCTTGTGAATGGGTTGCCATTAGAGGATTTTTTGCGTCTGAGCCAAATTCAGCCCTTTGAACTGGTCAACGGAAGACGGATAGATAAAGTGTCTTCGGTATTCATTCACAGCGAAATCATCCAAAAAATTTTTATCCTCCTCTACACTTATCTCACACAGCATCAACTGGGGCGGGTGTATCAAGAAACCACCTACACCCTATCCGATACGGCTCATCCCAATTGGGTAAAAGGCTCACGCATCCCCGACCTGATGGTCTATACCCAAGCGCGATTCGCATCTTATATTGCGAATACACCTGATTATCAAACCAAACCGTTCACCATCGTGCCAGATTTAATCATCGAAGTGCTTTCGCCCAGCGATTTATTTTTGGATGTGGAAGCCAAAATCATCAGCGATTTTGATAACGGGGTCAAAGATGTGTGGTTAATCAACCCGATACACCGCATCGCATGGGCATATACACGCGATAACCTCTCCCCACAACGGTTTAACAATGAGAGCGAATTGACCGCACCTGCCATTTTACCCGATTTTCGCCTGAAATTATCGGATTTATGGGGATGAAATGCAATTTTATTTTAGAGTATGAGGACTTTTGTATGGCACTGGCAATTCAACCGCGCATGACCCTCGCACAATTTGACGCATGGTCAAGCGCACAATATGACCGCAATTACGAATTTGTCGGCGGAAATACGGTTGAAAAAGTATCCAATTTGCTCGTGTCACGGGTGACATTCAAAATTGGCGGATTTTTATTTGCCTATCTGCAAACACATCCCATTGGCGAAGCCACAACTGCCGATGGTGGATATATGGTCAATGGAGAACGCTATATCCCCGATATTGGCTTCATCCGCAATGAGCGTATGACAGGCAAAGCGGATAGCCCATATTATCCCCTCGCGCCCGATTTGGCGGTGGAAGTCATTTCTAACCCGAATAATTCTCAAGAAATGCGTGATTTGCGCGTGAAATTGGTGAATTACCTCAAAGCAGGGACGATGGTTTGGGTGATAGACCCATATAATCGCACAGGCGAAATGTATATCCCCGACCAACCGATTCAATTGGTGAATGAGGATGGATTTTTATCGGGTGGGGATGTATTGCCAAATTTTCGGGTGGGGCTAAAAGATATTTTTCCACCTAACGATGCCACACCCGTTCACGAATAAATTTTATCCCGAATGTGACGATGAATAATATCGTCACAACCAACACAATCGCAGGCGCGGCGGCGATGTGGATATGCCACGCCACATAAATCCCCACCACCCCACTGATAGATGCGATGATAGCAGAAAGTATCGCCATGTAGTGCAGGCGTTTGGTCATCAGTTGCGCCGTTGCCGATGGTGTGATGAGCATGGCGAGCATCAGCACCACGCCAATGGCTTGTAAATTGGCGACAATCGTCACAGCGACCAATATCAGCAGGAGCAATTGCAATCTGCCCGATGGCAATTTGAGTGCGTGCGCCAATCCCGCATCAAAACTGACGACCAACAATTCTTTGAATAGCAAAATGACCGCGCCAATGACCACCACGCCACTGATGAGCATAATCCACAAATCGGAATCGCGCACACCAAAAATATCGCCGAATAAAATATGCGTTAAATCACGCTGATAGGCGCGTGGATCACTGCTGATGATGGCAATCCCCAACGCGAACATCGCCACAAAGATGATGCCGATGGCGGTATCTTCTTTGAGGCGGGCTTTTTGTGTGAGCCAGTTAATCAAGATTGCCGAAAATATCCCCGCACTCAACCCGCCGATAAACAGGCGCACATCTTCATTGGCGATACTACCCAAAATCGGCAATGTCGATGCACCTGCCCCGTAAATATAGGCGACAGCCACACCGGGCAAAATGCTATGCGCCAGCGCATCACCAAAAAATGACATGCCACGCACCACCACAAACGCGCCGACCACGCCACTGGTCAAACCTGCTAAAATGGCGGCGAAAATCGCATCGCGCATGAATCCATACTGCAATGGGGTGATGAAAATTTCTTCTAGGGTCATATTTTTTTCTATCCATCAATGAGATTGAGTATCAATTAGCCTACGCCCATGTCGGCGACCTGTCAATAGTGGGGTTGTTATTTGTGGTGAATATAGGTTATCATGCCATGCAATATCGTGACATATCTCGCTATTGACTATGCGTAAATTTTACACCCTATTACCAATGATCGGGTTGCTCATCCTGACGTTTTTCACGCGGGTTCATCTGTCTGCGACTGTGCCAGAGAGCGAAGCCTTTGATGTGACGTGGAACTTATCCGATGCGTTGCGAATCAGCAGAGGCGAGGCATTCCCCGCCTATTTCGACACCCGTCCAGAACCGATGTATCGCTATTTGTTGGCGGGGTGGTATATCCTCACCAGTCCGAGCATTTTCACCACGCGGATGATGCAAGCGATCATCGCCACATTGACGTGTGCGCTCATCTATCAGGCGAGTATCACCCTATTTAAGCATCACCCCTATCGGCATATCGGCGCGATTTTGGCATCAGCGACCCTCATCGCTATTCCACCACATTTATTTTTGACTCGTGCGCCGTATCGAGCGGCATTGTTGCCGTTGGCGATAAGCCTCACGCTGATATTTCTGCTTCGGGCTTATCAAACCAAACGATTACGCGCATGGGCGCTAGGTGGATTGTTCAGTGGTGTGGCGGTCAACACCTATTTAGCGGGGATTGCCACCATTCCCTATCTGGTCGGATTGGTCATCCATCAAGCCATTTTTCAGACGGGTAAAAAATGGACACCCCGTTTATGGCTGGTTGGATTGGTCATGATGGGCGTAGCTATCATCCCGTATGGCATACTCATTCTCACCGTCCCCGATTTATTCGGCAGGGCGCAAGATATGGCGACCACACTGTCTATCAGTGAACGCATCATCAACGGCATACGTGGTCTGTGGCGGGCGATTTTTGTGGACGGTTGGATTGTGCCGATTTATAGCACACCGTATAGCTCCTTTCTGAATCCATTTTTAGGCATCCTCGCTATTATTGGTGCGATGATGGCGATTCGCCGTTGGCGACAGGGCGATTCGGCGTTGATTTATGGTGGGGTGATTTGTTTCGCGTTGCCCGCATCGCTTTCGATAGACCCCAATCATCCTGTGCGCTTGGTGGGAATTTTTCCGTTTTTGGCGATGTTGGTGGCGTGGGGTGGATTAGCGTGCATCGAAGGGCTTGCGTGGGTTATCCAAAAAAGTGAGGCGAAATTATCGCCTCGATGGGGGATGATACCGCTCGGTGTATTGGCATTTTCGTCTGTAATCGTCACACATCACGCCTATCAGAGCCTATTCGCAGATCCCGCCCGCTATGACCCGCCCGAACTGTGGCCACACATCCCGCAACAATTCCCCATCGGCTTACACAATGCGCTGGATATGCTCACACAAGCCACCCAACCAACGTATGTCCCCATTGGTAGCACCAACAACCCGTTGGCTTATTTTGTGTTGCAACGCCAAGCCTATCCCAACGTGACGACATGGGCAAGGGCTGGCTTAACCCAACTCCCAGAAGGGCAAATTTTTTACCCTGCGGTAGATTATTATCATGGCGAAACCTACGAAACATCCGATTTACAAGTGTTGCTATTGCCCGATGAGGATACGATTATTATCCTGCCACCGATTGCCCCACTACAAAAACCACGCGATGGCACACCGATTTATAATGACAGGGGCTGGATAATCGCCTATACTGCGCCACGTTCAGCCGAGTCGTTGCCAGATGAATTTGTGAATGTCGAGACTGCCCAATTCGTCCCAACCTTTGGCGGTGCGATTCAATTGGTGAATAATCCACAGGCTATCACATTAGGGGATTTATCTGCCGAACAGACCGTCCCGCTTATGCTGTATTGGCGCGTGGTAGGTGATGCTCCTGCCGATTTTTTCAGCGTGGCGATGATTGTGGATGAAAATTTTAACGGCTTAGGCGTGAGTGACCAGTATATTTTGCCCTATTTATATCCGTCTGCACGGTGGCAAGTCGGTGATATTATCCCCGATAGTCACACCTTGCGCTTGCCCGCTTATTTGCCCGATGCCACCTATCGGCTTGGCGCGGGGATTTATGTGCCACCAAGCCGAGAACTGGTGTCGCTCCAAGCGCCTATCCCCAACAACGCCGATAATTTGTGGTTGTGGGGCATGGCAACCGCGAATATGCCTATTTCGGCAGATATGCCAGAGGATATGATACCTCTATCGGCGCAATTGGGGGATGACATCACGCTATTAGGGTACACATTGACCCCACAACAAAATTCGTGGCACGTTAATTTATATTGGCAGACAACCGATTTGCCAGAAGAAAATTTGTTGCTCTTCATCCATGCCCTACGCGATGAGACAATGGTCGGGCAATGGGACGGCACACCCACCCCACCCACATGGACATGGGTCGCCGATACGGTCATTCACACGGTGCATGAGGTGACTGTTACAGATATGCCTGATGTCTTTTTTGTGGGATTGTATCGTTATCCATCATTTGAGCGATTATTCGCCACCCAAAATGGTGAACCCGCGCCCGATAATCGGATTCGGCTCATGCCATAATTCAAGCGACACTATCTTCCAAAATGAACGTCGCCTGACCGCCATGCTCAAAAATGCCGATACGGTTGCCATAGGCACGGCGCAAAATGTCGGGGGTGAACACTGTTTCGGGCGCACCATCGGCAATCAGATGGTGATTCAACACCAACACGCGGTCAAAACGGGTTTGTGCGAGCGTCAGGTCATGCGTGGCGATGAGCATCGTAATGCCTTTGGCTTGTAAATCTTGGAGTGTGGCGAGGATTTCTTCTTCGGCGTTGACATCCACACCATTAAACGGCTCATCGAGGAGCAACACATCGGTTTCTTGTGCCAATGCGCGGGCGATAAACACACGCCGACGTTGCCCACCACTGAGTTGCCCAATTTGCCGACGGCTAAATTCCGCCATGCCGACTTGTTCGAGGGCATGATGCACAATTTGGCGGTCATGTTTGCTCGGCATCCTGAACCAGCCAATTTTCCGCACGCGCCCCATCATCACCACATCCTCAACCGTAGCGGGGAACGACCAATCTATCGCCTCTTGTTGCGGGACATAGCCAAATAATTTATGACTGGTACGACAATCTTCACCATGTAGCGAAATATATCCCGTCTGATGCGGTATCATCCCGACCAACGTCTTGAATAGGGTGCTTTTACCCGCACCGTTAGGTCCGATGAGCGCGACTCGTTCACCGATGTGCAAATCGAAACAAATATCAGCAATGGCAAAATCGTTGCCACGATACCCTGCCGAGAGGTTATTGACAGTCAAGGCTGTAATCGATTGTGAATAAGGCAATTGTGCGAGCGCAGTCATGTTTTTTCCGTATTAAATGATATAAAGTCTCATTTATCATGTCATTTCTGGATAATTTTGTCAATGGAGTGTTCAAAAATATCAACTAATCAAGAACAATTTTGATGAAACTTTTACGTTAAAATGAGTAAAATCGATGTTTTGGAGGATATTGATTATGTTACGTGTGATAAGTATGATTAGCCTGATTGGATTATTGTTGCTAACACTAATCACCACAGGAAGTGTCGATTATGGCATCAGCCTAGCACAATCAAGCGGGTACTCACTTCGGTTTTATGGTTATGGATATAACGATGTGGGGCGCGTGAAAATCCCCATTCATCCCGATCGCCCTGCTGATGTGGGTGGTGATTTCACCATCGAATTTTGGATGAAAGCCAATTCAGCCGATAACCCGACCTCTGCATGTAGCGAGGGCAACGACACATGGATTAATGGCAATATTATCATCGACCGCGATTTATTTGGCAATGTCAGTTTTGGCGATTATGGCATTTCGTTATGCGGTAATCAAATCGCGTTCGGCACAAATAACGGGTCATCGGGCTTGACGATTGTGGGCGGGAGCAATGTGGCAAATGGGCAATGGCGACATATCGCCGTCACACGCCGCCAAAGTGATGGTCAGATGCGAATTTTCATTGATGGCACGCAAGTGCGTTCTGCCAACGGACCTAGTGGGAATATCAGCTATAGCGATAGTCGCCAGATCAGCAATATGTGCAATCCAGGGGGCAATAGCCCGTGTAATAATGAACCGTTCATCGTCATTGGCGCAGAAAAACATGATTATGACCCGACCAATTATCCGCCCTACAATGGTTTTTTTGACGAATTACGCATATCCAATATCATCCGATATACAGGCAATTTCACCCGTCCGTCATCACCATTCACAAGCGATGCCAACACTGTAGCCTTGTATCATTTTGATGAAGGGACAGGCAATTCGATTGCCGATGATTCGGGCAACAACAACACAGCCACGCGCCACTTCGGTGGCACGCCTAACCCAGGTCCGGCGTGGGTGACAGACACCCCCTTCAACACCAGTCCTACTCCAACGCCAACAGCGACCAACACCCCGCCAGCATATACACAAAGTGACATCTCGCACAACGAATTATTCGCCCAATTATCAGCACGTAGCGGAGGCGGGCTAAATTATCTGCTCATCGGCTTAGGGACGAATACATTGAACATTTATAGCTCATGGAACGGGCAAATCGCCATCACACCCATCACAGTGGTTTCATTAGGCTATATTATCCAATTCAGACAGGGCATCAGCACGCTGGTGGGTGGCGGAGCATTGAGCAACGACCATCAGGCGATATTAACATCGCGGATTATCGCCGATTTGAGCAATGCGTTCACCGATGTGATGAATTCACGTTATAGTGTGCCATATAATGTACAAGACATTCATATTTCGCCCAGTCGAGTTACAATCGGCGTGAGCATCGTTCCTTGACGTTAGGCAGTATGGCTATTACAATTATTCGGCTATGAAGATAGGTGATCTGAGACCATGTTTGAGAGTTTAAGTTTACGTCTGCAAAAAACATTAGACCGTTTGGGGCGCTCTGGAAAGTTATCAGAGGCGGATGTCACAGAGGTCATGCGCGAAGTGCGTATGGCATTATTAGAAGCCGATGTCGCCCTGCCTGTGGTGAAAGATTTTGTTGCGCGGGTCAAAGAACGGGCGGTGGGTGCAGAAGTCTCGAAGGCGCTCAAACCCGGTCAGATGGTGGTGAAAATCGTCCATGAAGAATTGGTCGAAACGCTGGGTGAACCCGGACGGCTCAATTTTTCTGGTAGTAGCAAACCGCATGTGATCATGCTGGTCGGGCTACAAGGGTCGGGTAAAACGACTACCGCCGCCAAACTCGCCACCTATTTACGGCGCGATGGCAAAACGCCCTTTCTCGTTGCGGCAGATATTTACCGTCCTGCGGCTGTTGACCAGTTGATGACCCTCGCCAAACAAATCAATGTTGGTATCTATCAACAAGGAACGAATGCCCGCCCTGCCGATATATGCGAAAATGGGGTGAAAGCCGCCAAAGAAGCGGGTGCCGCGGTGGTCATCCTCGATACGGCTGGTCGTCTGCAAATTGATGAACGGCTGATGGATGAATTGCGCGAAATCAAAAAGCGCACCCAACCCGCCGAAATTTTATTGGTCGCAGATGCCATGACGGGTCAAGAAGCGGTGAATATCGCCAGTGGCTTCAATGAGAGTGTCGGCATTACTGGTCTCATCCTCACGAAAATTGATGGTGATGCGCGTGGTGGTGCGGCAATTTCGATGCGTGCTGTGACCAACGTTCCGATTAAATTTTTGGGGACATCCGAAAAAATAGATGGTTTTGAAGTTTTTCATCCAGACCGCCTCGCCGATCGCATTTTGGGCATGGGTGATGTGATGTCACTCATCGAAAAGGCAGAAGAGGCGTATGATGAAGAAGAAGCCATTCGCCTGCAACGCAAAATGATGAAAAATCAATTCACCCTACAAGATTTTCTGGAGCAACTCCAAAAAATCCGTAAGATGGGTCCCATCGGGCAACTGATGGGGATGATTCCTGGGGTGAGCAAAATGCAGATGAAGGGTCAATTCAACCAAGAGGAAGCCGAAAAGCGCCTCAAACGGGTCGAAGCTATCATTAGCTCGATGACCAAAAAAGAGCGAGAAAACCCCAAAATCCTCAACGCCAGTCGGCGCAAGCGTATTGCGATGGGGAGCGGGGTCGAAGTGCGCGATGTGAACGAAGTCATCAAGCAATTCCAACAAATGCAAGAATTGATGGGGCAATTACGCAAAGGGCGTATCCCCAATATACCGGGCTTATCTGACCTGATGAAAGGCAGATAATCTGCAATTTTCTGTTCGCTAATTGAAATAATTGCTATCTAGCAAGTATCTATCTATCATCTAGGAGTTTATTACACACATGGTTAGTATTCGTTTCGCCCGTGTTGGGCTTAAAGGTCAACCCGAATATCGCATCGTTGTCGCCGATTCGCGCCGTTCACGCGGTGGAAAGTACATCGAAATCATCGGTCATCACAACCCACGCACCCGCCCGTCGACCGATATTGTCGATGAGGCGCGTGCCTTGTATTGGTTGAGTGTCGGCGCACAACCCACCGATGCCGTGAAATCGGTTTTTAATCGGATTGGCACGTTTGCCCGTTTTGAACGCATGAAAAAAGGTGAAGCAGTCGAAGCATTGGTGGCAGAAGCCGAAGCCAATAAAGTGACCGTAGACCCACGCACCAATTACCCATCGCCCGAAGCTGGCAAAGGTAAAAAAGCCCGCGAAGCCGCCAAAAATCAAGAGGCATAATCCAATATGCCGAAAGAACTGGTGGAATATATCGCTCAGAATTTGGTCAATGATCCGTCTCAAGTCCAATTGCGCGAAAAGCGCACCAATTCGTCTGTCATCCTCGAATTGAAGGTGGCAAAATCCGACATGGGACGTGTGATTGGCAAACAGGGGCGTGTCGCAAACGCCATCCGTTCTTTGTTGCGTGTCGTCGAGACCAAAGACGATATTCGCATCCGTTTGGAAATTGATTAAAAATAAACAGGGCATGATAATGCCTATTCGTTTTTATACAATGTATACCTTTGTGGTGGACTTAAGAGGCTAAAGCCTCTAGTCCGCCATTATATCCCTAAAGGTAGACTTTGTGTAATGGACGACTAGCGCAAAGCGCGTATGTCGTCCACAAGTATTTCTAACTCACATTTATCATGCCCTATATGTTCTTAGTAGAGTATTTATGACCACTCCCCCACCTCCATTTTTGATACTCGGAAAAATTTTGCGTCCGCATGGTGTTCGTGGTGAATTGCGCGTACAACTCATGACCGATTATCCAGAACGCATCGTAAAACTGAAAAAAATCGCACTGGGTGATTCGCCCACATCGACAAAAGTGCAATTTTATAGTGTGGAATTCATGCGCCCACATCAAGATTACGGGTTACTCAAACTCAAAACTGTGAACGACCGCAACAATGCCGAATTATTGCGCGATTTATTCGTGATGGTCAAAACCGAAGATGCCGTGCCACTCGCAGAAGATGAAATTTATTTGTATCAACTCATCGGCATGACGGTGAAGACAGATGATGGCGAAATGCTTGGCACGTTAACCGATGTCCTCGAAACAGGCGCGAATGATGTGTATATCATCAAGAGTGACCGATATGGTGAAATCCTCATCCCCGTGATAGACAGCGTGGTACTCAAAACCGATACCGACACCAACATCATCACCGTCAGATTACCAGAGGGGTTGCTAGGCGGAATCACGGACGAAGATCAAGATTAAATTTTTGCAAAACCGATTTTCTTCTCTATAATAAGCGTTATCTTATCGATCTCTGAGAGAAAATCATAATCATCATGGACGAGCGATATTATTGGTTGGGCTTCAGCCTCATCTCTGGCATCGGCATTAAACGCATCGAAAAATTGACGGCGCAATTCGGGACGCTCCGCAACGCATGGAACGCATCCGAAAAAATGCTCCGAGAGGCAAAATTAAGTGAGGCGCTCATCGAATCATTGCTCGTCCAACGCAAAAAAATAGATTTACAAGCCGAATTTGATAAACTCGTCAAACACAATATTCAATTGGTCACTTTTTTAGAAGCCAATTATCCTAAACGCTTAAAAACCATCCATGACCCACCCCCTGTTTTATATGTGCGCGGAGAATTATTACCCCAAGATGAAAAAGCCCTTGCCGTTGTTGGCACGCGCAAATGCACCCGTTATGGGCGTGATGTGAGTTTTCAGTTATCGCAAGAATTGGCACAAAATGGTGTGACCATTATCAGTGGGCTGGCGCAAGGCATAGACGCATCGGCACATCAAGGCGCATTACACGGGCATGGGCGGACAATCGCCATTTTAGGCTGTGGTGCAGATATGATCTATCCGCGTGAACATGCCGAACTCGCCAAAAAAATCATCAACAACGGGGCGCTCATCAGCGAATTTCCGCTTGGCACGCAACCCATCAGCAAAAATTTTCCGCGCCGTAACCGCCTGATTAGCGGGTTATCATTAGGTGTTTTGGTGGTCGAAGCGCCAGAAAAAAGTGGGGCGCTCATCACTGCCAGCACCGCCATTGAACAAGGGCGCGATGTATTTGTGATACCGGGCAACATCACCAACCAGAACGCATTTGGGACGAATAAACTGCTCCAAGACGGCGCGAAACTCATCACATCGGCAAAAGACATTTTGGATGAATTGAATATGGAATATACGATTCAACAAACACGGGTAAGAGCCGAAACAGTTGCGCCGTCAACAGATATAGAAGCCAAAATTCTCAATTGTATCGGCACAGAACCCACCCATATTGATGATATTATCCGTGAATCGGGCTTGAGTAGCGCAGAAGTCATGGGTTTATTGACTATTTTAGAATTAAAAGGGCTTGCACAATCGGCGGGATACATGCAATATAGCCTCGTAACATAGTGAAAACAGCCCATTGTGGCTACGAGGTTAATCATATGACAGACCATTTATACGCGCTTGTATTGGCAGGTGGCGGTGGAACGCGCCTGTGGCCCATGAGCCGAAAAAACACACCCAAACAATTACTCCCGTTGGTCGACAATCGGACGATGTTCCGCACCAGCGTAGACCGAATCGCCAGAATATTGCCCCCAGAGCGTATTTGTGTGGTGACGGGTGGTGATTATGTCGATCGCATGATGGCAGAAGTGCCACATATCCCTAAAGACAATTTTTTTGTCGAGCCAGATGGACGCAATAGCGCCCCAGCCGCCGCCTTTGGGATTTGGATGATCCATCAGCGCGACCCACAAGCCACCGTTGCGCTCCTCACTGCCGACCATCATATCGTCAAAGAAGATTATTTTTGCGAGGCGATTGTATCGGCTTATCAATTGGCACAAGAAGGGTATATCACCACATTAGGCATATCCCCTACCTACCCCGCAACAGGTTTTGGGTATATCCAACAAGGGGATGTTATCCGTAAAATGAACGGATTCACCAGTTATCATGCGGTCAGATTCACCGAAAAACCCGATTTAATCGCCGCAACCGAGTTTGTCGCATCTGGACAATATAGCTGGAATAGTGGTATGTTCATTTGGACAACACAACGCGCCAAAGCGGAATTCGCATTGCAACAACCGGTGATGTTCAATCTGTTCGAGCAATTCGCGCCGAGCATCGGTACAGACCAATATGCCAGCGCCTTAAAATCAATTTGGGAAAAAATGCCGTCTATCTCGATAGATTACGCCATTATGGAAGGCGCAAAACAGATGGCAGTCATCCCTGCCGATATTGGCTGGAGCGATGTCGGCAGTTGGTCATCGTTATTTGAGGTTCATAAAACCGATAAATTTGGGAATGTGTTCAAAAGCAAAAATAAAGATCGCGTGATTTTGGATACACACGACACGATGGTGTATAGCGATCGCATGATTGTCACCATCGGCGTGCGCGATCTGATCCTTGTAGATGCTGGTGACGTGTTGTTTGTGTGTCATAAAGACCGTTCTCAAGATGTACGAGAAGTGGTAAATCACTTGCGCTCTAACAAAAAACATGATTATCTTTAGAAACAAACCAATGTTCAAGTTTATAGGAATTACCGAATGAGTGAATCCATACAAGTTTATTGCGTTAAATGCAGAGAAAAACGCGACATATTAGAACAAGAAGCCATCTTCACCAAAAATGGCACGCCTGCCCTACGGGGCAAGTGTGCGGTTTGCGGCACAACGCTGTTTCGGATGGGGGCAACACCCGCCCATGAAGGCATGGAAAAACCGGTTGTCGAAAAGCGTGAAAAATCAACCGAGAAGAAATCATCATCCACCTCGAAAGGCAAATCATCGGCAAAAGGCAAAAATGCCAGCCCTAAAAAGCGGGGCAAGAAAAATAAATTGGTGATTGTCGAATCGCCCGCCAAAGCCCGCACTATCGGCAACTTTTTGGGCAAAGATTTTGTCGTAGTCGCCTCGAAGGGGCATGTGCGCGATTTATTGGTGACACAACTATCGGTAGATGTCGAGAACGATTTCGAGCCGAAGTATCGCGTCCCTAACGAAAAACGCGATGATATTAAAATGCTCAAGCGCGAGGTGGATAACGCCAGCGAAATTTATCTGGCAACCGATGCTGACCGCGAAGGCGAAGCGATTGCATGGCACTTGATTCATGCGACTGATATGGATGAAAGCAAGGTGGAACGGGTGATTTTTCATGAAATCACGCCCAAAGCTATCCAAGAGGCATTTTCTCACCCACGTCCATTAGATATGTCCCTGGTCGATGCGTATCAAGCCCGTCGTGTCTTAGATCGGTTAGTGGGCTATAACATCAGCGAATTGTTATGGGATAGAGTTCGCAATCGGCTTTCGGCAGGGCGTGTACAAAGCGTGGCAGTTCGGTTATTAGTCGACCGTGAGCGCGAAATTGAGGCATTCGTCCCCGAAGAATATTGGACACTCGATGCCAAAGTACGAAAACAAACCGATGATAAACGCCCGTTTGTGATTCGGTTGGTCAAACTGAATGATGAAGATGTGGCGCTCAAAGCCGAAGGGGATGTCCGCCCGCATTTAGACATCCTCGAAAAGAGTCGGTATGTGGTAGAGGATATTAAACGTGGCACGCGCAAACGTCGCCCGTCTGCCCCGTTCATCACCAGTACGCTCCAACAAGAAGCCTCGCGCCGATTGGGATTTAACGCCATGCGGACGATGCGTACCGCCCAACAACTTTATGAAGGGATTGATTTGGGTAGCGAAGGTACAGTCGGTCTCATCACCTATATGCGTACCGATAGCACCAATGTGGCACAAGAAGCGCAAGAAGAAGCCCGTGCGTATATCATTAAACGGTTTAGCGCCGAATATGTACCCGATGAGCCACCCAAATATAAGACCAAAGCCAAAAGCGCCCAAGAAGCGCACGAAGCTATCCGCCCGACCAGCGTTTTGCGCGTGCCGAGTAGCCTCGAATCTGTCCTCACACGCGACCAGATGAAATTATATAAACTCATCTGGGAACGATTCATCGCCAGCCAGATGGAAAATGCGGTCTACGATACGCTCCGCATCGAAGTCCGCGCAGGCATCGATAACTCACTGCCTTATTTATTCCGTGTATCGGGCAGTGTGGTCAAATTTCAGGGATTTTTGGCGATTTACGAAGAAACTCGTGATGAAGATGCCCCACCCGATGAAGATGAGGGGCGCATTTTGCCCGATGTGACAATCGGCGAGACGATCGAGCTGATTCAACTGTTGCCAGAACAACATTTCACCCAACCACCACCACGCTATACCGAAGCGAGTTTGGTGCAAACACTCGAAGAATATGGCATTGGTCGCCCAAGTACCTACGCGCCGATTTTGAAGGTGATTCAAGAACGGGATTATGTCGAGAAAAAAGACAAACGGCTCATCCCTACTGAAACGGGCAAATTGGTGAATGACTTGTTGGTCAATTACTTCAGCAATGTGGTGAATTATCAATTCACGGCGCACATGGAAGAGGAACTCGATGACATTGCCGAAGGCAACATGGCATGGCGACCAATGGTGCGCGAATTTTATACCCCATTCGAGGAGCAACTCAAATACGCCCGCCAAAACATGCCCAAAATGCGCCAAGAGGATTACATCGGGCGCACTTGCCCACAATGTGGCACTGGTCAACTCCAAATCAAACATGGGCGTTGGGGCAAATTTATCGGGTGTGATAACTATCCCGAATGTGGTTATACCGAAGCCTATATCGAATACACGGGCGTACCATGCCCGACTTGTGGCGCAGAACACGGTGGCGAATTAATCATTCGCAAGACCAAACGCGGGCGCATTTTTTACGGTTGTTCCCGCTATCCCGATTGTGATTTTTCGTCATGGAAATTGCCCAACGCCGATAAATCAGAGACCAATAGCGATGATAATGAGCAAGATGAAGATGAACGCATCGCCACGTATTATTAGGAAGCGGGGGGAAATTAGTCCCCCCGCACACCTAATTTTTGACAGGGGGCAAATTGTTGGGTAACATCTTTTTCATAGAAAATTTTTGGCACATTTGCAATATATCTTGTACAATAAACAAGTAGCGCGTTTGCATTGACCAACGAAAGGCATCGCTCATGGCAGATGAGTATATGGATGATGAATTAGACGATTTGGAAGAAGAAACGCCCAAAAAGAAAGTGAAACCGCCCAAAGCACCCAAAGAGAAAAAGCCGAAGGCAGAAAAACCCGCCAACGACAAACCCAAAAAGCCTATTTTTGTGGCGGTCAAAGATTGGGTAGTGGATAGCTATAATGGCTTGTTCAAAATCGTCATCGAGCCACAATTGCCCAAATATCGGGTGTTATTGTGGATGATTTTGTCGTTCTTGTTTGGGATGTTCTGGGCGTATAATATCGTCTCGGTCATCTTCTTCAACGGCGCACCACATCAATTGAACGAAGGCGCACGTGATAATTGGATTATCAATGTCGCAGGGAGTTATCAAGCAGGCATTATCAACCAACAAGATGCCCAAACACAACTCGCCCGTGTCGAGAGACCCTCTGCCAGCATTGACCGCCTTCTCGCCAATGAGAGCGTCTCTGCGCCCATCAAAGCCGCATTGACCAACATTAAACCGATTGCCGATGCCGTTGGCGATGGCACATTCGCCCCTACTCCACGCAGTATCATTTTTGATATCTTGAGTTGGGTCATCAGTGGTATTTTGTTTGTTGCGATTGCATGGGGTATTGCTATCGCATGGGGTTTGCTCATTGGTGGGTATGTAGAACGTTTCTGGGAACGCATCCGTCCGAAATCAGCCGAAGAGATCGCTCGCAACGAAGAAGCCAAAAAGCAAATTGAGCAAATGCGCGAGCGCAAACGTCTTGAAGAAGAACTTAAAGCGGCAACCGCCAAAGATGCGGCGACCAGCACCATGGGACCGCCTCTCATGCAAAAAATTGCACCCTATACCAAAGGTCGTCAATTTGATGAATCCTTCGCTATCGAAGACACAGACGACAATTTCTTGGGTGAATGTGGCGCGACCATCGCACATACCATCGGCGACACACAAGAACTCTCAGCGATTGAGGTGTGGTTATTTGATAAAGAAGATTTTGTCAAAACATTCACCAAAATTTTTGCATCTGAACACGCCTATAACGACTATGCCATCCGTGCCGAACTCGAATCGCGTGTGGATGACCCCGCTAACGATATTGTGGTGGTCAAACCGGGCGCAACTTTAGAACTCACCAGTAAAATGTTACGGGTAGAAGCCAAAGTCGCCGCCGTCACGATGGGGACAGATGGGGCATTGCCTCCCAACAGCCATTTCTCTGCGTTGACTCTGCAAATGCAAGCCTGGGATAAGAAATCTGGCACAGGCACGCCCGCACCTATCCCAACACCTGTAGCCGATTATGAAATCGGTTCTACGGCAGTCACAAAACCACCCATGTCACCAACGGGTGCGCGTCCGCTCGATTCGTATGAAATCGGTCCACCACCGCCATTACCCAACATGGGTGCGACCAAACCATCATCACCACCGCCACTGCCATTTGATGATAGCAATGACGATGATGACAACGACCCCTTCGGTGGCACGGGCGATTTTACACCCATCAACGGGTAAGGAATTTCATCTTTGAATTGTGTATACAAAGACGGTGGGAACAAGCCTCGCCGTCTTTTTGATTTGCATAGGAGCAACATTTTGACAACAATTGCAGTCCTCTCTGATATTCACGGGAATTTACCCGCCCTCGAAGCCGTTTTAGCCGATATACCCCAATTCGATGTGGATGCCATTATTGTGGCGGGTGATTCCGTCAATTCCGCGCCATTTTCGGCACAAGTCTTAGAACGATTAGTCGCGGTTGGCGCTCATATCATACGAGGCAATCACGAATTTTATGCCCTCGACCACGATACCCCACGAGAACCCGAAGAACGCAAACACTTCACAACTCCGATATGGCTTAAACGACATTTAGGCAAAAAATGGCTCAATTTTATCGCCAGCCTGCCCGATACACTCACACTCCATTATCCCGATGCCCATAGCATCCGCGTGTTTCATGGTATACCGAATAATCACTTTAAGGGGATTTATCCCATCACCCCGCCCGAAGATATTTATCCCATATTTGAGCCTATCCCAGAAGAAACAATCATCCTCGCACATACCCATTTAGCCATGAATCGGCATATCGACATTCATAGACGCAAATGGCATCTGATGAATGCTGGCTCGGTGGGCTTGCCGTTGGATGGCGTGGCTGGTCGGGCGAGTTATATGATTTTAGAGGGAGATTATACGGGTTGGCGACCCACCTTTCGGCGGGTGATGTATGATATTAGCCCGCTATTTGATGAATTCGACAAATCTCAAATTGTCGAAATATGTGGCGCAACGGGGCGTATGATTATCGAAGAATTTCGTCATGGCAAACCGTATATCTACCCATTTAATGCGTGGATGCGAAAAAATCATGCGGGCAAAGCCGATTCGGTTGAATTGGCAGAGGAATTTCTGAAGTTAGATTATGAGACCGAAATTTTGAGTTTTGTGCCGATTCACTATCGTGAATTATTGGAGACCTATCAATTACCATAGGGCGCGGGGATGCGCCCTATAGCTGATTATTTGATTTTCTTGATTTTGAAAACGATGGTTTCGCCACTGGGGACAACTGTTTTGACCTTATCGCCCACTTTATGCCCTAATAAGGCTTTGCCGATGGCGCTTTCGTGCGAGATTTTGCCCTCGCGGGGGTTCGATTCTGCCGCACCCACAATCAGATATGTCTCGTCTTGGTCTTCACCTTCGACACGAATTGTCACCTCAGAGCCTAAGCGCACCTCATCTGATTTGCCATCATTCGAGATGACCACCGCAGAGCGCAAAATATTTTCGAGATATTGTACCCGCCCCTCGGCAAACGATTTTTGCTCGCGTGTATCGTGATAATCGGCATTTTCTTTCAAGTCACCCTCCGCCACCGCTTCCTTGAGCTTGGCGGCAAGCGCAGGCAACCGTACCTTGAGCAGTTGGTCTAATTCGCGTTCTAATTCTTCTTTACCCTTTTGTGTAAGATAAACTGGCTCAGACATACTATCTATTCCTTCCAAACAAATTTTTATTCGCAATCAGATAAAAAACGATACCACCATTGACCCATTAGTCAATGTGATAAAGACTTTTATCTTGCGGTGCTGAGTATGTGCCTATCATTTTAGCGGGTTATTGCTCAATTGCCAACATTTGAATCGTCAGGTGCTATTCAAAATTTACAGATAGAGGTATATTTAAGGTAATAATCGTAACAATGAAAGGATAATCCAGATGAAACGACACCATCTATCAATTATCATCCTCATTGCAATCGTCATCGTCACATTTTCGAGCCTCATCAATGCCCAAACCACGCCTGTTTTTCGGATAGGCGTATTGGGTGATGAACGCAGTGGGTTGGCAAATGGCGCACGTCTCGCCATCAAACAACTGAACGCACAAGGAGGGGTACGCGGTGCAGACGGGACATTTTTCCAACTCGAATTGGTGGTTGCGCCTATCGAAGCACCTGCTGGTGATATAAATAGCGCCATAGAAGCCCTAGCCACTGCCCGCGTGATCGCCGTTTTGGGTCCCGAAACGAATGAGCAAGTCCTGAGCGCCTTACCTTTGTTGCAAAGTCTGAATGTGCCGATTTTAACCCCCGCTACGGGCGATACCGTCATCGCGTCTGACCAGACGGGCTTGCTATTTCGGATACGCTCGGCAGAACGCTGGCAAGGGAATGCCCTCGCCGATGTCCTCATCAACGAAATTCGCCTGAACGAAGTGACAACGGTGCAATTAGATCGCAATAGCACAGGCGCACGAGTCGGGTTTTCGGTGGCGCTCACCAGTGTATCACCACCGCCGACAGAACGCACCCTCATCCTCGACAGCAATCAATCGGTGAGCGATCTGGTGACGCAAATCATCGCCAACCAACCCGTTTTCTTGACGGTATTCGGTCCGCCTGATATTGCCGCCCAGTTTTATAACCAATTGCGAAATTTGGGCTGGGTGGGGATTTATGCTTATCATCAAGCAGAACATCCCGATTTCAAAAATGCGGTCGATTTTGACCAATTACAAGGCATTTTGGGGACGAATACATGGACGCTCAATTTGCCAACACCTGAGAATATCGCCTTTGTCGAGGCGTATATCAACGCCTACGGATTATTACCCGATGCGATTGCCGCCGCCAGTTATGATGCCATGACCGTCATCGCCACCGCTATCGGACGACCGGGCAATCTTGTGACGAATCTGGTCGCAGTGCGCGATATTGCAGGTGTGCAAGGTATCCTCAATCCGACAGGGCTGAGTGGCAACGAATTATCAAACAATGCTGTCCTCATCCAATTGGGCGATTTAGGAGGTAGCCAACTCTTGGCACGTTATGCAGGCAATGAACGCTTACCTCTCATCCCACCCATTGATAATCAAACAGCACAATTGCCAACCGCTACCCCATCCCCGACTGCGACATTGGATGGGGTGTATATCACCATCACAGGCGCACGCCAAAATGTACGTAGTGGACCGGGGACGAATTACGACATCATCGGTCAACTCCAAAATGGCGAACAATACCGCGTGATTGGTGCAAATGCCAATTTTACATGGGCGGTCATCGAATATCGAGGCGGGCTAGGTTGGCTCTCGACAGATATTGCCGAAGTGATCGGCAATCGTAACACCGTGCCAATTGTCGCCGCGCCACCCACACCAACCCCAGGCGCGACATCCACACCTGCGCCCATCCCCTTCCCCGATGCCGTGATTGTATCGGCATCGCCCAATGTCATCACATGGGGTACCCCGACTATCATCAATGTGACAGTTCGCAATACGGGCGGTGTGAACGCGGGTCCATTTGCAATTGCATCCTCATTTGATCCAGGTGCCGTGTTCGCATCGTATAATTTTTCTGGATTAGGCGCGGGGTTAGAGCAGACTATACCGCTCACGCCATCGCTAAATCTGACCGGCGCAACGGGCATTTATAGCGCCATTATCATCGCCGATTTGAACAACGAACTCAATGAAGGACCAGGTGAAGGCAATAACAATAGCTTTAACTTCACCTATAAGCTCGACCGTCCAATTTTGTTGGTGAATAATGCTACTTTGACCGTTGGCGCAAGCCTCGATTTAGAGGTGAATGCTGTCCCCACATTCGACATCACCTATACAGGCGGAGGATTAAATACCACAGGCACATGCACACCAACCGCGTTTTGTATGGGCGTATTGGGTGCGGTAAATTGGGACACCTCCCACTATGATTACATCACCGCAGGTAATGGCGTGAACACCACTGCCATCCCCAATGGGGCAATGGTTGCTGGCACAACCATTGGTGTATTCACCGCCGAGGGACGACGTGCCGTTCTCCGCGTGGATGCGATTAATCCGGGCATTTCGATCTCGTTCACCTACCGCGTGTACGGACCCTGATTCACTTAACACGACATTTTTTAGGGCGGATATACACTGCGTTAATCCGCCCCTACATATCGTTGAATAGGGTGGGCGGATGTACGGCTACGCCTAATCCGCCCCTACCACCGCCAAAATTTTCGTGACTCGTACGGGACGATTACGTATATCGTCCCTAATGTTTCACATCCATCCCAATTTTCTCATCACGGCACAGGTGTACTTCCAGGGATAAATC
>DAOTVP010000027.1:0-4133 GCA_034436155.1 Anaerolineae bacterium
GTAACTGATTGCGTGCGGCGATAAGTTCTTGTTCGTTCACAAATGACCTCCTCCCGTTTCTTTTTAGTTGGAGATAAGTATATCGCAAGTTTGTATTAGTCACGATGTCTCTGAACACCCCCTGTTCACGATGTCAGTGAACAATACAAGTCAGGTGCGTATATCCGCCATGTTAACCAGATTGAAATGGACGCAGGATATGCCACCTCATCTAAAAATGCGCTACAATAGCGATAAAAATTATTTTTGGAGTGATATTGATGAAAATTCGTGTCGATTGGGATAACCCAGATCAAACTATTATTTGTTGGCATTTCACTGAAGGTTGGGCATGGGAAGATTTTTATATGGCGGCGGGGATTTCGGTGGCGCTCCGCAAAAATGCCACACATGGCAAACCAATTTCGCTGATTTTGCACACGGGCGAAACTGCGCCGCAACGCGGTGCGGCGCTCACACATACCCAAAATGCACTCCTGATTAAACCCGATGGGCGCGATGTGATTGTGGTCGCAGGCACGCATCCCTTCACGCAACGGGTGGTGCAACTTTTTCGGCAGTTATATGGCGAAATGGCAGATGTGAATTTGGTCGGCACGCTCGAAGAAGCCCGCGCTTTCATCGCAAAACGGCGCGAAAACGCGGGCGGATAAATTACGACTGCCGACTTTTGAGGAATTGCTCGATATGGTCGATAAAACGGGTGATTTCATCGGCATATTGCGGTAAATATTTTTGAGTATCTTTGAGGGTATTCACCAATAACTCTAACGGATAGGTGGCATCTAATGGCGCGGTTGGCAAGGCTTCATCAACGACTTTCCATGCCTCATCAAATTTGCCTTGCGCCACCCGCGAGGTGATTAAATCGGCATATGCCCAATAATTTTCGACTTCGGCATACACCTCTGCCTGTGCGAGTCGCTCGACTCGTTGATACATCTTGGTCATTTTTTCGGTCTCGCCCGTTATCATATACAATTGGGCGAGATTGCTATACGGATACGATGAACTCTTGGTCGCTTGGGCGGCATACTCATATTTTTCGATAGCGAGTTGATATTGCCCGCGCCGTTTGTATAACCCGCCAAACGCACCCCACCACGACTCGCCATCTTCATCGAGCAATTTTTCATATTTGGGCAACACCTCTAAAAAGAGCGTCTCCGATTTGCTATACATGCGGTCACGCTCTAAAGATTCTTCGGGCTTGTTCAATTTATCACCCATACGCCGATACACATACGCCAATGCCGCTTTTGCCTGTGGCGATTGCGCGTCTAATTCCAACGCCTTTTTGATATGCGCTTCCGCGTTTGTGAGATCGCCTTTTTGAGTGAACACATATCCCAAACGGTAGTGAATAATCGAATTGTTGCTATCGAGTTCTAAAGCGCGTTGATAGGTCTCGATTGCCCCCACATAATCCTGCGCCCGATATTGGCGTTCTGCCGATGGCAATAACGATAATGCCAAATTCGCCTTTGCGCCCAACTCGTGTTGTTTAGCCAGCGCCTCTTGTAAGACATGATCTTGTTTTTTGCGTAGGTCTTCGTTCTGATTGTTAAAATTATCGAAGTACATCTGAACAGTCTTTTTCATCTCGGCTTCAAAATTTTCTCTGGCTTTTTTGAGTTCCTCGCGTGCCGATGCCAATTGAGAAAACCCAAACAAACCAGCTACAACAGCAACCAATGGCACAATAATCCCCAAAATAATCCCGACCGCGCCACTAATCGCCTCGAATAAACCGAGCAGGTTAAACGCGAGGTCATTCGCCCGTTGCGCCTCATCCAACGCAGACCGCGCTTCATCCAACATGGATTGGACTTCATCAGGACTTGGCGCAGGTGGGGTGGATTCTTGTGCCGACATCGGCATGAGTGCCAATAAACATATCCCGATCAGGATAAGTACTTTCAGATAGCGCATAAAAACTGCCCCTTTCATGATGAATGACCTAAAAATTTGAGTTTTAATTTTTCGCGCAACGCATCGGGACCTTCTCGCGTGCCGACCAATTGAATATCGCCACCACGTAAAATGGCTTTCAGGATGGTCTGCGTGACTCGTCCCGTCCGAAAGGCGGTCGAGACTTCATCGGCAGCGCGACCACTGCCATCGAGGACGATAATCGGCAATTTGTGTTTGTCACGGGTGGTGGCTAAATAAATCTCTTGCATGGCGATTTTTCCGCCGTTAATCAAAATGCCAACGGCGGGTTTGCGATTGGTCGTGCCAGCCCCGCTCATGGTCATCGTCAGGTTGATAATCATCTCGCTCTCCGCACCCCATTCATCGCCTTCGACTAGCACAAAATGGGTATGACCATCTTCAAGTTCGGCTTGCGCGTTGGGATTCGGATAGTCTGGATACGACACCAATCCACGTGGTGATACCCCTAATAACGGAAATGTATAACCATGTCGGATGCGAATATCGCCACACATTTTCATGATGCCCGATTCTGTGCCACCATCTATCAGCGTGATATGATGTTGTTGGGCAAATTCTGCCACCGCTTCTATCATCAACTTGGTTTGTTGTTTATCATACTCGCTCATGCCCGATGCCCCACCACTGATGAATAAAATCGGTTGTGGCGGTGTGAATCCGAGCGCCCGCAATAAAAATGACGGATGTTCATGCGGTTTAGATCGAATCGCCCGCGCTGTATTCCCATTAGGGAATTTTATGGTGAAAAGTGTATTGAGATGCGGTAGACTACCCATATGCTTAATTCATTTATCCTATCACTTCGACCACCAGACTGAACAAGAGATGTGTTAATGACTGCACCATTTTTTACCGATTTAATCGCGTGGTATGAGGCAAACGCTCAACCACTGCCATGGCGTATATTACCCAAAGACCGCGCCAATGCTGTTCCCAATCCGTATCATGTGTGGTTGTCTGAGATTATGCTCCAACAAACACAGATAGAGACCGTCATCCCCTATTATAATCGTTTTCTCAATGCCTACCCGACCGTTCACGATCTTGCCGATGCACCGCTTGATGAGGTGTTAAAAATGTGGGAAGGCTTAGGATATTATAGCCGTTGTCGTCATTTACACCAAACGGCAAAACACATTTCTGAGCAAAATGGACAATTTCCCCCAACTATTGAGGGATTATTAGCCCTGCCAGGGATTGGGCGATACACCGCAGGCGCAATCGCCAGCATCGCGTTTGATATTCCCGCCCCCGTCTTAGACGGTAATGTGATACGCCTCTTCGCCCGCCTGACCGATTTGACCGATGATGTGAGTTTAGCCACCACCAAAGAATCGCTGTGGGCTTTAGCCCAGCAATGGATGCCCGACCAACGCGCAGGCGATTATAATCAAGCGTTGATGATGATGGGGCAAACCGTTTGCACGCCCAAAAATCCCAAATGTGAGGCGTGTCCAATTCAACAACACTGTAAAGCGTATGCCAACGATACCCAACACGAGCGCCCCATCAAACCAAAAAAATCGCCCATCCCGCATTATGATGTCGCCGCGGGCATCATCATGGGCGATGACGGGCGCATCCTCATCGCCCAACGCCCCAACGAGGGGTTACTGGGCGGGTTATGGGAATTTGCGGGTGGCAAGCGCGAAGACGGCGAAACCATGCCCCAAACCCTCATCCGCGAATTGCAAGAGGAATTGGGCATCACAGTCGAGGTGGGCGAATTGTTCATCAAGGTCAAACATGCTTTCACACATTTCAAAATCACACTACACGCCTACACTTGTAAACTTATCACAGGCACACCGCAATTATTGGGGGTGCAAAATGTGGCGTGGGTCACATTGGATGAGCTACAAAATTATGCCTTTGGCAAAGCCGATAGAGCGATCGTTGAGGCGTTATTGGAGCAGAAAAATCGGCTGTTTTAGTGCATCTATAGGCTTTTTAAGGGCGGATATACGCACCTAATGGTGCTAATCCGCCTGTACACGTACACGCTCCAACTTTTAATCTCAAATTTGAAAATGGCATCTGTACGGGACGATTAGCGCGAAGTGTAAGGGTTGGTGAGTTCAGACCCCCAAATTGTTCGTTAACATCGTGACCAGGTAAAATAACCATCGTCTGACCCAACACCAAAAAATAGGAGGTTTATCAAAATGGACGATGTT
>DAOTVP010000028.1:0-77835 GCA_034436155.1 Anaerolineae bacterium
ATTCGTTCCCATGTTCCATCTAAACACCATTTGCGATAATGATAATACACACGATTGGGATTCGGATACTCTTTAGGCAGATTTCGCCACTGACAGCCTGTTACTAACACATACAAATTCCGAATTTTCAAACAGGTTCTTAGATGTGTAGGGGCGGGATTAGCGCCGTCAGGCGTGTATGTATATCCGCCCTATAATCAAAAAATGAGCGCACAGCCGCCCTGTGATGAGGCAAAAATTTTCAAACAATCGGCAACAGCAACGCCGAGGGGTGGTCTGCGTCATGAAAAATTTGTTGATGCGCCACTTGATAATCGGTACACGTCAAAAATGGCTCATCCACGCATAAATTCCGCGCCCAACGGGGATGCGCGGCGCTGGCAATTTGCAAGCGTAGCCGATGCCCTGCCTTAAAATGATGCGCCGTCGCCCACATATCCACCTCAATACAATACGTCCCATCGGGCAGGGGGGAGGTCGTTTTTTTGCTCAGGCGCATCAGACCATCGCAAATATTATACGAGCGCCCATCGGGATGCACATCGCATAACCGCCCGTAAAAATCGGCACAGGCGACATCGGTAGTCACATACAAATTTAGGCGCACATAGCCGATAATTTCCATTGGCGCAGATAACGGCGCGGTGGTATAAATCAACACATCATCGCGTTTTTCGATTTGCCGATTATCGCGCTTGCCCGCATTCCACAAGTTGAATTGCGTCCCGCCGATGTATGGAGTCGGATTTTCGGGGTCATAAATATAATTATCGGGCGCTTCGTTTTGGGGGGTATCTGCAGACAGTTCCGCGTTTTTATGCAGATAAAACGCGGTTGGTTGGATATTCTCAGGTGGGAATTGGTCATATTCGCGCCATTCGCGTACCCCCATCACATATAAGCGCACAGGCTTCTGGCGGATTGCCGATTTTTCGCCTTTGAGATGTGCATCAAACCAGCGCAAGCCTTCGGTCAATTCGATCATGCTGGCGATGGTGCTAAAATGATGCCCCCCGCCGATGGTCAGATACGGATTTTTGCCCGCCTCGCGCAATTGGTGATAATCTGCGAGTGTGCCACGCAAGAAAAAGTCGTACCATCCGCCGATGAGGTGAACAGGCGCATCCAATGCGCTCAGGTTATTCATCTGGCGCATCTCGTCCCATGTGGTGGTGGCGGGGTCTGAATTATCCAACCACAGGCGGTAATAATCAATTTCGTGGTCGAATACGGCTATGTCATTATCCCGAATCGGCAAATGGCTGAAGGCTTTTTTGGTTTTGCGTTCGACGTGATGCCAAAATGTCGCCGAATAAATCAGAGGCTTGCCACGTAATTTATCCAGTTGATGAAAAACCGCCATCCAGCGCATCGCCAAGCCCAAATCCAGCGCCCCATCGGGGTAGAGGATGGGGTACAAATCGGATGAGGTGATAGACGGCACAATCGCCTGAATCGCGGGGTGATGCGGTGCGATTGCCCACTGGACGATGCCCAAATAACTCCCGCCCCACATGCCGATTTTGCCGTTGAACCACGCCTGCGATTCGAGCCATGCGATAGTCGCATCGGCATCGGCGCGTTCTGGAAAATACGGCGAAAATTCGCCACCCGATTCAAACCGTCCACGCACATCTTGAATGAGGACATGATAGCCGCGTTCTGCGAAGCGTTGCCCGATAAATTCTAAATACCAGCCAAAATTGCTATTCAGATGATTGCGCCCGTAGGGTGTGCGGATAAAAATCGTTGGAAAATCGCCGTCACCGCGAGGCGCGTAATGATCTGCCATGAGCGATACGCCGTCTGGGGTGGGGATGGCGATATTGCGCGTCACATCGACACGATAGCGCATCCGCGACAGGCGCAATATACGGCGTGCGGTTTGCTTGCGCGTCAGATAAGCGAGGCTGATGAGCGCCAACAGACTAACGATGATGTATCGAATCAATTTTGTCATGCTAGGCTACCTCAACCAATGAACCTGACCCGCATCGCGTGTTTCATCAAACAAGTCTAAAAATTGGGCGAGTAGGGTGATTGTACGTCCAATGTCATCATGCAATTCACTTGAAAGGTAAATCAATCCCAAATAATCCGTGCGTTTGGTGGTGCGACCTGCGAATGGTTTATCGGATGTCACCATAATGAGCCGATTTTGCGTGGCATAGGGCAGATGTTCGCTGTCATCATCTTTGCCCATCATACCGACATCCACCGCCATGATAGCCCGATAACCACGTTGGATAAGACCATTGGCAATCACACGCCGAATATGCTCATCAAAATAGAGACCAATGCTATTTTCTGTCGTCACGGGCATATCTCGCAAAAAGTTCTTCTTCTTTTTGTTTATCGAGTGTTTCTAATTGTTCCATTTCTTCTTGATGTTCTTGATAGTAAAGAAGTGCCGCTAAAACTTGAGCGCGGGATAGGGTGTAATCGTAACACAATTCATCAACGGTATAATTGGTCGCTTTTTGTGTGTTGATAATCGTCATAATCGGCAACCTGCGCCCGCGAATATGTGGGCGGTCATTTCGCATTTCGATATATTTGCTCAAATCGACTTGTTCGGCAATCATGATATTCCTCATAAACTCACTATTTTAACCAATGAACCTGACCCGCATCGCGTGTTTCATCAAAGAGTTCGATGAACTCTGCCAAAATATCAATTGTATGACCAATATCAGCACTCTCATCATAGTTTAAGCAGATAAGCCCTAAATAATCTGTACGTTTTTGTGTCCTACCTGCAAAGGGATGGTCGATTGTCACCATAATGAGCCGATTTTGGCTCGCATAGGGTAGATGTTCTGTATCATCATCCTTGCCTGTCATGCCAACATCTACCGCACGAACCACACGATAACCACGTTCTATCAGTCCTTTTGCGATTTTACGACTGATGTGTTCATCTAAATAAAACCCCAAATCACTTCTGGCGGTCATGGATATATCTTTCGTATTGTTCTTCCCATGCTTGGGTGTCTTCTTCGTCTTGCCTATCCATTTCATCCTTGTGTTGGCGATAATATAAGAAGGCGGCTAAAACTTCCGCTTCGGATAAGCTAAAATCATCACAGAGTTCTTCTAGTGTGAACTGATTCTTTCTTTGATACGAAATTAAGTGCATCACAGGAAATCTGCGTCCGCGAATATTGGGGCGGTTATCGCGCATTTCGATATATTTGCTCAAATCGACTTGTTCGGCAATCATGGTCTCACCTCATCTATACGTTATAAACACAGTGTAGCACATTTGAACATAGCTGACTAGCACCCTCATATGAGGGCAATTCTAAATGTGGAATATTGCATATATTGGTTTTACGGCATACCTATTGTCATATCTGATGAAATGCGGTTATAATCGAACTACGGTTAGAAAAAAATTATTGTCATTTTGGTTATCGTGCGAAAATAGGTTTTTTATGGGTCATAATTTTTTAGAAGAAATCCCTGAACTCCAAAAAAAGTCGGGGACAGCACTTGTTTTGAGTGGCGGCGCAACCAAAGCCTTTTACTTTCATCTGGGTGTGTTGAACATCCTTCGTCCTGATGATTTAACCTCGATTGTCGGGTCGAGCGCGGGGGCGGTCGTGGGTGCATTTCTGGCATCGGGTATTGCGCCAGAAACGCTCATCTCTGCCATTCATCAGGGGCAGGTTTATGTCCCTAAATTTGATGCGTGGGTTAGAACGCTCACCTCTGGGATGCTATTCCGCCCGAATTATGTCGATATTGCCAAGCAAGCCGTCAAAAGTACCGTCGAGACGGCGCTTTTTTTGGCGACATTGCCCTGGTTGCGCGGTAAAGATGTGGTCGCCGAGACTTTAGAGCGCATCCTTGCCAATCCCATGAATGTCCGCGCCATATTTAATTCGGGCGCAATTGAAGATTTATTCCGCCGATTTTTACCATCACCCGATTTTCGTGATACCGAAATTGACCTCTACGTGACCGCCACCGCGCTCGATTCCAAAGTGCGGGCGGTATTCAATAGTGTGTACGATTTTGAATGTCATGAAGATGCTTTTATGACCGATGTCCCCATTCATAAGGCGATTCGTGCCTCGACAGCCGTGCCTGGATTGTTTGATCCTGTGATGATCAAGGGTCAATATTGGGTCGATGGCGAAATTAAGCGTACCCTCTCGGCAGATATTGGGGTGAGCCTCGCCGATAAGATCATCATCTCGCACACCTACCAACCCCTTTGGCTCGAAAATGGTGGAAGCGTTGCCGATATGGGCGCGACTAACATTTTGCGCCAATCAGTCATTACGGTGGTGCATGAACGGATTAACCGTTGGCGTGAACGTTTTGAAGAACACAACCGCTATAAAGAGGTTATTTGGGTACATCCTGATCCCGATGACATCGAATTTTTCCTCGCGCCAGAATTTTCGTTTTCCTATGAGACCCAAAAACGCCTCATTCGGAGCGGAGAACTTGCGGCATTAAAGATTTTAGGTCATACTAACCAACAAAAATCTATTCGTCCCTAACCGATGGATAAACGAGAACGTAGCGGAGGTGATGAACATGTCGGTAAAAAATGAGCGCATTTTAGGTCCGGTAGATAGTGCCTTTTTTTATGTCGAAACGCAAAAGAATCCGATGAATATCGGCGCGGTCACGATTTTTGAGGGGATTATGCCCTTTGATGAATTGGTGAAATTGGTCGATTCACGTATCCATCGTGCGCCGATTTATCAGCAAAAAATTATTCAGACCCCCTTGAATTTGGGTCAACCGATGTGGGTCTATGATCCCGATTTTTATGTCGGCAATCATATCTTTCGGTTGCGCCTCGAAGCGCCCGGTAGCGATGAGCAACTCCGTCAATTGGCGGGCAGATTGGTCTCTAGCCCGTTGAACCGCGATAAACCCCTGTGGGAGATGCACGTCATCGAGGGGTTGTCTGATAACCGCACCGCCATCTTCTTCAAGGTGCATCATTGCATGGTGGATGGTTTGGCGGCGGTGGAATTGCTCACACTTCTGTTTGACCTCACACCAGATAAACCGGATATCGAACCCAAACCCCTCTACGATGCGCCACCTGTCCCCGAAAAGACACAATTGGTAGCAGGTGCATTGCGACGTGATGTTTCTCAGGGCTTTAAGGTCTTGCGTAAAGTCGGTGGCGAATTGGCGTTCATCGGCTCGTTATTATCGGATAAAGAAAAACGTCGTAAAACATTTCTCGGCATGGCGAATTTGCTCAACGACAACATGCGTCCTATCCGCAGGTTGCCTATCAACGGCAAAAATAGCGGGCGACAAGCATTGGCGTGGACAGAATTTTCGCTCGCCGAAGTCCGCGCCATTAAATCTGGGCGGAACGCCTCGGTCAACGATGTGATGCTCACCATCTTGTCCACCGCGATTATGTACTATCTGCAAGACATCGGCACAGATTTTGAAGCACAAAATTTTTTGCGCGTGTTAGTGCCTGTCAGTATGCGGGTCGAAGAAGAAAAAGAGGACTTCGGCAACCGCATATCGGTCATCACAGTCGATATCCCTTTTAATATCAAAAATCCGCTTGAACGACTCGATGCCGTTGCCAATTATAGTAAATTCATGAAAGAATCATCCCTCTCGGTGGGGCTAGACCTCATCCTCACCTTGCCATCGTTGTTGCCATCACCCACCCAACCGTTGGTATGGAGCATTGCGCCTGTCGCGTTTTCGGTGATTGCCCACACATGGTGTACCAATGTATCGGGTCCGCAAATTCCGGTATATTTATTGGGGCATGAACTCAAACATAGTTTTGGCTATTTTCCGATTAATCCGACATTTGGTATGGCGTGCGTGATCATGAGTTATAACCAACGCATTAGCATGACGTTGGTCGCCGATTCGGGCATCATCCCCGACATCCGCGACATCCAAAAACATCTCGATCGCGCCTTTTTAGAGTTGCGGAGCGCCGCCAAAGTTCAACCGATTGAACCCATTGTGATTGAACGGATACCCAAAAATCCGCCTGAACAAGTCGTGAATACACCGCAACCGATTTCAGGATTGGTCATCGAGACCCGCGAAAATGGTAATGGCACGACATCGCAACCTGTCGAAGACATCCCCACAGCACCCAAACGCCTTGTGTTATTCTCGGATGATTGGGCAAAAGCCTATATGCAGGTGCTAAACGATAGCAAAGCCTATCATGATGCCTCCACGGGGTGGACGGCGGGCGCGTTGGCGATGATTATGAAAGCCTCGCCTGCCAATGGTTATCCAAAAGATTGTGCCGTCATTTTAGATTTGCATAAAGGCAAGTGTAAAGATGCCCGCGCCCTGACAATCGATGAAGCCATGCACGAAGCCAGCTACGTCATCGAAGGCAATTATGGCAGTTGGATGAAAGTCCTCAGTGGACAGGCGCAACCGTTGGGCATGATTATGCGCGGTCAATTACGCCTCAAAAAGGGTGGTTTGCCCGGATTATTGCCCTATACCAAGTCAGCACAAGAGTTGATTAAATGCGCTCAAGATATTGATAAAGTGACCACTGTCGGGTGATGAGACCAACCGTAGGGACGGCATTGATGCCGTCCTTATGCTATGCGATGTAAATATATTCAACTATAGGAGTATTTTTATGGATTATCCAAAAACAATGACCATTTCGGGCGATGAATACACCTTTCGTCTGATGACCAACAAAGACCGTGATGTTTTATTGGGGATGGTCAAAAAAATTACCGATGCCGATTTGTGGTTTTTGCGTCACGACATCACCCAACCCGATGCCATCGATGATTGGATTCGCGATATTGAACACAAACGCGCCATTACACTCATCATTGAGGATGATGGCAAGGCGATTGCCTTCGGCATTTTGTATTATAATCAGGTGTTCTGGAATCGACATTTGGCAGAGATGCGCGTGTTGGTGGCATCGTCTCATCGTAATCGCGGGCTTGGGACGAAAATCGCCCGTGAATTGACCGCTTATGCCAAAGAATTGGGATTAGAGAAGGTGTTGGTCTATATGGAAGCCAACGACAAAGCCGCCCGCCGTATGGTCGAAGATTTGGGCTTCAAGCCAGAGGCGATTCTATCAGATTGGGTCAAGACTCGTGAAGACCGTCACCGCGATTTATTGATTATGTCCACCGACTTAGCCGAAGTCGGACACTAGGATTAATTGAATAGGTAGGTGATGAGTTCAACTACCTATTCAACAGGATTTTAGCTTATGTTTAATCATGCCCCAGAAAACTATGATTGCCCTTTTTGTCGGTTGGTCAAAGGTGAAGATATAAAAGGCGATGGGACAAAACAGGCAGATATTATCTATCGTACAAATCACATCACAGCATTTATCAATGCACGCTGGTGGGAACAATCTAAAGCACATATTTTAATTATTCCAAATAGACATATTGAAAATATCTACGATTTAACACCGGATATCGCTGTTCATGTGCATGAGGCGGCGCGTTTGGTGGCAATTGCCCTTAAACACGTCTATGGTTGTGATGGCATCTCGACACGTCAACATAATGAACCTGCTGGGTATCAAGAGGTATTTCATTATCATCTGCATGTGTTCCCACGTTATACAGGCGATAAGCTATATGAAAACCATCATACTTATCGTTGGAGCCATCCCGATGAACGCATACCATATGCCAATCAACTGAAAGCCTATTTCGCCAATCTCAAATGACGACAATTTATCCTCATCTTCCTCTAATCTAATTCTAATTTAATTTCTGCAACCTTGCGACTACCCGTGCGTATACAATGATATAGAAAACAATCATCCGTATGTCATGGAGTTTAAGGAGAGAATCATCATGGCAGAAACAACAGCAAAAAAGACCGCCAAAAAAGTCGCCGAAAAAGTGGAAGAAGTGGTAGAAGCAGTGGAAGAAACCACAGAAGAAACCAAGAATGTGTTTGAAACCTTCTTTGACCACCAACGCACCGCCGCCACCGAATTTGGCAAAATGCTCGAAGAACTCATCCCCAATGCCATCAAAGAACATGGTCAAAACGCCGTCAAAGAAATGCTCGAAGGCTATCGCAAATTGTTCAATGGCGCGATTGACAACGTGGTGGATGTGATTGAAAAAGTTCGCACCAATAGCAATGTCGAAAATGTCACCGAAAATGTGAAGAAAGCGGCTGAACCCCTGACCAATACCTTTGAATCAGTGGTGGAAAATGTCAAGAAAGCTGTGAAAATCAACGGTGGTGAAGAAGCCAAAGGCGAAGACAAAGCCGAATAATCCGATTTGGATTTGACCTGTTTTATCGAGCCGAGTGACCCCACTCGGCTTTTTGATTTTACACATCGTTTACACACGCATAACAATCTGATAATGCACATCGGGTTTAATGGGCATCATGATGATCTAAATCGAAAGGGGAATAAGGTGCGTTATAACCGTCTACTTTGGATAGTGATGTTGGGCGTTGTTGTATTGGGCATGTCATTCGGCATATCGGCGCAAACGGATGGTGATATTTTATTTGAAGAACACACTATCCGCTATGATGGACGTGACCGCTTGTTTCTGATATATGTGCCGCCTCAATATGATGGTATTACACCCTTACCGTTGGTCTTTGTGCTTCATGGCGGTGGTGGAAACCCGTATATGTATGATGACATGACGGGTTTTGGTCAAAAAGCGCGAGATGAAGGTTTTATTTTAGTGTATCCCGCAGGCACAGGGCGACTTCCCAGACAACTCCTGACATGGAATTCAGGTCATTGCTGTGGTTATGCGTTGGAACACAATATAGATGATGTCGGATTTTTTCGGACATTGGTCAATGTATTGACTCGTGATTATGCGATAGATTCGGCGCGAATTTATGTGGCGGGGCATTCCAACGGTGGGATGATGGCGTATCGGCTTGGCGCAGAAATGTCGGATGTATTCGCATCGGTAGGGGTGATGGCAGGGACTATCGGCGGGTATCCAACACCTGAGAGTGACGACTTGTATATCATCCCACAACCCGAAAACCCTGTTTCTATCATTCATATTCATGGCATGGAAGATGAAAATGTGCGTTATGAAGGGGGCGAAAATGACGATAACACGCCATCAAAACGCAATGATTTATCGGTTGCCGATGCCATATCTTTTTGGATAGATGCGAATCAGTGTGCGATTTCACCCATGCGTGAATCTTGGGATAATGGCATGGTGCTTGTAGATACTTATGTTTGTGATGAGACTGGTACGGCTATCAAACTCATTTCGATTGTCGATGGTGGTCATTCGTGGGCAGGAGGAGTGGTAAATCGTCGACGTGCCGATTCACCCAGTAATCGCGTTTCGGCAACCGATGAAATATGGGCATTTTTTGAATCACATCCCAAACCTTAATTCAGAAGAGTTGTGAAATTGGCATGAGGCGCGTTATAATCATGCTTATGTCAAATTCACATCAAACCAATCCCATTTATCCACAAATACCGCCACCAGATCGGCTATCGCGCTATGCCCTCATCGGCGTGGTGATTTTTGCTATCGGGTTTATCGGTATCGCATTTTTGAACACCCTCTTCAAACCCGAAACCCCATCGCCCATATCAACACCTATCCCAACCGCCACCCAAGTCAATTATAACGCCACGCCTCTCCCATACGAAGAATTGACCCAACAAGTAGAACGCTCGTTGGTATGGATTGAATCTACCCCACGCAATAGTTTTGCCCCAGAACATGGCACAGGGGTGATTTTAACATCGGCTGGGCTGATATTGACCAACGCGCATGTGATTAATTTTGGCGATGTTGAAGGCAACGTGAATGTGTATCGGGCGATTAACAACCGCTTTATCCGACAACAGGCGACTGTCATGGGTGTTGCACCCTGTGAAGACTTAGCCTTATTGGATATTACGGGCAATCATCACACGCCTATCGTCATGAACATCACCCCTACTATCGGTTTGGGGACAGAAATTTTTATTTTGGGATATGGTCAAAGCACACTAGCGAGTAATGTCTCTGTGGGATTTGCGCGTGGCGAAGTGAGCCGTGTGCTGGTGACGTTTTCGCCGTATAACGGTTTGATAGAACACACCGCCGAATTGCTCCCTAGCGATAGTGGTAGCCCATTATTGAATCGTTTTGGCGAGATGATTGGTATGAATACCCTGATGGATGTGCAGGGCAGGGGCAGACGCGCCTCGTATGCCATCAATCAAGAGCGTATTCAATTGGCGTTAGCCTATCTCAAAGAACGTCAAGCCCCATCGGTCACTTATATCCTATCGGACGAAGCGGATACGATGGTGTATCGACTCACGGATTATTTCGACCGCCATTGTTATCATATCGCTTTATCGGCTGGGGATATAACTGTCAGTGCCAAACCACAAGAACCGCGTTTATTTACCCCAATTTTATCTGTTTATGACTCAAAAAATCAGATGATGATACCTCATACGCCCTTGCGTCTCGAAAATGATTATGCTCACATGATGAGCATCACAACACCAGGGATTTATACAGTGGTCATCAGTCGTAACCAAATGACGACCACTGGCGCAGATAAATTGGGCGATTATATGTTAACGATTTCGCGGCAATGATCGGGCAAAATCTTCACAAATTTTGACACTCGTCCCGACATAGATGAAATAATAGCGCACGTTATCTTCGGTATAGCCCCACGCATCGGCGCACGGACGCAATCCGGGGTCTGCTTCGGCATCGCTGAAAAATGGCGATGGTATCAGGCAACCCAATTGATTATTCAAATTGGCGAATCTATCCCAATTGACCGATAACACCGCGCCAGCACTATTCGGCAGGGTTTTGTGCGAATAAAACCGAATGGCGAAGGCATCTATCTTGCCCATCACACATTCAATATAATTTTGTACCAAGCCCAATTGACGCAAGAAAATGCGATCGGCGAGGTCTGTCACCACATTTGGGATTTGTCTGCCTGTGATAAATTCGGCAAAACGGTCTATGATGTTGGTCTCTTTGACCACATTAATCGCGTCTGTCATGTGATAGTCGGTTAAGGTTGGCAAAAAAGAGGATGCGCCTTTGCCCGGTGTTTCACTTGGGCAACCCGTCAATATCACCATACTGATAAGCATCATCATCAAAAATTTCATAATTGTTACCTTTGCGCTAGAATATTATCCTAAATCGAATTATATCAGAAACATCCGCCCCAAATCCCCGTTATATTGGGGGAATTGTCATGAATTTAACCTATCCTAAATAGTATTACAACTTGCGTAAAAAATCACTTATTTAATCTGCTACCAATGTGTTGAAATTCTGATTAGGTGGGTTATAATTAAAAAAATTGTGCTTCTTCATTAAATAAAAAGGCTTTTTTGTTATGAGCAGTTATATCACTCCAGAAGAACTTAACACATCGCACAATAATAACCAAGAGATTCCTAGCAATATCGATTTTGCCAGCGAGGTCAAATCTGACCGCCTGAGTTTGTTGGCACTCATTACGGGATACGGCGCAATTGCTATGATTTTGGTCATGTTCACCATTGCCGCAACTGCCAATGTCAGCCTGTTTATTTGGATATACGCGCCGATTGTGATGGCGGTGGGAAGTTTTGCCACCCGCTTCTTATTGCGACGCAAATTGTATGATTTTGCCGGCGTTTTTTATGTGATAACACTGGTGGCGACCATCACCATTGCCATGTTCGATAAAGACCCGCAAGCCCTTCAGATTTTACCCTATATTTTTGTCATGATTATTTTTGTCGGTGGGTTGCTCATCCGCCCACAAGTGACGTTGGTGTTGGCATTAGTATGTTCGATTATCACGGTCGCCGTGCCTGCCATTAGTTTAGGCGGGTGGGGGTTTTTTGGCGCACATCACTTTTTTGCCATTATCCTCATTTTCCTCAGTGCCTTGCTCTCTATTCAAGCCACAGGTGAGTTATATAGCGTCACTGAATGGGCGTTGTTGAATTATCGCAAGCAAACCCAGACCAATGTGGCACTGTTTGAAAACCGCGAAAAATTGCAACGAAGCCTGAAGCGTAGTGAAGTGTTGGCAGAAGAATTGAAAGAATCGAATATCGAACTCGAAGAGGCGCGTGCCGCCGCCGAAGCCGCCAAAAATTTTCGCGGTCAATTTTTGGCGAACATGAGCCACGAATTACGCACCCCTCTGAACGCCATCATCGGCTTTAGCGAGACGATGCTCAAATTCCCGATTATGTACGATAACGAAGAATTGCCCGAAGCCTATAAAGCAGACCTCACCCAAATTTTCAATAGTGGTCGTCAATTGCTTCACCTGATCAACGACATTCTCGACCTTGCACGGGTAGATGCGGGCAAACTCGAAATTTATATGCAACGGGTTCAGCTCAAACCCGTGATCGATGCGGTGATTGGCACTGCCCGCGGGTTGTTGGGCGAAAAAGAGGTCGAACTCAAAACCAATTTGCCCGACCCATTGCCAGAAGTGTGGGCAGATGAATCACGGGTGCGCCAAGTGTTGCTCAATTTGTATAGTAACGCCGCCAAATTCACCAATGAGGGCAATATCACCTTGACCGTCAAAGAAATTCCAGAGGGTGTTTTGTTCAGCGTCAGTGATACCGGTGCAGGTATCCCCGCCGACCAATTTGAGGTCATCTTTGAAGAATTCCGCCAAGTGCGTGGTCAGACTCGTCCCAAACAAGCCGGTTCTGGGTTGGGCTTGCCCATCTCTCGGCGCTTATTAGAATTGATGAACGGGCGTATCTGGTTAGAAAGTGAACTCGGCAAAGGTTCGACTTTCCACTTTGTTTTGCAACCCTATCAAAAATCGAAATTTGAAACGATGGAAACATCGAGTTTACCAGACGATACATCGTCACCAACCATTCAATCCCCTCAGGAGGCTTAATCAATGCGTATTTTATACGTTGAAGATAATCCCGCCAATGTCTCTCTGGTCAAACGAGTGGCGCGGGAACACGAATTGGTCAATTACGTAGATGGTGAAGAAGCCCTCCGTAATTTTGAAAAAGATAATCCCGATTTGGTCTTGATGGACATTCAACTCACTGGACGGTTGAGCGGGTTGGATGTGGTGCGTGAACTGCGCCAAAAAGGGTATACCGTGCCGATTATCGCTGTGACCGCCTATGCCATGATTGGCGATAGAGAGCGTTGTTTGGCGGCGGGTTGTGATGATTATATGGCGAAACCGTTGCCAATTCCCGATTTGTTGCGCTTGTTCGAGAAGCGTAAACAAGAAATCGAGGCATCTGCTATCGCGTCTGCCACTGTGACCCCACCTGTGACTGCGCCCGATGCCAAATCCGATGCGCCCGTGGTGACGACCGATACCCCTGTCAGCGAGCCGAAGCCCGAAGCGGTGACGACCCCAACGGTATCGACACCTGTGACTACGCCCGATGCCAAATCCGATGCGCCCGTGGTGACGACCGATACACCGAAAACCGATGATGCGCCCAAAGCCGATAATACAGATAAATCCAACCAGACTGATACAGGCGATATTAAAATAACCTCGTGAGATGTTGACATCACTTTAAGAAAATTTTAAGATAGTTATAAATAAACAAATATCTTTTAAGGATTTTCTGATGACCGAAAAAATCGCCCTTGTTATAGATGATACACCCGCCAACCGAGATTTCTTGGAACGCCTGATGATGATGATGGCGGGTTTTAAGATTGTAGGGGCTTCGAGCGGGAAGGCGGCTTTGGAACAAGTAGAGGCGTTAGAATCGCTCACGATCGCATTGGTCGATATGGAATTACCCGATATGAACGGCTTGCAACTCACCAGTGATTTACGGAAACGCTTCCCTGATGCTTATCTGGTGGTGGCGACCATGCACGATGAACGGTCACTCATGCAAAGTGTCCTCGAAAAAGGGGGCAACTGCTTTTTGGTCAAACCACATGGTTTTATGGAGTTATTCAAACGCCTGACGACGACCACCATCGAAGAGTTACGCAACGGTCCGTATATGGTTATAGACCATTTCGGACCGCGCATCTTCACCTCTCCAACCAATACTTAAACCCGCTATTTGCGGATATGACCCTCGCCGATGACCACCCATTTATAGGTGGTCAATTCGTCTAATGCCATCGGACCGCGGGCGTGTAATTTCTGTGTGCTGACCGCCACCTCTGCGCCCAATCCCAACGCGCCACCATCGTTAAAGCGCGTGCTGGCGTTCCAAAATACAGCAGATGAATCCACCTCGTTCAAAAAACGCTCGGCATTGTCTGCGTTTTGAGTCAGGATGCCATCGGAATGACCCAAACTATGCTGGCGGATATGCGCCAGCGCCTCATCTAACGAATCTACCACTTTTAAGCCCAATATCAATGCCATCCATTCGGTATCGAAATCTGCCTCGCCTGCGGGGACGATTTTGGCGTAGCATAAATCTTGAATGTAGCTCATCGCCCGTTTTTCTGCCCGAAATTCCACGCCTGCGGGATATAACTTATCCACCAGACGGGGCAATATCGCCTTCGCCATATTTTGATGCACCAGCACCGTATCCAGCGCATTGCATACCGATGGACGCGATGTTTTGGCGTTATGAATCACCTCTAGCGCCGACATCACATCTGCCGATTCATCCACGTAGAGGTGACAAATCCCCACGCCCCCCGTGATGACGGGGATGGTGCTATTTTCTTTGCAGAACTGATGCAAATCTGCGCCACCGCGTGGGATGATCATATCGATATAATCGTGCAATTTGAGCATTTCGCCGACATATTTGCGGTCGGTGCTGGCGATGAGTTGCACCGCATCTTCGGGCAAACCACTCTGGATGATTGCCTCTTTCATCACGGCGACCATCGCCATATTGCTCCGCAAAATCTCTTTGCCCCCGCGCAAAATACACGCATTGCCCGATTTGAGCGATAACACGGCAATATCGATCGTGACATTCGGGCGGGCTTCGTAAATCACACCAATCACGCCGATGGGTGTTTTACGGCGCGAGACGCGCAAGCCATTCGGCAACACCCGTTCTTCGATAATACGTCCCACAGGGTCGGGCAGGGTGGCGACGGTGCGAATATCATTCACGATGCTGTCGAGCCGTTTTTGTAGATTGATGCGATCTAAAAGCGCCTCGCTGGTGCCATTGGCACGCGCTTCGTCTAAATCGGCTTGATTCGCCTTGAGCAAGTCGTCTTTATGCGCCATGAGCGCATCGGCAATACAGATGAGGGCATGATTTTTTTGCTCGGTGGTCGCTTTGGCGAGGGCATACCCCGCATCTTTGGCATTTTTTGCGAGTTGGGTTAAATTGAATTGGTCGGTCACAGCATCACTCCTCTTTTATGTTTTCAATTATAGAGTGCATTTTAGACGCAAGGCAGATATACAGCTACGCCTAATCTGCCCGTATAAATTCTCAAATTTTAGAGGGTTGTAGTGGCGGATTAGCACCGTCAGGTGCGTATATCCGCCATTTTACCCTAGATATGCACGCATAAGTATAGCCCCATTTGACAAGCGACTGACATATCCATATAGTTAAATGTAATGATATGTAATTTTAGAGAATAACGCATGATACTATCTGATAATGATGATAAAGCACATTTGGTTATTATTCAACCGACACCGTTTTGTAATATCGCCTGTCGGTATTGTTATTTGCCCACCGCAGAACGCTTGATGACCAAACGTATGGATGAAGCCGTCTTGACCAAAATCTTTGAGGCGCTATATGCCGAAAATTTGATGTCGGATGAGACCGAAATTGTGTGGCACGCGGGCGAACCCCTCACCGTGCCGATTTCGTTTTATGAAAACGCGATTGCGATTATTGACCGTGTGCGTGGTGATAACCCCGCACCGCGCCATGTCATCCAGACCAATGCCACGCTCATCAACGACCAATGGTGTCGGTTTATCAAGGCGCATGATGTGATTATCGGCGTGAGTTTAGATGGCACGCAACATATCCACGACCGCAACCGCCTCGATAGATATGCCAGAGGCACATTCGATAAAACCATGCGTGGCATTCGCCTGTTGCAAAGCTATGTGTTAATCGCAAATCGCCATTACCCTATGCCGATGCGCCCGAATAATGACGTAATCCCCATAACCACACCAGACGGGCAATAGAGATAAGATGTCAACTCTATAACAATTCTTTGATGCTCTCGGCGAGCGCCAAATTGACACCTTTCACCTTCATCAACTCTTCGACAGGCGCAGATTTAATCGCGTCTATCGAATTGCCAAACGCTTTTAATAGCGCCTTGCGTTTTTTTGGTCCGATGCCCGGAATTTGCTCTAATCGGCTGGCTAACCCGACTTTTCCGCGCCGTTGCCGATGGCTGGTGATGGCGAAGCGATGCGCCTCATCGCGTACCCGTTGCACCAAATACAACGCGGGACTGTTGCGTGGTAAAACAATTGGCGTGGGATTGTTGGGCAAGTACAGTTCTTCAAACTGTTTCGCCAATGATGCCACAGGCACGCGGTCGGTTAGGTTAAATTGCGCCAGCACTTCTACCGCCACGCCCAATTGACCCTTGCCACCATCTATCAACAACAAATCGGGCAATATGCGCCATGTCTCATCACGATCCTCTTGACCGGGTTGAGGTGTAGTCGGATTTTCGAGCGAATCGACATAGCGTTGAAAGCGCCGTGTGAGCGCCTCGCGCATGGATTGATAATCATCCCCCCCTTTGTGCTTGACGGTGCGGATATTAAAACGCCGATACTCGCTCTTTTTGGGTGTCCCGCGCACAAACATCACCCGACTAGCGACAATCGCCGTGCCTTGTGTCGTGCTGATGTCGTAACATTCGATGCGATTGGGGATGCGTGGCAAATTCAGCGCCTCTTGCAATTTGGCGAGTGCTTCCTCTTGTTTGATACTATCAGCTTCATATTGCGCTTTCATCATCCGCACAGCTTCGGTCGCATTTTCGTGCGCCATTTTGATGAGGTTGCGCTTATCCCCCCGTTGCGGGACGGTGATTTGTACCTTATGGCTGTTACGTTTATCCGTCAGCCAACGCTCGATAATTTTTGCCTCTTCGACTTCGTTGGGCAAAATAATCTCGTTGGGGATTTCATCCATCTCGGTATAAAATTGGGTGATGAATTGGCTGAGGATGGTCTCATCGGTCTCATCTTCGGCGTTGTCTAATCGGCGCACATCACTGCCGATGAGTTTGCCGTTGCGGATGAATAAAATTTGCACCACTGCCTCGTTATTATCGCGGGCGATAGCGATGACATCTTGGTCGGTCATGGCAGGGCTGACGGCTTTATGACGCTGGGTGATGAATTCGATCGCCTTGAGCTGGTCGCGCAAGGCGGCGGCACGTTCAAATTTCAGCTCCTCAGAGGCTTGCATCATCTCCTCGCTCAGGCGCTTGACCACGCCGTCCGATTTGCCACTCAACACATCCATAAAATCTTGGATCATGGCGCGATATTGTTCTTTATTCACCCGTCCGATACACGGTGCGTTGCATAGGGCAATATCGGCGAATAAACACGCTCGTTCATCCTTGCCCGTGATTTCGCGGTCACACGTTAAATACGGAAAGGCTTTACGCAGTGTCCGCAAGGTTTCTTGCACCGCCCACATCGCCGAGTAGGGTCCAAAATAACGGCTACCATCTTTATTCACACGGCGCGTTGTCTCCACTTTGGGAAAATCATCCTGCCATGTGATGCGGATATACGGGTAGCGTTTATCATCTTTCAGCATGATATTGAAGCGCGGTTTATGCTCTTTGATGAGATTTTCTTCGGTGATGAGCGCCTGTACTTCGGTCTCGGTGACGATATAATCGATGTCCGCCACCAAACTCCGCATTTTGACCGTTTTGGGGTCATTTTCTGGGGCGCTGGTGAAATAACTTCGCACACGATGACGCAATTTTTTGGCTTTGCCGATGTAAATAATCTTGCCCTCTTTGTCTTTCATCAGGTAACAACCGGGCTTCATCGGCAAATTTTTCAGGATGGTCTGAATATGAGGAGATGGAGTAAATGCCATAATTTTCTTCTCTATATCGGGCTAAAATTGCCCATTACCTACACTTTTCTAACTTGTCCTATTATAATCAAAATAGATGTTCTAATGCAATTCATTGATGAAAGGTGAATATGTCGCGCATTGTCGTCAAAGTCGGCACGAGTACGCTCACAGGTGGCACACCACGCCTGCACCGTCCACGCATTTTAGAATTGGTCAAGCAGTTATCGGCGTTGCATCAACGGGGCGATGAGGTGATTTTGGTCAGTTCTGGCGCACAAGCCGCGGGGCGGGAACGGCTGAATTTCCCCGATTATAATAAATCTGTCCCATTCAAACAAATGTTGGCGGCGGTTGGGCAGGGGCGTTTGATGCACCTGTATAGCCAATTATTCGATTTATACGACCTCACGGTCGCCCAAATTTTGCTCACACGGGACGATTTAAGTGAGCGTCGGCGCTATTTGAATGTGCGCGATACCTTTGCCATGTTGCTCGAAGAACGCATCATCCCCATCATCAACGAGAATGATACCGTCGCCACCAACGAAATCCGCGTGGGCGATAACGATAACCTATCGGCGATGGTCGCCAGCGTCCTCGAAGCCGATTTTCTGGTCATCCTCACCGACCAACAGGGATTGTTCACCGCCGACCCACGCAAAGACCCATCGGCAAAACTCATCCAAACAGTCGACCGAATCGATGCCCAAACCTTTGCGATTGCGGGCGGGGTGGGGAGCAAATTGGGGACGGGTGGCATGACCACCAAAATCGAGGCGGCGCAACTGGCTACGCGCAGTGGTGTGACGACCATCATCGCCTCTGGGAGCGAGGCGGATGTGCTAACGCGCTTATTCATCCAAAACGAATCCATCGGCACGCGCTTTTTGCCCACCAGCACCCATCTGGAGGGGCGCAAACGCTGGATGCTGACCGATAGACCGCAAGGGACGGTTGTCGTGGATGACGGCGCGAGTCATGCCCTCACGGGGCGTGGTGCGAGTTTGTTGCCTGTGGGGATGGTGCGCGTGGATGGACGGTTTGAACGCGGTGAAGTGGTACGTGTGAGTAATTTGGCGGGTGTCGAATTGGCGCGAGGCTTGGCAAATTATGATAGCGCCGATATGCAAAAATTATGTCGGGTCAAATCATCTCAGATTGCCGATATTCTAGGTTATACCTATGGTGATTATGTTGTGCATCGTAACGATATGGTGATATTGGGATAAGACCTGGGGCATGTAGAATCATGCCCCACAATTTTCATCGTCCAGGGATGCGTAAGGGCATACCCGAATAGATGTGATTCAGGTTGAGGATGTTATTGGCGCGGGCGATTGTCCACATATCCACACCGAAATACCGCGCAATAGACGACAGATTGTCGCCCGGTAGCACATAATAATACCCATTCACCACTGTCCGCACTGTGATAGCAGGTGTCTGGGCGGGTGGGCGCACCACAGCAGGTTGCGCGGGTGTGATAACCCCACCTTGCGCGGGTAATTGCAATACCTGACCGACAAATAACACCGATGTGGTCGTCAATCCGTTGGTGCTGGCGAGGGCTTGCACGGTGGTATTATACCGATTGGCGATCGCCGTCAGGCTATCCCCCGGCTGGACGGTATACGTCCGTACTGTGACATTCACATTCGTCCCTGGCGCAGGGATGATCAACCGTTGCCCGACATAAATCCGATTCGGATTTGCCAACGCATTACGGGCGGCAATCGCTTGCCATGTGGTGTTATATAAGGCGGCGATGCTCCGCAATGTATCTCCCTGTCGCACCACATGAATCCGTTCTCCTGTGGTGGTGGTTTGTGCGCTGGTGGCTTGGACGATGAACAACGACATCAGCACAACAACGAGCATAAGTGAAATACGTTTAATCATAACCGAAACTCCTTTTCAACTTTATCGACTAACCCAAACAAAATCCCCAATTTGACCTTCTGTAATGGCGGTGACTTGACGCGGTGCGCCACCATTCAGCGATATCGTAAAAATTTGCGATAGGCTAGGGGTCATGCTATCTTCACCCAAATATGCCACCCGTTGTTCATCGGGGCTGAATACGGCATTCGGAAAACGTGCCGCGGCGCTGGTGGCGGTTCGGCTTGTCCCACTCCCCACTGGCACAAGCACCACCCGATTTTCGAGCGATTGCAAAACCGCGCTTCCATCGCGCTTCCAGACAAATTTTTGAATGGGGATGGTATCTTGTGATAGTACATTCATCCGATCGAGCGTGGCGACATTCAACAATGTCAGATTGCCTACTCGCACCCCGCCGATTTGCCGTCCAATGTCTTGTAGATAAGCCAGCGTGTTGGCGCTTGGGCTGTTGGCGAGGTTAAAATCTGCCCCGAAACCGATCGATGGCGAGAGCGCCTCAGACACGCTGAAATTGGTCAAATTGACGGCATAAATTTGACCATCGCTGAAAAATAGATGTGATCCATCGGCGCTAAATGCCAACCCGCCAAAGTTGGTGCTGTTTCTATCCAGCACCAATTGTTGTTTATTGCCAATCGGGCAGTTGTTCGCGCCTTGCCAACCGACTGTGTAAATATCCATGGGGTCATTCGGTGCTTGCGATGCGGTGAAGGCGAGGGCTTGACCATCCAAACTCCATGTCAGATGTTGAATATTGGCGAAGCCCAAACACGACACTTGTTGGGTATATGTGCCTGTGCTGTTGGCAATCCACACCTCGCGGGCGCTTCCGTTACCGGGTGCGGTAAACGCGATTAAATCCCCTTTGGGCGAGAGGCGCATATCGCTAATCGGCACACCTACGCCAAAGGTAATAATCAATTCTTGCCCTGTGCCGTCATCATTCACACGGATAATCGAGTCGTTGTTATAAGTGAACAATATCGCTCCCACTTGGATAACAGGGGTATGTGTCGCCGTCCGTGTGGGGATAGGTGTTTCGGTAGGGGTGGCGGTGAAGGTCGGGGGTAGGGTTGGTAATCGGCTTTGGATAGGCGTTTCGGTCGGCAAATTATCGGCTTGTGCAATAGTTTCGCTGGTCTCTGGGATGCTATTTTCATCGGGCAACATCACCCGCGTGGGCAGGGCTTCATCGGGTGCGGATGAACAGGCTACCAATATCAGACTCATGATTATAACCATGCACAACCGTTTCAACATCGCCAATCCTATCTGATGTGTGTTAAACTCATTCCCTATTATAGAGATTTTATGATGATATGGCAATTTTGTGTAATGATTTGGAGATATGTGATGATGAACCCACAACACGTTTTAGACCAGTTGTTAACACAAGCCGTCATGGTCGGGATGCGGGGCAATTTCCCGCCCGATGTGGCGCTTCACACCGCATCAGTCATGATGGAGTATGGCATGACCATTTTTGAATTGACCCTGAATTCTGTTCAACCGTTACAGGCGATGGTCGCGCTCAAAAAACGCTGGGGCGATGCCGTGATTGCGGGCATGGGGACAGTCCTCACCGTCCCTGATGCACAACGCGCTATCGGCGAAGGTGCAGATTTTATCGTTTCGCCCGCGTTTGTGCCTGATGTGGTCGAATATGCGCTCAAACAAGGGATATTTATTGCTCCTGGTGTGATTACCCCTAGCGAGGCGGTCAATGCGTGGGCGATGGGCGTGCCGTTGCTCAAATTATTCCCTATCGGTGCGCTGGGATTAGAGTATTTCAAAGCCATGTTCGCGCCCCTCAATCACATGCGGTTTATGTGTAACGGTGCGGTGGATGGTGAGAACATCCCGCAATTTATGAAGGCGGGCGCTGTCGCCGCGGGCATGGGCGGATGGCTGACGGGTAGTGGTGATATGCCCGAAGCGTTGATGCGTTCCCGCGCAACCGCCTTGCGTGCGGGTATATCGGGCGTGCGTGTGATATAATTTATGAAGGGATATTCCTGAGGGTGGATATGCGCTTTGCTAATCCGCCCGTACATATCATATGTACATGTACCCTGTAATGTCTGTATGGGACGATGAGCGCGAAGCGCGTATAGTGTCCCTATCGTCTATCAATGAAAAGGATTTGGGCATTTTTGGCGCATATTTCTATTTTGAAAGATGAAATTATCCACCTTTTTACTCCGTGTATGCACGCCGATTCACGCCTGATCGATGGCACACTCGGCGCGGGTGGGCATAGCCACGCCTTGCTCATGGCGGGTTTTTCGCAGGTTTTAGGGTTGGATGTAGACCCGCATGCCCTCGCCCTCGCCCGCGAAAAATTAGCCCCGTTTGGCGACAGGTCGCATATCTACCAAGCCAGTTACGCCGATATGATCGACCTCGCTACATCTATCGGTTGGGATGGTGTGGATGCCATTTTGCTCGATTTGGGTGTCTCTTCGATGCAACTCGATACGCCGAGTCGTGGATTTGCCTTCATGCACGATGGCGATTTAGATATGCGCTTTAATCCGCATGATGACATGCGACCAACCGCCGCCGATATCGTCAATACATGGTCTGCTGATGATTTAGCCGATATATTTTGGCGTTATGGCGAAGAAAAATACGCCCGTCCATTGGCGAAAACCATCGTCCAACACCGCCCGTATGTCACCACGCGCCAACTGGCGCGGGTTATCGAAGCCGCCACCCCGAAGAAATTTGTGAAAGGGATCAAGCCCATTCACCCCGCCACACGCATCTTTCAGGCGCTCCGAATCGCTGTGAATGATGAACTTGGGGTGATAGAAACCGCCTTGCCCCGTGCGATTGCCCTCTTAAAACAGGGTGGACGGTTGGCGGTCATCAGTTTTCATAGCCTCGAAGATCGTATCGTCAAGCAAATTTTTAAGGATGTGAGCGAAGAAATTCTTTCTCCGCCAGGCATGGTTTTAGAAGAAAAGCAGGCTGTGGTAAAATTAATCACAAAAAAGCCAATTGTGCCATCTGATGCGGAACAGGCACAAAATCCGCGTAGTCGTAGTGCAAAATTGCGCGTGGTGGAGAAATTATAGGATGTCACGACGAGATGATGCTTGGTTTTCTCATGCTTTACAAATGCGCCGATGGGAGCCACAACGCCAATTGTTGGCGCTCGCTATTTTAGGCGCGTTCATTGCCATCATTTTGGGGGGCTTATATCTGTCACAAGTGGTATCTGAGGCAACGCTCAACCGCCGTATTGATGCCCTCATCCAAGAACGCGATGATTTAGAACGTGCCAACGAAGCCCTGCGTGCCGATATTGCCCGTTTAGAGAGCGTCCCCAATTTACAAACCCGCGCCGAACAAATGGGGTTTGTCTTGGCGACAGGCTCACAAATCGAATATTTAGAGGTGTATGGATTTAATCCACAACAACAAGATACTGTAGCCCCCATCACCACCCAGACCGAAGAACCGCCCCTGTATAATCAGACCTTTGCCGATTGGGCAGGGGCGCAATTACAAGCCATTTTAGATAGTATCAATGGCTCATCTCGTGGAGATTAATGGTTAAATGGCGACACAAGCCCAATTTCCAAATCAGCAAACCATTTTGCGCCAACGCTCGCCCTTTGTCTTGTTGGGGGTGATTGGCTTATGTGTGATCTTAGCCATGCGGATTATCTCGTTTCAATTCCCAACAGACCCGCGTGTCCAAGCCGAATTTCAGCTCATGCGCGATGCCAATTCTGGACGTATAGAACGTGTCCAAAGCCCGCGTGGTGAAATTTACGATCGTCATGGCAACCCATTGGCGGTCAATACACTGTTGTATCGCATCGGCATCAGCCCCGGATTAATTTCCAACAAATCCAAAGTCGCGACCGACCTTGCGCGTATCTTGAATCGGGATGAACTGGAAATGTTTGAATTGTTGACCAGTGGCGCGGTGTGGGTGCCGTTGGGCGTGGTAGACCCCGAAACATGGTATCGGGTGCGTGAACTGAATATTTTCGGCATCGAAGTAGAACGTTTGCAACGCCGTGTGTATCCACAAGGGTCTTTAGGGGCGCAAGTCATCGGCTTTGTCAATGGGATTGGCGAAGATTCTCGCGGGAATTACGGCGTTGAGGGGTATTATCAAAGCCAATTGGCGGGCGAAACGGGCGACCGTGCCGTGAGTAACATCCCGTTTGATTTGCCCCAAGATACCAATTATCTCAATGGTGGTGCGACATTGGTGCTGACCATAGATCGCAATGTGCAATTTTTTATCGAATCCGAACTTCAACGCGCCATCACCGAGACGGGCGCGAATGGTGGCACAATCATCGTCATGAACCCGCGCACAGGCGATATTTTGGGCATGGCGAGTTATCCATCTTTCGATCCCAATGCCTATTTCAATGTGCAAAATCCACGCGAGTTACAAAATCCTGCCATCAGCAATTTGTTTGAACCGGGGTCTGTTTTCAAAGTGATTACGGTCGCTGCGGCATTAGAGACGGGTACAATCACCCCCTCGTGGACTTATAACGACCAAGGGGTACTCGAAATGGGCGGGATTCGCATTCAAAATTGGGACAGACAAGCGCACGGTGTTGTCGATGTGCAACGGGTGCTGGTCGAATCGTTGAATATTGGCACGGCGACCATCGCCCAACAAATGGGTTGGGAACGATTTTATGAAATGCTCGCCCGATTTGGCATTGGTAGCCTGACGCGAGTGGATTTGCAAGGCGAGCAACCGGGCATCCTCCGCACGCCTGATGATCTGAGTGGTCAATGGAGCGAGAGCGATTTGGCGACCAACAGCTTTGGGCAGGGGTTGTCGGTGACTCCGCTCCAGATGTTGGTGGCGGTGAATGCCATCGCCAACAACGGCGTGATGATGCAACCGCGTGTGGTGCATCAGATTGTTGATGGCGACACCATTTACGAATCGCGCCCGATGCCGTTGGGCGCACAAGTCATCAGCCCGCAGACCGCCCGAATTGTCACTGAGATGATGGTCGCCGTGGTCGAGACAGGTTTGGATGAGGCGGCGCGTGTGCCGGGCTATCGCATTGCGGGCAAAACAGGCACTGCCGAAATTGGCACACCGATTGGTTACGAAGTTGGGTCTTATATCATGAGTTTTGTCGGATTTTTGCCTGCCGATAACCCACAGGTGAGCATCCTCATCAAATTAGACCGACCCAAAAATGGGCGCTGGGCGAGCCAAGTCGTTGCGCCGATTTTCAGCCGTATGACCTCGCGGTTGGTGCATCTGCTCCAAATTCCGCCCGAAAACAGTGTTCAGACAGCATCGATAAACAAGTGAGGTGGGTAATTTATGACGACAGGTGGTTTATCATTGGCGCTCACAATGGGCGGTATCACCTTTTTATTGTGTGTGATTTGGGGCGAGCCGTTCATCGAAATCTTAAAACGCTTGGGTATTGGCAAAAAAGTGCGCGATGCTCTCGCAGAAATGCACCAGAAAAAAATCGGCACGCCCACCATGGGCGGGATTATGATCATTGTGCCTGTGTTGCTGATTATCTTCACGCTCAATTTAGCCAGAGTCGTCCAAACTGGCTCTGGCGCGAGTACCTTTTTGCCCCTGTTGGTGTTATTGGGTTTTGCTATTCTGGGTGGAATTGATGATTGGGAAGGCATTCGCAGGTCGTTTGGCGCGATTGGCGAAGGGATCTCGCCCCGTGCTAAATTTTTGGGGCAACTCATCCTTGCGGGGTTTGTGGCGGGGGTTATATCGTTATACGAAGGCGGTTTTTCGTTTGCTAACGAAGTCCGCATCCCGGTATTTCCAGTGGTCATCCCTATTCACCCCATTTTTTTTATCCCGATTGCCATGTTCATCATCATCGGCACATCGAATGCCGTCAATTTTACCGATGGCTTAGACGGATTAGCGGGAATTATCACCGCCAGCGCGTTTGCGGCGTATGGGGTGATCGCTTATTTGCAAGGGCAAATCTATCTCGTACAATTGTGCTTCGTGATGGTGGGCGCGTGTTTCGGATTTTTATGGTATAACGCCCATCCTGCCCAATTATTCATGGGTGATGTTGGCTCTTTGGCGCTTGGTGCGACACTCGGCACGGTAGCATTGATGACGGGGCAGTGGTTGTTGTTGCCGATTATTGCCATTGTCCCCGTTGCCGAAGTCCTGTCGGTGATTTTACAAGTCTATTCTGCCAAATGGAGCAGACGTTATTTGGGCGTGGATAAGCGCCTTTTTCGCATGGCACCCTTGCATCACCATTTTGAAAAAGGCGGGTGGAGCGAGACGCAAGTCGTCCAACGCTTTTGGCTGGTCGGTATTTTGGCGGCGATGGTTGGCGTTGCCTTAGCGATTTTATAATTCTAACCAGAGAGATATGTAGGGCGGATTAGGCGAAGCCGTATATCCGCCCTAAGATAAAAAATAAGTGAGTAGTGTGTAGGGGCGGATTAGGCGAAGCCGTATATCCGCCCTAAGATAAAAAATAAGTGAGTAGTGTGTAGGGGCGGATTAGGCGAAGCCGTATATCCGCCCTACGATGAACAGAATTTGGCATGTAGGGCAGATGAGCGATAGCCCTGATTAAAACAGATGAAGAGATAAATATCTATGTTTTCAAGAGGTATCAGTAGTGAAATTTTAGAGGGGCGGCGCGTGATTGTGGTCGGATTTGCCCGTCAGGGGCAAGCCCTTGCCCGATGGTTGCCCACCATCGGGGCGCGGGTGGTTGTCACCGATAACCGTCAACCGCATGAAATAGACGTGGAACTCGAAAATTTTCCGCGTGTGCGTTTTGTACTAGGCGGGCATCCGACAGAATTATTATACGGCGCAGATTTAATTTGCGTATCGGGCGGTGTGCCTCTCGACATTCCGTTTTTGCGAGAAGCGCGTGAGCGCAAAATCCCGATTACCAATGATGCACATCTATTTTTAGACCGTTCACCCGCGCCTGTCATCGGCATTACAGGCAGTGCTGGCAAAACCACCACCACCACGCTGGTCGGGCAAATGTGCAAAAATGCCGGTCTGACGACATGGGTCGGCGGAAATATCGGCAATGTGTTGCTCGATGTGATGATGGGTATTCGTCCAGAGCATCAGGTCGTGATGGAACTGTCGAGTTTTCAACTCGAATTGTGTTTTTCGAGTCCGTCCATCGGCGCGATTTTGAATATTACCCCCAACCATCTCGATAGACACGGCACCATGCACAATTACATCCGCGCCAAAGCCAACATCATCGGACACCAAACGGCGGATGATATTGCCGTTCTGGGGCGCGATAATCTGGTTACGCGCTTATTAGAACCCGTTGTTAAAGGATATTTGGCGTGGTTTAGCCAACGCGAAATTGTCTCCGATGGCGCGTTTATGATAGGTAGTCGCTTGGCGGTGACGGGTATATCCAGTCCCGATGGCGCCCCACATATCATCTGCGAAGCATCCGAAATTCCCTTGCGCGGTGAACATAATGTGTTGAATGTGTTGGCGGCGTGCGCCATCGCAGGGGCGGCGGGTATTCATCCCGAAGTCATGACCGAGACCATCAAAACGTTTACGCCCGTCCCGCATCGGCTCGAATTGGTGCGCGTTTTGGATGGGGTGATGTATGTTAATGATAGCATCGCCACTGCCCCAGAACGGGTTGTCGCCGCCCTGAATAGTTATACCGAGCCGATTATTTTATTGGCGGGCGGGGCAGATAAAAAATTGTCGTGGGATGATATGATAGCCCTCGCCCGATACAAAACCCGTCATATTATCGCATTTGGGCGAGATGGTGATATAGTAGTAGAGACCATGAAAAAATTATTCGGTCATGCCAATAATGTCACCCGCGTGAAAACGTTGGATGAAGCCGTGCCATTAGCCAAAAAATTGGCACAAGCGGGGGATGTGGTGTTGCTCTCGCCCGGTGGCACCAGTTACGATGCCTATAAAGATTTTGCGGAACGTGGCGAACATTTCCGCCAATTAGTGAAAGCGTTGTAAAGTTATGACTGACCAATCTTTACCCCAATTTGTAGATGACGATTTGCCCGTTGCCATTCCGCTTCAGCCTGTGCGTCCCATGAATCGCGCTACGGGTGATGTGCGCGATGTCTCTGAACGCAAACTCACTTTTTGGGCAACCCTCGATAAGCCCATGCTCATCATCACAGGGATGCTCCTCGCGCTGGGGTTGATGATGGTGTATAGTTCGACATTTGACTGGAGTTTGGCAGAATTTGGCAGTGAGACGCGGGTTTTATTGAGCCATATTCAAAATGTGGTGATTGGTGTGGTGGCGATGATGATATTCGCCCGCGTCAATTTGCGTTTTATCCGTCGAATTGCGCTGATTGTCATGCTCATGGCGATTAGCTTCCTCATCGCCGTCTTGCTATTTGGGGATGATACATTTGGGGCGCGTCGTGCGCTCATCAATGGGCGTTTTCAACCGAGTGAATTCGCAGAATTGGCGATTATCATCTACATGGCGGCGTGGATGGGGTCGAAAAATGTGCGCGTCCGCAGTTTGACGTATGGGTTGTTGCCTTTTTTGGTGCTGGTGGGCATCGTCACAGGGTTGGTCGTCATCCAACCAGACCTCAGCACTGCCGTGACGATTTTCGTCACATCGGCGATTATGTTCTTTTTGGCGGGCGCGAATATGCGCCAAGTGGCGATTGTGCTAGGCGTGTTGCTCATCGCGGGGCTAATCGTATTGCCCTTCTTCCCGTATGCCAAAACCCGTATCGATGCGTTCACGGCGGGCATCGTAGACCCCACCCAAGCCAGTTGGCATACCCAACAGGCGCTCATCGCCATTTATTACGGCGGTTGGACGGGCTTAGGCTTAGGCACGGGTCAGAGCAAATTTCAGGGCTTGCCCGCGCCACATACTGATAGTATCTTTGCCGTCATCGGCGAAGAATTTGGGGTGATTGGCGCGTTTGTGGTCATTGGCTTATATATGACATTTTGTTTTCGAGGATTCCAGATTTCGCGCCGTGCCACCGATGCCTTTAGTGGACTCATCGCCGCAGGGGTGACGGTGTGGGTGACATCCAAAGCCTTGCTCAATATTGCCGTTATGACCAACCTCGTCCCTGCTACGGGGCTACCCTTGCCGTTAATCAGCTTCGGCGGGTCATCGCTGGTGGTGATTTTGGCGGGGATCGGGTTGTTACATGCCGTTCATCGGCAAACGATAATTAAAGAAAATTCACCAGAACGGAGAAATACCCGTGCGAATGATTATCGCCGCGGGGGGGACGGGCGGTCACGTCTACCCCGCACTCGCAGTCGTTGAACACATACAAACGCATCATCCTGATACGCCGTTGATATTCATCGGCACAGTCGGCGGATTCGAGCGCCCGCTCATCGAGAAAGCGGGTATCGCTTTTTCTGCCCATTACGAGGTGAGCGCGGGTCCGATTCATGGGGTGAATCCGCTCAAAGCCATCACCAGCGCCTTCAAGTTGATGCGTGGAACATGGCAATCGTTTCGGATTTTAGGGCGCGAAAAGCCCAACGTCATTTTATCCACAGGCGGATGGGAAGGCTTGCCTGTGGCATTAGCCGCCCGCTTGCGTGGTGTGCCATTGCTGATTTACCTGCCCGATATTGAACCCGGATTGACGATTAAAGTGTTGCGATTGTTCGCGCAAAAGGTAGCGATAACCGTTGGTGAATCGCAAAAATTTTTCCGTGATGGTCAGACGATTATCACAGGCTATCCGTTGCGTAAACAGATGACCTCTGCCACCCGCGAGGCGGGAATCGCCCATTTTGGGTTAAATCCGACCAAAAAAACGGTGTTGGTATTTGGTGGCAGTCGTGGAGCGCGTGCCATCAATATCGGCATTGGCAACATTTTGGGCGATATTTTGCACGATGGCGTACAGGTTATCCACCTCACAGGCACGCTCGATTATGAGCGTTCACAAGCGCAAATCGGCGATCTCAAAAATCATCCCGATTATCACGCCTTCGCCTATTTGCATGATGATATGGGTTTGGCGATGGCGTGCGCCGATGTGTGTGTGTGTCGGGCGGGGGCGAGTGTCTTGGGCGAGTTTCCATTTTTCCGATTACCGTCTATACTAATCCCATTGGCATATAGCTGGCGCTATCAACAAATCAACGCCGATTATCTGGCATCGCGGGGCGGGGCGATTCACCTCGATGAAACCCGCATGGATGCCGAATTATTACCCACACTTCGCGCACTCTTGGGCGATTCTGCCCGTTTAGAAGCCATGCGCGAGGCGGTAGGGCAGGCGGCATCACCGGATGGCGCATCAAATTTAGCGCAGGCATTAATTGGGTTGGCACAAGCACATGCCCAACGGCGAGGGAAAACAGCATGATACAACTTTCGATGTTTATGTGGATAATGGCGGCTATCTTTGGGTACATCGGCTTCACACGCGGTTGGAACAAAGAGGTCATTTCGATGTCGGGGATTGTGCTGGGCTTATTTGCCTTGTTTCAATTTGATGATACCCTCAACACCTTGCTCACCAATGTGCCAGAGGAGCAAAAATTTTTCATCCGCGCCATGATCTTCACGGTCATCATTTTCTTTGCCTATCAAACGCGGGCGCTCATCGGCAACGAGGCAAAACGCGGTGGCGATGGACGCGATAATTTGCAATCGGCATTATTGGGCGGGATTGTCGGGTTTATCAACGGCTATCTGATATGGGGATCGTTGTGGTATTTTATGCACGTCACCAATTATCCCTTGCGCCCGTATGTGGATGCGCCCCTGCCAGGGACTGCCAGCGCCGATTTTGTCCAGTCTTTGCCATTATACATCCTCGGTGGCGGACCGGGCGGGGATGGTAGTCTGCTCTCTGCCGCCGTTATTGGCTTATTTTTGATTGTCCTGATTGTCATATAAAGGCGCAGACGCATGATTCAACTCTATTCTTTGATGTGGATTTTGGCGGCATTCGGCGCGGTGTTGGGATTTTTGCGTGGTTGGAATAAAGAGGTCGTCGCTACGGCGGGTATCGCGCTTTCGATGTTCATCTTGTTTCAAATAGATGCCCTGTTCAGAGGCACGGCGCTCCTATTTTTAGAACGCGATCAAGCGGCGTTGGTGCAAATCGTCACCTTTTTGGTGATCGTATTCCTCGCCTATCGCAACCGCTCGCTCGCCAGAGATATGCGCCGTACCAACCGCGATGACCGCATTTCGGCGGGTATTTTGGGCGGGATTTTGGGCTTGGTGAACGGCTATTTGATAGGTGGCGCGTTGTGGTACTTTTTGGATATTAACGAATATCCTTTTTACCCCATGATTATGACCCCTAGTGCCAATACGCCATCGGCGCAAGCCGTAGATGCCATTCCGTTGGTGATTATGAGCGGTGGCGCATCGGGCAGTGGCGATGCGTTGGTGATTGTAGTCGTGATATTATTCGTGCTGGTCTTGGCGGTGTTGTAAATGGAATTTATCAAAGGGCAAAAAATTCATCTCATCGGTATTGGTGGATTTGGTATTTCTGCTATTGCGCGTATTTTATTAGAACGTGGATTCACCATTTCGGGCAGTGATAAACAAGCCAACGCGCTCACCGAAGCGTTAGCCCGCGATGGTGCGACCATCCACATCGGACATGCGCCCGAACATGTTCATGGTGCAGATCTAATTATTCGCACATCCGCCGTCAAAGATGACCATATCGAGGTCGCCGAGGCGCATCGGCTCAATATCCCCGTGTACAAGCGTCAAGATATTTTAGAACCGCTCATGCGCGATGATTTTGTCATCGCCATCGCGGGAACGCACGGCAAAACCACCACCACCGCCATGACGGTGCATGTGTTACAAGAATGTCAATCTCCTCCATCATATATTGTCGGTGGCATTATGGCGAATACGGGCAAAAACGCGGGCGTGAGCAACATTGACCGATTCGTCATCGAGGCTGATGAATACGATAACGCTTTTTGGGGAATTCCTGCCAACGTGGTCATTCTGACGAATATTGAATATGACCATCCCGATTTTTTCGAGAATGATGCGGTCATGCTCGATTCGTTCCGTCAATTTTTAGACCGTATGCGACCCCATTCGACAGTGGTGGTCTGTGCCGATAGCCCATACGCGGTCAAATTAGCCAACGAATATCGTGCGAAGGGGCGCTATATCCATACCTATGGTATCAATCGTCCTGCCGATATGATGGCGAAGAATATTCGCGTAGATGGTGATAAAACCCATTTTGATGTGGTCACATCAGGCTTGCTTGAACCGTTCAGACATATCCCAGCACATATCACGCTCCCCATGACAGGGCTTCATCATGTGCAAAATGCGTTAGGCGCGTTGCTGGTCGCCTCTACGATTGGGGATGTCAATCTTGAGGCTATCCCCCAAGCCTTTGCATCGTTCAAATCCACCGGACGGCGCTTTGAAATTCGTGCGGAGCGCGATGGCATCATTGTCGTTGATGACTATGCTCACCATCCAACCGCTATCAAGATGACCATCGAAGGGGCGAAATTGCGCTATCCGAATCATCAAATTTGGGCAGTATGGCAACCGCACATGTATAGCCGAACCATGATTTTAATGGAAGATTATGCCCATGCGTTTCATCAAGCCGATGCGGTGGTTGTCACCGATATTTATGCCGCCCGCGAAAATCCGATAAATGGGATAGATGGGGCTTGGGCAACCGAAAAAATCAAACATGACCACAAGCATTATGGCGGTGATTTAGAAGCCACCGCCCAGTATTTACGTGACCGTGTGCAAGCGCCTGCGGTGGTGCTGATTATGAGCGCAGGTGATGCGCCTAAAATTGGCGAATTATTCCTCAAAAAAGGATAAACGATGATGCTCACACGCCTCAAAGCCCGCTTTGGCGATACATTACTCACTCGTGAGCCGATGTCGAAATATACGGCGGCGCGGATTGGCGGGCTTGCCGATGCAGTGTATATCGCCCGTGAATCGGTGGATGAACTCGCCGATGTGGTGCAATACGCATGGGCAGATAATATCCCCATGCGCGTGATTGGTGGTGGCGCGAATATCCTCGTCTCGGATAAAGGCGTGCGTGGGCTGATTATCATCAACCGTGTCTCGCAAGTCGAATTTGGCGATTGGCGCGATAACATCACTGTATCGGCGACATCAGGCACATCGCTCACATCGTTGGCGCATAAATGCCAAAGCGCAGGTTATATGGGCATGGAATGGGCGGTTAGCGTCCCTGGCACGGTTGGCGGGGCGGTCGTCAATAATGCGGGGGCGCATGGTGGTGATATTGCCATGAATTTAGCCAACGCGGTTGTCCTTATGCCGAGTGGGGCGAAACTGTTTGAAAATGCCGATTTCGATTATGGTTATCGGCATTCGATCCTCAAAGCCATGAGCCATAAACGCTATTTGGTGTTACTCGCCACATTTTGCCTGACCAAAGATGACCCCATCGCCATTAAAGCGCGGATGGATGCCAATATCGCCAAACGCAAACAAACCCAACCACCAGGGGCGAGTTTGGGTAGCATTTTCAAAAATCCCCCCAACGATTATGCCGGACGGCTCATCGAAGCCACAGGCTTAAAGGGTTATCGCATTGGTAACGCCATGGTCTCGCCTATCCACGCCAATTTTTTCATCAACGACGGCGGTGATGCCACCGCCAGTGATTATTATGCCCTCATCCGTCATGTGCAACATGCCGTCTACGAGGCGCACGGTGTCATGCTCGACATGGAAATCGAACTGGTGGGGGAGTGGGATTAATCAGGCAAACTGACCCCCGCCTGCTTATAATCCATAAAGCACATCCCTTTGACATAATCTGGAAAGGTATAAATCCCGTTCACTTGTAGCCATAAATTGCCGTTGAATTCACGGGTTAACCCAATCCGAAAATAACAATCACCCTCAGATAATTGTTCTCGAATATAGCGCTCCGCTTTTTCGGGTGATTGGTTTTTGAGCAGGTAGTGAAAATAATAGCGAAATGTTAAATCAGTGATACTCAAATCATAAAAATAGGTATCAGATTCATCTCGAAAACTGATGCGATAGTCATATTTTGCACGTCCATCGCGTTCTATGATGTCATATTTGAAAAATTCGATTGTTTTGGGGCGGATTGTGCCGACAGAACGCGCACCAGTATGTGGTGAGATGGCTTTTTTCTTGATAGGTGTCTCGAAAATATCTTGAACGGTTGGGAATAAGGTATGTTCTAGCGCATTGCGCCACTTTTCGTCATCGGTTGTCCGCAAAATTTTGGTATCGCGTGTTGTATCCCAATCCATATCTTCAATATGAGGCGGGTGAATTTTATGAGGTGGCTTGAAATATGTTTCTAATACGGCGCGTGGTCTTATCACACCCGTTGGCAACAAAAGCCGATTTGTAAAAATACCGGGCGGGGGTAATTCTGGGCGGATTGTCTCAAATTTATCGTTCACACCTAAAATACAAACCTTATCACCGCGCATGTGCGTGACATCGGTGACTAAAAACAATGTTTTCGTGCTTACATCAGATGCCATACCTCAGTTTCTCCCCAATATGATTGTATATATTCTGCTACTAAACGCCGATGACACTGGTCTGGCTCATGCTCACTGCATAACAAGCAGGCACGATGCGCGATGAACCACGTCTTGTCGAGATGTTGAATCAGCTCGCGCTCGGCTAAAAGTTCCCTAAATTGGATTTCGTATGCGCCCCAATCTTTGTTATCTCGATACGCGCTCAGTATCGCCTCTGTCGGCGACATCAGCCCATTATGGATGTAATCACATCCGATCAGATGCCTCAGAAAGTAGGGCAGGTCGCGCCCTTTGGCGAATCCGCTCAATTGTGAATCGGGCTTGAGGCGCGTATCTATCAATACATCCACACGATTGTGTTTGAGCAGATTAAAAAATTGCTCCGCCGATTTTTGTGTGAAGCCAATCGTGAATAGGTGAATGCTCATCAAAATAACCTTTGCTGTTCAGGTTTATCGAATACACTGGGATTGACAAATTGTAACTGTCCATCTCTGAGGATATGATACACCGCCAAAGCGGGCGTATTGGGTAACGATTGCACAGATGGGTCTATCAATGACCGTGTGATGAGGTGATGCCGATGACAATCTTCGGGGTCGCCTTCGCTACACATAATGACGACATGCTCGTGCTGGATATGCGCCTCTTGGATGATGTCTATCAGGCGTTGTAAGCCTTTCTGATACCAATCGCGCTTCATCACGAGGGTGTAATCCACCAAATCCAGATAGGCATCGCGTGAAGTCTGTTCGCTGATGACCGTCCCCGTCTGATACACCGATTTATCGGCGGGTCTGCCACCCAAAAATTCGCCCGCATAGCGATAGGTGATGCCATGCGATTCGAGCGCAGTCTGAAATTCGCGTTTGCTAAAATGTGGGGTGTATTTGCTATACGGTTCACTGCGGACATCCACCACGGTGGTGATATGATATGCCCGTAGCCGATTGAGGAAATCGTCAAACGAGAGATTGCTATGCCCGATGGTATACAGGCGCAAGTGCAAATTTGCCCCCATGCGTAACCAATGCACGATAACATCCTCCAGCGGCTTGCGCGAGGTGTGCATCATGGCTTCGGCATACGCCATTAAATCATCGGGTAGTGAAAAAACAATGGGTTTACTCATCCTAAAACCCCCTGTATGTATATTTTTGTCTATTATAGCACAAACTGTTTTTATCCGCACAGTTTCTGTTCATTCATAACCGCGTTTTATGCCTGCCAATGGTTGGCAGGCACGCATTTTACAATTTATCCCAGTGACTCAAAATAGCGTCTGATTTTTTGAGCCATAAGTACACGACGCTCCTCTAAAAAGGCTTCGTAATTATCAGTATCCAAATTTTCAATTCCATTTGGAATACAATTCATCTCAAAATTAGCTTCAAGTTCTTCTGCTGTAGTGATGTTGCCATAGCGTTGTTTGCCACCATTTATTTGCTCCCAAATTTCACCAAAATAGACCTTAGGGTGCTTATTGCTAATTGCAATGTTGATTTCGCTTTGTGTGATAACATAATTAGCAACCTGATTATATTGATTTTTGTTCATTCCTGCTTTTTTCAATAGGTCACGCGGGAATAAATGATGCACATCCGATTTATATTAAGATGAGGTCGCTCACGGTGATATCGCGTGAGAGAAAACCCTTATCATTCAGTTTAACTTGTGCGGCGCGGAATGTTGAGAATGATGGATTATTGATGGATGAGGTAGTGAGTTGTTGAACAAGTGTAATTTCCCAAAATGTATCTGATAGTTCACTGCTCATCACTTGATTAGCATAGGCTTCAATCCATAATCTAATGCGATTTGTGGATAAGAATATCAGGTTTAACCTGTGTGTTTTTGGGGGATGATATATAATAGAAATCAGGTGATGTGAGTCACCTGATTTTTGATTTCTGAGGATAATGGATGTCATCAGTACGCGCTCGGCAACAAAAACGGAAAACAGAACGCGCTCCTGCTGTTTGGCGTGGAGATGCCGTTGCAAAGCCAAAACCTAACCTAGAACGTCCCATAGACCATAGTGTCCGCCGTAAGGTGGGGGTCAGTTGGCGCGTGGTCAGTGGGTTGATTGTGGTTTGCATGATTGCGCTATTGGTGGTCATGTTCCAGACTGAATTTTTTAAGGTGCGGACAATCACCGTTGTCGGCGCGACCTATATAGATCCGTCCGAAATTTTTCGGTATACCGAAATCGCGGGGCTTTCGATTTTTCAGATTGACCCCAACGATGTGCGCGATGCCATTTTATCCAAGTCGCGCCTCATCGCCGATGCACGGGTGACAATCGGTTGGCAACCAGAGATGGTCAAGATTGTGGTCGAAGAACGGAAACCCGCCTTAGTCTGGACACAATACGATATTCGTGTATTGTTAGATATACAGGGCAATATCTTACGCCAACCGCGCCCAGAAGAGGTATTCCCCAATCTGATTCATGTGATTGCCGATCAATCGGTGAATGAACCGCCCTTGCCCGAAAATCCGATACCGTTGGATGTGGTCAGTGGGGCGTTGCAATTGCGTCAATTGCTATCTGGTATCGAGATTTTGCAATATAATGCAGTCAAAGGACTTGGTTTTCGGGAATCTTCGTGGGATATTTGGTTAGGCACTGGCACTGATATGCCAAATAAGTTATTGGTTTACGAAGCATTGCGTGATAATTTATTAAGGCGGGGCATCACGCCTGTCGAAATCAATGTCGCAGATACCCGTGCCGTTTACTATTGTAGCAACTTGGACTTATGTGATGAGTGAACTCGTTATTGGTTTAGATGTAGGTACGCATAAAATTTGCACGATTATCGGTGAAGTGCGCGATAACGATATTTTTGTCGTGGGTGTCGGCATAGAACCGAGTCGGGGCATGAAAAAGGGTGTTGTCAATGATTTGATGGCGCTCTCGCAAGCCATTTCTGCCTCTGTGCATAAAGCAGAACGCAGTAGTGGGTATCAGGTCAAGCGGGCATTCGTCAGTTTGGCGGGCAGTCATATCGCCTCACTGAATAGTCGGGGGGTGGTGGGGATACCCACCCAGCGTGGCGTGAATGCCGATGATTTAGATAAAGCACTCGCCGCCGCCCGCGCCATCGCCATCCCACATAACCGCGAGGTGTTGCATGTCATCCCGCGCAGTTATTCGTTGGATGGTCAAGAACGGGTGCGTAGCCCGATAGGGATGCACGGCTTTCGGCTCGAAGTCGAGGCGCATATCATCACCGCATCATCCACCAGTGTCGCCAATCTGGAACAAGCTGTCGAGGCGGCGCAGGTGTATGTCGACCGTTTCATCCTCAATCCGTTGGCGGCGGGAGATGTTGTTTTGACCGCACAAGAAAAAGAGATGGGCGCGGTGGTGATTGATATTGGCGGTGGCACAACCGACCTCGCCATTTTCATCGAAGGGACGGTTTGGCATACATCCGTTTTGGCGGTAGGTGGCGACCATATCACCAACGACATCACCTATTTCACGCATATCCCATTCGATACCGCCGAAGCGGTGAAGGTGCAATATGGTCATGCCGTCCCCAAACAAGTAGACCCGCTCGAAACATTGTTAGTCGAGCCATTTGGTGATGGATTGCCCACCGAAATTAAGCGCACGGAATTAGCATCTATCATCGAAGCCCGTGTTCAAGAGATGTTTGAATTGGTGCATAAAGAAATCAAACGCAGTGGTTATGATGGATTGCTCCGCGCTGGGGCGGTATTGACGGGTGGATGCGCCCAACTGGAGGGTATCCGCGAGGTTGCGACTCGTGTTTTGGGGATGCCTGTGCGGATTGCCAAGCCAGAACGACTCACGGGTATGGCGGATGCGCTTCGTAACCCGTCCTATAGTACCAGTGTCGGGCTGTTGCGTTTGGGGCTAGAGATGGATACAATGGTCGAAACCGTGTCGGCATCGGATGCACCGGGCTTCAAATTGCGCCGTCTATTGGGTGGTTTATTCAGCCGATTATTACCAGATGATAATGTCTGATAGAAAATGGTTATAAATGAGTGGGAAATAAGACCCAATTTTCACAAACAATTTGCTAACAAACTTGTTATGCGTAAAATAGTAGGTATAAAGTTATCTATAGTCATATAGGCAGAGGGAAGTTTTTATGAGCGATTTTGAAGATTTTCATTTAGGCGAGGGCTTTGCACAAATCAAAGTCGTAGGGGTCGGTGGGGGCGGTGGCAACGCTGTGAACCGCATGATTAACGAAGGTTTGGGCGGCGTGGAATTTATCGCCATCAATACCGATAATCAAGCCCTCATGCTTTCCAAAGCCAAAACTCGTGTGCGTATCGGCGAAAAGCTCACCCGTGGTTTGGGCGCGGGGGGCAATCCTGAAATCGGCAAAAAAGCCGCCGAAGAGAGTTCCGATGAATTATACGAAATTCTGCGCGGGGCAGATATGGTCTTCATCGCCAGTGGTATGGGCGGTGGGACAGGCACGGGTGCCGCGCCTGTTGTCGCGCAAATCGCTAAAGAATTGGGCGCATTGACTATCGGCGTGGTCACAAAACCATTTACATTTGAAGGCACACGCCGTATTCAATTCGCCGAAGCGGGTATCGAAAACCTGAAAAGTCAGGTGGATACGCTCATCGTCATCCCCAATGACCGCTTGCTCCAAATTGCCGATAAACGCGCCAGTTTGCAACAAGCCTTCTCGTTGGCGGATGATGTGTTGCGACAGGGTATTCAAGGGATTTCTGAACTCATCACCGTCCCCGCGCTCATCAACCTCGATTTTGCCGATGTTCGCACCATCATGTCCGAAGGTGGCGCGGCGCTCATGGCGGTTGGTCGGGCATCGGGCGATGAACGCGCTCGTCGTGCGGCAGAAATGGCGATTAGCAGTGGTCTGCTCGATGTCACCATCGATGGCGCACGCGGTATTTTGTTCAACATTACAGGCGGTTCAGATTTGAGCCTGTTTGAAGTCAACGAAGCCGCCGCCATCATCAAAGAGAGCGCCCATCCAGAAGTTAACCTCATTTTTGGGGCGCAAATTGATGATAATATGGGTGATGAGGTGCGGATTACCGTCATCGCCACCGGATTTGAACAAAGCCGTGTGAAATCGCGCATGGATGCCAATGTGTTGCGTCCGCCGACCAATAATCAACGCCCCAATATGATGCAGACCAATCAGCCACCGATGCGCCCGATGCAACCCGTCCAAAATCAGCCACCCGTGCAACCGACTCAAACCAATCCACCGCCACAGGTGCGCCCCAATCAACAACCACCCCAACGTCCGACTCAAGACAGCTTCACCACACGGGTCTATGATGAGGACGATATGGATATTCCACCGTTTTTACGCCCGAAAAAATAACCGATTCACAAGCATGATATATCCCCGATACGGACGCGCAGAAGCGCGTCCATAGGGATTTATGTGCCTATTTTTCTCGCTCATTTGTGATAGATTTCATGATTAGAACAGAACATAGAGAGAGTATTGTGGAAGGTTAGAGACGCGCAATAATCTGAATACAATTCTAACCTAATCTGAATAGACACTAACCGCCTTTCGTGTTATAAATAAGACACATGCAGAAAGCACACAACCCCAACGTGCTTTTTCAAATTAAAAAGATTAATAAAAATGAAATATTCTTTTTTATTAGGCATTCAACACAATGCTGATGGTTTTATTTTCGCTTTTTTCTGGTCAATTAGAATAGGTATAGCGAGGTTTTTATGGTTCAATCGCAAACAAAAAAGAAAAATGCCCTACACGACTTGGGGTATAAGATTTTTCTTGACCGGTACGCGCTCAAAGATATGAAGCGCGAAACACTTGCCGTTGGCGATTTGGTGATTGTGGTGGTCAATTCTGCCACTGGGCAACGCGAAGTCGGGCGTATTACTGCGATGCAATTGCCACAAGTGACGATTGAATTACTCGATGGTGAGGTTGTCACCCGCGATATTGAGCATGTGGATAAACCCCTCGAAACAGACCCCGCCCAAATGATGGACAGAGTGGCGGCGGGCATTGCGGCGGTCGAAAAGACGACCAAAAAACGCCGTGAATGGGCAGATAAATTCCGTTGGTTGCTCGAAGATTGGAAATTCGTCCCTGGCGGGCGTATTCTGACGGCGGCAGGCACAAACCAAGAACTTACGTTCTATAATTGCTACGTGATTCCGCTTGTCGGCGATTCGCGTGGTGGCATCATCGAGACGCTGGGCAACATGACCGAAATCATGTCGCGGGGGGGGGGGTCGGCATCAATTTATCCACCTTGCGCCCACGACATGCCTATGTGAAGGGCGTGAATGGACGCTCTAGCGGGTCAGTATCGTGGGGTGCGTTGTATAGCTTCGTCACGGGTCTGATTGAACAAGGTGGATCACGTCGAGGAGCTCTTATGCTCATCCTCAACGATTGGCATCCCGATATTTTCGACTTTGTGAATAGCAAGCGCGAAGCGGGTAAAATCACCAACGCCAATATCAGCGTCGGGCTGAGTGACCGCTTTATGGATGCCATGAAAGCCGATGCCGATTGGCATTTGCAATTCCCCGATACCAGCCATCCCGATTATGATACCTTATGGGATGGCGATCTCGAAAAATGGATTGAAGCGGGGCGCGAGGTCATCACCTATAAGACCATCAAAGCGAAAGAATTGTGGAACGCCATCATCGAAAGTGCATGGGCGAGCGCCGAACCGGGTGTGTGGTTCAGAGAACGCAGTAACAAAATGTCCAATTCGTGGTATTTCAATCCCCTGATTGCGACTAACCCCTGTGTGACAGGTGATACCCGCATTTATACCAACAAAGGGTTAGTCACCGCCCGCGAATTGTTTGATGAAGAAACCGAAATTGAAGTCGCAATTGACGGGCGTTTCGGATTAGATAGTCATACCGTTCCTGCTACCCGTGTGTTTATGACAGGCACAAAGCCCGTTTTCCGCGTCCAAACCCGTGAAGGGTATTTTGTACGGGCAACGGCTGACCATCGCTTCATGACATCCCGCGGATGGGTAGAATTGCGCCACCTAGAAGAAGGTGATTTAATCCATATCCTCAACCGTAAAGGTGGATTTGGTCAAGAAGGCACACTTGAATTGGGGCGTACATTAGGCTGGTTAGTCGGCGATGGAACGATAAAATCAGACCGTGCCGTGTTATCTTTCTTCGGTGAAGAAAAACAGACCCTTGCGCCCATGTTTGCCGAATATGTGGATGCGATTGTCCAACCTCTGACTTCTGCTAAAGCAGTTCGTACCTATAACGTCAATGTCATTGATATTCCAGACCGCGATGAAGCGCGTGTACAATCTGACCGTTTGCGCCGTCTGGTAGAAACGTATGGCTTGGTCGAAAACAAGTTGCAAGTGCCAGAAATTGTATTCAAAGGCACAGAAGAGATGCAACGGGGCTTCTTACAAGCCTTATTCACCGCCGATGGGAGTGTTCAATACGCAAAGGGTATGATGAGCGTGCGTCTTGCATCCAGTCATTACCCATTGCTCGAACAAGTGCAAATGCTCCTCGCCAATTTTGGGATTGCCTGCAAAATCTATCGCAATCGGCGCGATGCACAATATCATCATATGCCAGATGGTAAAGGTGGTAGTAAATCATATCTTACAAAATCACAACATGAATTGGTCATTACCAAACAAAATGCACAAGTATTTGCGGATGAAATCAATTTTATCTTGCAACGCAAACAAGACACGCTTGCCCGTTATTTGGATGGTTATACCAAGGGGTTACGCCGTGAATCGTTCTATGCCCGTGTAGACACTATCACATCGGATGGTATTGAAGATGTGTTCGATTTGACTGAACCGCAAACACATTCATTCGTCTGTAATAGCATTGTTACACACAACTGTGGCGAACAGCCACTTTCTGCTTATTCTGTGTGTAACTTAGGTGCAATAAATCTCGCCATATTCTATGATGAGGAACGCCATGATGTGGCGTGGGATGATTTGGAACGCACTGTTTCGTATGCCGTCCGTTTCTTAGATAATGTCATTGATACCACGCCGTATTTCTTCGAGGAAAATCGCAAGGTGCAATTATCAGAGCGCCGTGTTGGGCTTGGCACAATGGGCGTGGCGGAATTGATGATTAAACTCCACATCCGTTATGGCAGTGATGAATCGGTGGAATTTATTGATAAATTGTATAAATTCATGGCGGTTCATGCCTATAAGACCAGTAGCGCCATCGCCAAAGAAAAAGGCTCATTCCCGAAATTTGACCCCGAAAAGTTCCTGCAAAGTGGCTTCATGGTCGGGATGCCAGAAGACGTGTGTGAGCAAATCCGTAAAGATGGTATCCGCAATGTAACTTTATTAACACAGGCGCCGACTGGGACCACGGGAACCATGGTAAACACCAGTACGGGGATTGAGCCGTTCTTCTCGTGGGTGTATTACCGCAAGAGCCGTCTGGGATTGCACGAAGAACAAGTGCCGATTGTCCAACAATGGTACGCAGAAAATCCGCACGCCGACAAATTGCCCGATTATTTTGTCACCGCGATGGATTTGTCGCCAATAGAACATGTCAAGGTGCAGGGCGCGTTCCAACGCTGGATAGATAGCGCCATCAGCAAAACGGCGAACTTGCCCAATAATTACACCGTCCAACAAACCGCCGAATTGTATGAATATATGTATTCGCTCGGTTGCAAAGGTGGCACAATTTACCGCGATGGTAGCCGTGATGAGCAAGTGTTGATGCTCAAAGGGGATGAACGCGCCGAAAAAGAAAATGAGGCGAAATCCAAAAAAGAGGATAAGGTCGAACAAGTCGCCACACCGCATCGCGTGTACCCGCGCCCCAAACGCTTGCACGGTGTGACGGTTAATACACAAACACCTTTCGGCACGGCATACATCACCATGAATAGCGATGAACAAGGCTATCCGTTTGAGGTGTTCATCACCGCCCCTGGCAAAGCGGGGAGCGATTTACAAGCCGATGCCGAAGGGCTTGGACGCATGATTTCGCTCTCGCTTCGTACCACCGAACCGCATAACCGCCGTGAGATGTTGCGCCTGATTATCGATCAATTGCGCGATATTGGTGGCGCACGGTCTATCGGCTTCGGCGTAGAGCGCGTGATTTCGTTGCCCGATGCGGTGGCGCGTGCCTTAGAAGAGAATTACTTCCCCAAATCGGAGACCTTGCAACTGCAAATTCCGTTGATGGATGTCTCGGTTGGTAAGCCCGTTGCCGATAAAAAGATGAACAACAGCAACGGACACGATCATCATCTCCATATTGAGGCGAATTACTCCACAGCCGATTTATGCCCATCGTGCGGCACAATCTCGCTGGTGCGGGCAGAGGGCTGTCGGCGTTGCCTAACGTGCGATTATACCGAGTGTTAACACGGGCAACGCGATTATCTTGGTGCTGGGTGTGATAGGTCGATTATTACACCCACGATTACCCAACGGGGCAAAAATGCCCCGTTTTTGTTTTGTTGGGGCATGATATAATGAACTTTCATCTGTGAAGAAAGGGGAAGTTATCCCAATGAACAATGTTGATGATATGGACGATTTTTTTATGAGTGATGGGGCATATTGGCAAGCGCCTGATTTTATTTTGACCGACATCATCACCACCATGGTCAATATGATGGAAATGCCCGTTGGCATCACCATCTTTATGAAAGGGATGATTGTTAGTGGTTCGTTGGTCAGTGAACGCCAATATTTAGGCAGTCTGAGCGCCGTTTTTCAGGCACTTGCATCTGCCAGTTTTGAAGGCTCAGAAGACGATGCCGAGATGAAAGATGAATTACAACGTCTTTTCGATTTCACCAAACTCGCCGAGAATGATTATAGCATGATGGATGAGGATGATGACGATGACCAGCCTGACACAACGCTGGAAGATGAATCCGATTTTGACCTCGAAATGGATGAAGACGGCTTCGATTTTGATGAATTTTATGATATGAAAAAATCATCGGTTGTGCCTGTGCGGTTTATGCACCTGCGCGATGCGATGGTACTCTATCCAGGTGCCTCGATTGGCTTTCGGCATAGCATTTTGCCGATTATTCGGATTCGCATTAACTCGATAGATGGTTGGATTTTAGGACAGGCGCTCGATGCCAGCCAATTAGATGGCGATGATGAGCCACGTCCCATGGTGCATTAGATGGTAAAAATCAAATTATTTTCGCGCAAGTGGGTGAGGCGCATCATCATGTTTGTGGGGATTAGTCTGGGGGTCTGGGCGACGATTATTCTCCTGCTGGCGATTCATCTGTTTCGTTATGGCGATGTTATTACGGCAGAACCTGCCGATGTGATTATCGTTTTAGGGTCTGGATTGCGCCGTGATGGTCGGGCGGGCGATGCCCTCTGGCGACGTTCACTGTGGGGTGCGGAATTATACAAACAGGGCTATGCCGATGCGGTCATCTGCACAGGTGGCATCGGTCGGGGGCATACACGGAGCGAATCCGATGCGTGTCGTGCGATTCTGATAGAGGATGGCGTGCCAGCGCAAGCCATTTTCATCGAAGAAAAAAGTCATAGCACCGAAGAAAATGCCCTCTATGCCCAAGAAATCATGACCGAGAACAATTGGACGACTGCCATTTTGGTTACAGATAGTTTTCATATGCTCCGTGCCAGTTGGATCTTTGAATTACAAGGCGTAACCCATACCCGCGCACCCGTCCCGCGAGATCGGGTAGCGAGGCGCTTTTTTATCCAACATTTTAGCCGAGAACTCATTGCGCTCCATTGGCAAGCCTTCAAGACCTTTTTCAACCTGCCTGTGACGAATATCCCATTTAGTTAAACATAGCCCAATCGTAGGGCAAGCATATAACAAGCATAGACCAACGCGCATCTTTTACCCCGTACTTTGGGTCTATAATAAAAGTATCGCAAGTGTAATTTTCATTCATACTAAGAGGGAGAAATGCGATGCTTAAATTCCGATTGTTGTTCGTGTTATTATTGGTTTGTGTAGGGGTGATGAGTCTCTCTGCTCAAACCGATGACGAAGACGAAGCAGACCCGTTGGATGCACCCCCAGAACTATCGGTGGTCAGCGTCTTGCCCGAAGATGGCACCCGAGAAGTGGCGGGTAGGGCGGTTATCACCGTCATTTTCAACCGCCCGGTTGTGCCATTGGTCATCGTTGAGGAGATGGATAACTTGCCCCAACCCCTCACCATCACGCCCGCGATTGAGGGGAAAGGTGAATGGCTGAACACATCCATTTATACCTTCACCCCCGATGTGATTTGGTCGCCCAGTACGGTTTATACCATCATGGTGAACGCAGGTTTAACCGCCGTAGATGGCACGGTGCTATCCAAAGAATTTGTGTGGACATTCACAACCACCCAACCAAAAGTTGTCGAAGTTCGCCCAAATAGGGGCGAAAATAACATCGCTCTCAATCGTAATTTTCAGATGACGTTCAACATGCCCATGAATCCCGAAAGTGTCGAGAGCGCGTTTTATATCCGCCCGATGGGTGAATCGGGGACAACGGCGGGTGAATTTGAATGGAATGCTGAAAATACGGGTTTTATTTTCCGCCCCACCGAATTGCTCACCATTGATAGCAATTATGAGGCGGGTTTCGATGCCGATACCGTGTTCGCCGCATCAGGCGAAAAACCCATGTCGGAGGCATTCCGGACGACTTTTACGACTGTCCCCTATCCCGAAATTGTTGGCTCAACCCCACGCGATGGCAGTTCACCGTCAAGTGTGTGGGAAGTGACCATTAATTTTAACACCTTCATGGATGTCGATTCGTTCCGCAATTTAATCACTATTTCGCCAGAACCAGAACGCGCACCCGATTTATACTTCCAAAGTTGGGATAACTCGTTGGCGATTTCGTTTTATCTGTATCCATCCATCACTTATACCATCACCCTCGCCCCTGGTGGCAAAGATCCGTATGGCAACGAAGTTGGCGGATACGAATTTTCGTTCACCACACCGCCCTATCGCCCTCAAATTGGGATGCGGACATCAGGTTATGTTGGATTTTATAACGCCAACAATCCGCAAACCGAGTTATTCGTCACACACATGAATGTCAGCTACCTCGATTTGAACCTGTATTCTGTGCCGTTGGCAGAGTTTGCCTTGCGCGTGTTGGATGAAGATAATTACGACCCCACCTATAATTATCGCCCATCTGAATCGGCATTGCTCAAGAATTGGCAAATCGAATCGGTCGCGCCCGAAAATTATGTGCGCTTTGAATTGCTCAATTTGGGCGAAGGCTTATACGAAGATAAGCAATCGCTCGATCCTGGTATCTATTTCTTAATGATGAACAGCCCAGAGACGCGACGAGACGGGTATAACGATTACAAACATTTTCTGGTGGTTGCCAATGCCAACCTTGTCACCAAGATGAGCATCGATAGCGTCACCGTTTGGGCGACCGATATTCAAACCGGTGCGCCTATCGCCAATGCGTCAATCGGTATTTATGACGGGCGTTATAGCGAAATTGCGCGTGGCACAACCGATGATGACGGGATGCTTTATCTCGATTTGCCCCGTACTGATGATGTGTATGATAAACGCATCGCCATTTTAGATGACGGCACACATTTTGGTGTCGGGTTATCCACATGGTCAAATGGCATCGAGAGTTATAATTTCGGCGTACCCAGCAATTACTATCCATCCGAATACAGTGTGTATCTGTATACCGACCGTCCGATTTATCGCCCTGGTCAACCTGTTCACTTTAGAGGGGTCATCCGCAACAAAGATGATGTCACTTATAGTATTCCCAATATGACCACCGTCCCCGTCCAAATTTATGATGATAGTGGCGAGATTATATACGATAAAGAACTAGCCATTACCGAATTTGGCACATTTAGCGACACATTTGATATTGCCGCCGAAGCTGGTTTAGGCTCGTATCGGATTAGTGTCGAATTGCCCTCGCGCCAACGCTGGTATTCTGAAGGTGGTTCGGTTTATTTTGCCGTTGCCGAATATCGCCTGCCTGAATTCCAAGTTGAGACTGTCCCTGTGGTGGATGAAGTCGTACAAGGCGGGACGGCACAAGTGGATGTATCGGCACGCTATTTCTTCGGCGGATTGGTATCGAATGCGCGTGTCGGGTATTCTGTAGTCGCAGAACCCTATTATTTCCCATTCAAAGGCAAGGGGTATTATAGTTTTAGTGATGATAATCCCGATGCTGGACCCAGCGAATATTATTACTATGAGGGTGGTTGGATCGCAGATGGCGAAGGCATGACAGATGAGGATGGCACATATCGGATCGAAATCCCCGCCGATCTGAAAGATGCCACCCAAAGCCAAGTCTTCCGCATTGAGGCGACTGTCACCGATGAAAGCCAACAATCGGTCTCCAATCGGACAGAGGTGGTCATTCATAAGGGTGAATTGTATGTCGGTGTGCGTCCACAACGTTATGTTGGTACAGAAGGCACAGAATCGGCATTTGAATTCATCGCTGTAGATTGGGATAGCAACCCCATCGCCAACCAAACGCTCAATGTCGAAATTGTGGAACGGCGTTGGTTTAGTGTGCAAGAAGAAGATGAAAATGGGCGCACCATCTGGACATGGGATGTGGAACTGATCCCCGTGACAACGGGTACAGTCACCACCGATGACGAAGGCAAAGCCGTCTTGAATTTCACGCCACCCAATGGCGGTATCTTCAAAGCCACCGTCACGACCAGCGATGCGCTCGGTAACGAAATTCGGTCATCCACCACCATGTGGGTGAGTAGCCGTCGTTATGTATCGTGGAGACAACAAAATAGCAATCGTATTGACCTCATCGCCAGCCAACGCGATTTTAGCGTGGGTGATGAAGCCGAAATCCTCATCACATCCCCCTTCCAAGGCAGTGTCGAGGCGCTCATCACCGTGGAACGGGGCGATGTCATGACGATTGAACGGGTCACAATGGAGAGCAACAGCTATGTGCATAAATTCCCCATATTGCCCGAATACGCGCCGAATATTTACGTCACTGTGATATTGATTAAGGGCGTGGATGAAAATAACCCCGTGGCGGGCTTTAGAATGGGTGTCTTAGAGATGAACGTGGATATTCAACAAAAAGAAATCACCGTTGAACTCACACCGAGTGTCGAACAAGCCGCCCCTGGCGAAACTGTCACCTATACCGTCCGCACGACCAATTATTTGGGCGAACCTGTGAGCGCAGAAGTGGGTGTGGGTCTGACTGACCTCGCGGCGCTTTCCATTTCGAGTCCGAATAGTAGCACATTGCTCGATTATTTCTACAGTCGGCAAGGCATGGGGGTGCTGACGGCGATGGCGCTCACCATCAACACCGACCAACTCACCCGCGAAATTTTAGACACCATCAAAGGTGGTGGCGGTGGACCGGGCGAGGGTGGTATCTTCGACATTCGTCAAGATTTTATCGATACTGCCTATTGGAATGCGACCCTCGTCACCGATGAAAATGGTATCGCCACATTTGATGTCGTCATGCCCGATAACCTCACCACATGGCGTTTGGATGCGCGTGCCGTCACCAAAGGCGAAGACGGGGTGATGCTGGTTGGGCAAAATATCGTAGACCTCATCAGCACGCGCCCGTTGTTGATTCGTCCTGTCACCACGCGCTATTTTGTGGCGGGTGATTTAGCTACCCTGTCGGCAGTCGTCAATAATAATACCCAAGAGGCGCAGACGGTGACGGTGGATGTCTTGGCGGAAGGGGTCACGATTGAAGGTGGTACACGCAAAGTGGTCGAAATCCCCGCAGGTGGTCGCGCCCGTGTGACATGGCAGGCGTTGGTCGAAGATGTGCAATGGGTCGATTTAACTTTCTTCGCCTCGAATGCAGATGGCACATTCACCGATGCCAGCAAACCCCCGCTCGGTCAGACGGATGAACGGTTGTTGCCTGTGTATCGTTACGAAGTGCCAGAAATTGTCGGCACAGGCGGATTTTTACGCGGTGCAGAGACCATCACCGAAGCGGTTATGTTGCCCGAAGATTGGGCGATTTACGAAGGTCAATTGACCATCGAGACCAGCCATTCGTTGGCATCCGCCGCCGTAGAAAGTTTGGATTATCTCGAAGTGTATACCCAATATGGCACAGAAGCGATCGTGAGTTCATTCCTGCCGAATATCATGGTGTATCGCGCTATCACATCGCTTGGATTAGATGACCTTAAACTGAAAGCCGCTTTAGATAGACGGACAGACCGCGCTGTACAAGCCCTCTATGCTCAACAACATGCCGATGGTGGTTGGGGTTGGTGGTATACCGATTATAGCAGTCCGATTGTCACCGCGTGGGTGCTGATTGGTCTACAAACCGCCAAAGATAATGGTTATCCCATCTCGGATAGGGTAATAGAACGCGGGCAACGCTATTTGAATAACAACTTGATCACGCCAAGTCTGAACGTTGCCACATGGCGGCTCAACCGTCAAGCCTTCTTGTTGTATGCGTTGGCATATAGTGGCGCTCCGAATGTCGCATCCATGTCTACGTTATACGATTCGCGGGAACGCATGAGCATTTACGCGAAGGCACTCTTGGCGCGTGCCATGAACAAAGCCGATGGTAACGCAGAACGCATGAGTACGCTCATCTCGGACATCATGAATAGCGCCATCCTCAGCGCAAATGGCGCACATTGGGAAGAAACGGGGCGTGATTATCGCAATTGGAACACTGACACGCGCACGACCGCGATGGTGTTGGGGATGCTCCTCGAATTGCGACCCGATAACGAACTCATCCCCAACGTGGTGCGTTACCTGATGGTCATGCGCCAAGCCGATGCGTGGGAGACCACCCAAGAAACGGCGTGGTCACTCATGGCGCTCACCGATTGGATGGTCATCTCTGAAGAACTCAAGGGTGATTATGATTACACCGTGAGTTTCAACGGTGAAGAACTCATCAGCGAGAGCATCAACGCCGAAAATGTCACCACCGAGCAGACGGTTTACGTGCAGGTGGCGGATATGATGCGTGGCGAAGCCAATTTGGTCGAATTTGACCGCACCGCAGGCACAGGTAACTTGTATTACACTGCCTACTTGCGTGTGAATTTGCCCGTGAGCGAGGTCGAACCATTAGACCGCGGCATCATCATCAACCGCCGTTACACATTGGCGAATGATGAGACCAACACACCCATCACCGAAGCCCATATCGGCGACCTTGTGCGCGTGCGCCTGACCATCATCATCCCCAATAGTCTGCACTATGTGACGATTGAAGACCCATTCCCAGCAGGTGCCGAGGCGGTGAACCCGAATTTGCTCACCAGCCAACAAATTGGCACCCGTCCAGAACTGAATTTGGATAGCCCACTCAGTCGTGGGTGGGGTTGGTGGTACTTCAGCAATATTCAGTTCTATGATGAAAAGGCGATCCTCAGCGCCACCTATTTGCCTGCGGGGACATACGAATTTGTGTATACTATCCGTCCGGGCTTAGAGGGCGTGTATAACGTCATCCCGCCGATTGGCTACGAATTCTACTTCCCCGATGTGTATGGTCGCGGGGCAGGGAGTACCTTCACGGTGTTGCCCGCGCGGTAGGGATGTGATTTTTAAGAGAGGTGGTTTTGTATAATGGGTGGCTGACATACGCCCTAACGGGCTAGTCAGCCATTACAAAATGCCCACCCTCGTAGCGTAATGGCGGACTAGAGGCTTCAGTCTCGTATGTCCGCCACAAAAATATGCACCTATATCTCTGGTCTCAATCTTCCTACGGGCAGATATGCGCCTCGCGCATGTATCTGCCCGTTTTTGATATATAATGACAGATGAGGAGGCACAAAATCATGGATATGCTTCAATCAACATGGACAAAAGATAGCATCTTAGATGTGTTGCATCAACATCGGCATCAATTACACGCGATGGGCATCACCAAAATTGGCGTATTCGGCTCTTATGTGCGCGATGAACAACAAGCCCATAGCGATATTGATTTACTATTCGCCATGACACCCTTCACATGGCGTAATTGGATGAATGTATGGAATTATTTAGAGGATATGTTCGGTGTTTCGATAGACCTCATCCCCGAAGAAGATTTGCGTCCGGAATTGCGACCCTATATCTTGCCAGAGGTTGTGTATGTCTCGGACGTATAAGTTATATTTGCAAGATATTCTCACTGCAATTGAGACGATTGAGCGTTTTGTCTCTGGCTATACGTTAGAAAATTTCTCTGTGGATGAATTGCGCTTGCATGGGGTTTTGTATAATATGATAACTATTGGCGAAGCCGTGAAAAGCCTGCCCCAAGAATTACAAGACCAAGCCCCATTTGTTCAATGGGGCGATATTGCCCGTTTTCGTGATAAATTGGTGCATGATTATTTCACCATCAAGCCTCATTTGATTTGGCAATTCATCCACGAAGATTTTCCAAACCTCAAAAAAGCCACACAAACCTTGTTAAAAAAGATAGATGATGAGATTGAATAACGAGTCTACTCCAAAAAGTCCACCAGCAACCCGTTCACCGCATCGGCTTTGTCGTGCTGAACCCAGTGAGTCGCATCCTCAAACAGCACCAAGCGCCCATCGTTGCACCAGTCGATGCTCGGCTGTGCCATGCGATGGCTGAGATAGGTATCTTTTTTGCCCCATATCATCAAGGTTGGCGGGGTGATTGTCCAATCGTCTGGCGGGGTAGGTGAGTGGCGCACATACGCCCGATACCAATTTAACATGGCTTTCATCGCCCCTTTTTGTGACCACGCTTTTTGATATTCGGCTAAATCGGCATCGCTAAAACTGCCTTTACGCGAATTAAACTTGAGATAATTCAGCATCACTTTAGAATTGGCGACATGAAATAACCCCTCTGGCAAAAATGGCAACTGAAAAAATACCGCGTACATGCTTTTGGCGATTTGGCGTACATCCAACCCGCGAATAAATTTCTCGAATACTTGTGGATGTGGGACATTCATGATGACCAATTTTTCGATATATTCGGGATAACGTAATGCCAACCACCACGCCACCATCGCGCCCCAATCATGCCCGACAATAGCCACCTTGTTATGCCCCGTGGCGCGGAGCAACCCGACTATATCCAACACCATTTCGTCTATGCGATAATCGGCTAATTCGGGTGGTTTATCCGTCAAGTTATACCCACGTTGGTCGGGAATCCACACATAAAACCCTGCATCCACCAACGGTTGAATTTGCTTGCGCCATCCATACCAAAATTCGGGGAAGCCGTGTAATAAAATCACGGGTTTGCCCTTAGGGTTGCCCGCCACCATCACATTCATCGCAATGCCGTTGGTACGAATAATGCGGTTTTCCATCGTTATTCCCCTTATTCACTCATTTCGGATGATGATTTGCCGTGCCTGATTCGTCTGATAAGCCCCATCACGCGGGGCATGAGTTTGGTATATGCCCAATACAGAGGCGGGTAGGGGGCATAATCCCACGCGCCGATATGCCGTACAATTTGCCCGCGAAAGCCTTGCTTAAATTGATACACCCCCCACAGGCGGTCGGTTTCGATGAAATCATCAGGCGCACCCCACATATCGTACAACGCATAACCGTTGGCTTTCGCCCAGCGCATGGCTTCCCATTGGAGCAGGTAATTGGGCATTTTCTCCCGTGAGATATTACTCGATGCGCCATAAAAATACCAACATTTGCGCCCAAAATGAAATAAAATCACATGGGCAATTGGCACATCTTCATCATAGGCGATGAGCGCGTGCGCCAACCCCGCCACCATAAAATCGCGCCATGCCCGTTCATAGTAGGCAGATGGACGGGTGAGAAAGTTATCGCGCTCACCTGTCACGCGATATAAATCGTATAAAATGGGCAAATCATCCACCGTAGCGTGACGGATAGTCACCCCTTTTTTCTCGGCGGTGCGGATTTTTCGGCGCGTGTTTTGGCTCATATTCGCCAACAGTGTCTCTTCATCGTGCGATAAATCGATCACTAACGTATTGCGAAATTGCACTTGGTCATCCGAAAAGTGCCATTTTGTACTGATGAGATGATTTTTCAGGGATACGCCAATCGGATTCGGGATATCCGCATCACTATCAGGCAGACCTGTCGCAACGGGGACATCGGGGTCAATTTTTAACCAGATAGCGCGTTGCTTGCGGGTGAATTGCTTTAGATAGTCAACGACAAAATTTCGGGTAGCTTCGTCCTCGTATGCCAAAACTGCGCCTTTGGGGACATAACACACCGTCAAAAATGCGATGCGCCGTGTGAGGATGCTCGCCATCGCCACTACGTTATTGTGAGTGTCATAAAACGCAAGGCGGGTCGGCTTCCAACCTGTGGTGATATGCTTAAATTCGCCCCATTCCCACGTTTGCAAAATATGGGCGTAAGGTAGATTTTTGAGCGTATTGTTCCATGTATGGCGGTCATGAATTTCGGCAACGCGCATCTCTTACCGCCTCATGGGGATGAGCAGAATATCGTTGGTGATATGCGCTCCGTTGGTGTCGGTCATCCGCAAGCGGGCGAATGTCACCGCATCCACCATGCCAATCCCGACCATGAAATCATCCGTTGTCAGTTTTTCGAGCGACATCACCACACATTCGTTAATCTGTTCGCCTTCGCGCCAACCGCCTGTTGGATAGCGATTATTCATCGGCGCGGCATCGTATTGTTCGATCAATCCACCACTCGGACTCAAAATGTGGACGAATAAATTATAATTGCCTTCTGGAAATTGTAATGCCGACCATGTGAGGCAAATTTCAACCGAATTTTCGCCGATGGTGGCGGTCGGTTGTGCCAACCCGATTTTGTCCGCCAGACGATAGGCGATAGTCGTGGCGGTTGGTGGGGCGTTGATGGCAATCGTCCCGATATTCGCCACCGTCACGGGTGTTTCATCGCGCCCGATAATCGGCAATTCCGCCAATGTTTTGCCATCATATAATTTCACAATCAGAATATCGCTGATTTGTGTTGGCGCATCTTCTGGGATATGTATCCAATACGTTTCTGCCCATTCTTGACCGCGCACCCAATCACTAGCGAGTAAATTGCCCGCCGCCGGGTAACTATCGCGCCGCACCACATCGGTCTGCGCCGAATGGAGCGCCACGCGCAAATTTTCATCGGCAGGGCGCAACGCTCGCCAATACAGTGTGACCTGAATTTTCTCATCGGGCAAGGCACGCGGAAAAATCGGTGACATGCCGATTAATTCTGCCACATCGCCAAAACGATAATACACCGGACGGTCTATAACCTCTGGAACAGGGGCAGGTTGATAGGCGGGGATGAAATAACGAAACAGGGCAGATGTGCCCACGCCACACATCACGAATAATAAAATCAGCGCCCGATAACGCCATTGGCGCGGTATCCATCCCGTGATGCCCAACGCCATGATGCTCCCCCATACGCCGATGAGCGGGATGAGGTAACGCCCCAAATTGCCACCCCAATATTTTCCTGATAGATAAAATACCGCTCCGACCATCGTCAGCGTGAATATTCCCAAAACGATAGTGATATTACGGGCGAGTTCGGTTGTGAATAACGGTTTTTTGTTGATGATTGCCCGAATTACCCACACGCCACACCCCGCAAGGCTGACCACCGTGAGGATGTTGAAATAGGTATACAATTCGTCCCCGACAGCGACAATCCCACCGCCGAATCGCGCCCAGAAGGTTTCGTAGATGAATACACCGTTGCGAAGCGCCACCTCTAATGAAAAACAGCCATCAGGGTTAATCGGTTGTGCCCCCGGGATATGGGGTACGGCACTCAGCGCGGTTGGGTCGCCATATTGAATGAGGTTATTAGCATACCACCATCCGCCAATGACGAAGGTGATGACCAAAATCCACGCCCAATATTTGATATGGGCGCGGGTGATGAGCAATGTTAAGCCTATCGGTACGGCTAAAATCAGGGTATTGGCTTTGGATAAAATGGCGATCCCTGCGAACACGCCTAAAATTGCCGTGTTGCGCCAATTGGGTTTATCGCGCAAGATATACAGCATCATCAAAATAGCGAAGGTTGCGCCAAATATAGCGAGGTTATCATTATTCATCACACTGGTGATGTAATTAAACTGCGCCCAAAATGCCACACTGCCCAATGCCAACAACCGTAATGTGCCAGAATTGGGGAATATCACTCGAAATATATAAATACACCCGACCAGTGTGGCGAATCCGAATGCCACGGATAGCATCCGAATGCGATACAACGCATTGGCGATGGGGTTAGTCACATCTGGAAACAGTTCATCTGCGCGGTGTAAAAACAGGTTGTTATTATCATTCCCCACCGCGCCGATGAGGGCGCTATAATTGCCACGATAAAACGGGTTATACCGGCTGCCCATATCGTCCAATTGGCTATTATCTACCCCGCGCACGAGGAGCGAAGTCAGCCAATAATACAACGGCGGATGATGATATTGCCCCACCAATGGCGTTTGGATATCAGGCGGGATGGGGGCGCTCATGCGCGTCAATAATTCGGCATGGGCATAATGCCCCACCTCATCGGGGCCCTCGAAAGGCGGATTATTCAGGGCATACACTGTTGCAAAGATGATGAAGATGCCCAATATTAAAATCGTGACGAATCGCTCAAAAATAGACACAATTTCACGCTCGTATCTTCAAATAGGTTTTATAAGCATTATATACCAACGGGTTATAAACGACATCCCACGCGCCAACAGACCGTACTATTTTGCCACCCCAACCGCGTTTGAAGCCATACACCCCCCATAATCCGTCATCCCGATTCTGAAATTCGGCTTCGAGGGTGGCTTCATCGGCATCTGGGATGCCCCACATATCATAATCGGTGCATCCGCCTGCTTTTGCCCATAACATGGCTTGCCATTGCACGCCATAACTCGCCATGAGGTTGCGCTTGATGTTCGATGATGCCCCGTACAGATACCACGCGGTTTTGCCTGCCTTATACACAAATACCCCCGCCAACGCATCGCCTTCGTGTTCCGCCATGAATAATGCCGCATCACCTTGTGGGACGGATAATTCGTATGCCAAGTCATAATAGGCGGGTTCATGCACTCCAAAAGCGTTACGTTGACCTGTGGTATTCATCATAGATGTGAATTTCGGCACATCCTCACAGCTTGCCTGATAATAATGGATACCATTCTTCAGGCTTTGGCGGATTTTGCGCCGTGTCCCCTGATTCATCCGCGCCAAAATTGCCTCTTCATCATCGGATAGATGAATGATGATTGTGTTCGGTGGTTGGATGGTCTGTGGGCTTGGTTTGAAGCCCAGTGCTTCAAACTGGGGCGCGGGTTCATCGACAAAAATGCCCGCCTCCCATTTGAGGAAACGCGCACCGTGCTTTTTGGCGGTCTGATGAATCGCATCCCATAATTGAGCGTGATACGCATGATCCGATAGATACGGACCCATCGGCAAATAGGCGAGGCTACCGAGTTTCATCGGCAACGCCCGAAAGAGCAATTGCGCCCCGCCGATAATCGTATCGTCATCACGCATGAGGGCAATCTGTGCCGATTGCCAGCCAAAAGCCGATTTGAGCGCCCCAAATGCCGAGAGTTGCAAGGCATGGGCGCGGGGTTGGGTGCGGACATACGCATCCCAAGCAATAGGGGAGGGTGTTTGTATGGTTATCATGCCAAAATTAAACCTTAAATAGGGCAATATAGCAATGCCTCTTTATCAATGTTGCCCAATTCCCCTATGGGATGAATGGGGCAAATGTGTTAGAATTCGCTTTTGTCGGTTAGCGAGACGTTTTATGTGTCATAACCCATTTGCACCTCCATCATCAAAATGTTATACTTACATCGTTTGTGATAAAGAGTGCAAATAAAGTTATATTTTTCAGTGGATGCAACTGGTTTAGAGGTGTGACCTCATGGAAATACTCAATCAATGGGCATTTATCGGCATGTTTTTTGTGTTAGCCCCAATTTTACCCGCCGTACCCATCTTGCTGGGTGCGGTGATTAGCCCCAAAAAGCCCAATGCCATCAAACAATCTACCTATGAATGTGGTGTAGAGACGGTTGGTGATACATGGGTGCAATTCAAGATGCAATACTATTTATACGGGCTTATTTTCCTCATCTTCGATGTGGAAATGGTCTTTTTGTTCCCGTGGGCATTGGCTTATAAGCAACTTGACTTCTTCGCCTTCATCGCAGGCTTGTTGTTCATCTTTTTGCTCAGTGATGCCCTCGTGTATGCGTGGCGCAAAAATGTATTGGAATGGGTGTAGCTTATGCAATGTGATAATATCATCAATACGCTTGCACCGTGTTTGGTACAAGCAGGTTGGAATGGCGACCTCGCCAATTTTATCTCGATTTTGTTGGGTGTGGTGTTAGTCGCCACGTTCCCGTTGCTCATCACCATTTTACTCATCTGGTTCGAGCGCAAGTTCGCCGCCCGCGTGCAAGACCGCTCGGGTCCAAATCGTGTCGGACCATGGGGCTTATTGCAACCGTTTGCGGATGTTATCAAATTATTGGGTAAAGAAGATATTACCCCCGCAGGCGCGGATAAATGGGTTTATAATGTCGCCCCTGTGATGATGGTGATGTCGGTGTTGCTGATTTGGGCGGTTATTCCGCTTACACCCATTCACTATGGCATGGATTTAGAAATTGGCGCGTTGTATTTTGTGTCGGTGGCATCTTTCGGCACGCTCTCGGTGATTTTAGCCAGTTGGTCGAGCAACAACAAATATGCGCTACTTGGCGCGTTCCGGGTGGTTGCCCAATTGATTAGCTACGAAATTCCGTTGGCGCTGGCGTTGCTCATCCCCGTGATGTTGGCGGGTAGCATGAGCATGGTCGACATCACCAATGCACAATCGGGCATGTGGTTTGTGTTCATGTCGCCGATCGCCGCCATGCTGTTTTTTATCTCATCGCAAGCCGAAACTGGTCGTGGTCCGTTTGATTTGCTCGAAGCCGAATCGGAATTGGTCGCAGGGTTCAATATCGAATATTCAGGCATGAAATTCGCCATGTTCTTCGCGGGGGAATTTATGCACGTTTTCACCAATGGCGTGCTGATGGCGGTCTTATTCACAGGCGGATACATCGGATTTGCAGGGTTGCACGAGAGTATCCCTGTTTTGGGCGTGGTCTTTCTGTTGGCAAAGGCATCGGTGTGGTACATCCTATCGCTGTTGATGCGGAATGCCTTGCCCCGCGTGCGGATTGACCAATTGATGAATTTCAACTGGAAATTCCTTGTGCCTGTCTCGATTGTGAATGTGATTATGATGGCATTCCTGATTAAACTGGTGCAAGAATTGGGCATCGCGCCCGCACCTGAACAAGCCAACGATTTTGTCGCCAATATCCCACAAACACTCGTGTTCTTGTTTGGGAATTTTGTCTTGGCGGTGTTGATACTCAATGTGTTGCGGTCGAATTTCCGTCGGGAACGGCTCGCAGAACAATCGGCGAAGAACGCTATCGTGCCAGTCGGCGCGGGCGATTAATGTGAAGGTAGGGGAATTATTGTATGAACTTCGGTGAAGGATTAACCCCAGAAGCAATCGCCTTTGGCTTGTTCACCATCTTGACGCTCGGTGGCGCGATTGGTGTGGTGACAACCCGCAACCTCGTGCGTGGGGCGATTTGGTTAATGGTCAGTTTATTTGGCATTGCGGGATTTTTTGTATTATTGAGTGCGCCATTCTTAGCGGCGGTGCAAGTGCTGGTTTATATTGGCGCAATTGGCATTTTGTTCTCGTTTGCGGTCATGCTCACACGCGGGATGACCAACCTCAAAGAACGCTTCAATAGCCAGTGGTGGTTGGCGGTGATTGCCGCGGCGGTCGCCTTTGGCTTGTTGATGATTGGCGTGGTGTTGCCCGTATTCGGCAATATTGCCACGCCCGTCTCTGACCAAGTGACCACCACAGTCGATTTAGGCGTGGCATTGGTCAGTGGCAATCAATATGTATTGCCGTTTGAGGTGGTCTCGTTGTTGCTCACGGCGGCGATGATTGGCGCGATTGTGATTGCGCGTGAAGACGATTAATATCGGGTCAATCGAGATACGATAGGGAAGGATGACGGTATGGGAATTCCACTTTGGATGTATTTAGCAGTTGCGGCGGCGCTGTTTTGCATCGGCGTTTTTGGCGTGTTATCGCGCCGTAACGCGGTTGCTGTGTTGATGGGCATCGAACTCATGCTCAACGCCGTGAACCTCAATTTGGTCGCTTTTTGGCGGTATCAGACCCCATTCAATATGAGTGGACAGGCTTTTGCCGCTTTTGTATTGGTGATTGCCGCCGCAGAAGTCGCTGTCGGCTTGGCGATTATTATCGCAGTCTATCGCAACCGCCAATCGGTGGAAGTCGAAGACGTGGATATGCTCAAAGGATAAGGGACGCACATGGTTAATTTTAACGATGTCAATTTTCTCCCTTGGCTCATCCCTGTTGCGCCATTATTAGCATTTGCCATCATTGCATTGCTCACCAACCGTAGTCGGCTCGTCCCCGCCACCTCGCACGAATATGGCGGACACCACCCCGATTATGACGGTATGCTCGTGCCTGTGGTCGCCCCATGGAGCCGTGTTCTGAGCATTGTGGTCGGTATGGCTGGTGTGACCGCGGCGTGGTTGATGAGCCTTGTGGTCTTTTTTCAGGGTGTAAATACCTCAAAATTAGGTTTAGACGAAAAAGTTTTTGAAAGTAGTCGCAATTGGCTCGCCACGGGCATCGAAGCCTTCCGTGTGGGCATTTTGGTAGACCCGCTCACAGTGGTGATGTTGTTCATGGTGCCGTTGGCGGTGATGTGTATTTTTATCTATTCGATTGGGTATATGGCACACGACCCGCGTCAAGCGCGTTTCTTCGCCCTCATCTCGTTATTTGCGGGCGCGATGCTCACCTTAGTCGTGGCAGATAACCTGTTGTTGCTGTTCGTGGGTTGGGAAGTCATGGGTTTGTGTTCGTACATGCTCATCGGCTTCTGGTACGAGAAAAAGAGCGCCTATCGCGCCGCCATCAAAGCCTTCACCACGACCCGCGTTGCCGATGTGATTATGTTACTCGGCATCGTTTATCTGTATTCCATGACAGGCACACTCAGCTTCCGCGACATCCTCTATAACGAAGAAGTCCTTTCGATGTTGGCGGGTACGCCTGCGCTCATCGTGGGAAGTTGGGGGATTAGCGCCGCGGGTCTGATTGGCGTGTTCCTCATCATCGGCACAATCGGTAAATCGGCACAATTTCCGTTACACGTTTGGTTGCCCGATGCGATGGAAGGTCCGACACCCGTCAGCGCCATGATTCACGCCGCGGCGATGGTCTCGGCGGGTATTTATGCCGTCATCCGCATGTATCCACTGTTTGAAGCGGGTGGGCATCCGCACGCGGGTGAATTCACCTTGCCGTTATTGCTCATGGCGGTGGTCGGCGCGTTCACGGCGCTCTTCGCCGCCACAATCGCCGTCACACAAAATGATGTCAAGAAAGTATTAGCCTATTCGACCATCTCGCAACTCGGTTTTATGATGGCGGCATTGGGCATTGGCGCGTATATCGCGGCATTCTTCCACCTCATCACCCATGCGTTTTTCAAAGCCCTGTTGTTCATGGCTTCTGGATCGGTCATTCATGCGATGGAACACGGTGAACATCATCTGCACGAACATCATGATGATGAACATGGCGAACACGCCCACGATGCTCATCACGCACACGATGAACACGAAGCGCACGATGCACACGATAGCCACGACCATCACGAAACCGTTGGCGAACCGATTGACCCCGATGAAATCGAAGATGCGCCTCATCATCATTTTGACCCCCAAGACATGCGGAATATGGGCGGACTCATCCGCAATATCCCTGTCACCGCATGGACATTCATCATCGGCGGGTTATCGCTCGCGGGCTTCCCGCTCATCACCGCAGGCTTCTGGTCGAAAGACGAAATTCTGGCGGATGCGTGGTATGTGTGGTCTGGGACATCCTCGGTGGTGCATATCTTCGTGTTTGTGATGTTGGTCATGGCGGCATTCTTGACCGCGTTCTATACCGCCCGTCAATTGTGCATGACCTTTTTGGGCGAACATCGTACCGAAGAAGCCGTCCACGCAGGTTTGGGTGGTTCGCGCAGTATCGTCAGCATCACCATGCAATTGCCGTTGGTCATCCTTGCGTTCTTCGCCATTTTTGCGGGATTTGTCGGTGTTCCGCCCGATTTCCCCATCTTCGGCGCGATTTTTGCCCCGAATGGCAATCCATTTTTCGATTTTGTGAAATATAGTTTGCTAGTGGATATGCAACCGCCCAAACCGCCTTTCAATGCGTTCCCCGTGTTGACCTCTTTCGCGGTGGCGTTGGGTGGCTTGTATCTGGGGTGGCGCATGTATGGCAAGAATCCGCTCAAGGCGGGTGAGCCAGATCCAATGACCAAAATTTTGTCACCGAATATCTACAAATTGCTCCAAAACAAATACTATGTGGACGAATTGTATACCGCCGTCTTCGTCAAACCATCCAAATGGTTCTCGAAAAATGTGGTGGTGGTGTTTGTGGATAAAGGGCTTATCGATGGCACCTTGCACCTCATCGCCCGTGTATTCATATGGATTGGCGACCTGTTCAAAGTGTTGAATTTGTGGCTGATTGACGGCGTGGGTGATGGTATCCCACAAGCGATTGCCAAATTCGGCGCGTGGTTCAGACGGATTCAGACCGGGCAGGTGCAACAATACTTGTTGGTGGTCTTGGTGGCGATGCTCATCATCGGGTTTATCTTTGTCGTCTCTGCGGGCTTCTTACAAGCCGCGGGTTAATGGTTTTGAGCATGGACATGGTTTTTATGCCATGTCCATCTCATGTAAATTAGGATTATTGCAAACACGGAGGATGTCCGTACATGACGAACTTATTCGGTTTTGATGTGCTATCCATACTGGTCATCGCGCCAGCATTGGGGGCATTACTTGTGGCGGTATTGCCAAGCAACCCTTGGCTGGGGCGCATTTTATCCCTAGCCATTTCGGTTGGGGTTGGCGTACTGGCTATTATGGTGTTTTTTAGCTACGACCGCACCAACCCCGATATGCAATTTGTCGCAGAGACGCAATGGTTTCCGTTGCTGGGCGCGACATGGCATGTTGGGATAGATGGCATCAGCGCGGCGATGGTGTTGCTCACGGGGATTTTAGTCCCGTTAGCCATCCTCATTAGTTGGGAAGTCGAAGACCGTCCCAATATTCATTTGTCGCTGTTGCTATTCTTTGAAACAGGCTTGATGGGCGTGTTCGTGGCGCAAGATTTGATGATATTTTTCTTATTCTATGAACTCAGCCTTGTGCCGATTTACTTCCTCATTGACCAATGGGGCGGTAAAAATCGCAAGTACGCCGCCACCAAATTCATGATTTATTCCATCGGTGGGACGCTCGGCATGTTGCTGGCGACTCAACTCATCGGCTGGACGGCTGGCACATTCAACATTAAAGAACTGACCGCCGTGTGGCCCAATTTCGATGGCTCAGGTGGCACATTCTTAGGTGCAGATATTCAGACCGTCAAAGCATTGGCGTTTGTCGGGTTTATGATTGCCTTCTGTATCAAAGTGCCTGTGTTCCCCTTCCACACATGGTTGCCCGATGCCCACGGCGAAGCGCCAACGGCGGGTTCGATGTTGCTGGCGGGTGTCATGCTCAAATTGGGCGCGTATGGCTTCATCCGCTTGGTGATTCCGTTCTTCCCTGATGTGTGGGTGGCGGATATTGGCTTTTTGGGCTTGAATATCACATGGGCGGGCTTATTCGCCTTTCTTGCCATGTTGGGGATTGTGATGGGCGCGTTTGCGGCGTTTGCACAAACCGACATCAAGCGACTGGTGGCGTATAGCTCGGTCAATCACATGGGCTTTGTGGCGATGGGCATCGCTGTCATGGGCGCTGTGTATGGCGAAGCCTTCGTCAATGGGTCTAGCACGATGATGCAAGACGGCATCATCGCCGCCAACGGTGCTGTGATGCAAATGTTCAATCACGGTCTCAGTTCGGCGGGCATGTTCTTGTTGGCAGGCGCGATTTATCATAAGACCCACACCCGCGATTTGCGCGAATATGGTGGCTTGTGGGTGAAAGCCCCGATTTACGGCGGTATTTTCATCTTCACCAGCATGGCGAGTTTGGGCTTGCCCGGTCTGAATGGCTTCATCGGCGAATTTTTGGTGGTGCGCGGGTCTTTCCCCGTATTCACCTGGTTGACTATCTTCTCGATGATAGGGTTACTCTTCACAGGGGCGTACATCCTCAAGGGGATACGCGCCGTCTTACACGGACCCTTCAACATGAAGTGGCGGAATACGGATGTCGAAATTGAATTGCGCGAATTTATCGCCATTGCGCCGTTGATGGTACTCATCCTCATCACGGGCATCTTTCCGAATTGGATTTTATACGTGATTAACAACTCTGTAACGCTTATGATGCAGGGGCTGAGTTAGGATAGGGATATGTTTACATTTCCAGTGCTTACAGCCATAATTTTCATCCCGATTGTCGCGGCGGTCATCATTTTATTCATGAACCCCAACCAACGTGACCTCATTCGGGGGACGGCGCTCTCGACGGCGCTCGTCTTATTGGGACTTTCGGCGTTTGTCTATTTTAGTTATAACGGCGAAGTCACTCGTGCGGGCGGTTTGCTCGAAGCCCAAGAAGAACTGATGGTGAATGGTGGTGATTTGGTCGCCAGCCAGATGTTCAAAGATGGATTGCGTTTTGAAGAAAAATACACCTGGGTCGATAGCTTAGGCATTAGCTACCATGTCGCCGTAGACGGTCTGAGCGCCCCGATGGTGTTGCTCACAGGCATGGTTGCGGTGGCAGGTGTGTTGATTAGCTGGAATATCGCCGACCGCATCCGCGAATTTATGGCGTTCTTCCTGTTGTTGGTGGCGGGCGTGTATGGTGTATTCGTCTCCATAGACTTGTTCTTGCTATTTTTCTTCTACGAACTTGCCATCTTCCCCATGTACTTGCTGATTGCGGGGTGGGGGTGGGTCAAGCTACGTGAATACGCCGCCATGAAATTGACGTTGTATATCCTCATTGGCTCGGTGGTTGCCTTCATCGGCGCGATTGCAATGGTGTTGACCGCCAGCAATTTCTTCGCATCGGCAGAAGGGGCGCTCGTCTTTGCACAAGCGCAACAAGCGGGTTTGATTTCGACCACCGCGCCGACCTTTAGTTTCGATATTATCCAACTCACGGTTGCCGCCGAAGCAGGCGCATTTAATGCGCTCGGTTATTTCGGTGTTGAGACGCTGACTTTTGCCACGTTCTGGTTCCCGTTGATATTCATCGGCTTCGCAGTCTTGGCGGGCGTGTTCCCGTTCCACAACTGGTCGCCCGATGGACACGTTGCCGCGCCAACCGCCGTCTCGATGATTCACGCGGGCGTGCTGATGAAACTGGGCGCGTATGCGGCGTTGCGTTGTGGTGTTCAACTGATGCCCGAAGGCGCACAGGCACACCTTCCATGGATTGTGTTCCTGACGCTGGTCAATGTGGTGTATGGCGCGTTCATCGCCTTCCGCCAACGCGACTTTAAGTATGTTATCGGCTTCTCATCGGTCAGTCACATGGGGCTGGTGAGCATGGGCTGGGCTTCGATGAATGTCATCGGCATGACGGGCGCAGGCTTGCAAATGTTCAGTCATGGCGCGATGACGGCGCTCTTCTTCGGATGTGTGGGGATGGTTTATGACCGCGCCCATACCCGCGATATTCCTAGCTTGGGTGGATTCATCAAAAAGATGCCGTGGGTCGGTGTTGCCTTCATCGTGGGCGGTCTCACCAGCATGGGTATGCCCGGTCTCAGTGGCTTCATCGCCGAATTCCCCATCTTCATGGGCATGTGGGCGGCATCCAATGATGTCACTTTGCAACTTGGCTCGTTCACCTTCTCGAATTATTATTCGGTGTTGGTAATTTTGGCGGCGTTGGCGATTGTCATCACCGCAGCGTATGTGTTGCGTGTGACCAGTCAGGTGTTCTTTGGCGAATTTGATGCCGAAAAATATCCTGATGTGGGTGATATTGCCCTCACCGATCGTGTCATTTTATTACTTCTGGGTGTCCCCCTCATTTTAATCGGGATGATGCCGTTCTTGATGGCTCCAATGGTACAAGCGGGTGTGAGTCCGGTTGTGGCAATGTTGGGAGGATTTTAGTCGTGGGCGAATTTAATTATTTACAACAATTGCCCGCCATTGCGCCAGAACTCGGTTTGACGATTTTGGCGGTTGTGGTGCTGGCGCTGGATTTATACCTGCCCGAAAGTCGGCGCAAAGGCACGGCGTATGTCGCCGCCTTTGGCTTGCTCGGTTTGGCGATTACACCATTCGTCTGGTTGCCCTCGGTTGGCATTGAGAGTTACTGGGGCGGGATGGTCGAGTACGATATTTTGGCGCAAGTGTTCAAAGTGATGGTGCTACTCGCAGGCGGTATCACCTGTCTGATTGCCGCCTCCACATCCGATTTAGGACGAAAAGGGGAGTTTTACCTTATCGTCATCGTGTCTACGTTGGGCGCATCGTTATTGAGCGCCTCTAGCGACATTATCATGATTTTTGTGGCGCTCGAAACATTATCTATCCCGTTGTATGTGTTGGCGGCGTTCCGTAAGCGTGACCAACGCTCCATCGAAAGCGGGATGAAATATTTCTTGTTTGGCTCGTTTGCGTCTGCGATTTTGCTGTATGGCTTTAGCTTGCTGTATGGCTTCACAGGTCAGACCAATATTTATGCCATCGCCGATTATATGACAGGTCCCGAATTTAGCCTGAACGCTGTGCCGATTGTGGTGGCGTTGGTGTTAATATTCGTGGGCTTTGGCTTCAAAATCAGCGCCGTGCCATTCCATTTCTGGACACCCGATGTTTACGAAGGTGCGCCAACCCCTGTGACAGCATTTGTGAGTGTCGCCAGCAAAGCCGCGAGTATGGCGGTTTTGATGCGCTTCCTGATTGCCTTATTCCCCGCCGAATTGGTCATTAATGGTCAAGTCATGCAAGAATTTTGGATTCAACTGGTCATCGTCCTCGCGGTGGTTAGCATGACTGTCGGCAATGTGTTGGCGCTGGTACAGAAAAATGTCAAACGGTTATTGGCGTACTCATCCATCGCGCAAGCGGGCTATACCCTCATCGGCATCGCCGCCATTCAGACCATGCGCCTGACGGATGGTGCTGTGGATATTAGCCAAAGCGCCGCCGCGCAAGGTGTCGCCGCCGTCACATTTTATATGTTCATGTATACCTTCACCAATTTGCTCGCCTTCGCGGTGATTGTCATCTTCACCGAAGCAACGGGTAGCGAAAATATCAGCGACCTCGCGGGTCTAAGCCGTCGCAATCCGTGGTTAGCGTTGGCGATGACCATCGGCTTGCTCTCGCTGGCAGGTATTCCACCTGCCGCGGGCTTCTTCGGCAAATTCTTCTTATTCAATGCCGCCGTGAATGCTGGTTTAGAATGGTTGGCGTTAGTCGGCGTGTTGAACGCGATTATCGCGCTCTACTATTATTTGGTGGTCATCAAAGTGATTTATGTCGATCGCCATGCCGATGATGAAGTGCCGATCACGCTCAATTTGACCAATGCTTGGATGCTGGGCGCGACCACTGTGATTGTGATTATCCTCGGTGTGTTGCCACAAGCCATCTTCAATTGGGCGTTGAGCAGTGCGAGTACGCTGTTTGCATAAATAATTCGTAAGGGCGCAATATATTGCGCCCTTATCACCTGATACGCGATATATCTCACCCAACTTTCATAATAAATCCCTGAAAAAATCGTTACTTTATGGTATTTTTTTAGTCTTTGTGATAAAATGCGCGATTGTTAGTGCAAAAGGCATAAATTTGCCAAGTGGCTCATGAAAAATAAACCAACACAGGTGACAAACCGTCTCCGCAACCTGACAATTGCTTTCATCTCTGCCCAAGCAGGTTGCGCCAGCATGGTGATTATCCTCATCTCTATCACGATCGGAGCATGGTTGGGGAGTTTACTTGGACAGCGTGGCTTGTGCATTATGGGCATGGTCGTGCTGAGTGTGCCAATCAGTTTGTACGTCATGGTGTGGATTGCGTTGCGGGCGACTAAAATTCATCTCAATCGGATTTATGCTGATGACGAACAAAACTAATCGATAAAACGAAGGAGGTTTTATACGTTGAAGACTTTATTTTATTGTTTTACCCCAGAAAGGAGAAGTAGTCCGTGAGTACAAGACAACGCGGCTTTATTGCTTTAGGAATTATCCTATTTGTCGCTGTGGTCTTTTGCGGTCTCATCCCCTTCGTGTGGATGCCTAGCAATGGGATAGGTGTGGCGCTCCCAGTCATCACCGTCCCGGGTGAAGTCGTACAAGCCGACTTTTTGCCCGGATGGGATTTGACGAACTCGTTCATCGGGACGGTTCTCACAGGGTTGCTCATGCTTCTCATCACGGTTATCCTCTGGTCAATGACGAAGGGGTGGAGGCGCGAAGTTCCGAGCCGTTTACAAAGTATGTTTGAAATCCTCATCGGCGGTTTCCGTAACTTTTTGGCAGGAATCGCTGGGGATAAACTCCGCACCACACCATTATTGTGGCCCATTGTGGCAACTATCTTTTTCTTTTTGCTGACCGCAAATTATATGAAATTGCTCCCTGGTGTGGAAACAGTCGGTAAAATGCACTGCGCCCATGTTGGATTCAAGGGCTATCCGATGATTCAGGTCAACGCCAACGGTTATCAATTGTGGGTCGATTCGCCACTGAACGCGGGTACAACCCAAACTGCCGAGATGGAAGAAGCCTGTCATCATTATTTCACCAAAGAATGGTCACGCTATAATTTTGAAGATGCCGAGACCATTGAACGCGCCATTACTGCCGCGCAACTTCAGGTGGCAGAAGCCCAAAATGCCCTGACCGCCGCCGAAGCCGAATTGGAAGAATTCCGCGCCACCTTGCCCGAAGGTGAACTGAGCCAAGCCAACGAAGATAAACTGCACGAACTCGAAGAAAAGGTCGCCAAAGCGGTTGAAGAACATCATAAGGCAGAACGCGAAGTCGAGCGCCAAGAAATTCGTCATACCGCGGCACTCGAAATTTTTGCCATTGACCAAGAACTCAATCGTCTTAATTCCATCACGGTAGACCCTGATTCTGAAGAGGGCAAAGCTCACGCTGAATTGATAGATGAATTGACACAACAACGCGATTTCTATAATACACAAATGTATTATCCCACCGCGACAGTCACATTCACCCAAGCGCAACTCGATCACCCTGCCAAACCCGCGCCGTTCTTATTCCACATCACACCATTCGTGCGCGGTCCAGCAACCGACCTCAGCCTGACCTTCATGCTCGCCATCTTCTCGATGGTGTTGGTGCAAGTGTATGGTGTTTGGGCATTGGGTCCTGCTTATTTCGAGAAATTCGTCAACATCACCGCGCTCGGCAATTTGGGCAAACGCCCGCTTGGTGCGATTGATTTCGTGGTCGGATTGATTGAAATTATCTCAGAAATTGGTAAAATCGTCTCGCTTGCCTTCCGGTTGTTCGGTAACTTGTTCGCGGGTGGCGTGGCGTTGATGGCGGTGACATTCTTGGTTGCCGTACTCGTCCCTGGTGTCATCTATGGCTTGGAACTCATCATCGGTGGGGTGCAAGCATTGGTGTTCGCCGTGTTGACGGTTGTATTCTCTGTTCAAGCGCAAGAGTCGCATCATCATGACGATGAACACGACCATGCCGAAGAACATGCTTAATTTATCAGATTATAAAGACACTAAACACATAGGAGTGATTAAGAAATGATTGAAGCGGATTCCTTATCAGTTGGTTTGAAAGCGATTGGCGCTGGTTTAGCCATGGTCGGCGCGTTGGGTCCTGGTATCGGTATCGGTTTGTTGGCGCAAGGTGCGATGCAAGCCATCGGGCGTAACCCAGATGCCGCGGGTACCATCCAAACAAACATGATTTTGGCTATCGTGTTCACCGAAGCTATTGCTATTTACGCCTTGGTGGTCGCTTTGCTCATCGTCTTCGTGTTGGGTTAATCCAACGGTCTTATCCAGAAAGGATGACAACAATGCGAGGATTCAGAAAATATATTATCGCGGTAGCCGTTGTCGGGATGCTCTTTATGGTCTCGCCAGCTTTCGCCGCCGAGACCGCCGAAGCGGGTCCATTAGATAAATTGGGCATCAATTTTGGTTTTATGCTGTCCCAATTCATCCACTTTGTCCTGCTTTTCACCCTTCTGACGATTTTCCTGTGGCGACCGATGACCAACATGCTCGATGCACGCGCCGCGAAAATCGAAAAAGGGCTTGAAGATGCCGCCAAAGCCGCCAATGCGCTCAAGAATGCCGAATCTGAAGCCGAAAAAGTTTTGGCAAACGCCCGCGCAGAAGCCAACAAAATCGTAGAAGAAGCGCGTAGCCGTGGTGATGAAGTGGCGAAAGCCATCGAAACCGAAGCCCGTAATGCCGCCGAAAAGATTCGTGCTGAAGGTCGCGCCCAAATCGAAGCAGAACGCAATGTCGAACTCAGCGCCCTGCGTGGTCAAGTTGCCAATATCTCGATTGCCGTTGCCCAACGCCTCATCGGTCAAGCATTAGACGAAAAACGCCAAAAAGACCTCATCAACGATTTCTTCTCCAAAGTGCCAGCCGATGCTAAAAACATGGGTGGCAATGTGGAAGTTGTCTCTGCCATGCCACTAGACAGCGCAGAACAAACCCGTGTCAAGAAAGAAATCGGAAACGAAAACGTCACTTTCCGCGTAGACCCCAACATCTTGGGTGGTCTCATCATCCGTTCTGGTGAACGTGTGGTGGATGGTAGCGTGCGCCGTGATTTGAACGCCTTGGCGACCCGCTTGAACTAAGTGCGATACTTATTTCTTGTAACACCCAAACGAGGGGCGTATGCCTCTCGTTTTTTATTAGGGGGATGTGTGGCAACTCGTAGAAAAAATGAAAAAGAGTATCGTAATTGGGAAGATTTACCCGATGGTGGCAGGCGCTATTGGTATGATAGAAAAGGTCATGATGGGTTTCAACGCATGATTAAGATTGTTGATGCGGATGAAAACACCCTTTTTGTGATACAAGAGATATATAATGATAATAATCAGCTCGTGGAAATTCACCAGAAGTTTCCGATAGATACAGGACATCAAACACTATCATGATTACCAAACAACTGGTCACTCAAAAATTGCTAGATTATCTCAATGGGCAAATGTCTCGCGCTCAATTAGTGGATTGGGCAGAACAATGTATGGTAGACGGTGGGTTTTATCCTGATGAAGATATTGAAATGCTTGTTGATATTGTCATGTATCTGGCAGGCGCAGACACAGACTATTTTCCGTTAACATGGGAAACTTGTACAGAATTTTTGAAACAACTAGGTGTTCAAGTACAAGTTATTCTTGTTTAACTTTTGCTTTCATACATGGAGTGATTGATTAACTATGACGACCTTTGGGCAATTATTGAGCCATCTGCCAACAGAGGATGTGTTATTTACTATGGGCGATACCAACATCCCCATCACTGCGCCGATTGCCGAATCAACATCTGCCGTTCAACAAGGCGGGATTTTTGTGGCACGCAAGGGCAAATCGGTTGATGGTCATGATTTTATCCCCCAAGCGATTGCCAACGGCGCGGTGGCGATTGTCGGCGAAAAGCCGATAGACGGGTTAGCCGTCCCGTATGCCCAAGTGCGCGATTCGCAATCGGCAATCGGCATGTTATCCGCCGCCTATTACGATTTTCCTGCGCGTAAAATGACGGTCATCGGCGTGACGGGTACAGATGGCAAAACCACCACCACCACGCTCATCCACAGCATCCTCAAACACGCGACAGGCGGAAAAACAGGCTATATCAGCACCATCGCCGCCGATTTGGGCAGTACCACCGCCGACACAGGCTTGCATGTCACCACACCCACCGCGCCCGAAGTCCAGATGTATATGGCGCAAATGGTCGAGGCAGGTTTAACGCATTGTGTCCTCGAAATGACCAGTCATGGCTTGGCACAAGGACGTTTGGTTGGTGTGGATATTGATACGGCGGTCATCACCAATCTCACGCACGAACATCTCGATTATCACGGCTCGTTTGAAGCCTACCGCGATGCGAAAGGCATCATGTTCGATATGCTATCCACCAGCCAATATAAGGCGGATGTTATCAAACGTGCTATCGTCAATGGAGATGATCCGAATGCCGATTATTTCGCACGTAAAAAAGCCGATGTTGTGATGCGTTATGGGCTAGGAGATACAAACGATGTCATCGCCACGAATATCCGTTATTTGCCCGATGGCACGCATTTCACCGTCCGCATATCCGATGACCAAGCGGATATAACCATTCACCTGCTCGGTCAATTCAATGTGATGAATGCGCTGGCGGCGATTTCTGCCACGCGCCACATCGCCACATGGGAACACATCCAAAACGGGTTAGCCGATGTACAAGCCGTATCGGGACGGATGCAACGGATTGACGAGGGGCAAAATTTTACCGCGATTGTCGATTTTGCCCATACACCCAACGCGCTCAAAAATGCCCTGACCACCGCCAAAGCCATGCTCCCTGAAGGCAAACGATTAATCGCTGTTTTTGGGAGCGCAGGCTTACGTGATGTCGAAAAACGGCGTATGATGGCAGAAGTCGCGGTGCAGATTGCCGATATGACCATCCTCACCGCCGAAGACCCGCGCACTGAATCATTAGACCAAATTTTAGACATGATGGCACAAGGGGCAATTTCTAAAGGGGGCATCGAAAATCAGACCTTTATTCGTGTGCCTGATAGGGGCGAGGCGTTGTATGTGGCGTGCCAGATGGCAAATGCGGGTGATATTGTCATTGCGTGTGGCAAAGGTCACGAACAGAGTATGTGTTTTGGGATCATCGAATATCCCTGGGATGACCGCGATGCCATGCGTGCGGCGTTGCGTGGCGCACCGCTCAAAACCTTGCCAACGGCTAAAAACGCATAAATCGGTGGCATAGCGCCATGTAATATCGCTCGTTGTGTGTTAAAATCGGTCTTGATTCTTAAACACATTATAAGGAAAATCATCTTTATGATTGATTTAGGTATTGTCATCGTCAACTGGAATACCCAAGCCCTACTCCGCAAAACATTAGAGACGGTTTTTGCGAGTGAGGGCGATTTTTCGTACCGCGTTGTCGTGGTGGATAACGCCTCGACCGATGGTAGCCCTGACATGGTAAAAGCCGAATTTCCCCAAGCCCATCTCATCGCCAGTGATGTGAACGGTGGTTTTTCGTATGGGAATAATCTCGGTTTGCGTTGGTTGGGGTATCGCGGTGTGGGTGATGTAGATGATGATGCGCCCCGCTATGCCTTGTTGCTCAATCCAGATACCGAAGTCCCGCCGACTTCGTTGTATGAGATGGTCAAATTTATGGATTCGCGCCCTGATGTTGGCATCGCAGGACCCAAATTGTTGCTCAAAGAAAATGGGCAACTCGACAAAGCCTGTCGGCGCGGATTTCCAACCCCCATCGTTTCGTTTTATCATTTTTCTGGACTCGCCAAATTATTCCCCAAAAACCCACGTTTTGCCCGCTATAACATGACTTACCTCGACCAAGATCAAGAAGCCGAAGTCGATTCGGTGGTCGGAGCATATATGCAATTGCGTAAAGAGGCAATTGCACAAGTGGGTTTATTGGATGAAACCTTTTTTATGTATGGTGAAGATTTAGACTGGTCTCTGCGGATTAAACAAGCGGGTTGGAAGGTGATTTATCACCCGCAGGTGATTGTATGGCATGTCAAGCGTGCCGCCAGCAAGAAAAGTAAAAAGGCACAATACGAATTTTATCGTGCCATGCTCCTGTTTTATCGCAAACATTATCGGAAGACGACACCCTTATGGTTACACAGCCTCGTCCTAACGGGGTTAATGGTCAAGGGAGGACGACAACTATGGCAGGAAATTCGCCGTTCTCCGCTCCCAACCCCCAACAGTTGATGAAAGTCCGCGCAGAAAATGCGCGGTCGAATCGCATAAAAGCCTTGCTCGATGCCATGCTCTTTTTATCGGACATCCTATCGCTCGGTATGGCATTTTTATTGTCGTATGTGGCGCGACTGTATATTCCCCTTTTTACCAGCCCCGTCCCCGATGATTTGCCCTCATTTGGGCGCTTTTTGCCGATTATGCTGTTGCAGATGCTCTTGGTGGTTATTGTCTTTTATTTTTCACGACTGTATCACCAACGGCGCGTCACCAGCAGGATAGATAACGCCCGCAATGTGTTGGGTGCGGTGACGATTGGCATGGTGCTTGCCAGTGGTTTGCAAGAATTGTTCTTCCGCAATACGGGTTTCGATGTCGATTATTCGCGCACGATGTTCTTTTATAACTGGATACTCAGCGTGATTTTGGTGGTGGCGGGGCGCGAGGCGCATCGTATCCTCAAAGCCAGTTTCAGACGGCGTGGGGTGGTGCGCGATAACCTGTTACTCGTTGGGACGGGGCGCGTGGTGCATGATATTGCCTATCGCATCCAACGCAATCCCGATTTAGGCTATCAGATTGTCGGGGTTGTCACCAATGCTGTCAGACCAAAAGGTAAAATTGGCAAATTCCCTGTGTTGGGCTTGTATCCCGATCTGCCTATCATCATCGATCATTACGGTGTTGAACAAGTCATCATCGCCATTCCCGATGCCAAACGCGCCGAAATTGTCGAGTTAGTCACGCTATGCCAGCGCGGACGGGTAGATATCAAAATTTATCCTGATATTTTCGCGTATATGGCGGGCGATTTGAACGTAGACGATTTGGGCGGAACGCCCTTGCTCACCGTGCGCGATATTGCCCTGCGCGGTTGGCGACTCAGCCTCAAACGCGGGTTAGATATTTTTGGCGCGTTATTTGGGTTGATATTCTTATCGCCAATTTTATTATTGATTGCCGCCATCATCCGTATAGATAGTCCTGGGTCGCCATTTTATTCGCAAATTCGCATGGGGTTGGATGGTCGCCCGTTCCCGATTATCAAATTTCGTACCATGCGCCAAGATGCCGAATCGAAAGGCATTGGCTGGACGGTCAAAGATGACCCGCGCGTCACTAAAATCGGCAGATTTTTACGCAAAACCGAACTCGATGAATTGCCCCAACTGATTAATGTGTTGCTTGGTCACATGAGTCTGGTCGGACCGCGCCCAGAACGCCCGCATTATGTGCAACAATTCCGCGAAAAAATCCCGCGTTATATGGAACGTCACCGCGAAAAAGCGGGCATGACGGGTTGGGCGCAAGTGAATGGGCTACGTGGGGATACATCCATCGAAGAACGCACCGCTTACGACTTGTGGTATGTCGAAAATTGGTCGTTATGGCTGGATATTAAAATCATCATCCGCACAATTATCCAAGCCATGCTCCGATTGAACCGAAATGCGTATTAGAACCTCACACCTTCTTGTCGTCCGTAGTGTGCAGAAGGATGAGTTTCTCGCACGAATGAGAGGCGAAGGATGAAATTATTGCGCTATCTCATTTTCACCATCCCTATCATCCTCGCTACGATTTTATATGGTTACACCATCCGCTTACCACTCTTTTTAGATGATGGTCCGCAATTTCGGATGGTCGAGGTATTCACAGGGTTTGACCAATGGCTCGGTAGCCCCGCCTATTTTTATTATCGCCCCGCCGTATTCAGCATCTGGAAATTATCATCCGTCCTTGCGGGGGGATTTGATGCGCTGGGATTACATTGGCTCAACCTGATGTTATTCGGCATGACGGGCGTGCTACTTGCGGCGATTGCCTATCGGCTCATGCCCCAATTTCGCCATATCACCGCGCTAGGTGTTGGTGTGGGGTGGGTGATATTTCCGTTCAATTATCAAACCGTGATATTGGTCGGCGCGATGTTCCATACCAGCATGATTTTTTGTACCGCGCTCACAATCTGGACGGCGTTGCTGTGGTGGAAAAATCCGCGCCCCTATTGGCTGATAGTCGCCATTCTAAGCGCGTTTTGGGGGATATTCAGCCACGAAAACGGTGTCCTCATCGCGCCAATCACGTTATTAACCATTTGGACGGCGTATGGCTACAAAGCGATATTGTCGCGCCGAATCATCACGCTCATTTTGCCGATTATCATCATCACAATTATCTATCTGGTGTTGTATGTCACCGTCCCGCGTGCCGAAAGTGTCGGTGGATTGCAACCGATTGGCAACATGGTCGAATCGTTTGCGATTATGATACAATCCGCCGCCTATCCGCTCTCGGCATTATTGCGCCCACTCATCACCGATACACCACCCGCATGGGTGACAATTGTGATAGGGATAGTTGTTTTGGGTGGGGGATTATGCCTCATCACGATTTTTGCACCGATTTATAACCGCATCGCCGTTTTTGGGGTGATGTGGTATCTGATGGCGCTCATGCCAACGGTGATATTACTCGATACGGCATACGTAGACGGCTCGCCGCGCATTTTGATTTATGCAGGCATGGGGTTACACCTATTTTATGGGGCATTATTCGGCGCGATGTGGCAATCCCCACCCCCAACCCCCTCCCCACAGGGTGGAGAGGGGGCTAAAAGGCAAACATGGGCATGGCAAAAATATGATTTGTACGGGCGGATTAGGCGAAGCCGTATATCCGCCCAAATATCCCAAAATATGCCCGTAGGGACGGCATACATACTGTCCGATAATCATGAAATATACAATGATGGACGCGCAGAAGCAGGACGCGCAGAAGCGCGTCCGTACAAGCATAAGGAATTATGGATACGATGGGCAATGCGATTGTTGATTATTTTTACCTGCGCCCTCATGCTCATCATCAGCATCCCATTTATCCACACACGGCGCGAGCATCTGCTCATCCTCAACGATTACATGCGCCGTTTGCACGACTACATCCAAAACCAACCGCAAAATCCGCAAACCACCCCTATATTGCTGGTCAACGCGCCCGATTATATCACCCCCAAGCCCGAAAATCGGACATTTTTGCGCGGTTCAGAAGGTGTTGCCATGATGTTTTACTTGGTGGATTATGACCGCCAAATCTGGGTCAATACGGGCATTTTGCCGATGATACGCACCGCTAAAATTGACGAAATCAATCGGGCGCAAGGGTATGATGTGTATCTGCATGACCCCGCAACCTCGTGGGATGAAGCCCGTGCGTTGGCGTTGGATAGTGCCACCATTTACGTCACCCAATTTCACGAATCGACATTTTACCCTGTGTATGTCGGCACGCCGAACATCATCGGCGATGATACGCCCGATGTGATATTCGACCAAACCGTCACCCTGACCGATAGCGGGGCGGTTTATCTGCCACAAAAAAATGCCTTGTTGGTCAAATTACGCTGGCAAGTCCAAAATCCAGCGCCCATAAAACCGTTTGTGCATGTGGTATGTGATGACGCATTGGTGGCGCAACTAGACGGGCATGTCTGGGCGGATATATATCCGTTTGAATTTTGGCGCGAAGGTGAAATCCAGACCGAATATCGGCATATTCCCTTACCGATGCCGTTTGATGATGCGCGATGCGATATTTTTGCGGGGGTGTATCATCAACAGACGTTAGAACGGTTATCGGCGTTGGATGTAACCACCTCAGACACATTGCCGAATGACCTTGCGATTATCCCCTATATCGGAGCGACCGATGACCCATTCCCGTTTGATTAAATGGTTGCTATTCGCTTCGCCCATGTTGACGGCGTTGGCGGTGTATGGCTATTCGATAGGCTTGCCCTTTTTTGGGGATGACGGACCGCAATTTCGGCTACTCGAAACCTCGAATGGCTTGGATGTGTGGCTTGGCAACGCCGATTATCTGTATTATCGCCCTGCGGTGTTCACTCTGTGGAAAATCAGTGCCGTTTTCGCGGGATTTTATGATGCGATTGGTTTGCATTGGTTGAATATCATCTTATTCGGCGCATCGGGCATATTATTGGGCAAAATCGCCTATCGGATAATCCCGACCCGAAAATTATTCATGGCGGTCATCACGAGCAACGGATTTATCCTGTTTCCGTTCAGTTATCAAGCCATCACATGGATAGGCTCGATGTTCCACACATTGTTGGCGCTATGCCTGATGTTGACGGTGTGGTGTAGCCTGATATGGCTTCAAAAACGCGCAATATGGGCGTTGATGTTGGGCAACTTGGCGGGGTTTATCGGCATATTCAGCCACGAAATTGGTGTGGTTATCCCCGTGGCGGTGGTGATGGTGTGGATT
>DAOTVP010000029.1:0-6265 GCA_034436155.1 Anaerolineae bacterium
CCGCATGACCTGATTCCACAGTGGCGCGGCACCATTAAACCCGACAATATTATTCAAAATGGGTGTATCATCAAATGTCCCCAACCACACGCCAACGACACGGTTATGGGTGAAGCCCACCGTCCACAAATCGCTTTGGGTTAGGCTTGTGCCGTGCATGGTCGAGACCACATCCAACGAGGGCAACCCTTGAATGTTGAGTTGCGAATTGAGTGGATAAATCGGCGCACGCGAGGCATCATCGCTGAGGATGTTTTGCATCAAAAATGCCACTTCTGGGCGCAAGGCTTGGACGGGTTGCTCACGTCCTGGGATAGGAATGGGGTTGCCGTTGCTATCTACAATGCTTTCGATGGCATACGGACGCATCCGCACCCCCGCGTTGGCGATTGTGCCATACGATACCGCCATATCAATCAGACGGACATCCACCGCGCCCGCGCCTGTTTGTACCGTGAAGGGTTGGTCGCCACGGAAACGCACGCCCATCGCTTCGGCGGTGGTACGGAAGGCGGTCTCGCCAAAAATTTGATACGTCTTGACGGCGGGGATTGTCAACACATTTTGGACCGAACGGCGTAAGGGATATGCGCCATTGGTGACATTACCGATATTGGTTGGGCGATAGCCGTTAATCTCGGTGGGGACATCCCATAAAATGCTGGCGGGGGTATAATATTCGTTGGCTTCTAAAATGCCGTTGCCGTTAATATCATAACCGTTCAACGCGGTGGCGTATATCAACGGCTTGATAATATCGCCCGCTTGTTGATACACCCGCGTGCCATCTACCTGACCGTTAATCTCGGCATTACGCGCATCGGGGCTACCGACGAGCGCCAAAATCGCGCCGTTGCGTGGATCTATGACGATCACCGCGCCTGTATTCACGTTATTCGTCCGCAAATTATTGACTTGTGTGATGAGGGCTTGTTGCGCCATATCTTGCAGGGTACGGTCGAGCGTGGTGGTCACGACATAACCACCGCGATAAATTTCATTGGCGTTGAACGTGGTTTCGAGTTGTTCGCGCACCAATTCGACAAAATGCGGATAGCGCGAGGCAATCGCTTGGCGCGATTCAAAAATTTTGACCAGCACTTGCGCTTTATCCAACGCCACTTGGGGCGATTGCACCAACGGCACATCCACACAAAACGCGCCATTTGTGCCATACGGGGGTGGGGTGGTGTGAGTGAAGGTGAGGCAACCCAACGTCGCCATTTTATCCATCAGGATGGTCATTTCATCGGTGGCGAGTTGGCGGTTGTTGACGGGTTCTAAGGCAGCGGGATTTTGCGTGATTGCCGCCAATAATGCCGCTTGCGGAAAATTGAGATCGCTGGCATCAATACCGAAATAAAAATCGGCGGCGGCTTCGATGCCATAGGTCTGATTGCCAAAGAACAGCAAATCATTGACATAAATTTCCAAAATTTGGTCTTTGGTATAGGTGCGTGCCACTTCTGCGGCGACCGCCGTTTCATCGGTGCTATTTTCGGGCAAGCCACCGTTGGGCGTAATCACCATATTGCGAGCGACCAAACGGGTGATGTTATCTACACCCTGTGTCACATCGCCACTGGTGGTATTTTGGATGAAGGCGCTGATGATTTCACCCGTCCCCCATGTGCTGGTATCGTAAAAATTGGGCGCGTACATGGTGATGATGGCGTGCAAGAAATAGGGCGATACATCGGTGATAGGGATACGCACTTTTTGATAGCCATCACGCGATAGGGTGGCGATGCGTTCCCCACTGCTATCTAATAATGTCACCGTCTGGAAACTGGTCTCTTGGACTTGTGATAAGGTGGCGATGGCTGGCTTCCATGAATCGGTCAGGCTCTGATACCACAGCAATGCCGCGGCGACAATCCCTGCGCCACCCAAGAAGAACAAGCCGATGATGCCTGTGCCTGCTAATGACCCAAGCAACACCATGCGACGGCGCTGATTGGTCTTGGCTTCTTCGTAGATGCTATCGGGATCGTCTTCGATTTCATCCACATCATAATCGTAATCATCATCTAACGCATCTTCGTCAATGCCCATCGGCGATTCGATGGTGCCATAATTGACGGGTTGCGCCATGACAGTCGGTTGGGCATACGATTGCCCACTACTGGGTTGTGTCATGCCCATATCCATAGGCATATTGGGCTGGGTACTCATATTGAAGGCGGCGGAGCTGGCAACCGTTGCTTCGGGATCTATCTGCGAGACTTGCTTGGGCAAGGGCATGTTATATTCGTCAAGTGGAATATCGCTCGGATTGGAATATTCGGTATTCCCGACACCCGCACGATTGCCTGTTGTATCCAGATAGGGCAACGAATCGCTGACCACCTGCGTCATTCTGGCACTGCTACCGCTCGCTTGTTGAACGGCGTTATATTTTCTGAGGGCATCGGGCGTGGCTTCGACCCAATTGCTACCTTGGGCTTTGTACCAAATATCCACATCGCTGTCCATGACCCACCATACTTGGTCATAATCGAGAACCATCGTCTCGCGCAGTTGGGCTTCAAATTCATCCCACGAAATTTGACCGGCATCGCGTTGTTGACGTAATAAACGGACTTTATTTTGTGATTCAATAAATTTTTTGGCGAGTTCTTCATCCCGTGGATCTATAAAATTGAGCGGTTGCGTGCCTGTTGGGATGGGGGTCATGTCGTCTTCGATCATCCCCAATTGTGCCAATTGTTCGCGGGCATAATCGGTAGGGCTTTGAACTTTATTCGTGCCTGTCGCGCCCAATTCAAATAATTGTTGGGTGGCATATTGGGCCGGGTCGGTGTTGAGGTTGGCTTCGCTTTCGCCTGCCATCAGGGCTTCAATCTGTTTGCGTGCGATGACGGCGGGGTCGTTGGGGTCTTCATCGACCACTTCACCGTGCAAAATTTGCGTGGTCTGATGATCGCCAACAGGTGGTTGCCCCATCAACACGCGCTCGGCGGGCGAGAGTTTATCGGCAGGGACAAGCGCCAATTCATCGGTGAGTGTGGCAGTGCTGGGTTTGGATGTGTTTTCTGCCAATGATGCCAATGCCACCAATTCGCTCATGCCCATCATATTAAAATCGTCTGCTTCGGGCGTGGTATTCGATTGTTCGATGAGCGCGATTAAATCTTCGGGCGCAAGAATCGGTTGTGGGGTGGGGGCAGGGGCTGGCTCTGGTGTTGGCGATGACGATGCCAACATCGCTTCGAGCGCCTCTTCTGGGCTGACGAGGGTGATTGTATCGTCTGAATCGTATGGGGTATCTTCTGGACTGGGCAAATGCCATGACCCTGTATTTTGGGGTGTTTCATCCAAGTTGGGCGGTAGCGCGGGCATTTCTATCGGTTGGGTAGATTGCCATCCTTCCGATGCGGTGGCGGATTGTTCGACAAATTGCCAGGCACTGCCTGATTTTGGAAGTTGCCATCCCCCTTTGGGGGAGGTATTGGTTGGTGGAGTATCCGACATGGGTACGACCCTCTGGTTATAATTCGGTTATGCCATCGTATTGATACCCATTATACACTAATCCCCCAATTAACACGAATTTTAGCGACAAAGTGGTGACTATTTGGCTAATTTTTCATTTATTGCTCGTGATAAGCCGATTTTTTGAGGTCTTGTTTGGGATAGTTGGATGATTCAGATGATTCAAACCCAAAGCCCATATCGCCGACGGAGAAGGCGGCAGTATCGAAATCCACATCCACATCATCAAATTCGTTGAGCAAATGGGTTTCATCTTGCTCGACTTTAATGACCAACACGCTCACGTTATCGCGCCCGCCACGTTTATTGGCGAGTGCGATGAGCGACTCGGCGATTTTATCGGGGTCATCTTGTCCAAGTGCGATCTGGGCAATTTCTTGTGGTTTGACATGCAAGGTTAGCCCGTCAGAACACAGTACCAGTCGATCGTTAACATGCAGTTGTTCGTAATAAATATCCACTTCAATATCGCGGGATTGCCCCAATGCCCGATATAGCACATTTCGCATGGGGTGTTCTTCGGCTTCTTCTTCGGTGATATGACCCGCGTTCACCAATGCCTGCACAAAACTGTGATCAGATGTCACCTGCATAATATGACCATCGCCACCATCGACCAAATAGGCACGGCTATCGCCCACATGTCCAATGATCGCATAGGTATTGCGGATGAAAGCGAGTGTGACAGTCGTCCCCATACCTTTCAGTTCGGGACGTTTTTGGGCTTGATCGATGATGTTGTTATTGGCGTTGCGGACAGAAATTTTCAGTTGCTTGACGAGGGTGTCTTCATCCATATGATGATAGGTATCGGGGTTAATTGCGCCATTGATTAAACCCTTTTCGATGCTTTCTACGGCGATGCGACTGGCTTCTTCACCTGCAACCGCCCCACCCATGCCATCGGCAACAACCGCCAGCACAATATGTTCGCCATGAGACCACAGGTGGATGCTATCTTCATTATTATCACGCATTTGACCTGTGTCACTGCGTCCACTACTCCGTAAACGAATTCCCCGTCCCGGCTTAAACATGGAGCATCTCCTTGTAAACATGCGAATTGTGCCAACACACCCGATTAAACAGCATGGTGATTATCTATCCTAAAGCCTCAAATTGCATTCTCTCATCTCATTATAGTAGAATTTACACGTTACAGACAAGCGATTAGCGGAAGATATTCATATTCACATGACAAACCTTTCAGAATTGTATCATATTCAAAATTTGATAGACACCTTCGCGCTTGGGCATTATGCCCGTGTATTCGAGGCGCAAGATAAAAAAACAGGCAAATCGGTGGCGTTTAAGGTGATGCGCCCCGAACATCTCTCGCAAGATGGTGATATAAAATGGGAATATCGCGCCTTTCCACATGAAGCCGATTTGCTCACGCGACTGGCAGAAAGTCCACATGTGGTCAAATTGCTCGATTGCGGATACATCCAAAACTCAGATGAAACACCACTTTCTGGGGAATTGGTCTCATTTGGTACAAACGTTTCTCAATTCTCGCAAGCTATGCCCGATTACGCCGAAAAAGGCTGGCGACCCTACCTCGCTTTGCCCAATCTGCCCCGTCATCATAACCTGTTTTATCAGATGAAGCCCAACCAACCGAATACCCGTTGGCGCTTGCCATCTGAAGAAGGGTTAGCGCTGGCGGTGCAATTCGCCCACTTTCTCCAGACGGCGCATCGCAATTTCATCGTGTATTTAGACCATAAACTGGAACATGTCTATTGGGATGGGAGCAAATTGACCATCATCGACCTGAATAGCTCGCGCCTCATCGAAAATCGTGCCAACGCGGGCGGATTTTTTCGGATGGATGTGCATAATTTATGTGTCGGTATTTTATACTCGGTGTTTACAGGATTATCCCCCTACAAAACCACGCTCAGACCACAACCAAGTAACATGACCGATGTCGAAAATCGCTATCAAGATGTGACCACGCTCGATTTTGGTGTTGAACCGTCTCTGAGCGAGGCGTTACAAGCTGTTTTACAAGATGCCGCCGCCATGCAAATCGCCACAGTTGACGATTTTTTAGATCACCTCCAACGGGTATCCGCGATTCACGGATGGGATTTTCCGAGTCATCCCACCAACCCGATTAACCGCGAAGCGCGAGATAAATTGCGTCAGGGATTGCGTAAATTACGGCAGGGACAAGATAATTTGCGCGAAGCCCGCGATTTATTTCGAGATGCGGCTATTCTTGATGGCATCACGGTCGATATGGAAGATGAACTGCGCCGTTTGGTCAAAGCCGCCAATGACATGCTCAACCACCGTGTGATACCCTGAACATCAACAACAAATGATGTGTATGGGCGGATTAGCGTAGTGTATATCCGCCCACAGCCACTTTATGAAATTCGTCATGCCAATATTTGCTTTTTAGAACCACATCGTAACCTAATTTTGGTTGTATATGCGATAGAATCCTCTTAAAATGAGATTATATCGTTCAGATGATATTACATGACATATCAGGAAAAGACATAATGGCAGACAAAATAATCACCTTACAAGTCGAAGATGATACGGGTATTGCTAAATTGGTGCAATTGGGCTTGCGGAATCATTCTCAATTAGAATTGCATCATGTGACCAATGGCGATTCTGCCATTGAATGGCTTGAGCAACATCAACCCGACCTCATTTTGTTGGATATTAACCTGCCCGGTGCCGATGGGTGGGAAGTCTTGGATTTTGCCAAAGCCAAATATGGCTCACATGGGTTTAAGGTGATTGTCAC
>DAOTVP010000030.1:0-17104 GCA_034436155.1 Anaerolineae bacterium
GGTCAATCGCACGTCTCGCCCAAACCTTAAATCGCAGTCAGTCATGGGTGAAAAAGTGGCGCAAGCGCATCCGAGAAGCCCAACACATCACCCGTGACACCTTTAAGAGTCGCTCACATGCGCCAAAAACCCGCCCGAAACGGGTGTCTAAGCGCGTTTGTATGGCAATTCTCAGTTTTCGTGACCAATTGCAATCGGTCTATAATCGGGTTGTCGGTCCTAAAACCATTCTGTATCACCTGCATATTGACCCACTCCTAAAAGACGAGTACCTCCCACGCTCCAGTTACACCGTGTGGGGCATTCTCAAAGCGGGCGGACGCATTCCAACACGGGTGAGGGAACACCATCCTGTCGAGCGTCCCGCTCCCATGTGTCATTGGGAACTCGATTTTGGGCAAGTCAAAGATAACTATGTTGCCTTCCCACACTTGCCAAAACTGCCAGAATTGCCTCACGAGGTCAACCCAGATGCGTGGCTCAGATACTATGATAATCGGATTTTCAAGCGTAAGTTGAGCGATAATGGGGCAACGCCTATTGATAGGTATGGGTATCGCGTTGGCTATGAGTATGCCAATAAAACCGTTGGTTTCCAATTGGATGCTGACATGGCGTGTTTTTATGTCATCTGTGATGGCAAGCGGGTTAAAGAGTTTGAAATACAAGGATTGTATGGGCAATCCTTGAGCATGACGGATTATTTGGTCAACATGTTGGAAGAGGCACGAAACATCAAGGATGAGGTGTAACACCCCATCCTGACATACACCTTAAAAAGTGGCTTTATTATAGCTGATATTCGGCATGTCTGCCCACTTGGTTACGATGTTAACGAACAATTTTGGGGCATGAACTCACCAACCCTTACACTCTGCGCGAATCGTCCCTTTACACCAAGCATGTGTTTTTAGAAGAATCGCTTGGCAATCTTTAACACGCCTTGACTCCACGGGACGCGGTGCGTGACACCCGTTTGTTTTTCAAAATTGGCTAAATTCGCCACATACCAATCGTAATTGCGGATGAGCGCATCTTTATTGGAGAATTTCGGCTTCCAGCCTAATTTTTGCTCGGCTTTTTCGATGGAGACAAACGAATCTTTGATTGCCGTCTCGTATACCCACGGATACAGGGGCGATAATTTCAGGCGGTCTAAAATACGCAGTATCCACAACGCAGGTGCAACAGGGAATGAACGCACTTTTTTGCCGAAACCCGCATGGTCGAGGACGGCTTGAAAATCGCCTTTGAACGTGCCAAATTCTTTCGCGCCGATATTAAACACATCGTTCACGTTATCTTTGGGCAAGGTGGCGCACAGATAAATGGCATCGCATAAATCTTCGACATCCAAATATTGATACAAATTATCGCCCTTGCCTGGGATCGGGAAGCCTTTGCCGTCTTTCGCCCAATCGAATAACAAGGCGAACACGCCCAATCTTTCGGGTCCGATGAATGACTTGGGGCGAATCACGCTGACGATCATGCCTTTGGCTTGATATTCGAGGCACACTTTTTCGGCTTCGATTTTAGCGATGCCATACGGACCGACACCGACCAATTTGTCATCTTCGTAAAGCGGGTGATGATCTGGCACGCCATACACGGCAGTGGATGAAATATGGATGAAGCGTTGAACGCCATGTTGATAGGCGCTTTCAATCACATTGCGCGTGCCATCAATATCGGTCGAGAAAATATCCTCTTTTTTATACAACGGGAGCGCCGCGGCGGTATGGATGACAATATCCACACCTTGCATGGCTTTATCGACATCGGCGCGGTTGCGAATATCGCCCGTCACTTCGGTGATTTGTGGGCGTTCTGGATAATCAAACGGGAGCAAATCGAGCGAGACCACCTTATGACCGCGTGCCAATAAATAGCGGGTCATGTTAATCCCCAAAAAGCCCGCGCCCCCAGTGATGAGATATGTTTTTTGTTCAGACATATTGAATTGACTAACTCCATTGCTAATGGGATAAGAACGGGGTTTATTGTAGGCGCGTTGGGGCAGAATAGGTATGGTTGGTTTTTCGGTGCTACTGATATTGTTTAGACGCGCAAAAGCGCATCCGTACAAGTGTAAATGATTTTCAATAACTCACTCTATCCGCTAACTCGTGCATCCGTAATCGGTTGTTCGCGCAGAATATCGGTGCGGGTGATTGCGCCAATGGCATCGGATAAATTGGTCAATGCCCCCAACGGAATCAGATGAAATGGATACGGACGCAAAGCCACCATATTGGGCAAAATTTGCGTGCCTTCGGGCAAATATATCGTCGCAACCACGATGTTCACCATCCGAAACGGTTGTTGCGCTTGTGGGACGGGTGGGCAATCTTCAAAGGTCAAAAATCCGCTACCCGCTTCACGAAACGCCAATACGCCTTCGATAATCGGCTCATAACAACCCAAATCAACCCGTGTGACGCGGTTCACAATATCGGTGATGTCGGTCATGGCGCTGAACGGCATACTCCGCACAGGGACTTGCACCACGCCGATGGCTTCGGGCGGGATTGCCACACCTGCGGGCAAGGCTTGGGTGATAATCACCAATTCGGCGAGGGGTTCGGGTGTTGGGATGGGTGTCGGCGATGGTGTGGATGTCGGGCGCGGTGTGAATGTCGGTGTGATGCTAGGGATGGGGGTATACGTTGGGATGATAAAACGGGTGGGCAAATCGGCGAGGATGTCATCCGTGGGGGGTGCTGGCGTGGTATTGAGCGTACAACCGATGAGCGTGAGGAGTAAAAAATATACTATAACCCGTATTAATTTTTGAATCTCATCCCTAAATCCCCTATAAAAATACCTCTCTTCGCCTATACGGACGGCATTCTTGCCGTCCACAAAGGTAGCACCCCTATCCCCGACCCTTCCCACACTCCATAGGGGAAGGGAACAGCGAAAAATTAGCATCATTCTCACTCTCCACATAGTGGGGAGGGGGTTAGGGGGTGGGGTCAAAAATCTTATCTTGGTGTATATAGGACGCACAGAAGCGCGTCCGTACAGGCACAAGGGAGAGATGTGCTTCAGATTCATACCCTATTTCCGTTTAGACGCAGACCCTAACGGGGGCGAGCTTTTAGGCGTTGGGCGTTGTGATGCGCCCCGTCTGGCTTTGGCGGGCAATTTTTTATCGGCAGATGGCGAAATCTTATTCACAAATTTGGTATATTGACCCAACAAATGCCCATGCGCGGGGATGAGGAACGCGCCATAAAATGTCCAGCCGATGCACGGGATGAATAGCATCACCGTGAACACGAGGTTATACACGATCACCAACATCACCCATTGCGCGGATACACTCCCGACAGCAAAAGCGTTACGGATGAGTTCTTCTGGATGAAAGAACAGGCTCAATCCCCCACCTTTGGCATATTTACCCGCGCCAACCGCCAAACATAACCAACCCAAAACGGTGATGATGACCACAAACGGCAAGACACAGCATAGCATCAGCAACGATGCCCACCCCGCGAAATTGGTATTCCCCAAAAAACGCGGGACGAAAATCAGGGGGACAATCGAAATAATCAGGGGGATGTTATAAATCCCGATGACCAACAATAACCCTGCCCCACGCGCAATCAGTTCATCCCACGATTCCCAATACGGAAGCGCAATCGGGTCATCATCCGCCACGCGGCGCACAATGCCCAATAAATAACCCAAGACGACACATAACGGGAACAAGCCCAAAATCACAAATACCGATACCAGAATAATGGCTAAAATCGGCGTGGTGTTGCTGAATACGATTGCCAAACCAAAAAATGCGGTCATCGCCAACGTGAGTAGCGCGAGTACCACAAATTTTTGCCCCCATTCTTTATCTTTGAACGGGAACTGAAAGGGTAAAAGTGCATCCATCGATTATCCCTCTAACTGTTCTGCCCATTGGCGCATCTGTGCAAGGTCAATTTCACCAACTTTGAAGAATCGTACCATACCTTGCGGGTCTATCACATAGGTTGTCGGGAAAAAATTATACGGATATAAATCCGTCATCAGAAAATCGGGATCGAGCAACACGATGAATCGGCTCACGCCTAGATTTTCTAAAAATGGGCGAATATCGGCTTCGGTCTGCGCCAATTGATTCACCGCCAAGACCACCGCGCCACCATCCCCTTGTTCGCGCATGAATTGGTCGAAGGCGGGCATCTCGCGCACGCACGGCTCACAAGCGGTATGCCACATATTCAAAAACACTACACGCCCGCGAAAATCGGATAATCTGACGGTATTGCCATCTAAATCTTGCAGGGCGAAATCTTCTGCCTGCCAATCATTCAACGGGCGCGGTGGCGCGGGCGTGGTCAGGACGATATTCACCGTATCTTGGGCGGGTTGACGCGGTTCTGCGAAGATGAGCAACAACGCCACCATCACCCCAACAATACCTGTGATGCCAAAAATGACCAACAACGGCGAGACGGTTTTGGGGTCGGCGGTCTCGGAATGATTTATCTCGGTGTTCTCTTGTGAATGATTGTTTTCTGTGTCCATTATTACTCCTGAATCGTGTTTTCTATTTAAGGGCAGATATACGAGGCTAAAGCCTCTAATCTGTCCGTACACACTTAAAAATTTCCACGACCTGTACGGGGCGATTAACGCATATATCATCTATAGATACTCTAATTTGCCATAAGGACGATTAGCGCAGAGCGCGTATATCGTCCCTCAAAATATTATTATAGACATAATATATCATGCCCCTACATGCCATCCTTAAGGCAACCAGCGCGGATTGCGCGAATTATCATCGACTTTGATGAGGCGTTGGGTCGCCAATTCATACACCCACACCTCAGTTGTGCCTCGCGCATAGGGCAAGCCATCATCACCGACTTGCTGAAAACGTTGCATGACCAGTTTTTCGCCCGATTTATCCCACACAAAAAAGCCACTGGAATAACGCGGGTCTATCAACAAGGGGGTTGTCTCGGTGGTGCGCGTATCGAGCAGATACACCTGCGCCCCGCGTGTAAAACGGTCATCCATATAACGCCGTCCGATTGCCACCTGCTGGCTATTCGGTCGCCACGCGCTGAATTGGTCATCTACTTGGTCACTAGGGTCTGTCAAGATTTGCGAGACCCCGTTGGTTAAATCGGCGATTTGCAGATAGGCGCGGGATGTCGATGTTGTGCCATCGAAGGTCATCTCGGAATAGATGATTCTATCGCCATTGGGCGATAGCGCCCCTGCCACGCCAAACGAGGACGGCACATACTGAACTTGACCATCGGCTAACCGATAGGTGACGATGCCCCCGTTGGCGTTATCATAAAAGGCAATCACAGACCCATCGCCAGACCAAACCGCGCCAGTGCCTAAAATTTGCGTCTCGTTGATGAGCGGGAAGGTGCGAATATCGGTTGTACGAATATCTATCAACCAAATGCGCGGACTACCAATGCCTGTGCCAATATCGCTATTCAGAGGCACGCGCTCATAAGCGATGTACTCGCCTGTGGGGCTATAGACGGGCGCAAAACAATCGCTATCTTCGACTTTGCAATTGGTGAGCGCCGTCACCCTGCCCGTATCGACATCCAACAGGTATAAATCGGCGTGGAATGTGGTCGAATCACGGACAGTATAGACGATGCTACGTCCATCTGGGCTGGTATCAAAATCGAAAATCCCGCGTGGCGCATCGGTTAATTGCCGTTTGTTATTCAAATCAAACGGGTCTGCGACAAACAGTTGATAAAATCCGTTTTCATCTAGGCGCAAATATGCCACGCGCAACACATCTTGGGGGATGGCGAAAATGACGGTGATGCCGATCGCCAAGATGAGCAGGAGCGATATAGCAAAAACGCCAATGTCGAAACGGGTTAGGGTTAAAAATTTAGGTGGCATGTGTTTTTCCCCGTTGCCCCGCTTGTGGCTCAAAGCCACAAGCGATTCGACTTTGGAAGCCCACTAAAGGGGCTATTTTGAACCAATTTTGAGACAACCATCTGTTATAAGAGTGATTTTTAGCGCCTTTAGTGCGCTTGGTGCGACTAGAACCCTTAGAGAAATTTATATTATTCATCCAATTCATATCCTTTCTATGGATACAAATAACTGTTTTTCGGTTGTTCAATGGGTTCAATCATCACGACTTGTAAAATCGGCGTGATTGCACCGCGAAAATCGCCCGCCAAAAATGTCCCACGCACTTCGACCCATTGCCCTTCGGGTAAATCCATCGCTTGTGGCGCATACACGGGTAAACCTACGGGGTCGGCATCGGCGGTACAACACGCCACAATAAAGCGCCCCACCATGAATTGTCCGTCTGGAAATTCGGGATTGCGATAGATGAATCCGCTAAATTGGGCTTCTGTGCCATCAAAAACGGTCTTATCCGTTTCGAGCGAAAACGCCCGTAACCAATCTAAAATATTGCGCTTGAGCGGGTCGCGGGTGATGACGGTGCTATTCGACACGCTCACATTGGTGGATAGTGTGCCTGTCAATGAGCGGACATCCAACGGTTGCGAGGGTATCAGCACGCCCAACAACAACGGGACGGCGCAAATCAGCAGGACTATCCAACTTTTGGGCATGATGGATGTCGTCTCGATGGGCAACATCGGCGGAGTATCGACAGGTTTACGCAAAAAGGGCATCAGATTCACCACACCCAACACAAAAAATAAGCCAACCGCCACCCATGTCAGCCACACGAAGCGCGAATTGTTGATGTAATTGCCTAAATTTTCGCTGAGAATGGTATAGGCTAAATAACCCGACATACCGAATAAAATCAGGATTTTGATAGCATCCTTCGCGTGAATTTTTATCGTATTCATTGTTACCTCATCATAAAAATATTCACCCAAGTGCCAATCAACAATGTCATCAAAAATGGCAATAGGATTAAATATGCGACCACTTTCTTCTTAAATACACCAGAAAACATCATCGCACTTTTAATATCGACCATCGGACCGAAGGTTAAAAATGCCACCAGCGAGCCTGTGCTGAAGGTATTCAAGAATGAGAGCGCCACAAACGAATCGACAGTGGAGCATAAACTGAGCAAAAATGCCAAGCCTTGCATCACCAACACCGAGACGAACACACCAGAACCAATATCCAACAAACTTTGTTGCGATATGCGCGTTTGCATCCACGCCGCCAACATCGAGCCGATAATCAGAAAGCGCCCCATCTCGAAAAATTCATCGCTGGCAATCCGACACGCCCGATACAAGCCCCCCATCAACCTTATTTTTTGTGGCGAGACGGGTTGCACCCCCAAATTGCCCCCGCGCACAGGCGCAAATGACACGGGCAGTAACGTCTCGTGTGGGCGGGCGAGATAGGCGAATATCAACCCAACACTCATCGCCACCAATGCCGTCACAACAAAGCGCAACACGACAATCTCGCCCCAACCGAAGGCGATGAGCGTGCTGACGAATACAATCGGGTTCATCACGGGGGCGGCGAGCAAAAAGGCAATCCCCACCGACATGGGCAAACCTTTGGTGAATAAACGGCGCGTCACAGGGACGACCCCACATTCACACACCGGGAAGGCAAATCCCATCAATGCCCCGCCCGCCGTGGCGAGGATGGGATTTTTGGGCAACAGTTTGAGCAAATCGTCTTTGCTCACATATACTTCGATGAGTCCGCTCACCAACGAGCCTAAGAGCAAAAATGGCACCGCTTCGATGAAAATGCCTAAAAAGCGCGTGGCGAAGGTGTTGATGCGGTCTTGTGGGGTGAGTTCCGTCCCGCTCACATCCAAGAGGGTATAAAGTAAAAATGCGAGGATGATGAGTCCTGTTAGCCATATCAGGCTTTTACGAATGGTCAAATTTTGCATGTTAAAAATCCAGTTACCCTTTCTGATTGATATTGGGCAACTGGATTATATCAAAAATTTGGCGAGATGAATAAAACCATTACCCTACGCTAAGATGGTAGATGACAAATCACGTTTTCTATGTTGATGACGAAACGGAGATAAATTCGCTTATCTTTATCGAAGCGACGTGAATTTTGGATATGCCAATATGACCCAAGCACACACACCCCATAATCCTATCATGCCCAATGTCCCGCCAGACAGCACCAGCGCAGGCAGAATCGGGGCGCTATGATGAATGATCCACACCGCCACCGCGCCAACATACGATATTACCAATACAATCCATGTGAGGCGCGTCCGATAATGCCAAACGATCAGAGGATATATCAATATCAACGGGGTCATGGCAGAAAACCATAGTACCGTACCCATCAGCAAGGCGAGGATGATCACCATACTATACGATAAATCGAATAACGCCCCTTTATCGCTCGATTGAGAACGGGCAATGGCGACGAAACTGATAATCCCCATTAGGGCTGTTAATCCCCAACGGGTCATGGTGAACAATGTCTCATTGAGCATGAGGGGATACACGCGATGATTGGGCAAAAATAAGCGCGAGGCGAATCCGAAAATGGAATGATTTTCAAAGGTTGCGCCTTCGCGCCCCTCGCCCGCTAAAGCGATAATCGTACGCAAAAAATCGCCCCAAATGGTGAATCCACCCGCGAGAATCGTCTGGATAATCGCCAATATCACGCCCGTGATGATTGCGCCACGCACCACACGCCAATCGCGCCGTAGGATGAACAGACCGATCACCAATGCGGGGTATAATTTTATCCATGTGGCAACTGCCAACCACATGCCCGCACGGTTATGCCGTCCAGCATGATAATCATCCCACGCCAAAATGAAGCACACGCATAACCATATCGAAATTTGCCCAAAGAAAAGCTGTTCCCAAACAGGATAAAATCCAAGCGGCATCAGCCACAACCATTTTGCCCATGTTGGCGGAAAATGACGCACAAGCGTGGTGATAGATAGGATGAGAGCGCCCATAAAACTGAGGTACAACATGATTTCGTACAAGGTTTGTGAGCCTATCCACGCCAATGGGATGAATACTTGCGCCAAGAGTGGTGGATACAAATATGCCCGCCCCGTTAACGCCCCATACGGGCTTTCGCCCTGTAATAAGGCTTGTGTGGCAAAATAATACGCATCAGCATCATGCCCGCCACTCGGTGCAAAAGCATAATAGGCAAAAGTGAGCGCCATAAACAGCACCCACCCCATGCTAATCACAACCCAGACGGGTTTAATCGTGATTGGTTTCATATTGCGCGGTGATGGTGGGGATGAGATATTCATCGAAAGCGCGTTCAATATCGTAATGATGCCGCCAACCCCAATCGGAACGGGCGATACCATCATTCATATCGGCGGGCCAGCTATCGACAATATTTTGCCGACCGGGTGTCGGGTCATACGTAATCTGTGCCGATGAAAATGCCTTGATGACCCGTTGGGCGATTTGTTCGGCGCTCAGGCTAAACGCCGATACATTATACACATGACGCGATAACACCTCCCGCGGGGCATCGGCGAGTTCGAGCAAGGCGCGGATGGCATCGGGCATGACCATGAACGGGATCGTGGTATCGGGTCGGACAAAACAGGCATACGGCTCGCCTGTGGCGGCGGCGTGAATCATCTCTGGGGCGAAATCACTCGTCCCGCCACTGGGCATGGTGGTGGCGCTGATAATGCCAGGGAAGCGCACACACCGAAAATCTACCCCATTTTCATCGGGTTTTGCCGCCAATTGGCGATAATGGGTGGTATAGTACCGCCCTAAATGTTCGCAATACAATTTGTTGCATCCGTACATGGTGATGGGGTTGGTGTATTGGTCTTCGTGAACGGGCGGAATCGTATGTTTGATGGCGAGGCTAGGCATTCCATACACCGCCACCGAACTGGGGAAGATGAATTTTACGGGTTTGGCACGCCAACGGGCTTGTTCGACTGCTACTTGGAGCATGTTGATTGTGCCTTGTACATTGACACGATGCGCCGCCTCTGGACGAAATTCGGAATGCGTCGAGAGCAACGCCGCCAGATGATAAATGGTATCGATTTCGTATTCGCTGGTGAGGTTATCGAGCAAATTTTGGTCTAAAATATCGCCCACGATGGTGCTATCGACTAATGGCTTCATGTGTTCATCCAAACCACGTAAATCGAGGACGACAATAGGCAAGGCATCTGCTTTGGCGGATAGGGCTTTGATGAGACCATGCCCCACCTCGCCATTCGCGCCACTAATCACGATTACTTTTTTGCGTGTCATAAAAATTTTTATCCTTCATAATTGCGTACACAACGAAAACCAACATTATTAAATTCGCCCGTTTGGGCATACCAATTGCGGTTGGTAGACCGCGCAAAATGCGCCCGACTGCTCCAATCGCCACCGCGCATTCCCCTATCGGCAGTGGTGTTGGCATTTTCGCGCCCATCACTTGTCGAATAAGGATACGGCATGTAGATGGTGTTAATCCATTCCCAGACACCGCCCGCCATATCCGCCGCACCGACCCAAGATGTGCCAAGCGGATAGCTATTCACAGGTTTGGTTTGTGCGACTGAGTTTTCGCGGTATGCCATACGGTTGTCTTCAAAAAAATCACCCCATGGGAATAAATAATTATTCGGACCGCGGGCAACATATTCCCATTCTGCTTCGGTTGGCAACCTACCCCCGCGTTGACGGCAATAATCCCGCGCTTCATACCATGTGATATTGACACGGGGCAGGTTATCATCTGTCCATTGGCTAGAACGTCCCGCCACACCGCGCAACCGATTAAATTGGGCATTGGTGACTTCAGTCACATCCACCCAAAATGGCGTATTGAAGCAAATTTGATGCACAGGTTGTTCATCAGAAACACCTTGCGCGTCTATGCCGAGCGAACTGACAGAATAAGCGATTTGGTCATCATTAATCCCCATGTTGAAGCATCCAATCGGCACAAGCGCCATTTGCACCCCATCAAAATTTTGTATGACTGCCCGCCATTGGTTGTTGCGCGTGATATATGTCCCGCCCAAATAACCTGCAGGGGCGGCGGTGGGTGTATTGGTGACATACCGTGTCGGCGGTAAGATGGTATGGGTGGGTGTCAGGCTTGGCAAACGGGTTTGTGTAGCGGTGGCGGTGAATGTTGCTGTGTTGGTGGCGGTTGGCGTATCGGTAAAGGTCGGGGTAAAGGTGGAAGTTGGGGTATCGCTCGGCGTGGGTGTATGGGTTGGGGTCGGTGCATTGGCTGTTTGGGTAAGCGATTGCGCTTGAGCCGTGCTTTGGATACGCGCCACAATCGTGTTTTCGACAGAACGGGCTTGTTCGGTTTGCGTGCTAACGGCGTTCAATGTGGCTTCGATAACTGCCTCTTGCGTTTGGGCGCGTTCTGTTTGTGATAATGTCGCCGTATGGGTAGATGTAGGGGTGTCGGTTGCGGTGGATGTCGGCGTTTGGGTGGTCGTGGCGGATGGTGTTTGGGTTAAGGTAGCGGTGGATGTCACCGTTGGCGTATCTGTGTTCAACAAGGCTATCGCATTAGCAGTATTGGTCGCATCTGCGCCCGCATCGCCACCATTATTACCACTGCTCAATATCAACACCACCGCCACAGCGAGAATCGCCAAAATCCCCACCCCACCTACGATAAGCGCCACCCGATTATTGCGTTGGGCGCTCATATTGGGCATATATGCCCCTGTACCACCTGATATATAGGGTGGTGGATAAGGTGTTGGTTGAGGCGTACTGTAGGGTGTCGGCGGATTCCACACTTTGCCCCCTGTCGGCGGATTAGGTGGCATTCCGTATGGAGTCGGGGTCGGTTGATGTTGTGGGAATTGGCTCGGCGTGAGCGAACCAGAGCGCGGTTGTCTGCGGACGGTAAAAGTCAGAAATCCGGTGGGAACTTCGTTGATGGTGTTGCCGATTGCGCCTTCAAAAGCGTTTACAAAATCTTTGAGTGTGGCAAAACGCGCTTGTGGGTCTTTTGCCATCGCCTTATTCAACACCACGGTGACGGCATCGGGCAATCCGACACGGGTTTCATGCACAGGGGTTGGCATTTCGGCAATATGTTTGTGCATGAGGACATACGGGGTTTCGGCTTGGAATGGAGGCTTGCCTGCTAATAGGGCATAAATCACCGCGGCGAGGGCATATTGGTCAGATTGTGGGCTGATGCCTTCACCACGCCACTGTTCGGGGGGCATATAACTGGGGGTCCCCATAGCGACACCTGTCCCTGTGAGTCCACTGGTCATATTCACCAATTTGGCGATACCAAAATCAACGATAAACGCACCGCCCCGATTATCAAACATGATGTTACTGGGTTTAATATCGCGGTGAACCACCCCGCGGCTATGGGCGTAATCTAACGCACTAGCCAGTTGGCGCAATAAATCCACCACTTCACGCGGGGCAGGCAAGGGCAAGTTATCGGCAAAGCGTTGCGAAAGCCGTTCTTCTAAAGACCCACCTGTGAGTAAGCGCATGACAACATAGCTGATGCCGTTATATGTGCCAAAATCGTAGACAGGGACGATATGTGGGTGTTCTAGCGAGGCAGATGTGGTCGCTTCACGAGTGAAACGTGCCATATAATCGGGGTCAGATGCCAATGATGCGTTCAACACTTTGATAGCGACTTCGCGGTGTAAAGTTGGGTCATATCCCTTAAATACAGCCCCCATGCCTCCCGCACCAAGCAATTCAATTAATTGATATTTGCCTAATGATTGCCCTACAAGGTTATCAAAACTCATCGCATCTGCCTTTGCCCTCAAACAAAATGATGGTGTTTATCTTAACCCATCACGCCCTAGATGCAAAGAGATAGCCCAAATTTATACAATTTGGTTTATACTTTGGTTAACCAAAATGTTTAGGGACTTAGGATGATGGTTAAAAAATATGACAACAAAGACAAAAATCCCTTTTGAAATTTGGCTGAGTGGTGGATATATTGTCGTAGCTCTGACATGGATTTTCACCAGTGACTCTGTTTTACAGTTGGTTGTCGCCGAATCGATATATCAATTATCGAGTTTTCAGACCATAAAAGGGGGCGGATTTGTCTTGGGAACGGGTATCATGCTGTGGTGGTTGATGCGTAGAAAACGCTTAGAACTCGAAGAATATGCCGATACGCTCAGGATGGTGAACCAGACCTTACGAGATGATATTTCTGAGCGAGAACGCACTAAACGCGAATTAGCCATCATGACAGAACGCTTCGAGGAGCGTGTTGCGGAGGGCATCCTCGAAGAACGGCAACGGTTAGCACGCGAATTACACGATGCGGTTACTCAGACCATGTTCTCTGCCAGTGTGATTGCCGAATCGTTATTAGCCATTTGGGAGCGAAAACCCGAACACGTCGCCGATGGCTTACGACAATTGCAACAACTCACCCGCGGGGCGGTCGCCGATATGCGGATGTTATTGCTCGAATTACGTCCACGCGCCATTGAGGAGGTGCGCCTATCTCAATTGCTCAAGCAACTGTGCGAATCGTTCTCTGGGCGTAATGGCTGTAGCCCCGAATTAAATATTCAGACCGATATTCTGCTCCCTGTCAATGTGCGTCATGCGTTTTATCGAATTGCCCAAGAGGCGCTCAACAATATCTCGAAATATGCAAAAGCAACCCAGGTCAACATCTCATTAGAACAATCTGAGTCAACCGTGATGATGCGAATTCATGATAACGGCATCGGGTTTGAATTGAGCAAGGTGCAAGATGGCAATCACTTTGGCTTAAAAATTATGCAAGAACGCGCTCAGGCGATGAATGCCGTTTTTCATCTAAAAAGTAAACCCACACAGGGAACATCTATTTTTGTTGCATGGGATATGAGCAATGGACGATAAAATCATCCAAATTTTAATCGTAGATGACCATCAGATGGTTCGAATTGGTCTGACAACCGTCATCAATAGTTTTGATAATATGCGCGTTTTAGGGGAAGCGGCTAACGGACTAGAGGCGATTGATATGTGTCATCAAACACAACCCGATGTGATTTTAATGGACATCAAAATGCCGACACTCGATGGTATCGAGGCAACCCAACGCATTTTAGCCGAATATCCCCAGATACGGGTGATTGGTCTGACAAGTTTTAATCAAGACGACCTCATCAGAGAGATGTTAATGGCGGGCGCATCGGGATGTTTGCTCAAAGATGCCAGTCGAGAAGAGATTCATGAAGCCATTATCAACGCAATAACGGGCAAGGTCATCATGTCGCATCATACCATGCACCACCTTTTGCATCATACACACCCAACCAATCCGTTATCTGACCGTGAAAATGATGTCCTCAAATTGATGATTCAGGGCATGACCAACCAAGAAATTGCCGATACATTATCTGTGAGCCAGTCGACCATCAAATTTCATGTGAGCAATATTTTGATGAAATTGGGTGTCAATACACGTACCGAAGCCGTTTCGTATGCCCTCAAAAATCACTTCTTCGATAAAATCTGATATGCCCTAGCCTTTGGTAGAGGTAAAAGACTAGCCATTGGTAGACTGACAGACTCGTCACTATACGGTTACACAATTTGCCTATCTCATATACGATATAATTATCGTTCAATAGCATAGCATTGTTATGTAGATAGACAGATAGCCATGTTCAAAGTTGTAATTGTAGATGATTATCAGATGGTAAGAAGTGGATTATCCCTTTTATTCTCCATTTATGATGATATGAAAGTGATAGGAACAGGCTCAAACGGATATGACGCAATTGCGTTATGCCGGTTACATCAACCGGATATTTTGGTCATTGATTATCACATGCCCCTGATGGATGGGATTAGCGCCATCCGCCAAATTCGGTGCGAATTTCCGATGTTGATGATTATTTTATTGAGCAGTTTAGCAGATGACATCGAAGCGGATATGGTTTTGGCATCTGGGGCGAATTTACATTTTCTCAAAGATAGCAAAGGCGAAGATATTATCACCACCATCCGCAAATTTATGCTTTCGCGCATCTAAAGGGATAATGTACTATGTCTCACCATACTTCAGACATACAAGAACCGTATGTGGCATCGTTGCTGAATCTATTACAAACCATCATCGAACAAAATGCACAGTTGCAACAACAGCTTCAGACCGAAATGAATCATCATCAGATATGTACGCACATCCTCACGCAAATTCGCACGCCACTCACGGTTATCCGTACATCGGCGAATATCGTACAACGCTATTATGAACGCCTAACCAGTGAAAAACGGGCAGAGCATCTGGCTCAAATCGATGCACAAGTGGCAATGATTAGCAAGTTACTCGACCAACTCAGCCAAATGAACTCGCATCATTGCCATGCAAACGATAAATAAATGCGCTACAATAGACATATACTGTCATGATACCCCCTGAGTTTGACAGAATCGTTCAGTGGGTTTATATTTTGGCATTATGTAGGCATATCTCTCAAATAAAACATTGTTTGAGTGTCATTATCAGGAGCGCATGTAGATGATTCAGAACAACGATAGTTTCCGCCTCATCGTCCGCAGGGGACCGCAACCCAATCAGGTGTTCGAGCTAACCAAAGACATAATCACGCTTGGACGTGATATTACCAACGACATCACCATAAACGACCCCGAAGTGAGTCGGCATCATTTACGCTTTACACGCGGGGCAGATGGCTACACCATCGAAGATTTAGGCTCTACCAATGGCACATTCATCAATGGTCAACGCCTGACAGGGAGTCGGGCGCTGAATCGGGGTGATATGATTGGTCTGGGTGAAACCGTAACACTCACCTATGATGTGATGCGTCCACAACAACCCGGTGTGCCACCGCAATATTCACAACCGCAACAACCACCGTCATATTCGCAACCGCAACAGCCACCGTCGTATTCGCAACCGCAACAACCGCCTCAAAGTCCATATGCGCCTCCGCCACAACAATATTCACAGGGACAACCACCCCAAAGTCCGTATGCACCGCCGCCACAACAACCGCTTTATGGTGGGCAACCCAATTATTACCAACCAGGGCAAGTCCCCCCTGCACCGGGCTACGATGCGGGTTATGACCAACCTGTGGGCGATTATAACCAAAACCCGCCCGGTTATGATTATGATCCCTACGCCGTGCGCGAAGAAGAAAGTCAAAGCACATGGCGCTGGGTGGCGATTGGGTGCGCGGGCTTGTTGCTATTTTGTTGTTGTGCGTCTGTGATTGGCATTGTGATCATTGATACGGCACGCCTGTGGTGCGAATTACCAATTTTCAAAGATACAGTTACGCCAATTGCGGGTCTGATTGCCGAAGCATTGGGCATCGTTGGCGAAGCAATTACGTGCCGATAAGAAGCATAAATTCTTAATTTTTGGGCGGATATACGAGGCTTCTGCCTCTAATCCGCCTGTAAACACGCGAAAACTTGGAATTGGAGAAATTCGTATTTGATGGTGCGGATACTGCGCTCAACAAACGGTTTCAAATCAGGGCGACGGGGCGGTGTCGGGTCTGGTTCAATGCCTAAACACAATAAAAAGCGCAAAAAGGCTGACGGATAATCATCCATACCCCAACTGCCGACCAAGCGTGAATCGCGGTCAAATCGGATTTTTTGGGGCAATCCATTCAACACGAACAGTTCATAAATGGCTAAGAGGGCGGTTTCAGCCGTGTAGTGCTTTTTGGCTTGAGTATTGACCAAAATGGATGTGCCACGGTCAACCACCGATAGAAATTCCACGTTATCTTTGACTTGCCCAAAATCGAGTTCCCAATGACACATGGGAGCGGGACGCTCGACAGGATGGTGTTCCCTCACCCGTGTTGGAATACGTCCGCCCGCTTTGAGAATGACCCACACGGTGTAACTGGAGCGTGGGAGGTACTCGTCTTTTAGAAGTGGGTCAATATGCAGGTGATACAGAATGGTTTTAGGACCAACAACCCGATTATAGACCGATTGCAATTGGTCACGAAAACTGAGAATTGCCATACGAACTCGCTTAGACACCCGTTTTGGGCGGGTTTTTGGCGCACGTGAGCGACTCTTAAAGGTGTCACGGGTGATGTGTTGGGCTTCTCGGATGCGCTTGCGCCACTTTTTCACCCATGACTGACTGCGATTTAAGGTTTGGGCGAGACGTGCGATTGACC
>DAOTVP010000031.1:0-2939 GCA_034436155.1 Anaerolineae bacterium
ATTTTCTTGATTCATCAACACATTGAAGGCGTTGATGGCGCTATTTTCATCTGTGCCTGCATCTTGGAAGATGAGGTCAATCGGCACGCCATTTACCCCGCCTTTTTCGTTGAAATATGCTTCGGCGATTTCTGCGCCGATGACTTGTTCCACACCAAACGGCGAAGCCGTCCCACTTTGCGCCACCGCCACGCCGATTTTGATGGGGGTGGGGTCTTGTGCGCGGAGGGGCATCATGCCAATAATCAGGGTGAGGGTCGAGAGTAAAAACAGGGCGATTAATTTTCTGCGATTCATGTGTAACAATCTCCTCTTTCAGTTGCTTATTTGAGCCTAAAAAAGCAATTTTTGGTGGTCAGATTGTAACACTTCGTAGCAAAAAATGCGAATGGGGTTTTGTGAGAGAACAAATTTGCGTAGACAATCTCGAATAAATATGGCATGATATTCCAGTCTGTCTTAAATAGGAGTAATCAACAATTATGATTTTTGAAAACATTGATAAGATTGTGGAACCACTTTATTCTACACAAAATGGTTCTGCTTATATTGGTGATTCCTCCCAACTTATGCAATATATTCCTGATGATTCAATTCAGTTAATTTTGACATCACCTCCTTTTGCTTTAACAAGTCAGAAAGAATATGGCAATAAATCATCTGATGATTACGTAGATTGGTTTTTAACTTTTGCAAACGAATTTAAACGTATACTTCATCCAGAAGGTTCACTGGTAATTGATTTGGGTGGTTCTTACATACCGGGTTATCCTGTGAGAAGCCTTTACCAATATGAACTACTCATCAGATTATGTAAAGATTTAGGTTTCTTTCTCGCACAGGAATTTTTTCACTATAACCCTGCCCGCCTACCAGCACCTGCTGAATGGGTTAATGTTCGACGTATTCGTGTCAAAGATTCAGTCAATACTGTATGGTGGTTATCGAAAACACAATTTCCAAAAGCCAATAATCGTAATGTGCTTAAACCATATACTCAAGCAATGGAAAAATTATTAGAAAATGGCTACAAAGCAAAAAAACGTCCAAGTGGTCATGACATTACAGATAAGTTTAGTCGCCGAAATGAAGGATCTATCCCGCCAAATTTGCTTGAGTTAGGCAATAATGACTCCAACAGCACATACATGAGACGGTGTAAAGAGGCAGGTATAAAACCTCATCCTGCTAAGTTTCCAGTCAAATTTGCAGAATTTTTTATTAAATTTCTGACTGATGAGTCGGATTTGGTATTTGACCCGTTTGCTGGTTCAAATACAACAGGGTATGTTGCAGAAATAACCAATCGTAAGTGGATTGCTTTTGAAATTGTAGAAGAGTATCTTGTAGGAAGCCGTTTTCGATTTGATTTAGACCTTTATTCATCAAAGCTGATTTAAGAAACAATATATGACTACAATACTTGGAACGAAGCAATTATTAGAGCGTATTCTGATAGCTATTCATGATTCTGGTTGGCATGTTAAAGTATTATCATCTCAAAAACCTTTTTATATGACTTTATATCAAGGTTACGAGACAATAAACCTAATTGTTTATATCTGGAATATGACGCACGGTGGATATCCAAGAAGTGAGCTAGAGTATCGCATACAGGTCAAAGAAAAATCTCCGCTTGTGTCTCAAGATAAATTCAAAACATTAATTCTCGGATGGTCTGAAGAGTTCGAGATTTTCGCTGGTTTTGATTTTTATAAACATCTTGCCCCTAAATATTCTGCATCTCTACAAATACGCAAAGAATTTTTACAAGAAGCCTATATTCGAGGGATGTCATTCCAAAATAAGGGTAATGATGAAATTGCTATTGCATTTCGCCCAGATTTTTTTGTTAGTTATGCAAGTCACTCTCAGTTACTTCATCATTTTGGTGACTCTGCAGTGGATTTGGCTGTCCTCCAAGAGATACCTGTTAAATCGGAAAATCCTATAGGTGGAATTGAACAATTAGAAGATATTCCAATTATCCAGCCAGAACGAAAAACGTTGGTACTAACACTTTCAAAAAAATTAAGAGATACCAGTTTTCGTAAGCGCGTGCTTACAGCGTATCGTAATAAATGTGCATTTTGTGGCATTCAATTAAATCTTGTTGATGCGGCACACATATTACCTGTTAGCTATGAGGGTGCAACAGACGAAACTTCAAATGGTATTTGCTTATGTGTTTTGCATCATCGTGCTTATGATAATAGTTTGGTTACATTTGATGCCGATTATTATATACAGGTTAATGAGAAACAAATGATTAAACTTAGAGAAATGAATTTTCACTTGGGGGAAGATAAATTTCGTGATGATTTACGAAAAGTTATCCTTTTGCCCCCAACACCAAACGATAGACCGAATCCACAATATATTCGTTCAGCGAATGAGCTAAGGGGTTGGGATTAGCCATTCTCCATCTTCTGCACCTTGCCGAAGCGCCGTGCGTGGCGTTCTTCATCGCTGATCTGTGCTTTGAGGAACGCCAGCGCCACCGATTCCGCCACATTCTGACCAATCACCCGCGCACCCAAACATAACACATTCATGCGGTCGTGTTCCACGCCTTGCGCCGCGCTATATGTATCATGCGCGATGCTGGCATAAATCCCTTTTAGTTTATTGGCGGCGATGCACGCCCCTATGCCACTCCCACATAACACAATACCGCGTTCTGCCTTGCCAGATAATACCGCCTCGCCAACGGCTTGGGCAGAATCGGGATAATCGGCGGGGGTATCGGCGCTATCCACGCCTAAATCGAGGACATCATAGCCGTGTTTGCGTAAAAATTGGACGAGATGATGCTTAAGCGAGAATCCCGCATGGTCAGATGCAATGGCAATGTTCATGGTTATATTTCCCTCAAATTGTGGCGGATATACGACCCTAACGGGTCTAATCCGCCATTACAGGTCAAAAATAAATGTGAT
>DAOTVP010000032.1:0-18305 GCA_034436155.1 Anaerolineae bacterium
TTGTTCGCAAAACGTTATCATTTTCTAAATCGGACGATTATCATTATTGGATGACCTTATGGTTTATCATTGATTACAACTTAGAGGTCTCATCACTTACTATGTGACCACTATCTCGCTTGCGCGAAAATCGCCCTTCCAAAATTTTTTAGTTTATCATAATAAAAATAATTTCTTTTCGGCGGATATGCGTCCCTATAAAAGACCCATATCCGCCGTTATAACAACCCTATTCATGATGACACCTGAAATGATGATGTCGGGTAAAAAATTTATTCCTCGATTTGATTCGCCATTTGGTCACGGTGGCGGTAGATGATGCGCCCGCGTGTCATGTCGTAACTGCTCATCTCGATACGCACCTTATCGCCCAATGCGATACGGATATAAAATTTCCGCATTTTGCCCGATAAATACGATAACACACGGTGTCCATTTTCGAGTTCGACCATGAATTGGGTGTTGGGCAATGCCTCGACCACCACACCATCGACCTCTATTTTATCTTCTTGTTTTGCCATATATTGCAATACCTTTCTGATAGGATAAACGATAAAACCGCTATCAACTCAAGATGCCGATAGCGGTGGATAAACACGTTCAAAAAGCGTAATATACCCCGAAGGGGCATTATTTCATCGAAGCCTTGCGTTGACGACGACGTGAGCGACGAATTGCTTTTTTCTTTTCAATGCGACGGAGTTCACTCTTCGAGATGTGCCAGCGTTTGCGCCGCACCGTGCTGAGGATGCCCGCATTGGTCACGCGCTTACGAAAACGGCGCAACAATTGGTCTTGAGACTCGTTGGGTTTCAATTTGACAGTAGCCATAATTCACCTCCTTCCTGCGAGAGAATGTTAAGCGCCAGCAGGAAGAAGTTATTTCCTTTTCTCCTAGTAACTAACGACTTATCGTTCATTATAACAAGCAGGATGATGAATTTCTAGGCACGAGTTTGAATACACAGCGAAATTTTCGTCTAAAAAAATGCCCATTGTGATGTCGTGTTGAGGGACGATATACGCGCTTCGAGCTCATCGTCCCGTACAATGAAGGGCAATTTTTAGGGGTGTACTGGCGGATTAGAGGCAGAAGCCTCTGGTCAGCCAATATACTGTAAAACTGGGTATTGTGTAATGGACGACTAGCCCCACAGGGCGTATGTCGTCCACCGCAATCTGTCATATTGATTGATTAGGCAGTCTCCATCGTGTCATCGGTAACAGTGGCTTTCACCTCTTCGGTGATTGTCTCGACCACTTCGGTCTCGGCATCATTGCTTTGGGGCAATGTGGCTTCGATGTCCAAATCGCGCAGGCTCAGACCCAAACGTTGTTTATCGGCTTCAATGCTGATGATTCGCATGGTCAACACATCGCCATCTTTAATGACTTGGGTGGCATCTTGGATTGTGCCGTCACCAATTTGGCTGACATGCAACAAGGCTTCGATGCCGGGTTCGAGGCTGATGAACGCGCCGAATTGGGCGGTCCGACTGACCGTGCCTTGTACCAATTGACCGACATGATATAGTTCTTCGACCACTGACCACGGATTGGGTTGGAGGCGCTTGAGGCTGAGTCCGATGCGTTTGCCTTCGCTATCTAAACGGAGGATATAAACATCTACTTGATCACCCACTTCGAGGATTTCTTTCGGATGCTTCACCCGATGCCACGCCAATTCAGAGATGTGAATCAGACCATCTGCACCGCCCAAATCGACAAACGCGCCAAAATCACGCAGACCACTGACGGTGCCACGGCGCACTTCGCCCTCTTTGAGTTCATCCAGCAGGCTATCTTTGCGGGCTTCGCGGTTATCGCGTTGGGCATCACGTTGCGAGAACACCAAACGGCGACGTTTACGGTTGACTTCTATCACCTTGAGCGGAACTTTTTGCCCCACGAGGCGAGCGAGGTAGTTTTTACGTTCCTCTTCGTTTAAGCCTCTGGGCAAATCGCTGACATGGCTGGCAGGCACAAATCCGCGCAGGTTGCCAAACAAGATAATCAGACCGCCACGGTTGGCTTCTGCCACTTCTCCATACCAGATTTCATCTTTGGACTGGAGTTCTTCGGCGATTTTCCAATCTTCACTTTGGCGGGCTTGCGAGACCGATAACACCAGGTTGCCCTCTTCATCTTCTGTCCGCAACACAATCACATCAATCGTATCGTTCAGATGATAATCTTCTGGGCGCAGATTGAGGCGTTCAATGTCTTTGCGCGAGACGAAGCCATCGCGTGGCGACCCGTTAATGCCGATAATCAACCCTTGTTGGTCAATTCCTAAAATGACACCTGTGACAACATCCCCACGTTCTAGATCATCTGCCTCAAATGAGGCTTCGAGTAGGGTGGCGAAATCCGTAGTATCAGAGTAGACCTCTGACGATGTATTAGACATAAATATGCTCCTATAGTTAAATTTTTTGATTCATGACGTGGGAACGCGAAGAGACGGTGCATTTCTTTCTCCAGAAGTGACCGCTTAATAGAACATTGTGTTGCGATAAAAATGATGGCACAACTATGATTATAAGCGTAACACGAGTCAGTTTACCGTGACGCTGTTCCCTTTCATAAAATCTTGTGCATTTTACAAAGGGGATAACGAAATGTCAATGCAAATATCACAAACGGGTGTTTAACGAGTGTTAAACACAACGTAAATGCGCTCTCTGCGGAGCATCTGATTTTGTGGACGCGCAAAAGTGCGTCCATAGTTCCTCGCTAGGGGTTTAAAACCCCTAGCTATTCAATTTCGGAAGCCCACTAAAGGGGCTATTTTTGCCTGATTTTGGCGGGTCAATCCAATTTTGAAGGTGAATTTTAGCGCCTTTAGTGCGCTTGGTGGTAGGGACGCGATTAATCGCGTCCCTACAGGCTGAGGGTTTTGAACCCTCAGCCAAACTATCCTAACTTGCATCCTCAGATGGGGCTTCGGCAGGTGTTTCAGTCGCAGGCGCGACAGGCGTTTCTATAGATACCGCCGATGTTTCAGTCGTCTCTGTACCCCAGCGTTGGGTGAAGCCAACGCGCCGTTTTTCGGGTTCGAGGTGGCTGATTCGCAAATTGAGTCTATCCCCTTTTTGAACATATGAGTGGGGTTCTTTGAGCGTGCCATCACCCATTTCGCTCAGATGTAATAAGCCTTCTAAGCCGTTGTCCAGCGCCACAAACGCGCCAAAATCCACCACGTTGGTCACAATACCCTCGACCAACTGCCCCTCATGGTAGCGTTCTGCCGCCTCTTCCCACGGATCGCGCAGGAGGCGCTTCCGACTGAGTGCGATGCGGTTTGAATCGCGATCTAGGTTGAGGATATACACATCAATCACATCACCGACTTTCAACACATCACGCGGATGATCTACCCGATGCCACGCCAATTCAGAGACGTGGATTAAACCATCTGCGCCACCTAAATTGACAAACGCGCCAAAATCACGCAAACCTGTAACCGTCCCCGCAACCACATCCCCCTCTTTGAGTTCAGACAGGAGGCGGGCTTTTTGTTGCGCTCGCCACTCTTTTTGCGCTTCGCGCTCACTAAAGATGAGTCGTCTACGGTCTTGATCTACTTCGATAACCTTGACGATGAGTTCTTTGCCCGTCAGGTCGTTGGAATTGTCACCTTTATCGGCGACATTCACGCTGGTCAGGTGTGAACTTGGGATAAACCCTTCGAGTCTGCGCCAACGCACTAAAATCCCACCGCGATTATTGCCCACCACGCGAACTGTATCGACCTCTTCGGTCTTGAGTAACTCGCGGGCTTTTTCCCAATCGTAGCGTTGCAATCCCATGTTAATCGAGACGATGAGATTATCATCGGCATCGCGTGGATTGAGGATATACACAGGGACTTCATCACCCACCTTTAGGCTATTGCGGAATTGGTCATCGAGGCGTTCTAAATCTTCTGAGCGCACAATGCCATCTTGCTTCGTCCCCAAGTCTATGATGATTTCGCGGGGCTTGATTTCTAAAATAAGACCAGTCCGAATTTGACCGCGCATCAAATCTTGTGGCTCGAATGATTCATTGAGCAGTCGCTCGAACTCCGACATATCGCTCATCTGTGATGTATTGTTGTCATCCATAATAACGAAATAGCGCAAATTGCAGGTGCTTCACAAAAATGCGCTGTCTCCTTTCTTGGTGGTGATGGTGCGACAAATAATCGCGTGATATAAAATAATTCAAGTAATTGCACATGCTTTCTGTTGATTGGGCAATTAAAAGGTAAATACCTTGTAAAGATAGTATAGCAGAAAATTTTAATCTGATGTGCAAAAATTATACGTCCTTTAATTTCTAATCCCGTTTGGGGCAATTTTAGAATATTTTACCCCTCTGGGACAGGATTTAACGCCCCCATGGTATTCAAGCCCCTATCCACTTCCCACGGATAGATGATATAGGCATCGGTCACGGCGGCGTAAAAATCGGGTTCGGCTTTGCTAAAAAGTGACCGATACGGGTTAAAATGGAACACACAGGTATATGGAATCGCGCCTGCCGCCTCGCACCGTCCGCGCACGGCGGTGCTGGTGCGCCCACTCCCCCACACATCATCTACAATCAGCGTATAGCGCCTACGGAGCAAGGCTTCATCTGGAAATTGCAGAAAAGAGGGCCAAACCATCAACCCGCTCTCTTCGCTATCTGGAAAATCAACGGCGGCGGTCAACACATTGCGGATGCCCAACGCCTCCGCCAGCATCCCACCAGGCACGATACCCCCGCGGGTTATCATCACCATGGCATCAAAACGCCCAACCGATTGTAACTGTGGCAATAATAAATCGACTAATTTATCCACATCTGACCATGTTAGTAATTGATGACGTGCGGGCAACTTCATGCGCCAGCCTTTCCATAAAAATCGCACATAATGGATATATTATATGCGATTTTTATCGTTTCACCAAAAAGTTTTAACAATTGGATAATGGGGACGGGCAGATGTAGAAACGCGATGAATCACATCCCTACCATACACATACATACAGGGCGTATCTTATAACTTCTCCGCGATGCTCTTGGCTTGTGTGAAGTGGAGCAGATAATCGGGCCCCCCCGCCTTGCTATCGGTGCCACTCAGATTAAACCCGCCAAATGGATGCACGCCGACAATCGCGCCTGTGCTTTTGCGATTTAAGTACAAATTACCGACATGAAATTCTTTGCGTGCCTCTTCGAGCCGATAGCGATTATTGCTATACACCGCGCCCGTTAAGCCATAATCGGTGTCGTTGATGATAGTCATGGCATCGGCAAAATCTTTTGCCCGAATCATCGCCAAAACGGGTCCAAAAATTTCCTCTTGGGCGATCCGCGCTCTGGGCGCAACATCCCCAAAAATGGTTGGTTGGATAAAATAGCCATTTTCTGCCGTCTCTTGCAATTTACCACCGATCAACAATTTGCCCTCACCCACCCCGATGTTGATATACGCGGTGATTTTATCCACCGCTTCTTGATCAATCACGGGACCCATATTGACCTTCCAACTGGTATCGGTTGCACCCATGACCAATTCGCTCGTGTATTGCACCACGCGCTTGGTGACTTCTTCATAAACAGAATCGACAATCACCGCACGGCTACACGCGCTACATTTTTGTCCCTGAAAACCAAACGCGCTGACGACAATGCCTTTGGCGGCTTCATCTAAATTAGCAGTCTCATCCACGATGATGCCGTCTTTGCCACCCATCTCTAAAATCATGCGTTTGAGCCATTTCTGACCCGCTTGCACTTTCGCGCCTTTTTCGTAGATGCTCACACCGACCTCTTTTGAGCCTGTGAACGAGATGAAGCGCGTGTGTGGATGCTCCACCATGCGCCCCCCCACAATCGCACCATCCCCCGTGAGGTAATTCAGCACGCCTGCGGGCAAGCCATTATTCCAGAACAATTCACACATCTTATACGCCACATATGGGCTTTGTTCGGCGGGCTTAAACACGACAGTATTCCCCGCCACCAATGCCGAACTGACCATGCCCGTGGCAATCGCCAATGGGAAGTTCCACGGGCTGATAATCGCACCAACACCCAACGGGATATATTTGAGTTGCAACAATTCGGGCGGGTATGGCGTGAGCATATGCGAGCTATCGGCAATTCGCAACATCTGACGGGCATAATATTCCAAAAAGTCGATCGCTTCGGCGGTATCGGCATCAGCTTCTGCCCAGCTTTTGCCGACTTCAAACACCATCATGGCGCTAAATTCGTGTTTACGGCGACGCATTTCGGCGGCGGCACGCATCAGATACCGCGCCCGCTCTTCGACAGGCACACGTCGCCATTCATCGAAGGCGCGGGTCGCCGCGGCGATGGCAGAATCGGCATGAGACGCATCCCCCATAGCAAACCGCCCGATGACCTCTTCGGGACGGGCAGGGTTAACCGAGGCAAACGTTTGGGCAGTGGCGATTTTTTTATTATCAATCACCATCGGGTACGTATGCCCCAAATCATTTTTCACTTTTTTAAGGGCGAGCAAAAAGTCGTGTTCGTTTTCATCGACAGAAAAAAATGTGAGTGGTTCTGGAAAATACGGTGACAGCATGTGAATTTCCTTCCCTTTCTATCTATTTGATGTATAAGTGGACGCGCTTGTGCGAGATCCTACAGATTCTAACTGACTTTAAGTATGTACCGGCGGATTAGAGGCGTTAGCCGTGTATATCCGCCCTCAATTATACGCATGAACATGGATATTCTGCACAAATGATGATGATAGGATTGCCCAAATGCTGTGTCAAGACCAGTGTGCAGGCGTTATCCCCTTTGGGTTTGATTTGCGCGATGAGCGATTCGGGCGTGAGCGGTGAACCACGCTTTTTGACGGTGATATGTCCGATATGCCGTCCTCGCAGATATGCGCGTAATTTTTTTAGGTTAAACGGCATCCAGTCGTGAATTTGCCACGCACGCGCCCACCCGTTAGGCGGATGCTGATCGCCCGTGAGATAGGCGATTTGTTCATCCAACAGGAATAATCCCCACTTTTCTGCCATATCCTGCACCAATCCCGCCCGAATGATGGCAGGATCTGGCTCAATCAGCCACCCCCGCGGGCGTGATAGGGATTTTGTATCGGGCAAAAAATCGGGCGCGTCCCAATGATAAATCTCGCCTTCGGTGATGCGCGTGGCGCGGGGCGATTTTGCACCATCTAACCACAACACCGCCTCTTTTAAGTCACCTGATACCGATATAAATTCGACATGCCCATCGTACGCGCTTAATTCATCTAATTTGACGGCAGGTGATACTTTCACCGCGCCGAAATGCCCGTCCCAACGGCGGATGGTCGAGAGTGGCGGGATATAATTTTCGACACCGAATAGCCTATCACCCTGTTCATCACGACGGGCAGGATCGAAGAAAAACGCCTGTGATGGTAATAACGGGCGTGTGGTGACATCATCCACCACAAATGTGATGTTGAATATGCCCAATCGCTCGGCGTTCAGGCGTGCCATGCCGATCCGCACAGGGTCACTATCCACGCCGATAACCGATTGCGCCACTTGCGCCATGGCTAAACTATCTGCGCCGATGCCACAGCCATTATCCACCACCACCCTATCAGCGAATTTTTGGGCGCGATATACCCGAATCATGGGGTCACTGGCTTGTTCCAGCGCGTCAGGGGTGAAAAATAAGTGATGCGCCCTATCTCCAAATTTACTAACCGCTTTTTGGCGCGTTTGGACTAATGTGAGCGCGGGACTGATATGGGTGATGGGGTATGTCTTTCGGAGCGTTGTCACCAGCGCGAGGTGATTTTGAGGCGATACATCTTGGCTCATCAGATACTTGAGCAAGGCTTCGCCCTGTGGGGATGTGAGAAAATCGAGATCGGCAGGTGTCATCGGTTACTCATCTGGGGCTTCGGCATCATACGGGTCGATAGGCATAAATCCCAACTGGGCATCATCATCCCATATCGTCAAAGCAGGGTTGATGACGATGCGATGCGCCCAACTCATCACCCGTTCTCGCCTAAATTTTGCCACCTTATTCACAGTATACAATTTATTCATCAACACCGAGGGTTGCATAAAACTGACGGCTTTGAGCAAACTGCTAAACCCAATCATCACACCGTTAATCATGACTGCATCCCATTGGATGAGTTCATCGGGATCAAGCCTCCACGGGGGTTTATTCGGGGTCTGGCGGATGAGCAAATGCACAAACCGCCCCGTGTAATCGGCTAAAGGGATAAATTCGGCTTCGTTGCCCGCAACCGTCTGAATCCGTTGGTGCGTGTCATCGGTGATATGCGCTTTTTCGCCACGCATCAGAACGCCATTTGGGGGAATATCTTCGACCAAAATACGGACATACCCGCTACTTTCGAGCCGATTTCCATATTGCGCCAGTTGCATCGATGCCCGCGAATTGGCGATGATTAAGCGCCCGCCATAACGCAAAATAGGCAGTACGGCACTTAAAAATGTGTCGTTGAGGATGTAATCAACAGCAATAACCGCATCGAATTGGAGGGGTTCAAAATGCCATGTGCTTACATCACCCGAAATGGTGGTCATTTGCACATCAGGACGGGCTTGTGTGAGCATATCCCCCGCCATGCCGTTCACATCCAACAGATGCAATGCCGATGCTGATGGGGGCAAATGCTTGATGAGCGTTTCTATCAGATGAACATTACGATTGGTCATCAGCTTTCATGGCTTCGGTGATTAAATTGCGAAATTCTTGCCACTCCTCTTTGAAAAAGTGAAGCGTGACCGCGCCTAATTCAACATGATAAGCCAATTCACCATCGGGTTCTTCAGAAATCCAGACGGTGTAATTTTCGGTCTCGGCAAGGCTATCTACAGGGATTTCATCAGACATGAGGGTTTTCCTTTTTGTTTGCTAAAGAGATATGCTTATTGATTTTATGGGCAGATATATCCGTCTAATGCCTCTAATCCACCATTACACCCATGAAATGTAGGATGTGTGTGACGGACAACGGACACAAAGCGCGTATGTTATCCGCACACACATACCATATAGGCATTGGTCGTATCTTAACGGCGGTCTCTACCACTACCGCTACGGTTGCCACCACTGCCACCCTTTTTATCGGCATCGCGGGCTTCTTTGAGGGTATGCCCCAACAACACGGCTTGACGGCTTAGGCGGACTTTGCCCGATGGGTCAACATCCACCACCATGACCATGATCTCATCATTGAGTTTGACCTCTTCTTCCGGATGGCGAATCGGACGATCGGATAATTGCGAGATATGCACCATGCCTTCTTTATTGGGCAAAAATTCGACAAACACACCATACGGTTCAACGCGGGTGATGCGCCCAGTATAAATTTTGCCAGGTTCGGCATCTTCAACCAAATTACGGACTTCGTTCACGGCTTGTTCGACCGCTAAACCATTCGTGCCAGAGATGAACACCGTGCCGTCATCTTCAATATCAATGCGGATACCCAAGCGGTCTTGAATGCCACGCACAACTTTGCCACCTGGGCCAATGACCGTGCCGATTTTTTCGGGATCAATTTTGATGGTGATCATGCGTGGGGCATAGTCACTCAGATGCGGGCGTGGTTGGGCAATTGTCTCACGCATCACGCCCAAAATTTGTATCCGCGCATCGTAGGCTTGTTTGAGGGCTTGTTTCATGATGTCGCTAGAAACACCCGTAATTTTAATATCCATTTGCAAGGCGGTGATGCCATTTGCCGTACCCGCCACCTTGAAATCCATATCACCTAGATGGTCTTCTAAGCCTTGAATATCGGTCAGGACAGCGACCTTATCGCCCTCTTTGATGAGACCCATAGCAATACCCGCCACAGGGCGCAAAATCGGCACACCGGCATCCATCAACGCGAGGGTGCTGGCGCAAACACTCGCCATAGACGTGCTACCGTTGGAACTCATGACTTCGCTCACCACGCGGATGGTATAGGGGAATTCATCTTCGGATGGCATGACATAGCGCAATGCGGTTTCGGCTAATGCGCCATGCCCAATTTCACGGCGTTTTGGACCGCGCAATGGATAGGCTTCGCCCGTGCTAAACGGAGGCATGTTATAGTGGTGCATGTAACGTTTATCTTCATCAGGTGCGAGACCATCCATCTCTTGTGAATCGCTAGGCGTGCCAAGTGTGGCGATCGATAACACCTGCGTCTGACCGCGTGTGAATAATCCAGACCCGTGTACACGCGGGATGAGCGCCACTTCTGCGGCGAGCGGGCGGATGGTGACATAATCGCGCCCATCGGGGCGGATACCATCATCCAAAATACGGGCGCGGACTTCTTGATAAATCACATTTTCGATACCGGCATTGATCGCCTTTTTGCTCACTTTTTCGGCATCGTTTTCGAGTGTGGCATTGCGTGCTTCATATTCGGCAACCAGCGCCTCAGAGATTTCATCAATCGCCTTACCCCGCGCCTCGCGGTCGGTGATCTCGGTGAAAATTTGGCGGATTTTGCCCCGAATTTTAGCCGCGATTTCGTCAAATAAGGCGGTATTCGGTTCATCTTTGATGTATTCCGATTTTTCTTTGCCGACTTGGGCTCGGATGCTCTCTTGGAATTCACACAGTGGACGAATCACCGAATGAGCGAGTTCGAGTGCCTCAATCATGGTGGCTTCATCAATTTCCATCGCGCCACATTCGACCATGTTCAAGGCATCCGCCGTACCCGATACACGCAAATCGAGTTTGCTATTTTCCATTTGGGAATGGGTGGGATTGACGATGAGTTTGCCATCAATCAAACCAATCCGCACGCCTGCCACGGGTCCGTTCCAGACGATATTCGAGATGAGGACGGCACAACTGGCGGCGATAATCCCCAACATATCCACCTGATGTTCTTGGTCGTGGCTGAGGGTCATGAGGATGACTTGCACTTCGTTCCGCATATCATCGGGGAATAGCGGGCGCAAGGTGCGGTCTACCACCCGCGACATCAGGATAGCCGATTCGGATGGTTTGCCCTCACGCCGATAAAAACTGCCGGGAATACGCCCCGCGGCGTATAATTTTTCTTCGTAATCCACGCTGAGGGGGAAGAAATCTAGCCCCTCACGGGCGCTATTGCTCATGGTTGCTGTGGCGAATACAACGGTATCGCCAACGCGCAATGTCACCGCGCCACCCGCTTGTTCGGCATATTTGCCGACTTCGATAACCAATTCTTCGCCAGCAACTTGGGTGGTGAATTGATGTACAGTGCGTGTTGCTAAAGTTATCATAAAAAATAAATCTCCTCTAATTCATAACAGGTGTGATGCAGTCATCACAACGGGCATAAAAAATAAAAACACCCGTAATTCAGGAACTGGCAATGATGGTCAAGCCAATCTGCTTCACCACCGTTGCCAATCCTGTATCCATCGGGTGTTTTTTGGTTCTGATTGCCAATGTTGGCATCCCACAAACTAACCGTATAGATATGAGGGCGATGCTTGCCCCCACATCTATTTGGTACTAACGACGCAAGTCGAGCCGTTTGAGAATATCACGATACGAATCTGGATTTGTCCGACTCAGGTAGCGCAAATGACGACGACGGCTACCGACTAATTTGAACAAGCCCCGCCGAGAATGTTGGTCATGTTTATGCACCTTGAGGTGTTCTGTCAGTTCACGAATGCGTGCCGTGAGGATGGCAATTTGGACTTCTGGAGACCCAGTATCTTTGTCATGACGGGCAAAATCTTTGATGATGTCGCCCTTTGGCTCATGTTTAATGCTCATATCATCCGCTCCTTCTCATTTGTCACCAAACTCACCGGATGGTGCGAGTTGGTCTATAATAATCTGAAACGACATTATAGCAGAGGCATATCGCAATTAGAATAGCAGGATGTAATCATGCCAAAACGGGCAAAGCCCATCGGACAACCCACTCGTGGCAAGACCGCGCTCAATCGCTTGCGCCAAGTGGATATTTTTATCCGCCTCATGTGGGGGCATGTGTTTGCATCACCCAATCCCCTCATTGTGGATGTCGGTTATGGTGAATATGCTTGGACAGCATTGGAGATGTATCAGCGCCTGTTGCCCCTCAATCCATCTGTATGCTTATTAGGTATCGAAATAGACCCGGTGCGTGTGATGAATGCCCTGCCTCATGCCACCCCGCCACGGATTGAGTTTCGCTTGGGCGGATTCAACCTTGTGGATGTGTTAGATGGTCAACAAGCGACCCTCATCCGCGCTTATAATGTGTTGCGTCAATACGATGAAGCCGATGTCGCCGATGCGCTGGCGACCGTATCGGAGGGATTAGCCGAAGGCGGTGTGTTAATCGAAGGCACATCCACCCCCACGGGGCGGATTGTCGCGTTTGATGTGTATCAAAAACAAGCGGGCGCACTCATCCACAAGCATATCGTGTTCGGGACGAATTTTCGGAGTGAGACTATCCCCACCGAATTTCAGGCGATATTGCCCAAACGGTTGATTCACCATGCCTATGATGAGCCTGTATATTCGTTTTTTCGGACATGGGAACGCGGATTAGCGATGGCGCGTGGCGCAGGGCAGTATCGGCATCGGCGCAGATGGATGTATGCCGTGCGCTATTTGCATGATATGGGTTACGCCGTAGATACGCGCAGGCGGGTGATGAGCAGGGGGTATTTGGTGTTGCGCGATAGGTTGTCGGAACACAAGATTTAATATATTGAGGGCGGATATACGAGGCTAAAGCCTCTAGTCCGCCCGTACATGCCTAAAAGTTTTCGTGATTGGTATGGGACGATTAGCGAGGCGTATATCGTCCCTTTTTCATCATGTTGTCACGATTCGGTTATCTCATCAGGATTATCGCCCGCGACCACCGTCACCGTATGATGTGTACGGAATAAACTATACTGCCCTGTGCGACCAGGCAACACATTCAACACGTTTTCGGTCTCCATGATCGAAAACCACAAGGGTAAATCCCAATTCGCCCGTTTATCCGACACCTGCACACTTTGTTCTGTGATGAGTTGATTGCGCTCGTATAGTTGCAACAACACCCGAATGAACGCATCCCGTTCTGCAATAATACTTTGTACCAGTGGGTGAGACATATTGAGCGATATGCCTTTGGTATGGTAATTGCTTTGTGGATTGGTGTATTCTTGCACCTCTACGGCATTATTTTTCGCCAGATATTCCACCGCCAATTGAAACGACATGCCCGTATCGAACACGCGCAAACGCCGATGCAAACTGCCCAATGGACACCACGCAAATTTGCGAAAACTGGTGAATTGTTCCACGCTGACCACCACACGGCGCACCATTTCGGCGGTCTCTCGTTGGGTTTTCATCAATTCATCTAACGATAACCGCAACCACGCGCCATCAGATTGTTCTTCAAGCGATGATTTGGGGATGATAGAACTGGGGCTGGGGTACGAGGCACATAATTTTATCACAGGCACGAGGTCATCTGGATTTTGCCGATGCGGAATGAGCTGGCGCTCTAAAACTTGTTCGCGCACCAACGCATCAATCCAGTGGGAACGCCATTGGTCATCTAAATTACAACCAGGGCGGTCTAATTCGGTATCCATCGCCAAGCCTTTGAGCAAAAAGCCGTAATTGACATATTCCCAACCACGCACTTGAAGCGTATTTTCGACACGGCGCACAATGCGCTCTAAAATCAGGCGCGTTTTCTCGACAATCGGATGATGTCCATTCACCATGACATGACCACGAGTCGAGACAGCTTTGAGGATGCCCAATGATAACGCCTGAGAGACGAAATCTTCGCCGCGTGGGCGCGATGCCGCCGCCCCTACCGCTTGCAATTGTTCCACCAATTGCCGAATCGAGACCGAATCGCTCCCACTTTCGAGTGTGAGTCGGTCAAATTGGATGATGATACTCGTCCATTGCGATGGCGTAAACGCCACAAATTGGTCTTCGTTTGCAGTCGAATTGACCAACGATTGATGCGTTTGGAGATCGGTAAAATCTTCGATATATTCCACCGTGATAGAGGGATTATTTTCGAACATCCGACTGGTGCTACCGCGCACACCCCACACCACCACGCTGACATTTTGTTTGACCAACGAATTCAACACATCGTTAAAATCGCGATCGCCACTGGCGATGATATACACATCTGCCGAATCATGATGCCCAACATCAGATAACACATCGCGGGCAATCCGCACATCGGCGCTATTTTTGCCCGGCAGGTTAAATACAGGATCTATGCTGGCGAGCGCCAAGCGACTGGCGGCATCTTCGGTGATTTCGCGCCCGTTACTATCGACTAACGGGGGTAATGTGCCACGTTGCCCCCAAGGGGCATAAGCGGACATCTTCACCACCTGACCATATGCCCGCGCCCGCGCCACAAAACGGTCGATCAGATGATCGAGATTGACCACGAAGCCCTGTTCGTTCAGGCTAATCGAGATATTCTCGAAATCAATATACACCGCGACATTTTTCGTCTTGACACCGGGAAGCGATTCCAACGGTTGGAAAATCACATCCTTGGCATATTCCGTCCCAGATAACACATCCACCGTCCCCCATAAACGGGTACGGGTGTTGTGCGTGGTCTTGACGCGCCGAATAATCGGGAATAAATCCTGACTGGTGGTGGCGATAATCAACTCATCCACTGGTTCAGGGTCATACGAAAAATAGTGAATAATCAGCGCATCGGCTAAACCTTCACGGGTGGGCATATCGAATGTCTCGTAACCCGCCGCCTTGAATACCTGTTGGGGATTAGGGCGTTGGGTGGGCAAATACGCCGACCAATTGGCAACCGCAATCGCCCGCAATCTATCGGCATTCATCAGACCGGCCGCCAATGCCGCGCCACCTCGTAAACCAACCGCTAATTCTTGTAAATCCAGCGCCGCACTGCGTGCCTGAAAATGCGCCAGTAAATCATCTACATCTACAATTAAATATGCCGCCATCAAATTATATCCCAAGAAAATGCTCTGTTTATCAGAGCGATAAAAAATTATTTCTAATCATGATAAACCAAATCGCTTTATGACTGCAATTGTGCTTTTGCATGACAAATGTCAAAAAATTTGTGCAATCGGCACAATATCATTATAACCTGTTCACGCGAATTTGATGCGGATCATTATATCAGAAATTGGATAAAATAGGGGAATTTTTGCACACAAAATCGATTTTACCGCTAAAAATAAGACTTTTATAGAAACTATCATCAATATTTCGACAATTTTTAACATCCTCACCCATTTTTTTCTCATCTAATCCTAGTGACATACGGGGGGGATTTTTTCAAATTCCCCCCGTATGCGTATTGTTGTTTAGTATGCCTTACTGAAAATTGCCACGCGGTTGGCGCTGTTACCTGTGTAAACACACGTCCCAGATCCACCTGGTTGTTCCAGTGGGAAGCATCGCAACGTCATGCCAGTTTCCTCTTTGATTTTACGTTCATCCTCATTGCTACCCGCCCACCACACACGCGCCCATCCGCCTGTTTCTGCCAAATTTTTCATATCGGCATAACTCGAAATGGCATGGGTATTGGCTTCGCGGAAATTTGTCGCTTGTGCCAGCATGTTATCGTGAATGGCATTGAGCAATTCTTTGACCTGCACCACGATATTCTCTTGGCTGATGAATTGCTTGCCTTCTTTGCCCGGGATATCGCGCCGAGCCAGCACCGCCTTATTATTCTCGACATCTTTGGGACCAATTTCGAGGCGAATCGGCACGCCACGCATTTCCCAATCGTTAAACTTAAATCCGGGCGTATCATCGCGGTCATCAACATGTACACGCAGACCTGCATCGCGCAATTGCGCCACCAAACGGGTGATCGTCTCTATCACGCCTGCCCGTTCATCGTCATTTTTATAAATCGGAATTGCCACCACCTGAATCGGCGCGAGGCGTGGGGGCAAACGCAAGCCCTTATCATCACCATGCGTCATGACGATACCGCCAATCATGCGCGTACTCATGCCCCACGAAGTCGTCCAACAAAATTCTTCGGTATTCTGGCGCGATAAATATTTGATGTTGAAGGCTTTAGCAAAATTCTGACCCAAATTATGACTTGTGCCACTTTGCAACGCCTTTTTATCGCCCATCATGGCTTCGATGGTGTAGGTTCGCAACGCGCCCGCGAATTTTTCAATCTCGCTTTTGCGCCCTTTGACGACAGGAATCGCCGCTTCGTTGATGGCGAAATCAGCGTACACATCGAGCATTTGTAAGGTCTCGGCTTCGGCTTCCGCTTCTGTGGCATGAGCCGTATGCCCCTCTTGCCAAAGAAATTCTGCTGTCCGCAAAAATGGACGGGTTCGCAATTCCCAGCGCACGACATTCGCCCATTGATTAATCAGGAGGGGCAAATCGCGGTACGATTGTATCCATTGGCTGAAGGCTTCGCCGATGATGGTCTCGGATGTCGGACGCACGACCAACGCCTCTTCGAGTTCTTTACCACCCGCAACTGTCACCACCGCCAATTCTGGACTAAAGCCTTCGACATGTTCGGCTTCGCGCTTGAGGTAACTTTCGGGGATGAAAAGCGGGAAATAGGCATTCTGATGCCCTGTCGCCTTGAATCGTTTATCCAGACCAGCGCGAATCCCTTCCCAAATTTCATAACCATACGGTTTGATAATCAGGCATCCACGCACAGGCGACGGCGATACCAAATCCGCCTTATATACCACATCATTGTACCATGCAGAAAAATCTTGACTTTGGGGCGTTACCGCCTGCTGAGACATGCTTCCTCCTAATAATCTATCATGTAAAATAACGCATACGCGCTATTATAACCCACAATATCACAAAATAAATGAGTTCACAAGGGGTCAAAAGAGGTTATTCTGTCCGATTGTCCCATGTGCGACCGTAATTCACGTCTAATTTCGCCATGACCGCCTCGCCCAAATCTACGCCTGTGATGCTGGCGAGTTGTAATAAATACAACATCACATCGGCGAGTTCACCCGCAAAATTGGCTTTGTCTTTAATCTCATCACCCCACTGAAAATGTTCGAGAATCTCGCCCGCCTCTAAGACCAACGAAATGGCGAGGTTGCGCGGGGTCTGTGGACGTTTAGAATCGGGTTCATACCAGCCTTTGCTACGGACAAAATCGTGCATGGCTTGTTCTAAGGTTTTAATATCCATAAATCATCCTCGCTTTCACCCCAATAGGGGATTATCATCTGGTCATTGGGCAAATTGTCGCCCGTTTGTAAATCGGTGATGGTCAATCGGCTCACATCGCTCGGACGATACACGCCAAGCACCGCCTGACAATCGGTTGTGAAGGGATGCGACAACGGGATTTCGCGCAAGTCGGTGCTGATTTCGCCCATCCGCCACAAGTGAAACGGATACGCCCCACCCCACGGACTGGCATCCACCTGACCGATTTTTTCATCACCACAAAAGACGTGTACGAAGGCTTGTAAGGCTTGCGGATTATCCACTCGCCAACGGATATGCACGCGCAAGCGATTTTTATGGGGTAGATAAACCGCACCCAATTCGGTGATATGGAGCGCATCGCCCAATTGATAGCGCGGTGTATCATCCGCGCTGATGGTCAGTAATTTGACCGCCACAGGGGTGATGTTTCGCCCGTCAAATTGGGTCACATACACCACATCGGCATCCGATACGGTTTGCGCCAATGTGAATTCGTCCACTTCGGGGTCATGGGCATACATCGAATACCCCACCGCTTGGTTGAGGATACCATATTTGACCGTTTGTAAATTGGGCAAATCCACGCCTGTGTTGATCCACAGATAATCGGCATAATTGACCGTGAAAACGAGAAACGCCGCCCCTTCTGCGCCGCGTAAAAAGGTCGTATCCGATGCAAGCGGGGTGATATAATCGGGCGCATTGACCAGCACGGTTTTGACAAGCGGGTCTTGCGTTTTGACCATGCTGAACAGACGTTGGGCGTATGCGTTTTGCATCATAAATTGGTCGCGTTGGATGTTCAAAAAGCGTGTCGCCACCACGATGCTCAAGCCGATGAATACAACCGCGATAACTTGCCCCACCCGCCAGCGCATCAGCACGACCAACACCACGCCCCACATCAGACTGATACCCAAACTGGGCAACAATAATAAACGTGGCGAGCCGTTGATATAAAATTGGTCGAGCAACAACAAACTCGGCGCAAGCATGAGCATACACCAGCCTAATCCCAACAACGAGAGTCGGATATATGCCATGTTGCGCCCCAACACGGCAATCGTACCGAACAACGCGACCAATCC
>DAOTVP010000033.1:0-2776 GCA_034436155.1 Anaerolineae bacterium
GCTGATCGAATACATCAACAGATAGCTGGTCAGTATCCACGACACGCCACTGATGCCCCCTGCGCCAACGGGCAAATTTAATTCGAGGATGAGCGTGGGCAAAAATGCCGAGACGACTGTCAAATCCACACTGCCCAAAAACACAGGCACGCATACCAAGCCGATGATGACCCATAAACGGCGTGTTGGTGTTGCATCGGATTGTGCGTTTTCGCTCATAAATCGAGAATCCGTTCCGCAATTTTATCAATCGCATCAATTTGTGCTTGTGCCGAATCGCGGGCTAATCGGCGCAAACCCCCGATACCGCCTTTGATGTTTTCCGCCGTGCGAATGAATAAAGTGGCTTCATGCGCCTCTTTAGATAGACGCGCCAATTCGAGATGGTCGGCATTTTGCGGGTCGAATGGTGGAATCGCGCACGCCTCGAATGGTAAACGTACAATATGCCTTTCACCAAATAATCCTTGTGATTGATAGGCTTTGATGGCTTTATTGACGCACGGCGCATTGAGGATGGCGCATAAATAATGAGCTTCGTCTAATGCGGGGACATCATAATAATAGGTTGTATAGTCCACGATGAAGCCCATAGAGGGCAAGTTATACATGACCAAATCGGTTTCTGGGATATTCATCACACAAGCAGAAATATTCGTCCCACTAACATTATAGATGATTTTATACGGTGCTTTGATATTCTGGTTGGTCAGTGTGCGCTGATAATCCCACCGTTCTAAGAGGGTCATTTTAGAATCTTCTTTTTTCAGTTCATCCCACTTTCTGCCTGCCGCATCAAACCAATCTCGCGCCCATAATGTAGAACGTGCCACAAATTCGATACCCCATAGCGTTTTGAGTTTGTCATCCTCAATTGCAAGGGGCAATGCAACCATATTTAATCGTTGAAAACCGAATGGATAGAGATATTTGCTGAGTAGGGTGGTGAAAATATAGGGACTTTCTAAATTGCCTTTTAGTTTGACATCTTTATACGGTGCATGTGAATCGGCTACAATACTGGGGTCTGTGATGACATAAGGGCTTGCTGGTATGGTCGCTTTTGGACGGGCAATAAAACAGAGTGTACGCGGAACCAAACTCGCGCCGACAGTAAATTTCGGGTGATAGTGAGGGCTACGAATATTAGAATCTACAAAACTGGTTTGGCTCTCTTTTTCTATCAAAAACGGATGCGCCTCATTTAATTCCATCTCGTGTTTTGGCAATTTGCCTTTATATGTTTTGCTCGGTATGGTATCGGTATGTAATTCACCATCTTGAATCATGACACAACTTGGCACATTGAATAACGGCGTTACTTTCTCCATATCCAACACATGACTAAATCCTATTTGTTGAAAAAGACGATGTTGTTTTGCGCCTGTGATGACGGCGCGAGGCATGACAAAGGCAATTGTGCCACCTGCTTTCAAGTAACGGTCACGCGCTATCATAAAAAATAGCGTGCTTAAATCCATCTGCGTAAATAACTTTACGTCTTTTTTGCCGATGAGGTTGTAATGATGATAGAGTGATTTTACATCTTGTTGATAATCGGCATTGCGGATATAGCGATAACTGAGCCACGGCGGGTTGCCCACAATCACATCAAATTTATCTTGGGCGAAAATCATCGGACGCATCAGATTTTTGAGGATATACGCCCAAATGCCGTTTCGGTCTTGTGATTTGAGGTCGGTGAGCAAAATAAAATTTTGCCGCCATGTTTGGCTCGTCTGTGGGGATAATCCATAGGTATTTTGCAAGGATATCTCAAAATACTGTGCATATTCGGGTGATGATTTGGCTTTATGGGCTTGTTCCGAATAATTTTCCAATTGATTCACCAATTCACTGAATTTGATGGAATCTAATGTGGTTTCATACGGAATTTCAAAGGCTTCGTCATGTTCGCCATTGATGGGTAATCGAAGCGACATACCAGATTGCCCTTGTTCGGGTTTAATTATGGCATCTGCCATATAAACGGGGATAGAATAACCCTCTCGGTGAGAAGATATTGCTTGCATTTCTTTGGATATCGCCAGCAAATAATTGACCCGTGCAATGGTCACAGCCAACGGATGGACATCCGTCCCCATGACGTTGTTCAGGCAAAATGTGACCAATTCTTCTCCGCGTAAGCCTAATTTAATCAGGCGTTTGATGGCGGTGAATAAAAATGTGCCACTGCCACAGGCGGGGTCATATAAACTTTTGGGCGCGTTGTAATCAATCTCTTGTAAGGTCAATTCTGCTAACCAATCGGGCGTATAATATTCGCCCAAATCGTGACGGGTGGAGGGGTCTACCAAATTTTGATACAGTTGCTTGAGCAAATCTTGGTCTATCTGTTTGAGATCATACACAATCAGGTGATTAATCAACGTGAAGAAGGCGGGCAGGGCTTCATCGCGGATTTCGGGCAATAAAACCCAGCTATAAAAATCGTTTTCGCTGATGTTGCCGATGCCGAATTGCTCAAACGCTGTGCCATCTAAAATCGCTTCGAGGTCTTCGTATTTATCAGGCATATCGCTTTGCCGATTGAGCAACGAGGCGTATCCGATGAGGCGGGCGAATTGTGCCAGATAGGTGTGGCGGATGAATAATTCATCGGTGGTAATATCCGAGCCATACACCTTGCTCAATAACTGCGCCCATTGCACGCGCCATGTATCCAGTTTGGGCGAATGGCGTATTTTTGCTAATAAGCGCGAGAGTGTTTTTTGCATTTCGTTAAAGGTGGGGCTTTTGCTCCCAAAGCGCCTGA
>DAOTVP010000034.1:0-53154 GCA_034436155.1 Anaerolineae bacterium
GTCGTCTCGGCATTTTTGCCCACGCTCATCCTCGAATTAAATTTGCCCGTTGGCGCAGGGGGCATCAGTGGCGTGTCGTGGATACTGACCAGCTATCTGTTGATGTATTCGATCAGCCTGTTCATCATGGGGCGGGTGAGCGATTTCATCGGACGGCGTTGGGCATTCACCATCTGCCTGATTTTATATGTGGTCGGCGCGAGTATCGTCATCAGTTACGATAGCATCGCGCAAAACCTCACCATGATCTATTTTCGTAATGGATTAGACCCCTACAGCGCATTTTTGCACGTCATCCTCGTTGGACGGGGCATACAAGCCCTCGGCGCTGGCGCAGTGACGGCAATCGCGCTGGCGTTGGTCGGCGATTTATTCCCCAAAGAAAAACGCGCCACCCCTTTGGGGATCATCGCCGCGATGGATACTATCGGTTGGTTGATTGGGGCGGCGTATGCGGGCGTGGTGGTGCAATTTTTGCCTTGGCGGGCGATATTCCTCATCAACATACCCCTCGTTTTACTGGCGCTTTTAGGGATGCTATGGGCATTGGGCGGGGTAAAAACCGCCCGTGTGCCGATGCGATTCGATATTTTTGGGGCGGTGGCGCTCATCGGCGCGTTGACCAGTTTGAATATCGCCCTCGCCACGTTGGATGTAACAGGCGCATCAGATAACCCGTTATTCCCGTTATTAGGCGTGTCGGTGGTGTGCTTATCCTTATTTTTGTACATCGAAAGTCGGCTCAACAATCCGCTCATCAATTTACGTATTTTCGCCCGTAGCGGATTTGCCCCCGCCATGTGGGTGAACGGCTTGGTGGGATTTTGCCTATTCATCAGCCTCGCGGCAATGCCGTTGTTAGTCAATGTAAAAAGTCTGGGCGATTTTGGGCGGGCGGCGGTGTTCCAACCGAATTTACTGACCACCGCGGCGCTCATTTCTGGGGTGATGATGGGCGCGTTCACCATCCCATTAGCGATTGCCACCCTATTCAGTAGCCGATTGTTGCCGATATTGGGTGCGCGTTGGCTCACTTTGGGCGGATTGGTGATGGGTGGGATTGGATTTTTTGCGCTCTGGCAATTTTTACGCTTGGATATGTCCTATGCGCTAGTGGCGGTCATAATGGCGATTACTGGCACGGGTCTAGGGATAACCTTCACGCCGATTATCGTCACCACCATGAACGCGGTATCTGAATCGGAACGCGGGGTGGCATCGGCGCTCGTTTTGGGCATTCGCATGGTGAGCATGACAATCGCCGTTTCAACATTGGGCGTATATGCCGATGCGCGGGTGGTGTATTTGGTACAACAAATCGAATCGGGCGGGTTTTTAATTGATATGGTTACACCCAAAGATTATCCGTTGTGGTTTTTCAATTCGTATGTCAATTCGACGATTCAAGCTGTGAATGAAATGGCATTATTCGGCTTTTTATTATGTATATTGGCGCTGATAGGCGCGTGGTTATTGCCCAAAAGGATACAATCATGAGGCTGAAATCTCTGTGGATATTACATCTAGCGCGACTAATCATTCTGTTACTGCTACTCACCCTCTCGTTCACCCCTGCCCGCGCCCAAACCCCGCCTGAACGCATGGCGGGATACATGCCCGCCGATGTGGATTTTTTCGCGGTGATACGCAGTGATTCCGATTTTATCACCCGCCTCGATACGCTATTCATGACCGTCAGCGAACAATTGCCCAATAGCCTCGCACAAACATTGAGTATCAATGAATTGATCAATCAGGTGGTGACGCAATCGGTGACATTGCCCATTCAACTGGATTTTGTCGGTGTATTAGACCAAGCATTGGGTGATTGGGCGGGTATTGGCATAGACGGCATTCCAGAATCGGTGACGAACCCCGATTCACCCGTCCGTTTATATCTCACGCTCGATATTGGTGATTATAACACCGCGCAAATGCTCATGAATCTGATGCGGGTTGCGTTAAGCCTCGAAATACGCCCCGCCATAGGGGATTATATGGTCTATGGCGTAGATGATTTGAGCATCGCCCTGAGCCAAACCTTGTTGCATATCACCTATCAAGCCGATTTGAACCCGATTTTAGGGGAATCATTACAACATGTGGCGCTTTTCACCGATGGCATTCGCCAACTGCCACAAAGTCACTATGATCTGTGGGCATATTTCAACACGCCTGCCATCTCGTTGCCCTTCATCCAAGATGCCATTATTACGAGGATATTACGGTCTTTTGGCGTGGATAACACCACCACAGGCGCAGGTTTGGCGGGCATTGTGGTGGGTGATGAGTCGCTCACCATCGACCTCATCCAACGGCGAGATGCCCCCCAAGCCCAAACCGATACGCCGATTAACCCATCTTTTTGGGCATTTATCCCGTCAGAGGCGCAATTTTTTATTCATACCACCGATTTTACCAACCTCGTAGAAAGTGCCTCCTCGGTATTGGCGGCGCTTAGCGCCTCAGATACCCCCGAATTGGTCATGCGCGATTTTATGCAACTGACGCAAGTCTTCCTGAATGCCGATTTGCAAAATGACATTCTGTCGTGGACAACGGGCGATTATGCGTTGTGGGGCAAAATTTTACCCAGCGCATCACCTCATCCAACCAGCATCAATCCATTCTATGTTGGGTGGGTATTCCAAACCACATCGCCCGAAAATTCGCGCCGTTTGGTGGATGTTTTGGCGATCGCGGCAGAAACATATTTCAGCCAAGATGCCGTTTTCACAATCCATCGTACGGTTATGAACAACAGTGATGTGGCATTTATCACCCTGCCGAGCAATCGGTCGCCATTTTTCCCGCCCGAAATTGCGGTTGGGGCGAATGATGATGTTTTTTTCATCGCCACGCCCGCCGCGGCGCAAGATTTACTCACCCGTCACGATGGTTATGTATGGGCAATTCCGCGCCTGATGCCGACCTTTTTAGAAGCACCTAAAGTCGCGGTATATTTGAATGGCGATGCCGTTGGCGAAATTGGCGTGTTATTCGCCACTCTCATCGACCCTATGCAGACCTTTTTCTTTGGCGAATCGTTCACGCCAGAGGCGATACAAGCCTATCGTACCGCCTTCGCGCAATTATTCCCTGCCCTGAGCCTATCGGCAAAGGCGGGCAACGGGGGCGATGTGATTATTCGGTTGGTGGCACAAATCAACGCCGTATCAGAGGGTGATATCCCAGGCGAATAATTCCGCCATAAAATGATGGGCGGTCAAATCGAGGTGAAGCGGTGTGAGGCTAACATAATGATTATGCACCGCCCATAAATCTGTACCGATATCATCTAATTTGCCCGATGGTGGCTCGCCAACGATGCGATAATTTTTGCCGTCATCATCCAATTCATCGAGATATTCGCGGATGCCCTGCCGTGTGATGCGGAGTCCTTTCGCCGTATCGCCGTTGGGGATATTGACATTCAGGATAGTATGCAACGGAAATTCACGCCGAAACACCAATTCCACCACCCGTTGCGCGACACTTGCCGCGAGGGCATAATCGTCTACGGTGTTGGCGTTATGATTATCCAACGAAAAGGCAATCGAGCGAATCCCGTGTAATGCGCCCTCCAAAGCGGCGGTGACAGTGCCACTATAGGTAATATCTTGCCCCATATTGGGACCGCGGTTAATGCCCGATACGATTAGGCGCGGAGGCCACGGCACCGCCCCTAATGCCGAGAGTGCGATGCAATCTGCGGGCGAACCTGTGATAGACAAGGCTTCTGTGCCATCGGCGAGATGTGTTTTTTCGTAGGGGATGTTGGTGAACAGCGTCTTTTTATGACCACTGGCGCTCTGATTAAAGGTGGGCGCAACCACGCGCACCTCGCCAAATTTTCGCATGGCTTGGATTAATGCCAAGATGCCCGGTGCATGGACACCATCATCATTTGTGACTAGAATATAACTCATCGTGAATTGCTCCAAAATCGGGTTTACTAATTTATCAAGAATTGCCCACAAATCTTAAACTGATTTCAGCTATAATTCAAATCAGATTATGAATAGGCGACCCATTTTTGCGCCTATAGAAAGGCAATGTGCCATGTCTGATGACCATAGCTTTCAGATGAGCATGATAGAAGGCAAAAACCGCTTTAATAGTGCGCGTGCGCGTGCCTTCTGGAAAGAGATGATTAACTTCGTGCGCGGAAAGCCCATGGAGTTGTTGAGCTTCGATGATATTCGCAGTCGGTTGCGTTTGCGTGAAGAGAGTTATAAGGGCTTACAAGATATCCCGTTGGATAAAATTGTCGGCAGTGTCGGGCGATATAAAGAATTCACCCGCGACTTTTTGCCCAAAAAAGCCACCATGCAAGAACGTTGGAGTCGGGTGTATGCCCAAGCCAATAGTTTAACGGGGTTGCCCCCGATTGATGTGTATAAGGTGGATGATCTGTATTTTGTGCGCGATGGCAATCATCGCGTGTCGGTTGCCCGTCAGATTGGCGCAAAAACCATTCAAGCCCATGTGACCGAATTGCCGACTACAGTCGATTTGCGCCCCGATATGTCGCCCTCAGAACTTGAGGATGCCGCCGCTTATGCCGCCTTCCTCGAAGAAACGCAATTATCGACAACACGCCCGCATCACCAACCCCTTATGTTGAGTGAACGCTCGCGTTATACCGATTTGTTGGGGCATATCTACCTCTATCAATCTCTACTCTCGCACGAACAAAATCGTGAGGTCGATTTACCCACCGCCGCGGCGCATTGGTACGATAACGCTTATCGACCTGCGATCACGCTCATCCGCAAATACGAGATGACCGACCTCCTCGATGGGCGCACCGAAACCGACCTGTATATCTGGTTGGTAGACCACCTGCGCGATTTACGCGAGCAAATGGGCGATTACACCCCCTCGCGCACCATTAGCGATGCCATAGAAGACTTTTTACAGAAGCGCAACATCCCCATCCCCGATGAATTGCGCCAAGAAAAAGATTCTTCGGTGATTTTATCGCGCACGCAAATTATGCGGGCAGTGCAACTGAAAAAAGACCAAGAAGAAGCACTTGAGAACGGCTTAAACGGCATGGATAACGGATATGTGACCGATGATGAATCTGATTCAGAGTAAGCAAACACACCCCCTCTGGTGGGGATTAGTGATTGCCTTGTGGATAGGCATGATATTGCTCAACTGGGTGTTATTCATGCGCGGTGATACCAGCGCCTATGGACGGTACGATTTTTTTGCCTATGCCAAAGGCGCACAAGCCCTCATAGACGGCTTATCACCGTACCGTCCGCAATTTGATGGGCGACATCTCTACCTCTATCCGCCTCTGTTGGCGCAATTGTTAGCGCCATTCATCGGGACAATCGGCGAACCGCTCACCGCTGCCCTGTGGTATGCGCTCAATGTGGCGTGCGTCATCGGCATCGTTCAAATCATGCGCCGATACACCGCACCCCAACATCATATCTGGTTATGGGTGTTGCCTGTGGTGTTCATCCCCATCACGCATACGCTGTATATCGGGCAAATCACCATCATGCTGACGTATCTCTTTATGCTCACATGGCGCAATTGGTATCAGAAAAAGCCTGTTCGGGCGGGGATGTGGTTGGCGCTGGCGTGTTGGATAAAAGCCTTCCCTGCGTTTATGGTGTTATTTTTTCTGCTACGGCGCGATTGGCGCGTGATACGCGGGGTGGCGATTGCGGGAATTGGTTTGGGCGTGTTGCAAATCCTGATTTCGGGCGCAGATATGATGCTCGAATCGTTTCAGGTCATGCTGGTCTTATTCACACGCGGACAACCCGAAGGCATGTTCCAAAATTCGTCTATCGCGGGGTTCACATCCAAATTATTCGTGGAACATCCGCGCCTTATCCCTATTGTGGTGGATAACACCCTGTTCCAAATCAGCCGATACGGTCTGATGCTATTTACCCTCGTCACGACTTATGTTTTGGCGACATGGCGCGTGGATGTTGAGGATAAGCGCCAATTCGATTTGGGGTATAGCGCCGTCATGATGATGGCGTTGCTGGTCGGATACACCCTGTGGATAACAGGAATGCCATCGTATCTGTTGGCATTTTGGATAGCCTTTCGGCATAGCAAAGGTTGGCGAAGCACCGCTATTTTGGTGATTGCTGTGTTGGGGTTGGCATTTTACCTGCCCCTGATTATTGATTTAGGCGAAACACGCCTGCCGTGGTGGTCTACATTTTCCATCGGATTTTACGCCACCTATACCCTGTGGGGTATGTTGGTGTATCGGCTCGCTCGCCGATGAATGGTTTACAAACTGTTTTATGGCGTGGCATAATAACATACTTATTTATGTAGCAATTTGAAGTGATTGCTGTTCATGACATCACCCAAACACACCTTCATCCGCCCTGCACTCATTCTCATCGGCATGATGCCCCTTGTGGCGCTCATCGCCTTCATGTTGGCGTATGGCAAATCGGAATATCCGTTTGGCGATACCAATGTGACCAGCGTCATCACGGCGCTCAAAACGGCAGACGGCACGCTCACCGCCCAAAATTTGCTGGATATTCACTATGGACACCGCATGATTTTTTCGCGGGGGATAACGGCGCTCGCCACCGTATTCACCAATTGGGATACGCGCATTGAGGTGTGGTCGAATGTCGTCTTGGGCGTGTTGAATTGGCTGATATTGCTCGCCCTATTTCATCGGTATCACCCACAAAAGACGGCGTGGTTCATGTTGCCTGCGGGGATATTCATCCTCACCACCGACCAAGCCATTAATTGGTTAGCAGGTGTGCATAACGTATGGCATTTCGCGCTGTTTTTCAGCTTATTGGCGGTGCTATCGCTCACGTATCGCACAACAACATGGCGGTCTGTGATTTTATCTGTGCTATTCGGTTATTGTGCGACCTTCTCGATGGCGGCGGGGTTGGTCATTTGGGGTGTGATTATTATTGCGCTCATCAGCCTGAATTATCGGGATTGGCGACAGTATCTGGTCGTATTGATAGCGGGTGGCATCGCCGTGGGGTTGTATTTTAGCAACACGGGTATGGGTGGCGGATTTGAATCACCCGATTATGGGCGCATCCTACCACCTGACCCGATCACCTTCATCACCTTCGGCTTAATCTGGATAGCCCGCCCGATTATCAACAACCACCAAGAATTTCTTGCGCCATTCATCGGCGGGTTAGCGATTGTGATTTTGATTGTCAATCTGGCGTTGTATTATCACCGTCATAAAAATTTAGACGGCATCGCGGTGTGGTTGCCGATCATCGCGTATAGTTTTGGCAATGGCGTGTTATTGGGCGTGAGCCGATATTATTATTTCGGCATGACAATTGCCCAAACAGAACGCTATTTGCACCCCGCCCTGCCATTTTGGGCGGGGTTATTCGCCGTGTGCATCATCAATATCCAACCCAAACGCATACTCGCAGGCATGAATATCCTATTTATGCTGACGATGATTGTGCTACATGCCATCACCCTCAGTCGAGAATGGGCATATCTGGAATTTGACCTGCCCGTAGAAGGGGTACAAATTCAAGGGGATTGTCTGGCGCGTTTTCCCATTAGCCAATATACGGGCTGTTGGGATGCCGCCAAACACGCGCCTTACATCGCCAATATGCAACTTGTGGCGGCGTGGCGCTTGGCGGGATATGCCCGCATCCCACAGACGATGATACTATCACCCTACACAGGGGATAAAATTGTCATCAACACAGAAACGGTGTGGCAAGGTGTCCACATCCGCGACTTTTTGCTAGATGGGGCAAATCATGACGATGTGTTGCATATCGCTACCGATGGGCAACAGGTTATTTTCGATCATGAGATTAATCGAATACCCAGCCCACCCCAACACGCGCTCTTCGGATTCAATCCGGAAAATGAGGCGCGTATCCGTGATTTTATCGGCACAGATGAGGCATTCTGGTATATCACCCGTCCGCAGTTATACGCCGATGAGACGTTGTGGGAATATCGGGCATGGGCAGAAAACAACTTTGCACCCGCGAGTCGGATGGTGACATCTGATAACGTGATTATCACCCGTTATATTCGCCCATTCGAGACATCCGATAGGGCGACATTTGGCGAGGACATTCGGCTGGTCGGGTATCAATTTGTCGGGGATACCGATTATGAAGCCTGTGATACCATCACCCTACAAACAGCGTGGATGACAGAAACCATCCAAAATCAAGCCATGCAACTCTCGCTCGCCTTGACCGATAACCCTATCACACGCGCCATCATCAACACCGATTCGGCATTATCACCCATCCCGATTCAATTTTGGGAGGTGGATAAACCCTATTACGATGAACGCTATTTGACCATCCCGTGTGATGTGCCAAGCGGGAATTATCTGCTGACGTTAACGGTGTATCCGATAACCGATGCGGGGGAAATTTTACCTAATTTATCGGTGAATAGCCCCAAAGTGCGCGTAGATGGGCATTTATTGGCGATTAGCGAGGTGATTATCCGCTAAAAAAATTGCGAGAGATGACAATCGCGTGTATACTTTCCTTTATAATTTTTTATAAAATATAAACACGAGGGTGAGCCAATGGCTGACAATACTTCCCATGAAACAATCGTGAGGGACATCAAAGCCCTACCCGTGATGTTGCCCGGCAAATTGGTCGGGCGTGATAGCTTGTTACAACAGGTGTATGGTGAACTTAAAGAAAATAGCGCCATTTTATTGTATGGTAGTGCGGGAGTCGGCAAGACAGGGTTAATCGCCGCGCTCGCCAATTTATATACCCAACAACCGGGCGGTGTCTTGTGGATGAGTGTGAATCAGCCGCGCCTCGAAGAATTGTTGGTGCGCGTTGGTCGGGCATACGCGCTGGATGAGGTGGTCAACAGCGAATCGCCGATTAATGTCATGGGCGCGGTCGAGAGTGTATTGCAACAACATCGCCCATTGGTGGTCATCGATGGTAAAATTCAAGCCGATATTGCCAGCCGATTTGTGAGCCGTTGCGCCGAAGATGTGCCTGTGGTGATTATTAATCCCGATTTATTAGAGGGTCCGTGGACACCATTTGAAGTCCCCAAACTCACACCTGATGATGGCGCGGCATTATTCAAACGAGAAGCCCGCCTGACCACCGATGAACACGACATCAACGTCTTTGGCATCGTCAAATTAGTCGAGCCAATCCCACTTTCGGTTATGATTGCCGCCCGCGCCATGCTTGCCAGCAAACAAACACCAGATACCTTCATCACAACGCTCAAACAAGTATCAGGCGCAACGGGCAACAGCGTCACCAACGCCTTTAATGCCAGTTTCCGCGCTTTGAATAGCGCCATACAAGGCGTTGCCTTGATGTTGGGCGCGATGTTTAGCGGTGGCGCATCGGCAGAATTGATGAGCCTGCTCACAGGCGCACCACTTGAATCGATTCAACAGGCGATGAATATCCTAGCACAACTCGGCATGGTCGAAAAAACAGAGCGGTATGGCGCACCCTATTATCATCTGCATAATCTGCTTCAAGATTTCACCCGCTCGCGTCTTGGTGATAAACTCGATGCGTTGCATCAAAAAGCCCGCGATGTAATCGTGGCGTATGTGCAAAAATATGCCACCGATTCCGAAACATCGTATAACAAGCTCGCCACCGAGATGGAAAATATCCTCATGGCGGCGCGTTGGGCGGCGGATAAAGGTGACTTAAAAATCGCCAACGACCTCGCCGCCCACCTGCTCCAAGCGGGCAGTTTTGTGCGGGAACGGGGTTATTTATACGAGGTGTTGCAACTGCGGTCTATCGGCACAGGCTTCTCGAAACCCTTCCCCGCTTATCAACCCGAACCGCCCATCACATTTGACGAGGACGATGATGAAGAATACGACCTCGAAGAAGAGGAAGCATTCGGCTTAAGCGATTTTGACGATGAAGACGATGACATCGAAACCCCCTCATTTTTATCGACCTTCGGCGATGACGATGACGAGGATGACTTCCCCGCGCCGCAACCCATCCCAACCAGCGCACCCGCCTTTGATTTATCATCCAAAGATTTGACCAAACTCCGCACCATGTTGGCACAGGTCAAACAAGCGGGCGATTCGGAGAAGCAATTACAAGTCCTTAAAGCCATCGGCGCGGTGCAAATCGAGAATGGGATGCAAAATGAGGCGCTGGCTACGTATGGCGAGATGTTGAGCGTGTACGAAACGGTAGACGACAAACAGGGTCTGCTCGAAACACTCGATATGACCGCCTCGCTCATGGTCAAAACAGAAAATCTGCAAGCGGCGATCATGCACGCCTCACGCGGGGTACGGCTCGCCGAAGAACTTGGCGATGCAGATTCGCAGATGAAATTCCTCATCACCTTAGGTGATGCACATCAACAATTGGGCGAATCGGGCGGGGCAATCGGCGAATATCACCGCGCCCTCGAATTTGCGCGTATTCGGGGTGATAAACACAATGAGGCGCTGATTTTATACAAATTGGCATACGCTCAATTGGATGAAGGCGATACGCAAACCGCGATTGATAATTGGGAAGAGGTGCTCAAGATGTTCCGCGCCCAAAATCGGCGTGATTACGAAGGGCGTACACTCGGCGCGCTGGGGAGTGCCTATGGCGATTTGCGCCGTTGGGCAGAAGCGGTCAATTTTCATACATCGGCGTTGTATGTCGCCAGAGAAAATAAAGATAAAGAGGATGAAGCCCTGCAACTCACCAGTTTGGCGTATGCCGCCAATCAAGCGGGACAAATGGGCGAAGCCTTATTGCGTTACCGCCAAGCCTTACATTTGGCGTATGTCTCGGATGATGCCGATAACATCGTCAGCCTGATTGTCGAGATGGCGCGGTTACTGCTCAATAGTCGGGCGTATGTCAATATTGCCGATTTGGTCGTCACGGATGGTCTGAAATATGACCCGAATGATCGTGACCTCAAGCAACTCAAAGAGCAGATCATTGTCGAGAAACAAATCGCTATCGAAGAGGGTAAAAAACTCAAACCGGTTAACGGAAGCGCGGAACAATACGCCTATAACGCCTATCAACTGCTCGAAAATTAGGGATTTATCATCACAATGAATTTTTCACGAGTTTATATCGTCACCACAGTCACCCAAGAACATATCGAGGCAATCCTAGATGCGATTGCCTCGGTGGGCGGGGGTGTGATCGGGCATTATACCCACTGCGCCTTCACCCATAACGGACAAGGACGTTTTAAGCCTCTGGCAGAAGCAAATCCGCGTTTCGGTGAAAAAGGTGAAATTCATACGTTTGATGAATGGCGCATCGAAACCTTTTGTGAACGGGCAATCGCCAAAGCGGTGATCCAAGCCATCAAATCGGTTCATCCATATGACCAACCTGTCATTTATGTCATGCCCTTGTTGGATGAGGCAGACTTATAGGTCACTTTATCTTTTTGACTTCAAAATCAGCGTGGAGGTGCATATACATCAGCCAGCCTTTCACGGTTAAATCGCCCCAATCGTTATGCTTAATTTTACGGTTCGGGTCTATATTGGCTTGGGCGAGGCGTTTGGCTAAGGCGATGGTATCGGCGCGGGTTTGACGCATAAGCGGTACTAAATTATCCCATTCGGTATTTTTAGATGGACGATACGGCATGTACTCATGCTCACCTGCGGGGTCTCCGAGCGCAGTGGCAAGTTTTTTCTGTGACCAAATTTCGATGCCGATGATATGTGTTAACACCGCGTGATTTTTATCTGTATCGGGTTTCTGTAATCGCTTTTCAATCAACCCCATGCCTTTTTCGAGCATGGTGATAAGGCTGTCATACGAGCGGTTGCGCGTTTTGTAATTCACCCACCAACGGGCGATGGGGTCAAATGGAAATGCCATCGGTCAATCCTCAAAACTATTTTCGTTTTTATGCCAATATACCATATAATAGTATTGAGGAAATGAGGATACAAGCATGAAACAATCAGAAGCCATAATTGAGCGGGTGCGCCGCATCAACCCCGCCTATCAACATCTGGAATTGGCGGTGGATGATACGCTCAACCGCATCAAACCCGGTCAATCGTTACTCGTCAAAACAGGGCGCGATTGGCATCCCTATTTGCGTGAACAATGGCATCCCGTCACCATCGCGGGGACGAAATTGGTCATAGAACGCCCCGCAAGCGAGCATTATGATGTCGGGCAAGTGGTGGATGTGATGGGCTTAGTCGGGCAACCGATTCGCTTTCGGCGCAATTTACGCAATGTGTTGCTTCTGGCATACGATACCCCACCTACCCCGTTATTAATGACCATCCCGTGGCTGATGGGCAATAAAGTGAGCGTCACGCTGGTGTTATTGGGGTCATCACGCACGTACGATACCGCCCACCTCAACCCCGAAGTGGAGGTCATCAAAGGCGACGACGACCTCAATTGGCAAAATCAGGTCATGACGGTCGGTTGGGCAGACCAAGTTTTGGCGGTGGTCAATCCGGATGATGAATTGGGGCGCTTCAAAAAATTGGTGGCGCGATTTGAAGAACGGCGTGCGATTATCCCGCAGAATTATTTATTTGGGGTATTCACCAGCGATTTACCGTGCGGGGTCGGCGCGTGTCATGCCTGTATGCTCCAAACACGGCAAAGCTGGGCGCTGGTGTGTAGTGATGGACCCGCGTTTGATTTAACCCAAATCCCCTTAGACTGAGAGACGGATTTTATGGCGATACAAATCACCCGAACAGGCAAAAATACGCTCATCCTCGAAACGCCCGTCATGCCCGCGGCGGGGACATTCGGCTTCGGTGATGCTTACCGCGACATCATAAATTTCGAGAAATTGGGCGCAATCGTCACCAATCCGATTAGCTACGAACCGCGCACCGCCGCACATGGGGCGCGGGTGGTCAGGCTCGATGCGGGCGTGTTGATTCATACAGGCTTGCCCAATTTGGGCATCAATAAAGTGTTACGCAAATATCGCAACCTGTGGACGATGTTGCCCCTGCCGATCATCATCCACCTCATCGGCACAACGCCCGACCATGTGCGGAAAAGTGCCGCCCGTCTGGATGAAGAGGAAGGGGTAGATGCGATTGAACTGGGGCTAAACGATGACATCAGCGAAGATGCCGCCGCCGACCTCATCCACGCCGCCACATCGCGCACCGAAAAACCCGTCATGGTCAGATTACCGACCACCAACACGCTCAACATCGCTAAAATCGCAGTCGAAGAAGGCGCAAGCACACTCGTCGCGTGTTCTGCACCGCGTGGCACTGCCCGCGACCCGCATACAGGACGCATGATTAGCGGGCGGATTTACGGACCCATCATCAAACCAATGATTTTGCGGATTGTGGCGCAATTGGCGCAAACCTTCACCGACATCCCCATCATCGGCTCTGGCGGGATTCATACCCCACAAGATGCCCGTGATTACATCAACGCGGGGGCGCGTGCCGTTCAGGTGGATACGGTTACGTGGATACAACCGCAACTCCTCGAACACATCGCCCGCGATTTGGGCGGGTGGATTGTCACCCGTAAAAGTGGCGCATTGCCCGATGAATGGCATCCGATGATGGGTGATACCGAGAAAAAACGGTTGCATCAACCCGATATCGGTTATGATGAAGATGAATTGATGGATAAGCTACGGAAATGAACGATACGCACAATCCGCCCATGCTGGCAAAATTGACATGGGTAGACCCCGTTACCGAAACCATCAAAACGCATATTTTGCTCGAAGGCGCGACCATCACACTAGGACGGTCATCCGAAAATGACATCGCCATTTTGGATAAACATGTCTCGCGCCGTCATGCCGTGATACGCTATCACGATGGGGTGTTCACCATCGCCGATTTGGGCAGTATCAACGGCACATTCGTGAATAATCGGCAGGTGATAGAACCGTTTCCGCTTTTTTTCGGCGACCAAATTCGGTTATACGTCCCGTTGCTCACCTACACATCCGCCACGCCGTTAGAGGCGCAATTGGCGCAGGAAATCGGCAACATCACAGGCGGGATGGCATCCATCGGACGGGGCAAATTGATTATCACCACAGGGGCGCAAGAGGGGTTGGTCGTGCCGTTGGTGCTAGATCGGATTGATATTGGGCGGGCTGTGACCAACGCCACCTGGGAGATTAGCCTCCAAGATACGGCGGTATCGCGTCCTCATGCCCGTCTGCAACGGGTGGCGGATGGTTGGGTCATCACCGATATGGGCAGTGTGAATGGCACGTTGCTGAATAATAATTTCCTCACACCACAAACCCCCTACGCCCTGCATGACGGCGATATTCTGGTGATTGGTCAGACGACCCTGCTTTATCGGGCAGATTAGGATGGTATAATCATAATAAAGGGAGGTAGTCATGACCATTTTTGAAGAAATTATCCAACTGACCGAGAAGTTATCCCCCGAAGAAAAAAAGCATCTGGTCAATTATCTGAATACATCACTCAATATGACCGATGACCCTGAATTAGAAGCCTATAAAACCATGCCGTGGGCGGATTTTTTGGCGCTCACCTACGGCAGTCTGGCAGACGACCCGATTGATGAAGTAGACTAATTCAACACTTGGTAGCCACCGAGTAGGCAATACCAGATTAAAAATGCGTGGGATGCGATGAGGGTGATGAATAACAAACGTGTCATCCATGTGGCTGATCTTTGTTCAATTGCATTGCCAATAAATACCGCCACAACGAACGCCACACCGACCGCCACAAAATACGCCACAAGCTATAAAATCGAACTATCTGATCGACGGAAACTTAAAAATACGGTGAACAGCCAAACAACGGGCATCACAAAGACGGCATATCGGATGAATTCTGCACTACGATATACGATGGGCAAATTATTCATGGCAACCCCTAATGTCAGCCAAAATAACGGAAGCCATGCCAATGTGTTGGCGAGCCAAATCCCTGTTGGTTCATCCTCAACGGCAAAATTGCTTTTGCCCTGCGCTTGGCGATATGTCACCCATTTTTGGGGATCAAGCAATATCCACCACAACAATTTCGCCCAATCGAAGGGGTTCATTGGGCGCAAAGGCTTCATCTTTTGACTTCGTTGCCAATTCTGGCGTTCAGTGCGAAGGGTTTCAATTTCGGCTTGTTGTTGGTTGAGTGTGGTTTTTTGTTGTGCAATGGTTTGCTGTTGTTGGTTGTTTACATGTTCCAATTCTTGAATATTGGATTTTAATGATTTGATCTCGGCTTGTTGTTGTTGGAGCAAAATGGACATCGTATCATAACGCTGTTGATAGTCGTTTTGGGCTTGCTCAAAATCGTGCTTCTCTATCTCGAATTGTCGTTTGAGATGTTGAAAATGCTCGCGCTCAACAAGAAACTGCTCAAATTCGATTTGTAATTGGTCAAGTTGTCGCTCTTTTTGAATAAGATCTTGTTCTTTTTGATTTAATAATCGTTCCCATTCTTCAAGGGCTTGGCGTTGCTCTGATAAGGGCACAACCCCGACATATTGACACAGGGCGGGGATAAGAACATCGATAAAGTTCTCATAACGAGTGCGAATATCTGTAAATTGCAAGTCCGTCATGCCAAAGGGGATAGATGTTTTTTCATCACCTTCTGCTAAGACGGCATAAACCTGTTTGCCATGCTTTTCAGCATAACTAATTTCTTCGCGCACCCACTTCGATGTTTTAACTCTGGGGGTCAAAATGACCAACAGACAGTGGCTTGATTCTATAGCCTGCTCAATAGCTATTTTCCATGAGTCTGTGCCTGCTTCAATGCCCTCATCTGTCCAAACAATGACACCTTCGCGCAATAAATCACCCCGAATACGGCGCATCATGAGAGCATCTTCACGTTTATAACTCAAGAAAACATGATAGAGTAAGGGCATGATAAATTATATTCATTAAACCCGATAATAACGGTGAGTATAGCATCGGTGTGGGATGTTTGCAAATTTTGGTTTCAGGTTATTGACTGCTAGGGGTTCAAAACCCGATAGCGTTCAGTTAGCGACTTTATTGGCAGGCGCTCAAAGCACCTGCCTAGCCTTTCTGAAGCCCGATAAATCGGGCTGTTTTGCCAATTTGAAGGGTGATTTTGGTTTTTTAAGACCATTTTATCTGTGAATTTGGGCAATTCAGCCCCGTTATGCAGGTTAGTTTTTTAATACGGTGTATATTTTTGTGGCTGACATACGAGGCTAACGCCTCTAGTCAGCCATTACACCCCTAAAAATAGGCTATGTGTAATGGACGACTAGCCCGCAGGGCGTATGTCGTCCACCGCTATACACCGCCCTTATTTACTAACCCACATCACGGGGCTTCGGAGACATAGCTAGGTGATTTGAGTACCTAGCGAAAAAACTGACTTGTCTCATCCTTTTGTTATACAAATCGAAATTAGACCAATCGGTCAGGTGCTTACAATTTGTAAGCACCTGATCCGCGGGTCTACTCGCTTTACCAATCCAAAATGGCAATCATCTGCGAGTGAAGATGCCCGTTGCTGGCGACCAGACGCGCACCGCGTATCATCGGCAAGCCGACCCCACCGCGATAATCGGTCACAGTCCCGCCCGCCTCTTGCACGATGAGCAACCCCGCCATAAAATCCCACAATTTCAGTTTGGCTTCCCAATAGCCATCAAACCGCCCCGCCGCCACATAGCATAAATCTAACGCCGCCGACCCCAATCGGCGCAAGCCCCGCGCTTCGACCAGAAATTTGCCCCATTGCGTCAGGTTGTTATCGGGGTCGGTGCTTTTATCATACGGAAAACCACTGGCGAGCAACGCCTCGCCGATTGTGCGCGTATCAGACACGCGAATCGGCTGGTCGTTCAAAAATGCCCCACCGCCTTTGACGGCGCTGAATAATTCATTCGCCACGGGGTTATATACCACACCCACCAACGGGTTCATCTCGGCATCGGTGAGCGCAATGCTGACCGAAAAAACGGGTAGCCGATGCGCGAAATTGACCGTGCCATCAAGCGGGTCTATCACCCAATTATACGCGCCCGTCCCACCCGATTCGCCACTTTCTTCGGCGATGAGGTGATGGTCGGGGTAGGTTTGCGCCACCGTTTTGAGGATGAACGCTTCTGCTTCGGCATCGGCTTGTGTGACCACATCATACGGTGAACTTTTGGTGGTGATGATAAGCGGGCGTTCAAAATGCGACATGAGGATTTTGCCCGCATCCCGCGCCAATGTCGTTGCGGTGGATAGCACCGCACTTAAATCGAGTGTCATAACTATCCTTTTTGTAGATGTATATCAGCGCAACCAAATGCGCCAATTGAGCAGATTAAGCAACACACCGCCATCGCGCACATAAATCACGGGTTGAATCGCCGCCTCTGGCGCAACAAAGACCATCGGCTCACCAATTTGGAAATCATCCCAAAATGCCGTGACATAGCCTGTGGTGTTATCCCGTTCCAAGCGCAGGCGCGGATTGATGCTATTCACCGAGCGTTGCAACACGAAAGTGCGTTCATCGCCATTTTGAAGCCAAAAATTGATGGTGGTCAAATTCACGACTTGGATATGTAAGCCCACGCGCAAATCGGGATTATTCACGCTTTGCATCATCACCCCAAAATACACGGCTTCATCAGTGAGCAGGCGCGGGTCGTAGGTGATAAGGCTGAAGGTCGCCTCCACGCGCTGAATCCGCGATGGCGCATCATTGCCATAGGCAACATTCAACACATCGGGGTCGAATGTGACCATAAAATCATCACTTGTCAAAATTTCGCCCACACCAAAACGCCAGATGTTATCGGACGGGACGAATTTTTCACTATCCCACGTATCAGGCGGTTGATTGGTCGCCAACGTCAGTAAATTTTGCCACCCTTGTAAGCCTTGCGCGGGCAAAGTCGGCGTGGGCGATACGGTTGGCGTGAAGGTCAACGTCGGTGTCGGCGTATTGGTTGGGATAGGCGTTTCGGTGGCGGTGGGAGTCGGTGATGGTGTCGGTGTCGCGGTGGGTTGGGTTGGTGATGGTGTGTCGGTGATGCGTGCGACCACCTGTGGCGTGACCAATGTCGGTGTGACCAGCGTCAACGGCACGGGCGTGGTGGATGATTCCGCCTCGACTACTTCTGTGGATGTAAATTCTACCGGTGGGATGAGGGGCAACGGTGTCGGATTATCATCATCGGCGGGTGTCTCTTCGGGCGTGGCTTCGGCGGATGTTGAAACCGCGACAACCGTATTTTCGGGGGTATCTGCCCCACTATTCGCCCCGCTACCAATCAACAAAATGGCGACAGCCACCCCAACCGCTACCGCTAAAATCGCCAACGGCACAACCCAGCGCATCGGTTTTTTGCGCGGGGCATTATACCGCGAGCCAGCCAACGGATTTTCGGAGGTGGACGTTTTGAGTTTCTGGGCGATAGGTGACGCATCGGTCTCTTCGATCATCGCCGAATCATCTATACGCGGGGTTGGGTCATTGGTGGGTGGGGCGGGGAATTCGGGCGCGTTATCGGTCAAATCGTACCAATGCCGATACAAGGGATAGGCGGGATGACGATCTATAAACATCGCCTTGAATAACTCGTTGAATCGCGCCAATTTGCCACTGCGCCGTTGCGAATGGTCGGTATATGCCTCGACAAATTGGTGATAGGTATCGCGCCAGATCACCAATTGGGCGGCATAATTATCGCCGAGTCGGTCAACGGTCATCATCACAGCGCGTTCATGCGCCTCGCGGATGATTTCAGTGGGTTGTTCGGGGCGACGTTCTATCACTTGGCGCATTTGCCGAAAGCGCGTGAATAATTCGGCACACACGGCTTGTAAATCGTTCAGCCACGCGATGTAATCGGGGATGCGAATATCGGCATCCTGCGCGACATTTTGCGCCGTCTTAATCGCCGTCTCCAGTTTCATGCCCGCCGATTTGAACTCGCCATCCGCCCAATCTTTGAGCGCACTTTCGAGTTCACGCAGGCTTTGAATGGCAGGCGCGAGCAGACGCGCTTCGGGATTTTCATCCAACTGTTTGCGCGTCACATCCAACGTTTCGAGGGCGTGTTTGCCATTCACGCGGTTTATCACCGCGCCCGCATCGTTTAGACCGCGCCGTTTTTCGATGAATTCATCCAATAGGCGGGTCGCCACATGACGCACGCCATAATCGCCCAACAAACGCACGGCGACATCGCGCCAAAAACGCGCATCGGCAATATTGCCATCGTGGGCATCCAACGTGGCTTGTAGGATGTTGTTCATGAACAAAATGCGGAGCGATGGGGCGCTGATCTTGCCTAAACTTTCGATGAGACCCTTCTGCATGGCGCGGAGATACGTCTCGCGGCTAGGCATTTGCGATGTGAAATTTCGGCGGATAGTCAATTCGGTTGTGGTGAATAATGCCGCCACCCCGTCTAGCGCGGTTTGCGTGCGGGTGCGGTTTTGATAACTTTCGCGTTCTACCCAATCGCGGGCGATGCTACACAGGGTGAATAAGCGTTGCGCGGTTTCGCGTTCTGTCTCGTTACGGGCGATTTCGAGGGCATGTTGCCCCAAACGTTCCGCCTCTGCCAAGCGCCCCCTATCGAAGGCTTCCCAACCATCGGCAAGCGCCCGTCCAAGCCCCCCGAACAGGCTATGACGCTCGATATAACTGGCATTTTCGACAATGCTGTGCAATTGGCTCAACCATTGTGCGAGTGTCGGCGCGAATAGCGAGAGGCGTTGTATGGCGCTATCCAACGCGCCAAGCGCCCCTTCACGATTGCCTTGTAGGGCATATTTGCCATATTCGCCCCATGATGCGCTGGCACGCTTAAAATTCTCTGCCATCGTTTTCAGGTTGGGGTCGGATAATCGCTCAATGAAGGGGGTTAAATCTTTACGGCTATTCGTCAGCCATGCTTCAATATCGCCCCCATCGGCGGACGGGATGAACGATTGATAGGCTTGAATGCGTTGATACAACGCATTGAGCAACTCGCCCACCCATCCCCATACATGCGAGGTCGGGTCTATGGTTTTATTCGCATCCAACGCCATCAGCGCCTCGCGTGGGCTGGTGGTGGCTTGTTGACTGATGCCTATCAGGTTATCCGATAAAATCCGCGTTGCTTCTTGGGCGCGATACAAACTTTGTAACGGTAATTTGTCATCCGAGAAGCCGTTCTGCGAGGCGATGCGTCCCGTTTGATGGGCGAGTTTCTCGTGGAGCGCCATCAGATGGGCAAATTCTTCGATGAGTTCAGGCAAAAATGGCGTATCTTGATCGGATATTTTCGCCAACAACGCATCGTGTTCATCCAATGTGATGAGCGCATCATCCACCGCCACCCGTTCCGATTGGAGACGGCGCAACGCCAAGCGCACCCGATACATATTGGGGTGCAATAATTGAATATGGGGGATATGCGCCGTGATGCGTTCTGCGATACGCCATTCCAAACTGCGCGTTTCATCATCAGCGTGGCTATCGGTCATCAGGTCATAGGCGGTTTGGTCGTATTGGTCATCGAATAAACCGTTCAGAATCGCCTGTAGGCGATCGATCGGGGGAATATCGCGGAGCAAATCGGCACAATCGGCGAGGAGCATCACCTTTTGGCGCGTGGCTGTGCCAGCGCGATCTTTGAGATCGTGTAATAGTTCACCCGCACGCGCCCAATTGCCACCCATCGCATAAATTCGCACCGCATCTAATTCGCCCGCCACTTCTAAATCACGAGCGCGGTCGATGAGGTCACGTTGGGCTTTGAGCGCATCGGGAAAGGCGGGGTCTTGGATGAGGACGGCGTTTATCGCCTCTAATAATTGGGCAATATCGGGCTTGCTCAGATTTTTCCGCAGGCGGTCTATGACCATATTCACGGTCGAATCGCGATCGCGTTCTATCGGCTTACGATAATCGGCGAGGTCACGACGTAAATCGGGGATATTGGCATAACGCAATTTGGGGTTGGGGTGGGCGGCTTTGCTGATGATTGCCCGTAGGCGGGCGGCGATTCGCGCCTCATCTTCGCCAAACGCGAGGCTAAAATCATCCCCAGCATCGCGTGGAACTTCCATGCGCCGTCCGCCTGTGAGGATGAAGAATAATAATTCCGCCACCTGAAAAATATCGCTCTGCTTGCTCACACCTTGCGGGCTGATGCTTTCACCATCCAAAAAGACGGCATTGCCCCAATCGATTACCTTGAGGCGATACGTATCCCGATTCCAAAACAGGTGCTTGGCATCCACATCGTTATAGACAATATCACGGCTATGGGCGGTTGCGAGTAAATCGAGCAAGCCATCCACAATCACCAACATCTCTAACAGGGGCAAGCGTTCCCCATTCCGCGCTAATTCGAGTACAAGGTCGGCAATCACCAAGCCTTCTGCCCGTTCCATGACGATATATTGGTGCGGTGTGCCACCCACATTGAATTGACCATCACCTAAAAAGGCGGTCAAGACAGGATGACCCGCCAGCGCCCGAAGCGCCTTGCGTTCATTGAGGATGCTCACCTCTTGCCCTGCGCGGATGGGTGGGGCATCATTGGGCGCGGGACGTTTAATCACAACGGGGCGATCGTTTTGGGCGGTATCATACGCCCGCAACGTCTCGCCACTGCGTCCGCGTGGGTAGATATAATCATATCGGTAACGATTATCAAACAGGCTATCCGCCATGTGCTATATTCCCATTCACCAAATTTTGTTATCATTCATTACGTGATTGTAGCGGATTCAGAAAGGCTTATCAACACATGCGTGTACTTTTGCAATTGGTCAAACGCGGTCAGGTCTCGGTAGATGGGGATGTGAAAGGGTCAATCGAGCATGGATTTGTGGCGTTGGTGGGTGTAACTCATACCGATACGCCCGAAGATGCCCAATTATTGGCACGGAAAACGGCGCATTTGCGCGTGTTTGCCGATGATGCGGGCAAAATGAATCGGTCTGTGTTGGATGTTGGCGGTGGGGTGCTGGTCATCTCGCAATTTACGTTGTATGCCGATGCCAAAAAAGGACGCAGACCCAGTTTTATCGATGCCGCCCGTCCAGACCACGCCGAACCGTTGGTCAAATTATTCGCCGATAGCCTGCTCCAAGAAGGGGTGAAACGAGTCGAGCATGGCGTATTCGGCGCGATGATGCTGGTCGAAATTCATAACGATGGACCCGTGACGATATGGTTAGATAGTCCCGATTTTAGATAAATTGCCGATTTGATGCTAAAATAGAGGCGTATCGTCCATAACTTAATCGCAGAATAGTGGTGGATATTATGAGAAATAATCAGACCAGTAACGAAGATTTGCTCCAACTGGCAGTGAAAGCCGCCAAAGAAGGTCAAAAAGAAGGCGCACGGGTGATGTTCCGTCAACTTCATGCCCGTGATAAACGCAACGAAACCGCGATTATGTGGTTGGCAAAACTCGCACCGACCAAAAAAGAACGGGTGTCGTGGCTTCAGAAAGCCTTAGAACTCAACCCGACCAACGAAGTGGCAAAAAAGGCGCTCGAAAAATTAGATTATGTCGAAAAATCGAACCAGAATAAAATTTTGTTGCTCTTCGGTGGTGTCGCGGCGTTTATGATTATCACCGTGTTGGTCATTGTTATCATCATCGCCACCCGTTAAATCCCAAATTGGAGGATTGTATTTTGTCGAATGAAGACATCTCCCAACTCTTAGAACAAGGCATAAATGCCGCCAAGCGTGGCGACCGCGCCACTGGGCGGAAATTACTGACGCAAGTCATCGAAGCCGATCCCGCCAACGAATTGGCGTGGATTTGGTTGGCTTCGTGCGTGAATAGTTTGCAAGATCGCAAAGAATGTTTAGAGCGCGTCCTCGAAATTAACCCCGATAACGTCCGCGCCAAACAAGCCCTGGCGGCGCTTTCTGGTGATTCGGTCAAAACGCCAACATCCACTCGTCAACGCCGAGAACCCAAATCTAAACCCGAAAAAACAGGGGATACCACACCCAAATCGGATAATAATAATAATGATTGGTTGGGTATTGTCGCCGTATTTGGTGCGCTCATCATCGCAGGGCTAATTCTCATCACGCAGTTGCCTAACCTCATCGCCCCTGCACCGGCGCCGACCATCACACCGTTGCCAGTGGCGGTTGCATCGCCCGAACCAACCAGCGAAAATACGCCCATCCCGCAATTGCCCACCTTGCCCCCCCCAACCGATGACGGCACAAATCCCGCACCGCGCACCTTGCCACCTACCTTCACATCCACACCATCACCAACACCCACCGTCACGCGCACACCGACACCCACCCCCTACCCTGTGACCGAATTTACGCTGTATGCGGTCATTTTGACGGCGGATACGGTCGCACCTTCGTTATATACCGCCATTGGAGACGGCACAAATCGGGCGTTGGTCGGCGATAATTTCCGCGATATTGCTATCGATCCATCGGGGCAATTCATAGCATTTGTGCGCGATATTCCCACCAATGTGGATGGTCAAACCGTCCTGCGTCCACAATTGCATATCGCCCCCATCAATGATCTCGCCCAAGCCCGCGCCATCACCGATTCTGTCGGCACGATTTTGGCGAGTCCGAGTTGGTCGCCCGATGCGCGGGAATTGGTGTTTGTGAGCAATGAGGGCGGAGATGAGGATATTTGGTACACCACCGTTGAGGGAACAGGGCAATACGCCCTAACTGATAATCCATATGTGGATATTCATCCAGCTTGGTCGCCCGTCCCCAATAGTCGGGTTATTGTCTTCGCATCCGACCGAGATAGTGTTGGGAGTACCGAAATTTATGTGATGACCATCCCAGAACCGAATACCCCCGATAACGCGCAACGCCTGACGAATGCCGATAAAAGCAGTTATGCCCCTGCGTGGAATCCCAGAGGTACACTCATCACGTTTGTGAGCGATAGAAATACCGATGCCGATATTTTTGTGATGAATAGCGATGGAAGCAATCAACAAGTCGTCACTGTCAATGACAACGGCGCAGAAGATCGCCATCCCGCCTTTACAACCGATGGGCGCTATGTGGTGTTCGTCTCGAATCGGATTGGCGACCGCTTTGATGCGTATCTGACCACCGTGAACGGTGATGAACTCATCCCATTGAATTTATCATCCGAGGCACAAAGCATCGTACAAGTCATTTATTTGCCAGAACTTATCTTCCGTTTACGCTGAGGGGAATAGGATATGGATCCAATACATCAGGAATTATTACGGCAAGCCGTAGAAGCGGCAAAACAGGGTGATGTAGATAACGCCATCAATAAAGTGAAAGAAGTCCTCGAGGAGGATGAAGAAAATGCGAAAGCGTGGATGTTGCTGGCACGCCTGACATCGAATAATGATGAAAAACGCATCGCCCTCGCCACATTATTGCAACTTGAACCGAATAATGAAAAAGCCAAAGAATTATTGGCAAAACTAGATGAACAAGTCAAAACTCGTGATGACGAAGAAGTGTTGCCTGGTGTGAGCAGGCGCTTGCTCCGCCTGATCGTTGGTGGATTAATCGGATTTGTGATATTGATGGTGGTATTGCTCGTCATTATTGGGCAAAATCGGAGTGCGGCAGATGCCGAACAAACCCGTGTGGCACAAAATGATCAACGCACACAAGACGCGATTATCGCCGACCAAACCCGCGCCATCGAACAACAAACGCAAATTGTGTTGGATATTACCGCCACCTATTTATTTTTCAATCCCCCCACGCCAACACCATCTATCACACCATTCCCATCAGAAACGCCGATTCCATCGGCGACCCCCACCGCCACCCTCATCCCGCCCCCCAGCGATTTGAGTGGGGTCATGGTTGGGCGTTCTGGACGTGGCGGTGGTGTGGATGTCACCAATCCGTTGGTGCGTTATTCGTTCACCGATGGTTCTAGCACGCCAATTGGCAATTTACGCGGGAAGAGCATCGCCACCTTCCCTGGCGGATTGCAATTTGCGACTGTATCTGAAGACCAATTGAATAACCTGCGCGATGAAATTCGTATTTTCGACATAGATGGTCTGGAGATCGAAAGCAACTTGACCGCGCCAGAAGTGGTGCGCGATATTATCGAATCGCGCCAACCGTATTATTCTGATACAGGCTCGCAAATGGTGTTTGTGGGGAATCGCTTTGGTCAACAACGGGATGATTTATATATCATCGCGCTGGTCGGCGATATTCAAGGGGCTATCATCAAGCAACTCACCACAGATGAGGCAACTTACAGCTTCCCCGCCCTATCACCCGATGGTCGGCGTGTGGTTGCTGTGCGCGAAGTCTTGGATGTCGAGAATAATCCGGGCGTGGATTTGGTGATTATTGATGTTCAGACGGGCATACCAACATCCCTCACGACCGATCGCAATGCCATCATCGAAACGATGCCCCGTTGGGATCCGACTGGCAGTTTTATTGTGTATAGCGCCCGCGCACAGGGGCAGACCAATCACGAAATTTATTTCATCGTGGCGAATAACCCCGATTCGGGTCAGATCCGCATCAGCGCACCCGAATCGGATGAGGTCATGCCGATGTTCAGCCCCGATGGGCGCTATTTAGCCTATTCCAGCAACCGTAGCGGGACGTATCAGATTTATATTCAGAATTTGTCGAATGATGAAACATTCCAACTCACAGGCGGACTCGACAACATCATAACCGATTGGCGGTAGGTAACAAAAAATTAGTCGAGTGCCTGCTTGAGCGCATCACCCACAGCCGATAAAGTCGCCATGTCGGCGATGTGTTGTTGGGTGATGCGGTTGGCGCGATCTATGGCGATAGATAATTCTTCGATATATTGAATTTGCACCGAGAGTAATTGCCCAATTTGCATACTCGCTTCTTCGGTGATGGTCACGTTATCGGCTAATTTGCTCATCACCGCCTCCACCGCCCGCACGGTTAATAATCCCGATTCAACACTGTGCAAACCGTTATCGGTGGCGCGGATGGTCTGCCCAACGGCGGTCTGAATTTCTGCCAAAATTCGCTGGACTTGTTCCGCCGCCGTGTTCGATTGTTTCGAGAGCGAGCGCACTTCATCCGCCACGACCGCGAAGCCCCGTCCCTGAACACCCGCCCGCGCCGCTTCGATAGACGCATTGAGCGCCAATAAATTCGATTGCGTGGCGATTTCTTGCACCGATGAGATGATTTGGTCAATACGCCGTGTCAGTTGCGCCAAACGGATTATCGTATCGGCAATCGATTTCACCTGTATGCGAATATCTTCCATGCTGGTTGTTGCTTGTTGGATGGTCTCGTTACCACTTTTGGCGAGGACGCGCATCTCGGTATTTTTTTGGGTGAGCGTGCGTGATTGCACCTTAATTTGTTCTGCCACATGCAAAAAATTATCCACCAATTGATTCGTCTGTTGGGTGATGCGTTCTTGTTCATCGGCATCTTGGTCGGCGCGGGTGGTATAATCGAGGATAGCACGCATGGCATGGTGCAAATTGTCGACCAATTCGGGCGGTAATGCGTCACGATCTGGTTTGATGCTATCTGATAAAGGTGATGTTGATGATTGTTTGGGATACATGACAATTTCGCCTCTGCTATTGGTCTAACCATTTATTCCGATTATACTTGAAATTGAAAAATCGCCTATATGGTCACGATTAATGAATCTGTCAATCAGATAGGGAACAAAACATGAAACGACAAATTGGTTTTCTCTTTCTCATCCTGTTTGCATTATCGGCTTGTCAATCCATTGTGGGCGATACCGGTGCAACCGCTACTCCTGCCCCGCCACCAGAACCCAATATGGTCATCCAATGGGAGCGTGACCCATCGTATATCATCTTTCGGGCGGATGTATCACCCGATCCCAACCCGCCCAACACCTTTATTGTCGGCGGGGAAGTGCCATTTTGCACCATTTATGGAGATGGCACAGTCGTCTGGACAGAAGAAACCCCCAATGGGATGCGCGTTTTATTCGGTCCCGTAGATGATGAGCGGATTCGTCGTTTTGTGAATTGGCTCACGGTCGCCAAAGCCATTTATACGTATGGCGAAGAACTCGATTTACAAATGAACACTATCACACCTGTTGTCGAGACATTGTATATCCATGTGAATGGCATACCGCACAAAACCGATGCTTTTGCAGATTGGGAACCCAATTACTTCATCGACATCCTGACCGAATGTCGGACACTCAGCCCACAACCACAAATTTTTGAGCCGACAGGGGCGTGGTTGAGCGTACAAGTCGCGCCATTTAATCCGAATGCCAACATGGTGTTATGGGAGCCAAGTGTGACAGGCATAGACCTCAATGCCATTGCCCAAAGTGGAGAACCACAATGGATTACAGGGCAAGGTTTACGCCTGTTATGGACTTATCTGCAACGCAGTTCGCCCGATTTACAATTTGGGCAACTGGATGGGAACTTTGTGATTATCTTACAAATTCCCAACGTCACACGCACATTTCCCACACCAGAACCCCCGCCAACGTAGGGTGAGCGTAGTCTTTCCGTCAATTTTCACCCGTAAAATTGTGCTATTCTAGGAGTAGTTTGACGGGCGATGCCCCCACCACACCGTCAAACACTTCCCCGATAACCATGCGACCCCACATCCCCATGGGGTCGTTTGGCTTTTGGGGATAAAAATATGCTATCATACAATCATGACAACAACATTTGCACATATCGCCTTAAATATCAACGTCCCCAATCCGTTCACCTATCATGTCCCCGATGACCTGAAGCATGTCATTCAGCTTGGACATTTGGTGCGCGTCCCGTTTCGGACGGCTACCGATGTGGGGATTGTGGTGGGATTATCTGACGAAAATCCCGACCCGTCTATCACCACCAAAGCCATCGAAGCGGTATTAGATGCCCATCCGCCCATGACTGATGACCAATTGGCGCTCGCTACGTGGATGAGCCAAACGTACCTCACGCCGTTGGGCATGTGCCTGTGGGGATTATTACCGCCCAATCTCATCAACCCACACACGGCAGATTTGCAAAAAGCGCCTAACCCGCGTATTCAAGTGGCAGAAATCGCCATCTCGCCCGAAGACATCCCACATATCCGCCATAATTTGGGTAAAACCAGTCGTCATGCCGATTTATTGGCGTGGCTCATCAAAGCAAGTGCCGATGGAAAAACGGTTTTTTATCCCAAAGAATTAATCCAATTACCCAATATCGGGCAGGCGACCATCAACAAACTCATCGAATTGGGGGCATTATTGCCCGATAAAGATAAATCGCTCCGCTTAGCCGATAACGCCGAATCGCTATTATTCGAGATGCGAAATGTCGCGTTGGATGAACACATTTTGCGCGTCTTGGGGCGTGAGCATAAGCCAATCGATGTCAGTTGGCTGTATGCTCAAACAGGCGCGAATTTAGACGACCTCAAACGGCTCGCTTTGGCGGGATATATCCACATCGGCGAAAAACCCAAAGGACGCGACCATCTGGCATATCTCCCGCAATCTTTCGCGCCTGTCATCCCACCGCGCCTGACCGATGACCAACGGCAAGTGTGGCAGAGTATTCGTCATGCGTTGGATGAGACGGGTTACAAAGGCTTTTTGTTGCACGGGGTGACGGGCAGTGGCAAAACCGAGATTTATCTGCGAGCGATTGAACATGTGCTATCTCAGGGCAAAAGCGCGTTATTTCTCGTGCCAGAAATCGCGCTCACACCACAGACGATTCAACGGGTGTTGGTGCGATTCGCCTCGCAGACCGATATTTTAGGCGAAGACGGGCTGAATGTCATTGGCATGACGCACGGTAGCCTGCGCCCAAACGATCGCAAAGCCACCTGGTTACGCGCCAGAAATGGCGATGTACGGGTGATTATCGGCACACGCTCGGCAGTTTTTGCGCCATTGCAAAATTTGGGTCTGATTATTTTAGATGAAGAACACGACCACAGTTACAAACATGCCCCTCCCATGACCCCGCCGTATTATCACGCCCGTAGTGTTGCCGAATTTCGGGCGCGTTATATGGGCGCGGTGTTGATATTGGGCAGTGCCACGCCCGATATTGGCACGTATTATCGCACACAAACAGGCGCGTTGACCTTGCTGGATATGCCGAATCGGATTTTGGGGCATCGGCACGCCGTCATCAGCCAAGCCCATAAACTCAACCGTGAACCACGTTATCACCCCGCCCCCGATTCGCCCGATGGTTATATCAGCGACTTGCCACCCGTGCATATTGTGGATATGCGCCAAGAATTGGTCAGTGGCAACACCGATATGTTCAGCAGGCGCTTATTAGCGGGCTTAAACGAGGTGTTTCGGCGCGATGAACAAGCGATTTTATTTTTGAATCGGCGTGGCACATCTACGTATGTGTTTTGTCGGGATTGTGGGTATATCGCCACCTGCCCACGTTGCGATACGCCCCTCACCCATCACGATAGTCATAGCGCCTTGCGTTGTCATCATTGTGGGTATTCGCAAGCCACGCTACAAACCTGTCCGAATTGCAAATCTAACCGCATCAAATTTTTTGGCGCAGGGACACAGCAAGTCGAGAGCGCCTTTAAGGGACATTTTCCGCATATCAGCACCATTCGTTGGGATGCCGATACCGCCACCACACCGCTCGCGCATGAGGTCATCCTCAGTCGATTCGCCACAGGCGAGGCACAGGTGATGATTGGCACGCAGATGATTGCCAAAGGGTTAGATTTGCCCCTTGTAACGCTGGTTGGGGTGATGAGTGCCGATACCGAATTGGGGTTGCCTGATTTTCGGGTCGGTGAGCGCACCTTTCAGATGCTCACCCAAGTCGCAGGGCGGGCTGGTCGGAGCATTTTGGGCGGCGAGGTGATTTTACAGACGTATCAGCCAGATCATTATGCCATTCGCGCCAGTCAACATCATGATTACGCCTCATTTTATGCCCAAGAAATTCACTATCGGCGCGAGCTTGGCTATCCCCCATTTCGTCATCTGATTCGCATCCTTTGTACAGCCGATTCGGAGCGTAAAGCATCGGATGAAGCGCGAATCGCCGCCGATTTTTTACGCACTCAGGGCAAAAAAACGGATACGCCAATCGAACTCATCGCGCCTGCGCCGTGCTTTTTTGGCAAAATCAATAAAATTTATCGCTGGCATGTGTTGGCGATATGCCTCGCGCCTTTGCGTCTGTTGCGAGATACAACCCTACGCCGTGATTGGTCACTTGAGATAGACCCGCTCAATATTTTGTGACAATTTATAAAAAATGAAGATCAATTGCTTGCGACAATTCGATTTTCACGGAATAATTATAGGTATGGTTTCATAGCATCTTATCATTCAAAAACCATAACGGATTGTGAGGGTATTATGACCGATTTAATCAATAAGCAAATCGGCGGATTTATCATAGTAGAACGAATCGGTCGGGGTGGGATGGCAACAGTTTACCGCGCTCATCAGACTACCATGAATCGGGATGTGGCGCTCAAGATTATCGAATTAGACGATTTGATAGAACGGGGTGATGAATTTCGCGGTCGCTTCGCACAAGAGGCGGCGGTGATTGCCAGTTTAGAGCATATCCATGTATTGCCTGTTTATGATTATGGTTTTCAAGATAATTTAGTCTACCTTGCCATGCGCTTATTGCGCGGTGGCACACTCGCCGAACTCATGCGATCGGGCAATTTATCGATGAATCGTGCCATCGAATTGTTCAGTCAAGTGGCACGCGGTTTGGCTTATGCCCATAGCAAGGGGGTGATTCACCGCGACCTGAAACCGAGCAATATCATGCTGGATGATTCGGGCAATGCCGTCCTGACCGATTTTGGCTTGGCGAAATGGGTTCACGGCACAGAAAATATCACTCGCACAGGCAACATCGTTGGTACACCTGCCTATATGTCGCCAGAACAACTACGAGGCGAAACGATAGACCATCGGTCGGATATTTATAGCATGGGCATCATCCTCTATCAAATGCTCACAGGCAAGCCCCCGTTTGAATCCCCCAGTAGCAATGTGGTCTCGATTATCTATCAACATCTCGAAAAAATGCCCCCCGCACCGAGTATTCATAATGCCGATATTTCGCCCGAAATTGAAAATGTGATCATGAAGGCGCTCGCCAAAAATCCCGATGACCGTTTTCAGACGATGGGCGAGATGGATATCGCGCTCCGCAAAGCCGCCAATCTGACGATTAGCTCATCGGGCAACTATCCTGTGATGAGCGTCCCCAAATCGGTATCAGAAACACAGACCCGTCTGCACCCCAAATTGGCAGATAAAGCAAAAACCAATAATCCGTTTTTACTGATTGGCGGAATGATATCGGGGTTATTCATGATAGCCGTGATTGGCTTTGCGATTGTCAGCGCACAAAATAATGCCAACCAACCGCAAGCAACACCAACTCCTGTATTAGCGACTATCCTGTTGGGTGAATTTGGCACACCCGAAGATGTTGTGCCAACCGATGAAGAAATCGCAATCGCACGGGCGCGTGTCGGCGATAAATTTGTGGCGATTGTGGCGTGTAACCGCACCAGCGAATATCATTCGGGCAGTGTGCGCGAAATAAGCGACTTTTTACGGGGTTATGGGATAGCATCACGGGTATATGATGCCGATAACAACGAAGCCCGCCAACCATCGCTGGTCGAACAAGCCCGTACCGATGGCGCGGTGGGGTTTGTGATGTGTCCACTGAATATCAATATCATGAACGATACTTTACAGGCGTTGGATAATGCCGATATTCCCCTCACCTTATTCTCGACGCGCGAAGATGGATATGCCTATGGCGGTATTGTCACCACAGGCGATGATTATGATTTGGGGTATAAACCCGGTCAATTTGCGGGGCAAATCATCGTTGATGAATTGGGCGGTGAGGCGCGAGTGATTATTTTAGATTATCCCGATTTACCAGCAGTGGTGGCGCGTGCCAATGGGCTCGAAGATGGCGTGTTGAGCGTTGCGCCCAATGCCACGATTCTCGGACGTTTTTTGGGTGGCACAGAAGATTTTGGTAAGGCATCGGTGGAGCAATTACTGGCGGATGGGGTCGAATTTGATGTCATCGTCAGCATTAACGATGCGGGATCTTTGGGCGCAATCGAGGCGCTCGAAGCCGCTAACATCCCGCATGACCAAGTGATCATCGTCAGCATAGATGCCAACGCCGCCGCCCGTGAAGCTATCCGTCAAGGTCAGTATATGCGGGCATCGGTGGATATAGACCGCACCGCCTCTAGCAAAATCAAAGTGGATGCGCTCATCCGTATTTTGGGTGGGGGTACAATCCCAGAACATATCAATGTGCCACCAGGGGATATGGTGACACGCGAAACCTTAAACATAGATGAATAAAATGACACTCATCACCCTAAAATCGTGATGAATGTGGCATGTCATCTGTGTTATAAAGACATATAATCAGGTCATATTCGCATATCCGAATGAATATTTCATTCGATAACATAATGGAGTATGATGCGATGCGTGTTAGTTTAGACGAACTCGAAATGTTGCACAGCAAAGTATGTCGGTCTGTGGGCGATGTTCGCCGTCTACAGTTATTATATGCGCTCGAAGACGGGGCGTTGCCTGTGAATTCGTTGGTGGAGATTTTAGATGTGCCACAACCCACTGTATCACGTCATTTGGCATTATTGCGCCAAAACGGACTGGTCTGCACCCAACGATCTGGGACACAAATTTTTTATAGCATCGCCGATAAGCGCATCATCCAAATTTTAGATAATATGCACCAAGTCTTACACGAGATGGTCGAAAGCCAATCGGGTAAACTCGATGATATGTAAAATCGGCAAGTCACAACATCCACCATCACCATACGTCATATCTCATCTGAGGGGGATATCTTTTAGGCAAACAGCTTGTTTGTCAATGGATGTATCTGATGAAAGGATGCCGTATGGCAACATATCTACCCTGACAGAAAGACTTCCCCATTACCGATAAACCTCACCGCTTATCGTTGCTCAGACGCGCTGAGAAGCCGTTTATCAATGCGTATGCGGGCGGTATTTTATTGGGTATCGTGTTATTTTTCGCTTTTTTCATCACAGGAAACGGTTTAGGCGCAAGTGGGGGCATCAGCCGTTTGATGGTCTATTTTGAAGATGCACTCGTCCCCGACCATGTGAATAATACGCCCTATTTGGCGGCGATGGCAGGTGGCGATATAAACCCGTTGGATAATTGGGTGGTGTTTCTCACCATCGGCACAGTTGCGGGCGGATTTTTATCGGGATGGTGGCACGGGCGGATTAAACTAGAGACGAATCGCGGTCCGCGCATGTCGGTCAAAAATCGCTGGCTGATGGCGTTCATTGGCGGGGCAATTATGGGCTATGGCGCACGCTTGGCACGGGGATGCACATCGGGGCAAGCCCTATCGGGCGGGGCGGTGTTATCCGTTGGCAGTTGGGCATTCATGTTCGCCGTATTCGCAGGCGGATATGCCGTTGCCTATTTCGTCCGCAGATTCTGGCTGTAAAAGGAGCGACCATCATGACATTTCCATTGGATTTAGCAGACCTTTTCGGACAATCGGGGCAATATCTCATCTATTTGCTCATCGGACTCGGCTTTGGGATAACGCTCGAAATGGCGGGCTTCGGCATTTCGACCCGTTTGGCGGCGCAATTTTATTTTCGTGACCTAACCGTGTTGAAGGTGATGTTCACGGCGATTGTTGTGGCAATGGTGCTGATTTTTGGCGCAACGGCGCTTGGCTTGCTCGATTTTAACCGAATTTGGGTGAATCCAACCTATCTTGTACCGGGCATCATCGGCGGGTTAGTGATGGGGGTTGGGTTTATCATCGGCGGATTTTGCCCAGGGACGGCATTGGTCGGCGCGGGGACGCTCAAACTGGATGCGATATTCTTTGTACTCGGCACATTTTTCGGCGTATTTTTATTCGGCGAGAGTGTCGGCTTATTTGATAGTTTCTGGAACAGCACCTACATGGGACGCTTCACCCTGCCACAATTATTCGGCGTAGATGTGGGTATTATTGTGGTCGGTGTGGTGATTATGGCGCTGATAGTGTTCTTCGGCGCGGAATTACTCGAACAACGCTTTGGCAATATCCAACGAAAGAATGCTCCCCAATGGCGTTATGGTGCGGGTGTAACCCTGTTGTTGTTGGCAGGCGCGATTTTGGTGATTGGGCAACCCTCCACACAGGCGAAATGGGCGCTGATTGAAGCTGATAAAGCGCCGTTGCTCACAGAACGGACGGTGATGGTGACACCTATCGAAATTTTAGACAACATGCACCGTGACCGCCTCGATTTACGTCTGATTGATATTCGCAGTGAAGCCGATTATAACACCTTTCATCTCGCTCATGCCGAGCATGTGCCTATGGCGGAACTCGGACGGCATTTGAACGAATGGCAAGTCATCACTGGCAACACGGTGATTATCCTCATCGGCAATGATGAGACCGCCAGCATCGAGGCATGGAAATTTTTAACCGTCGAAAATGTGCCGAATGTGTATATTTTGGCGGGAGGTGTGAATGCGTGGATAAAACAATTCAGTGGGTCTAGCGGAATAGACGCTTCACCCATAAACGGGGCAGATGACCAATTGCGCTATCAATTCGCCGAGGATGTAACCCCTTTGATGTTGCCTAGTTTAGATTCGGTGGATATGTTCGCTTTAGAGTACATACCGAAAATTGTATTGAATAAAAAAGCGGGTGGCACAGGCGGAGGCTGTGGTTAATACACGCTTAGACTACGATTTGATAACGTATTGAGCGCAAGCATACAAATTAGGATACAATCTAAAGAGATTGCGATAAACTGAAAGGGTCTAGTCTGCTATGAAAAAATTCGCACTGCTTGGATGTACCTTAGTTGTATGCTTGATGATGGCACTTGCCAGCGTACAAGCACAAGAAGAAATCATCATCAACCCCGGTGACACGGTGAATGGCACTATCACCGCCGATTCAACCGGTCAGGTGCGGTACGCATTTAGAGGCACCGCGGGGGCAGAAGTCGTTATCACCATGTCGTCTAACGATTTTGATGCCTATTTAGTCTTGCTTGATTTTAATGGCAATACAATACGCGAAGATGACGATAGTGGTGGGCGTTTGAATGCCCAAATCACCACGACTATCCCCGCCGATGGCGCATATACCATCATTGCCACCAGTTTGCGGGCGTATCGGTCAAACGGGCAATTCGTAGCAACGGGCGATTTTACGCTCTCGCTCACCGTTTCGGGTGGGTCAACACAACCAGTTGCCACGCCAATACAAGCGACACCCACAATGACTCAACCGATGCCAACCCCCACCCTCGCGTTTAGCACCCCTGTCCCAACACCCAGACAAGCCACACCAACCCCACTGCCACCCATCCAATCCGATGTGGTCGGAAGTATTGCCTATGGCGAAAGTGTGACATCCAGCATCCCACAAAATTTTGCCCAACAACAATATCGTTTTTCGGCTACCAGTGGTGATGCCGTTGAAATTATCCTGTCATCAGCCGATTTCGATAGTTACCTGTTCTTATACGACTCGGCGGGCGTTATTTTGGCACAAGATGATGACGGCGCGGGCGATCGTAATGCGCGTATCATCTATACCATCCCCGCTACGGGTGAATATGTGATCGGAGTCGATTCGTTTGGCAATGTGGTGGGCATCAACCCCGCATTTGGGACATTCACCCTCAGCCTCAATTTGCAAGGGTCGGGCAATCTTCCGCCTGTCGAAACACCCGTTATCACACCCGAAGTCACAAATGATACCATGATAGAATTGGGCGAGACCGTCAGTGGGCGCTTCTCATCCGAAGTCGCGCAAGCCTATTACACCTTTAGCGGTCGTGCGGGTCAACTGGTCACCTTCTCATTACAATCTGCCGATGTAGACACCTATCTCATCTTACAAGACAGTGACGGCAATGTGATCGCAGAGAATGATGATAGCGCAGGCACACTCAATTCACGCATTGGACCGTTCCAACTCACAGAAGATGGCGAATATGTGGTTGTCGCCTCAACGTATTCTTACATTGTGGTCGGCGAATTTGTCACGGGCAGATACGAATTGAGCGCCGAAGAATCTATCCCAACCACCGTTGAATATGGTGAATTGGTTGAAGGTCAACTCAGCCTCGCCAACAATCAACTGAGCGCAACGTATGCCTTTGAAGGCGAGGCGGGGGATGTTGTCACCATTGATCTCGACACGTTCAGCTATGCGTTGTATGTCGAAATCATCGGACCCAATGGGACAATCAATCAAAGTACGGGTGGCGGTTCTGCATTACTGGGACCCGTTGTTTTGAGTGATGATGGGTTATATGTGGTCATCGTCAACAGTTATGATCTGGTCGAGCCAAGCGATTTTAGCTTCGTTGTGACCACCGTTGAGCCGATTGCCATCACATTTGATGAACCCCTAACCAACACCTTCTCGCAAGAAAACACGGTATATGTATACACATTTGAAGGGACATCTGGCGCAGGCTTGGATATCAGCGTCATCAGTGGTGGTGCAGTGGATACACGCATGACGCTCACCGCGCCATCGGGTACGGTCATCGCATCAGATGATGATAGCGGTGTCGGTTTCGATCCCGAATTGATGGGCATCATCCTCACCGAAGACGGCACGTATTCGCTCCTCGTCCAACCGTATATCACAGGGGATAGTGGCGATTTCACCGTTGCCGTGAATACCAGCAGTGCGATGATGTTGGATGAAGAAGCCCTGACGATCCGCCTGAGCGATAAAACCTTTAGAGGGGTCGGTATATTTGAAGGCGTGGCGGGCGAAACGGTGTTGCTGAGTGTGCGCGTGATTGCAGGCGCACAATATGAACCCTATATCACCGTCACCCAAGGCGATGAAGTCTTGGCTGTTCAGAGCATCGGCTCGGTGAAACGTTTGATTATCGAACTGGAAATTCCAGCCGATGGTCCCGTGCAAGTGAGTGTCGAAGATGTCAATTATGGCAACGCCGTCATCGAATTTTCGATTGAACGGTAGATAACTACCTTAAAATCCCCTCTTTGATGAGGGGATTTTTAATCTATCGGGTGGGTTTGGGCAAATCGCCGATCACAATGACATGATTCTTCGCCCGTGACATGCCGACATAAATCAACATATCACGCACTTCTTGTTTGGCTTTATCCAATTCTGTGAGGATGACCACCGAACTTTCAAGCCCTTTGTAACTATAAATGGTACTCACACGCACCCACATCGGAACGTTATGTTTCAGTTCCCATGTGAGGGCAAAATTGCCCAAACGCAACAAATTTTTCCATTGGCTACGCTCTTTCGAGGCGGGTGTGAGGATGATAATATCCTCGCTTTTGACCCCTTGCTCGTTTATCAACTCGTGCAACACCCGTTGCAGGTCTTTTTGAGGGTCGCCTGTATTGCGAATATCCAATGCCCGCCCTTCGGGTCCGATACACGCGGTTATATCATCGCCATCGGCATAAGCGATCATGGCATCATGAATATGTTGGGTATTGCGACAATTTTCGCTGAGTACAAGGGGCATATCCGCCATTGGGATAGTGCTTGCGCGGGCATACAAACGCTGATTGTCATCGAAGAACACATAGAATATGCCCTGTTGCGGGTCTTTGAGCAATTCCGTGAGGGCAATCCACCATGTATCCTGAAAATCTTGCGCCTCATCGATGAGAATAGCATCGAATAGTTTATCAAAATCAGTCTGACGAAGCGTATAACACGCATCCAGCAATAAATCGGGCGCTTTCTCATCAAATTCTTGATCGGCATGGCGAGATCATGAAAACCTGCCCACTGACGCGCTTTTTCGACCATACTATGAAATGTCGAGACGACCAACCCCTCATGCACCAGTTTTAATTCGAGCCATGCTTGTAGATTGCGATTATAACACATGACCAAAACGCAAAATCCATCGGTGAGCAATTGATGGGCTTTTTCCATCGCCAAGAGCGTTTTGCCCGTCCCCGCCCCGCCCATAATGGCGGCGCGTTTGATGCGTCGTAATTGGCGCAAAATTTTGAATTGCGATTGGGTGAGCTGGTCAATTTGTTTATTTTCGCGCTTAAAAATCTCGACAATCTGAGGCTGAAACGATTGCGTCACCTGAAATAACGATACAAGCCCTTCGACCGCTTTGCGACCATCCATTTTTTGATTATCTTTATCGGCACGCGAATGCCAATAGGTGAAAATCTCTAGCAAACGCGCTTCGATGTTATCTAAGTGGCGAATATCTAAAACGATGTCTTGGGGGCAATCGGGACGAACATCGCCTTTGAATTGCGAATCGGGAAATGCTAAGGCGGGGAAAATCGCATAGCGATGCTGACGTGTTGTAGATGATAGAGCCAACCACTTTTTGAGTTCGCGCCGATTGCGCTCGGCTTGGCTACACGGGTCTTGGATAGGGACAACACGCCCGTTCATCGAGGTGCTTGTCCAGTTGCCATTTTGAACGGCGATGATGCCACCTTTCACCTCCATGACCAACACACCGTGTTTGGGGTGTGCAATCAGAAAATCGATTTCGCCAACCGTGGCATTGTCTTTAGAAATCCAAGCAACCCCCTGAATGACCGTCCAATCATCGCTTAATTTGTCGAAGGCTTCGTATAAAGTACGTTCCGCCTCGCTGGTGCTATCATCGGCTTTTGCGCCACGTAGAACTTTACCCAGATAAAATTTCTGTAGATAACCCACCGTGATTTTATCGGCATGGTCTGATAATTCACGCAAACCGAATGGCGTGATGCGAAAACGATCTTGTTGGCTATCGGTTGGATGCGGGTCTTTCATCACCATCCCCGCCCGTACAAAATGGGTATCGCACCAACCCACACGATTGATAATGATACTCTGATGCCCCTGTTTGATATGCAAGGCACTTGGTGGTAATTGAAATTCTGTGAGCAACTGCGCGATGAGTTCCGCCCGCGTCAGCGAATGACGAGTCGAGAGGGCGCGTAAAAATGGGACTAGAAAGGCGTTTTGTGGCGGTATTTCTATCGGCAGATCGTCAGATGTACTCATAACCCCACCCTCCTAAGATGGTCTTATCATGATTTATATCTCTATTAACACATATTTTAACATCATTCGCCTAAAATGCCGATATTCGCCAAACGACAATTTTGTGTTATGCTACACAGAGAAAAATGTATCTAAAAGAGGTCATTTTATGATTGCCAAAATCGCACAATGGATGCGTCCTGTTTTGGAATTTCCGCTCATCCGCAAGGTACGGCGCAATCACGCGCTGGAACATGCCACCATCCACATGCTGAGTCGGAAGCAAAAAGACTTACTCCCCATCGCCGCCCATAGCAACAACAACGGCTTCATCGTGTTTGGTGATGTGCCGACAGAGGCGCTCGAATCGGCGGTGAAAGAAGCGATTACGCGCCTGCAAGCGGGCGAAAGCCAATGGGCAATTCACCCCAATTGTGGCACGAATTTGGCGACTGCCGGTGGATTGACCACCTTTAGTGGTTGGATTGGATTGGGACGGGGCAAAAAATTGACCCTCGACCGCATTTCATGGACGATGACGCTGATGATACTCTCGATTATGCTGGCACAACCGTTGGGGATGCGCTTGCAAGAACACATCACGACCAAATCGGATGTGGGTGATTTAGAACTTCTGAGTATCAAACGGCGCGAATTTGGCTTCGGCGGGCGCAAATTGGTGACGCACGCCGTCATCACACGCAGAGGATAAACCTGATTTATGAAACATAAAACCCCTAGCCCGTATGCCCAACTCACGGCACGCCGTCTGATTTTTGTGACCATGCTCACCTTTGCCTTTGCATCTATCGCCAGTTTTGGCGGGAATTTTACGCTGGGCTTACAAATTTGTGCAGGTGGTGGGGCGATTGGTCTGATTATATTCGTCTTGGGTGGGTTAGCCGTTGCCGCCAACCGCGAGGATGATACCTCAGCGTAGCCCAATCGTAGCTACACGGCATCCTCAAAATTGCCTATAATATAAACTCAAGCGATGTAAGGGTAGTTTTGAGGATGTGACGATGTATATTCGGCGGGACTTAAACAAACCGCTTTATCGAGGACGTAGCCAATTTCCGATTGTCCTGTTTGTAATCGCTATTTTGATGACCGCAGGGTTTATCCTTGTCTTGTTTAATCAACGAGATGCCATACAACTATCGATCTTGGATAGCTTTGGGTTAGCCCCAACACCCACGCCATTCGCCAGTCAACTCGCCACACAAGGCGCAATTTTATTTCAAAATGGCGATGTGGCGGGGGCATTACAACTCTTCGAGTTAGCCTTGCAACAACGCCCGAATGATGTCAATTATTTGTATGAATATGGGCAATTGTTGGTCGAAAATGAACGCGAAAGCGAATTATTGCCCATCGCAGAACGCATGATAGCCCTCGCCCCCAACGATCCGCGTGGGTATGCCCTCAAGGGACGGGCGTTGATGTGGTCAGACCCATCGGGCGCGATTCAAGTCGCCATTCAGGGGATTGATGTCGACCCAACATTTGCCCCACTGTATGCCGTACAGGGCGTGGCATTCACCAATCTGGGACGATGGCAAGAGGGGTTACGCAATGCCCAACGCGCCTATGAACTCGATCCAGAAGATTTATTCGTCCTCGTGTCGTATCAGTGGCCCCTCACGTATGTCGGGCGCTATCAAGAGGCGATCGATTATCTCGAAGATGCGATTGCGATTAACCCCAATTTGGTCAGTCCGTATTTTTATCTGGCGGCATTGTATCGGCTCAACCGCGTCAACCGCCCCGATATGGCGATCGGCACATATAATCGCATTTTGGAATTGCAACCAAACAACGCCAAAGCCTATTTGCGCCTGTGCCAAACGTATGCCAACGTAGACCAAGCGCGTTTTGATGTGGCGCAACCCTATTGCGATGCGGCTATCCGCCTCGACCCGAATTATGGCGAAGCATATATGCAACGCGGGCAGATGCAATATGCGCGGCGCAATTACGAAGGGGCGATCGAATCATTCGAGTCGTGTATCAGCAACGGCTCTACACGTATTGAATGTTGGTATATTCGTGGATTTGCCCACTATCGCCTGAATAATTGTGACCAAGCGTGGGCGATCCTCGAAGAAACGCGCCCCATGGCAGTGAGCCAAAATTTGCCGACGATCGTGGAACAAATTGACAACGTGATGGATGCTATCACACAACGCTGTCCGGGGTATAGCGGACGGAGCGTTCCGACCCCCGTCCCACCAACAGCACCGCCACCCACGCCTATTGGCGGTTTTGGATGATAGGGAGCGCCTATGTATATCCAACGTGATTATTCGCGCCCGATGTTCACCAAAAACGCCCATAAGCCGAGCCGAAATTATGCGCCGATGCTGTTATTTTTCGGCATCCTCATCGGCGGAATTTTGGTATTCGTGACGAGCAATTTTGAAGATTTACAAGAACAAGCTCTCGAAATGCTCGGTCTCGCGCCGACCCCCACCCCACTGCCGAGCGATCTCGCCACCCTCGCCACACAATTATTTGTGGCGGGGGATATGGTGGCGGCGGCGGATTTATTCGAGCGGGCGATTGCCCAACGCCCCGACAATATCGATTATCTATATGAATATGGCAAATTGATGATCGATATGGATAACCCCGCACGGGCGCTCGAATTGAGCGAGCAGATTATCACCATCAATAGCACCGACCCACGCGGTTATGCCCTCAAAGCGCGGGCGCTGGTATGGTTGCGACGAAGTGCCGATGCTGTGCCTGTCGCATTGGCGGGCTTAGATTTGAATCGCGGGTACGAATCGCCCCTGTATTCGGCATTGGCGCGGGCATATACCGATACGGGCAAATATGAGGAAGGCGCAGAAATTGGCTTACTCGCCGTCCAAGCCGACCCCGGTAGTTCCGATGCTCGCCGCAGTTATGCCTATTCGCTCAGTTGGGTCGGCAGTACAGCCGAAGCCATCGCCCAACTTGAAGCGGCAGTGCGAATAGACCCGACCAATATCCCCGCCCATCTGGAATTGGCATTGCAATATTTGGGGCAAAACCGCGACCAAGAGGCGATTGATTTATACGACCGCATCCTCGCATTGCAACCACGAAATGCGCGTGCATTGTTGCGCCTTTGCTCCACTTACCGCAAGGTTGGGCAATTTGAACGGGCAATCGGCTATTGCCAAGATGCGATTCAAGCCGATCCCAATTCTATCGGTGCGTATTATCAACTCGGCATTTTGCAATATAACCAATATCGTTTTCAAGAAGCGTTGGATGCGTTTCAAGCGTGTGTGAATATCGCGCCCGATAATTTAGATTGCACGTATCGGCTTGGGCTGAGTTATTACTATGTGGATAATTGCCCAATGGCGTGGGAGATTTTGCAAAATTCGCTCCTCATGGCGCAATCGCGCTCTGGTGTCGAGACGACCATCGGCTACATCCGCGAGGGTTTGATTGCCGTTGGGCAAAAATGCCCCGAATTTGGACGCAGAGACCCCACCCTATTCACACCAACACCCAGTTTTATCCCAGAAATCACGCCAGAGACAACTATAGAGCCATAATTCCATCTCTATTTACAGGGCGGATATACGTGCCTTTGGCACTAATCCGCCCGTACAGGTTATGAATATTTGTAGGGAACGATTAGCGAAGCGTATATCGTTCCTAAACATCGCCCAAAAAATCATCCCATACGGATATAAAGGATTAGTTCTATGTATCTCCGTCAAAATAAACGCTACCGTGGGCGCAGACGTGCCAACGTCATCTCGTTTCGGACGATTTTATTCTGGATTGTTGCCCTTGCGATTATCATCGTTGGCATTGGCATATACGAAAATCGGCAGATGTTCATCCCGATCGTGGATCGGGCGCTGAATAGCGTGATGGATACGGCGAGTGATGTGATTGCCACTTCTCGCGCACCTGAACCGACTCCCACCCAAGACCCGACCAACGACCTGATGCGTGCGAATGATGCGTGGATGCGTGGCGCTATTCAAGAGGCGACTACGCTCTATGCGCGGATTGCGCCCGCCACGCCGAATGACATCACCGTGTATTATCGGTTGACGCTGGGGTACATCAATCAGGGTAAATTTGAAGATGCCCTCCGCGCCGCCGAAGACGGCATCACCGCCAACCCGTTTCATCCCGATATGTGGGCGATGCGGGCGATGGCGCTCAACCGTCTGGGGCGCTCATCACAAGCGATTGCCAGCGCCTCCCGCGCCTTAGAACTCGTCCCTAGCACATTGGTAGACCAAGACCCGACATGGGCGAGTAGTCGCGCCCGTGCGTTGGCATTTTTAGCCGAATCGTATTTGAATGTCGGGCAAAATGAACGCGCCAAAAGCACAATTGCCCAAGCGATTGACCTCAATCCCGATAGTTATGAGGCGTTACAAATTCGCGGACGGGTGAATCAGGAGGTGGATTATAATTTTGAGGCGGCGCTCGAAGATTTCCGCGCCGCCCATGAACTCGCGCCGACCATGATTTATATCGCCATTTGGTTAGCCCGCTTGGAACGTGACCGTTTTCAAGATTACGATACGGCGCTTGAGTTGTATCAAAACATCCTCGATCGCAATCCGGGCAACACACAGGTGTTATTCGATGTCGCCGATTATTATTGGCGCGTGCAGGGCAATCCCGAAGAAGCCATGAGTTACCTCACACGCTGTATCGAATCTGACCCCAACGTAGCGGCATGTCATTATTTGATGGGGCGTGTGCAATATCGGCGTGAACAAATGGCGGATGCGCTGATTTCGTTCCAGACGGCATACGATTTCATCAACACCAACGGCTATTATGCCTATTGGCTTGGGGCAACGCATTTGGCACTGGGTCAATGCCAACAGGCGATCCCGTATCTGACGCAAAGCGAGACCATCGCCCGTAATAATAACGATAGTGTATTGCTCGATTCTGCCAGCTTCACGCTCAACGAGGCGCAAGTGGCGTGTGGGATTCGGGTTGTGGTCACGCCCACGCCGACCCCCGAAGGCGAAACTGAAAATACAGATGGGTGAAAATCGGTTATAATGATAAAAAAGAATGTGGAGTATCCCTTATGACCACCCTAACCATCGAAATTTCGGATGAGCTATTTTCACAACTCAAAGCATTGGCGGATGATGCCCAAATTTCGGTCAATCATCTGGTGAACAATATGATTCAAGCCAGTTTGTTGGATGACGATGAACCAACGGATGAGGAAATCATCCATGATATTCGGCAATCGCTCAAAGATTATGTAGCAGGAAATTTTCGCCCATTGGGTGAGGTATTAGACGAATTACGGCGGGAGATTTTTGCGAATGCCGACTCAGATTGACACCCCTGATTTTTTTATTAAGGCATTAAAACGGCTTATTCGCAAATATCCCGATTTACTGGCAGAATTTGATGCGTTAAAAGCCCAACTAGAAAATGATGAACGCCCTGGCGACCAAATCCCCCACGTTGGATATGAGGTTTATAAAGTAAGACTCAAAAATCCCTCTGCCCAACGCGGTAAAAGTGGTGGTTTTAGGGTCATTTATTATGTGCGTGTTGTGGATAAAATCATTATGTTGATGGTATATTCCAAAATGGAGCGTGAAAATATGCCAGCACAAGAAATTCGTGATGTGATTGAAGAGATTCTTGGCAATTCAGATGATGATTTAGAATAAAAATTTGTCACGCCTGCAACTTGGCGGGTAGTGTTGGATGCAAAACAACCCACACCATCCTTAGAATATCAGAATATAAGTTTCAGGATTAAGGAGAACAAGCAATCCGAAAACCCGTGTTATCATAACAGATGTTAGGAGAAACCCCAAAAAACGTATCAGCACGCAGGCTATGGATACCACTGCTCCACCATGCACCGCCACGTATAACGTATGTGCGGTCATCAACAGCATCCTTTAGCGCAATATTTCCCTTATCATAACTGGTATAGCACCATTCCCATACATTACCACTCATATCCATCACCCCATAAGGGCTTGCACCATTCGGATATTGAGTCACGGCTGTTGTGCCACTGGTATTAAAATTACATTTAGACTCATCGAATTCATCCCCATATGGATATGCCCAATTGGTATCTCCAATTGCCGACCGTTGCCATTGTTCATCGGTGGGCAAGTGGATATTCACACCCAGTGTCTGGCTTAACCACAAGGTAAAAGCCACACATTCATACCATGTGATGTCAGTGCGTGGATGGTCATCGCCCTTAAACTCTGTTTTTTGAGGTTTAAGTTTGGCTTTACGCCATGCTTTTGCACCTTCAGAATAATCCCACCAATCGGGATTGTTGTAGCCATCAGGAGCATCCACAAAAACTTGATATTGGGCATTGGTGACGGGGTATTTCGCCATGAAAAAATCAGTAACATATACCATTGTATCTTTTGGCAGATAATTTCTGAATAATGCACTCAGCCTCACATCCCCACCTGTAATTTTGCACCACTCGAAAGGCTGTGGCAAAAAGGATGGGATAGGTGGGGTGAAAATTTGGGGCGGTGGAGGTGTTTCAATTTGCGCCTTGCGGTGTTCGATTTCATCTCGTTCTTGTGCCGAGACCGTTTTCAGTTTGACGGCATGAGTCGGTGGTTTGAGGAAGCGTGTGGTCAGAATATCCATACCCGAATCGAAATAAAAATGGGTCAGGGGTAAGCCACTCAATCGGCGGAAATCATCACGGATATAGGCGGGCAAAAAACTGGTCTCATGGGCAAAATCGCATCCTTCCCAGATAATGGGGACGACATTCCGCCCCAAGCGCAGGGCTTCCTCAATTTCGCGGCGCACCCAATCGCCTTCATCCACACAGCGTTCAAATGCACCTTTAGAGATAATTGAGATAAAATGGGTACGTGCGCCAATCTGATTGAGGATAATCTCATCAAATGCGCCGTTATCCATCGTATTGACATCAAAAAAGGCATCGTAGCCGTTGTATTTCAGGTGCATAAAAATGGCGCGTGCCAATTCTTGGCTGGTGGAACGCCGATAGCTGATGAATACGGTTTTATTGGGGTCGGTCATAAAATTATTCCCACAACTCTGATAATGTCGTTCATTATGGCAAATTTGAGGCGGGTATGCAATGACATTTCGTGCCGATATGATACTGGTTTTGGGTTGTAGGGGCGACATATATGTCGTCCCGCCTCACCATTCGTAATCATTGACAACGGGACGAGGCGTGCCTCGCCCCTACAAACAATTTCATCCCCGTGTTGTCTGTACGGACGTGCTTCTGCACGTCCACAAGCCGTATCAAATCTATCTATTTCGTCACATCATCCCGCATCGCCAGCGCGGGCAGAATCGCCAAGCCGGCGATGACCGCGCCAATCAGACCCAATTCGGCGAGGACACCCGCGGCGATGGTGGCATAGGTTTGCAGATACACATCACTATTCAGGGGTACGCCAACCAATTGCGCCGATGCCAAATAATTCACCCGATTCAGCGCGAAGCTGGTCAGGCTGGTAGTGCTGATCGTCATCCCAATCAGGCGCATAATCAACACCAAAGACGAAGCGACCCCATGTTCATCCTCATCGGCGCTGTTGACCACACCCGCGCTAATCGGCGAAAAGGTCAGTCCGATGCCCGTGCCAATGAGTATCATCTGCATGGTGATAATCATATTGCTGATGTCGAGTGACCATGTGCGCCACATCCACACGAAGCCGATAATGGTGATGACGATCCCCAAGCTAATCGTGCGCCGATAGCCGAATTTTTGCGTCAGCCACCCGCCAGGGAGGGTCGCTAATGCCATCGGGACGGTCATCGCGCCCAATAAAATCCCCACCAACAAGGCGGCATCTTGCATCTCTGCCATGCTATTCAGGCGGATGTTAATCAAAATCGGCACGGATACCAAGCCGATAAAAATACAATAGCCGATGAGCAAATTGGCTATCAGCCCCATATTGACATTGCGCCGTCGGAACAGGTGCAAATTGATAAGAGGGGATTTGACCCGCGACTCGATGAGGATGAATATCAACAGTAACAACGCTGATGTGCCGATTAATCCCCAATTGAACGGCACAGCTTGGCTTTCTGCAAGGCTTTGGATGGATGTGCTGGTGTTCAAACTAATGCCACCCAACCCGACACTGAGGCATATCAACGCGCCAACGATGAAAATCGCGCCGAAAATATCGAATGTCCCCGTGCTTTTCTTCATCGGGATACCGCGCAACGCCCATAACGTCACGGCTAAGGCGATGAATGTGATGGGGATATTCAGCCAGAACATGGCTTGCCAACGGATGCCCGGAATTTGCAAAAATAACCCGCCGTATAAATGTCCCAACACCCAACCGAGTGTATCCATCGCGCCGATAAATCCCAAAACCAGCGCCCGCCGATTCGCGGAGAATAAATCACTGACCAGCGCCATGCTGACGGGCGTTATCGCACCTGCGCCAAAGGCTTGGATAATGCGGGCGATGATAATCACCTGCAAATTGACATACGCGGGGTCTATCATCTGACCGCTACGCCGATACAACGAATAAAGCATGTCGGTCGGATAGGTATGCGCCACCGCCACCAAATATGACCCAATGATGTAAATCATCATCGAGATGATATACACCATGCGCCTGCCTGCGAGGTCGCTCACCCGCCCCATGATGGCGAGGCTGATAATCGAGGCGAGCAAATACCCGCTCACAATCCACGCCGCATCATCGAGACCTGTTTGTAACGGGATTTTCAGTTCGACAATCAGTTCAGGCAAAAATGCCGAGACAACCGTCAAATCCAGCGAATTCTGAAACACAGGAATCGCCAAAATGATGACAATCACCCACGGATTGAGGGCAGATTTCGCCACCTTGCGCGTTTGTTGGGCAATCATTTAACTATTCGCTCCTGTTGGTGGGGTAAAATTTTTCGCGCCTCCGATGTCGAATACTTCGATTGTCCATTGGGTATTGGGTGTCTGATCGGTAGCGGTATCGGGCTGAGTGATCATCATCCGCACAGGGTAGCCGTTATCGACACGCAGATACACATCCAACGGCAACGGCGTGGTGAATTCTATCATACCGACCAGCAACGCGGATACATCGGCGGCATCAGCAACACCGCGAATATGATACACCTGCACACCGAATAAATCTTCTACGCCAACATATTGCAAGTCGGTGAGCGAATGGAGCGCCTTACGGAAACCGCTATCTTCCCCAACGACACGGCGCGGGTCAAATCCACTAGCAAACGGGGCGTTAATCCATGTGATCGGCGATTCGGTGGGGTTAAACCATTGGTCATCGGCTTTGCTATACAACGTTAAATCAATGGGCAACGCCCCCGCCAACAAACTGGCAGTGGCATACACTTCATCAGGCGCGACAAATTGACCAATCACACGGCGCAAAAACACATCAATTTCGCCCTGTCCGATATTAATATCGAAGATATACGGCGTGCCAGTTTGCACAATTTCGAGTTGAAAAGTGTCGGCTTCGAGCAAAATATCGGCGGCATTGCTCAATAGGGCTTGAATATCGGGCGGGGGTTCTGGGGTGGGAGTGCTGGTACATCCAACGATGATGAACATCAACCATACGCCACATAGGGCGAATATTTTCTTCACGGGAGATAAGCCTTTCTATCCGAAATCACGAATAGGCATCCTATATGCCACGTTTGATTATATCATTTTTGGGATAGATTATGACGGTTTATTATCCCGAAGTCACCCATGCCCGCGCTTTATCTAACCAATTCGGGTCGGGAGATGCGATACGCGCCACGAACAACAACGCCCGTTTGCCTATCATGGCATCCACATCCAGCGTGCCAAGCGCCTGTATGTCGTGTTCAATAGCGATGATAAGATGATTCACATGGCGATAATCGCCCAACAACGTCATCAACGCGCTCCCTGCGGAAATGCGAATTTCAGCATTGCCTTTTTCGTTGGCGATAGATAAAAAGTCGGCGGTGGTATTCCATAAGTGTGTTAAATCGGTCATATCGGTGGCGAGGGATTGGGCAAAGGATAATCCATAGCCCGCTAACACCGCGAGGCTCTCGCTGATGAGCGCATCCAACGCAGGGATTATCATCTGAACGCGCTCGGTAGGTAGATCGCGTTTAGCAACCGCATCGGCGATGGCTTGCATCTCGCTATCGGTCAGATTGACACCTTTATCAGCGAGCAATCGTTTGAATTGGCGGAATAAAATCAGTGTGAGCGCGTCTATACCCCACGATTCGATGTTGGTGGCGCGGTCTGGTCGCATAAGGGTATCCTTTTGATACAATAGGACGCGCAGAAGCGCGTCCGTACAGGGTTCATCATGCAAATTGTCTTTCTGTCTCATCTGCCAATTGTTTGAGCCAATCCATGAAGGTCGTCCCGCCTGTACCGATGGGATTTGTCCCGCGTTGGGCGACATAAGTATTGGCAAAATGCAGATGCAACCGTCTAAATTGTAACAGATGCGAGAGCGCCAAATTATAAGAGTCGCGTAAGTCTCCGTTTTGACGATGCGCCAAGACGAAGGCACGAATATTATCGCGTTCCATGCGCGTGATGAAATCCCGATGCGGTTTGGGCATATAATCGTGCATGATTTTCAGGTGTGTGGTCATGGCAGATTGTTCGTGTTGCAATCCCAAACCCGCCACCAGCGCGGGGATAATCGAACTTTGTGCGCCCGAATTGCCCCGATACGATTGTGGTTTGCCCGTAAATTCATCCACGCCTTCATAAATCACGTTGGTCAATCCGAATAGATACGGTCGGATATGATGATAATACACATCGGGATCGCAGTGTTCGGTCATGCGGTTGAAGGTGTTCATCATGGCTGTGATGCTATCTGGAATTTGGCGCAAGCCGTTGATAACACCTGTTAAATCATCATTTTTCGCCGATTCGGTGGCGTGTTGCAACCCTGTTAACGCGCCCGCGGCATTCGCTTCGATATTGACATGGATGAGGATAAACCAGCGTTCATCATTCCCACCACAGTAGCGTTGGATGATGTCGGCGTTATCGACTGTGATAGCCCCTTGTGGGTCTTGTAAGCGCCAATTGGCTAACACATACGAGGCATACGTCAAAATCGGCGGGCGATTCACCATCTGACTCAGTTGTACCAACGGCATAGCGATACTTTTGGGCAAGCGATTGGCAGGATTAGCGGGGTCGGCGTAGATATAACCGTTGGCAAAATAGCCATAGCGCATCATCAGGTGTTCGATGATGACAGATTGCCCGTCTAATTGGCGTAATGGACGCATATCATACACGGGCATGGCATCGAATGTAGCGCGGTACGCCCCATTTTCGAGCAGAATCGGCACTTGGTCGCCAAGCGATTCGATGTGGTCGGTGATGTCTGTGTCGAGTGGCGTATCCACACCACGCAGGGTGGTGATGGGGTTCGGGGTGATTAAAAAGCCTCTATCCGCGCCAATTTGCCAACAAGGTTGTTCCATGAAAAAAATCCTTTTGCACCATGTGATTGTTTCTTGTGCAGATTATAACATAAGTTGTGGGTAAAAATGACAAATATTAGTTATCATGAGTTGTTTAATCAGAATTTGAATAACAGCATTGATAGAGATATTGATATTCTAGTGGTCTTGCAAAAGCATCTCAAATGTTAAGACTCTAGCCAATTCATGTGAAGAACACGTATAATACAAGGTGTCCATGTAGCCAAAAGGACAGACGCATGTTCAAATTTATGATGTTATTTCATCATCCCGATAATATCGAAGCATTCGAGAATCGTTATAATGATTTGCTCGGCTTGGTAGAGCGCATGCCCCATATTCGCCGTCGCCAAGTAATTAATGTGTTCGGCAGTCCTGCGGGAAAATCGCCCTATTATCGGATTTTAGAGGTGTATTATGATAACCGCGAGAGCCTCGAAGCCTCACTCCTATCGAAACAAGGGCAAGAGGCAGGTGGCGCAATTTCCAAATTCCCCGCAGGGTCATTCGAGATGATTTTTGCAGATGTTTACGAAGAAGCGGGTGGTCAGACCCCACAATCATAAGGATAACAATGGATAGCTTAAAGAAACTCATCCGTAGCGAAGGCTTAAATTTAGGCAATGGCATTTTGAAGGTGGATAGCATCCTCAACCATCAGATTCATCCGCGCCTGATGCGCGAAATGGGAGAGGAAATGGCAAGATTGTTCGCAGGTATGCGGATAGACCGCATCCTCACCGCCGAAATTTCGGGCATCGGACCTGCCTTGATGACGGGGATGGTGTTGGATGTGCCTGTCGTGTATGCCCGCAAAAAGAAGCCAATTACGATGGCGGGACCTGTTTTTCTTGAAACAGCACCTAGCCATACCAAAGGGGGAGATGTTCCATTGTTAGTCAGCGCGGAATTTTTGCACGAGGGCGAAAATGTGTTAATCATAGATGATTTCCTCGCTACTGGCAAAACCTTAATGGCATTAGCGCGGATTTGTAAAAGTGCCAAAGCCAATTTGGTTGGCGTAGGTGTTGTTGTCGAGAAATCGTTTGAAAATGGGCGCGAGATGATGCTCAATGCAGGGTATACCATCCCTATTCACGCGCTGGTGACAATCGCACATATGGCGAATTATCCCAACGGACCCATTACCCTTGCCGATGATGAGCCAATTGAATAAGTCAATCTTCACATCATTGATGATCCATACGGCATGTGATGACATGTCCAATTTGGTATTTTGGTATAAGGAGAAATGACCATGCCACGCAATGTCGCTATTATGATTTTTAACGAAGTCGAAGTGTTAGATTTCGCCGGTCCGTTTGAGGTGTTTGGGGTCTCGCGGGATATAAACGATGGCACAACCCCACTATTCAATGTATACACCATCGCAGAACGGGCAGAACCGGTCATTGCCCGCAACGGATTGAGTGTTAATCCGCATTATACGCTCGATAATTGCCCCAAGCCAGATATTTACCTCATCCCAGGCGGACGTGGGACACGCACCGCCATGCACAACACCGTCCTTATCAACTGGATAGCCAATAATGCCACCAAAGTGGAACAAGTCTTATCAGTTTGCACAGGCGCGTTGATGTTAGGCAAAGCGGGATTATTGCATGGATTATCCGCCACCACATATCATGATAGTTTTCAGGAATTGGCAACCGTCACCCCCACCACCAACCTGATGCCTCATTTACGTTGGGTAGATAATGGCAAAATTGTCACCAGTGCGGGGGTATCGGCGGGGATTGATATGGCGTTGTATGTCGTGGGCAAATTATATGGCATAGAACAAGCCCGTTGGACAGCCCGTTATATGGAGTATCATTGGAACGAAAATCCAAATTTAGCTGAATAAAGATAAGGACAAAGAGCAAAAAGCCACTTGCAAAATGTGGTGATTGAGTTATAATATGATGAGATGAGCAATTAGCTCAGTTGGCTAGAGCGTCTCGTTGACGTCGAGAAGGTCATAGGTTCGAGTCCTATATTGCTCACCACTATCAAAAACACGGCTAAATAAGTCGTGTTTTTTGATTCCCCGCACATAACCACCCGAATCGATATAAATCGCTACGAACATCGTTATAAGTCAGTCATAATTGTGGCAAATCCGCATCTCTGTGTGTTAAATAGTTGTAATATCAAAATAAGCATAATAGATAGCGGGAGGTTTCCCCACATGAAAACCGTTTTTTTTCTATTTCTCATGTTGATGTTTGCCGTTGGCGTGCCAGTATCGGCACAGTCGGGCTATACCAATGGCGACCGCGTATTCGCCTATTGCAACCCTAATAATATCGAGATATATGGTATCGCGCCTGATGAAACCGGATTTTCGTTAGCCGTATTCACCTATGCCACACTGTATTCGCGTGGGGCGGGTCAGGTATCGGCACAAACAGCGATGGGGCAAGTGGTCTTGAGCTACGATTTGCAAGGCAATTTCCGCGTGCAATGGATTGGCGGTCCGTATTTTGCCACAGGTAACGATACCTTTACAAAAACGTTTACATGTCCAATGCCGTTATTCATCGCCGTACCCATGCCTGTTCCGCCGCCGACTACCCCCACAACCACCCCACCAACCCAACAAAATATCATCGCGCAACAAACTATCACCTACAATGGCACGACCGTGAATCA
>DAOTVP010000035.1:0-21712 GCA_034436155.1 Anaerolineae bacterium
AACGCCATCATCACGCCGACAGGCACTTCTTGCGGGCGGATAATCACCCGCGCACCAACATCCGCCACCGTGACCAAAATCCCGCCCAACAATGCCGAGTAGGGGATAATCCAGCGATAATCTGCCCCTGCGATGAACCGTGCGATGTGGGGTATCACCAACCCAACAAACCCAACGGGTCCCGCCAGCGCCACCGATGCGCCCGATAGCATGACGACAATCATCGCGGCGATCATCTTCACCCACAGGGTATTTTGCCCCAAACCTTTTGCCACATCATCGCCTAAGCTGATGGTGGTGATTTGCCGACTGATGAGCATCGCGCCGATTAATCCGACCACGACATACGGCGCGAATTGGAGCAAAATCGGCATATCGCGCCCTGCTAATGAACCAGCCGTCCAAAAACGGATTTTATCGAGCGCCTGTTCATCGTAGATGAGGATAGCCGTGGTGAATGACGACACGAAGGCGGTCAAAATCACGCCTGCTAAAGTGAGGCGGAGCGGGGTCATGCCACCGCGTCCCATCGAGCCGAGCAGATAGACGATGACGGCAGATAAGCCCGCGCCGATGAAGGCGAAAACAGCATACATTGAGAGCGAGGGCGCTCCGAGCAGATAAATGGCTATCACCACCGCGAAAGATGCACCTGCGTTGATACCCAAAATGCCACTATCTGCCAACGGGTTGCGCGTCAAGCCTTGCATGATTGCGCCCGCCACCGCCAACGCCATGCCGACCATAATCCCGACCATCACACGCGGAAAACGCACCGTCTGGATGACTAAATATTGAAAGCGAATTTTGCTATCCAGTTGCAAATGATCCATGTTATTGCTCTGGATAATGGCATCAAACACGATCGCTGTATCAATCTCCGCCGCGCCGAGCGTGATGCTCCATACCATACAGGCGATGAGGATGCTCATCAGGGCGACAATGCCCGGTAACAGCCATAGGCGATTACCGAGCAGGCGCGTATTATTGTGTTGACGAGTTGCGGTTGCGAGGCTCACTGAGATTGACCTAAAATCCGTTCTAAATCATCCAAGACCAACAAAGCAGATTGCACCCCCAAGCCCGATACCCATGTATCATCGTTGACATCAATCGCCCGACCATTTTGGACGGCGGTCAGGGTTTGCCATAACGGGCTGTTCAAAAATGTTTGCAAATCACTATCATCTTGGGCGTACCCCGTGATAAAAATATAATCGGCATCGGCATCTTGGACTTGTTCCAACGAAATTTCGGCAGAGAACACATCTTGATTTTGGCTATCGGGGCGTTGTAGACCGACATCTTGCAAAATGTAGCCGATATATGAACTTTTGAGGTACAAGCGAACTTGACCGGGGCGGAAACGGATGACGGAGATGGTGGTATCGATCGCATCGCCCAAACTGGCTTGCACTTGTGCAATGCGATCAGCATACCGCGCAAGCAAGAGTTGCGCTTCATCAGATTTATTCAAGGCATCAGCATGTACAACAAAATTATCCTGCCATGGCACACGCAACGAAGCAGTGAAAACCGTTGGCGCAATTTGTGATAGTTGATCGTAAATATCTGCATACCGTTGTTGACTGCCCAAAATAAGATCGGGCGCGAGCGAAATAATCACCTCTAGGTTAGGTGTGCTAATCGCGCCAATGTCGGTGATGCCTGCCAATTGGTCGCTCAGATATTCTTGATATTGCAACGCATCATTCACTGGTGCGCCAACAACCGTTGCCCCTAGCGCGAGGGCGTTATCTAATTCACCAGTATCCAAGACGACCACCCGCATCGGATTTTGTGGGACACATGTATCACCCATGACATGACGAATCAGGCGGAAGCCATCCTCACAGGCGCTTGTCAGCGAAATCCCCAATGCATTGAGGATAGTATCCACCAACACCTCCATCGAGAGCGGTCCGCCGAAGAGCCACACATCACCACCGAGCCAATAAGCCCGGTCAGATTGCACGAAGGGCAACCCACTCCATAACGGCGATTCGACCAGCGTGGCTTGATAATCAGGTTGGGCGATATAGAAGAAGTTGGTATCGTCAATGCCGACAAATGCCTCAAAATCAACCGTGCTAAAGCCATATTGTTGTGGGGCATCCTCCCACGCATTGGTCAGCCCGATTTGTTCCAGCACTTGCACCGCCAGCGCGTTATCTGTAAACAGACGGAAGGTGGGAACTTCGCTGGATAAAAAGGTTTGTGATAAGATGAAAGTCTCGCCACCGCGTCCTGCCTCTATCAGGGCTTGATTTGCCGATGCGAAATACGCATTCATGGCATCGAGGACGGCTTGCGCTTCGGTGGCGCGGTCTACTAATTGCCCCATCGTGGTAAATGTATTCACCATCTCTTCGTAATGACTGATGTCTGTGGGGTATGAATTGAAGGTAATCGTGGGCGCGATGGCGTTTAACGCCTCATAATTGGCGCTCACCCGAAAACTTGGGGCGATGATGAGGTCGGGTTGCAATTCTGCAATGACCTCTAAATTCGGCTCTTGGCGCGTGCCAACATCCACCACCATCTCATCTAATTGGGGTTCGATTTTGACCCAGTTGTTATACCCCGCAATATCGGCTACGCCGACAGGCATCACACCGAGCGCCAATAAATTTTCGGCATACGTCCATTCCAGCACGACAATCCGCTGAGCAGGCGCGGTGATGGTTGTGCTACCAAAATCATGCACAATCGTGATGGGAAAGGTGGCTTCATCCGATTGTGCCATGCTCATCCCAACCATCACTATCATCAGGACGATGGTCGTTATCAGTCGTTTATACATATAAGCGCATTCCTTTGTGTTGTGTATCTCAATATCATCTCATGCGTATCATACCCGATGATAGATGGGCAATTCTACGAGTGGGATTAAGGTGAAAATTGATAACCAGACGATAGCAAGTTTTGGAAGCGCAGACTTCAGGTTGTGACAGGTATCATTCGATGTTTATGACGTGTTATAGATGAAATTTGATACGCATAAATTCGAAGACGTACCAGCAAAAATTGGATTTAAACCTGTGTTAAGTTTTGTATCCGTTTCAGTACCCTCAAGCGGGTCGATGATTAGGAAAACCCGCTTATCATTTTGGCGAGAAAAAGGTCATTTATCTCATCACATGCCAAAATAATGGCTTAAAACACATTATATCACGATTTGATTTTGACACGCAAGCCCAAAAATCGGTTGAAAATGGGCATGACATGCCGAAAATGCGAAACTCGATCACCGTCAAAAAAGTGGGGGGAGTTTCGGCATACTTTGATGTGATAAGTCGCTTACAAATATCCCAAATTTGGGATAAAAAGCATTTACTAATAAAAAACTGACAATTTATAAAGATTTGTCAAGACGAGTTTCGCATTGGCAGGATTGAAGGACATATTGGGGGCGTAGCTATAAAAAAATCCCCTCTGGTTGAGAGGGGATTGCGTTCATTTATACATCATTACAAAAGCGCCTAAATTCGCAACTGACACATTTGGCGCGGTCTGGAGTGGGCGGTGGCATCCGCTCGCGTTCAATCACCTCCCACATATGGGTCAAAATCGTTTCGAGTTCGGCATATCGCGCCTCGCCCAACGGCACTTTGACCGTCTTCTTTTTGGGGATGAGGTAGATAAACCCATGTGGCACATCCACTCCAAATTGGTCTTGGAGCAACAAGCCATATCCCGCCAATTGAAGCCGATGCGGTTCGCGCACGGCGCTCGAAAATTTATATTCGACAGGATACATCTGCCCGTCGGGTGTCTTGACCAGCTCATCCAAAACGCCGACCAAGCGCCAGCGCGGGCTATAGAGCCGTACCCGAAATTCGCGCTCGCCTTCGGCTAATTCATAGGCGGTGAATGTCCGCCGTTTGGCGCGGAATTCTTCTTCTTCATGTTCTTCTTTGCCAATATCCATCATGCCCGTGCGCGGACGGATACCCGTCAGGCATTGCTCGTAGAATAAAAAGCGTGGGCAAAAAACATAATGGTTGATATCGGTGCATATCAGATGATGCGCTTCATGCGTCTCTTTCATCGTTACAAACCTCCTGTCTGCGTTCCCATTCTTGGCTGGCGATGGGGATGAGGGTGATTTTATGGGTGGCGAAGATCTTTTTGCACTCATCCGCCAAGCGCCCATGTTCGTTGAATTCCACCGCGAAATTGCGCGTGAGCAAGCCGATGACGGCGCGGTCAACAATCACAGACCGAAATTCTTCTATCATATCGAGTGTGAGCGATGGTTTGCCCGGTCGGTCTGTGTGGATGAAGCCCGCAAACGGGTCTAACCCCGCCAGCACAAGCGCCCGTTCAATCTGCCCATACAACATGCCATAACCATAATTGAGCAGAACATTTACGGGGTCGGTCGCGCCACGTCCCTCACGTTTTTCCCAGCCATATTCGGGCGGGATGACCATCCGCACCGCTTCCCAATAGGTTTGGGCGGCGTTGGCTTCGATGGATAAAATCGGTTGGCGAATATCATCGATCGTGCCTGTGAGGGGCAGTGTATCGAGTTTTGCTAGATAATCGGTGACATGTGCCGCATAACCGAGTAACGATTTGCCGATTTGGTCATCTCGGTTTTTCGCCAGATAGCGCAAGGTGGCGGCTTGGTTGCCGATTTTTGCCGATGCAATCGCCAGCGCGATGTGGATACTCCGCGTATCATCATACGCTCGCAATTGCTCGCGCCGTGTGATGACCGTCCCGACCAAACCCGATGCGTACAAACTGGCATACGCTTCGCCCATGCTATCCACGAAAAAAATCGGGATGCCACGCTCGGCGCAGGCTTTAATCACATCCGCCGAGACCGATACCCCTTCCGATAAAATATGGACACTCTGCAAGTGGAGCAGGGGCGCTTGCACCAACTCATCGCCCTTGTGTGTCACTTTGAGGCGTTCCTGATATTTGCCGATATGTGTTCCGAATTGTTCCACGATCAGATGTTCAATGACAGGCATAGCATCATTTCCTTTTGAGGACGTTAAAATAACCGTCCCAGCCTCTATAAAATTGGGCGTGTGGATATGATTTGTATATCACAAGGTGATGGACGGCATATCGCCGTCCCTAAACAATATAGGGTGTGATGATTGTACGGACGCGCAGAAAGGCTTGTCCGTAATTCTTTTGTTCGTAAATATGCCATTTTAGCGCATTATAGGGCGGATATACGCACCCGAAGGTGCTAATCCGCCCGTACAGGCTTAAAAATTTCCGTGACTGTACGTGACGATTAGCGCGAAGCGCGTATATCGTCCCTCATATGCTATGATTTGCAATTGCTATAGTCGATTTAACTACGGACAAGCCTAGAAGCGACTACCGAACTATCCGATACCAACCATTGCCTTTGACCGCATCTTTGCCGACATGCAAACTTTGCCCCCATAGCAACCACGGCAACAACGGCGCGAGGTCGCCCTCCCACCGAAACCGCCCAATGATGCCCCCTATGGGCGTATATTTGCCTTGTCGGGCGCTCCCGCTCCAAGTATCTTCCCAGCGCGTCTCGTCATAGGTGATGCGGATGGTTTGAGCATGGTTTTTGAGGCGATGCGCCAAACGCATCCAATCCTCGCGGTGGGGCGGGGTATCGGTCTCGGCGTAGCTGGTGATGAGCATTTGCGCCCGTTCTATCAGACGGCTGATGAACACGGTAGGATCTGGCGATTTGAGCAATCTATCGTTATGCACCAATCGCATCGGGGTGATGAGTTGGATGACGATTTTATCGGCGCTTAAATCGGCGATTTGTTCATCAATCCGCGCAGGGGTGATTTGTACGGTTGGCATTTGGACAACCCATTTTTTCATCAAGTCCCGATGAACATCATACAGTGGGTTGTATTCAGTGATGCTCAGTAACTCAAAGCGTCCGCGTCCTCTGCCGATGCCGATTTGCCCCATTTTTTGCACGGCACGCGCCACATAGGGGGTAAAATTTTGTGCCTTGCCTATGAAGGTGAAGCCGAATAATAATTTTTCGCCTCGCAGATAGGTCTTGGCGGGCGGTGGCTCGACGGTGATAGGTCTGGCGGTTTGGTGCCCGCGCCCACTGGTCGGAGTTTCGGCATTGAGCAACCAACAGGTGGGGCAGGTCTCGGCGTGATCTGGTGATTGCTTCACCGCGAATGGCTCGGTGCAAAAATTTTCCGCCATCGCCTGATACAACGCCCCGCGCAACGGCGACCCCGCCGTATCCTGAAAGATGATGCTCTCGGTGGCTCGCACGGTGAAAAACAGATGTTGGAGGGTAAATCCTTGCGTAAAACACAGGTGATTGGGGGTATCGGTGGTCATGCGTCCTCATCCTCAAGGCTATCATCAGACGGATTTTTGGCTTTTTCGATGGCATCATGCAACAATAAGCCATATTCAGGACTATATTCTACACGCGCATGGGCGAACAATTCGCCTTCTGGGACTTCTGTGATTAACCCAAAACATTGCAATTGTTTGTATTGTCCGTGTGTGATGTTCACCAAATACTGATTCGCCTCGATATAGCGATGCTGATCGGTGGCTTCATAATAGGCTTTTTCGAGACTAACAGGTAGCACTTGCGTGCCATCGAATAATTTATAAAACAGTTTGACAATTTCACTACCAGCCGATTCAAACGGTTTGAGTTGATACAAGGCATCCCGTTCAAATTTGGATTTCGCATCGGTATATTCAGCTTGCCATTGTTCGGCAATATCACCCGTATAAATCTGCGCCAGCATCGCATCGACTTGCGATTCGTCAATCGGCAACCCATCGTATTGTGATTGTAACACAGCCACGCTTTGCCTCACCATCGGCTCATCATACGGCTTGTAACTATCCCCATACGGCGCGGTCATGATGTAAACGGGGCATAATTCGGCTTTTGGGCGACCGCGATTCACCCGTCCAAAGCGTTGCAACAACGCCTCTAACGGCGCGGGTTCGGTGAAAAGCGTGTCGAAATCCACATTCAGGCTGACCTCCACCACCTGCGTAGCGATGACGATAAGGGGTCTACGTTGTTTTTTTGGCGTATCTACCCCGCAACACTTCATCAGCAATTCCTCTTTATGACGACGGTCTTCGCCATTAAAGCGCCCGTGCAACAGCATGATGTTGCCCCCTGTGTTGGTGAGGGGCGAAAATTCGGGGTGATGTTTGAATTGGTCATACAGTTTCTGCGCCGTCTTGACCTGATTGCAGACCACCAACACCGATTTGCCTTGCTCATATTCGGTGATGATGCGCTCGATTTGCGCCGATATATCGCCTTCGATGAAATGGATGGTATGCCGTTTCGATTGGTCGAACACCGTCTGGTCGGCGCGAATTTTGGTCACACCGGGCAACACATCGCGGAGCGCATTTTCGATGAGCGGGGGCAGGGTGGCGGTCATTATAAGGAAGCGTGCGCCGAAATATCGCGCCAAATAGCCGATATAACTGATGACCAACGCCAGTCGCTTCGGGTCGTAGGCGTGAATTTCATCGAAAATAAACAGCGCATCGGTATAATCCAACAACAAGGCTTCGTAACCTTTGATGCCATAGGCGGCTTTGAGCATCTGGTACGGGCTGAACACTTGTATCGGAAAATAATTCAGTTGGGCTAAATTTTGACGATGTTTAGCAATGTCGGAGGCACGTTTGGCATCTTTTCGGGCTTGTGCCGATTTTTCTGGGTCGGTATCCATGAGCATGTCATCACGATCCATGGCATCCTGATAAAATTTGAGCGTAGACCGACTATGTTGGATAGTCACTTGGTCGTTCTCGTCTGCACCAAATTGCATCTCGAAATATTTATCGGCTAACCGATTCGCCATGGCGTTCATGCTGGCTTGATAAGGCAGGGTATAAAATAACCGTGAAGCGGGTTTTTGTGCCATTTGCGCCACCGCCCATAAAATCGCGGCTTCGGTTTTGCCACTGCCTGTCGGTGCAATCATGATGGCGTGACCGTGCGGCGCGGTTTGCATTTGGGTTTGGTGGGAATATAAATTACGCCCAACGAGGGGTTTTTTGGCGATATCTGATGTGAGCTTCATATCAGGGAATTGCCCCACGCCCGCGCTGGCGCTGTGGTCAGACGCGAGGATTGCACCACGATAAAGCATAGTGTGGATTTTATTATCTGCGGGGAGTTTATTGCGCCAGCTAAAAAAATCGCGCAGGGCTTTATAGATATTATCCCCAACAGATTGCGACATGGCTTCATCGTGAGGCATGAGATTGGGCGATACTCCCAAAAAACCGAGTTCATCCGCCCAAGCTGTGCCACATTCCGCCAACCAACGCCATAACCCACTTTTGACATGGGCGGGGATTTGGTCGGCTAAAAAGGCATACTTTTGGTCGTATAACTCGCGGTCATCGGGACATAAATCTTTTTTCTGTTTTTTGCCACCGTATAAGGTGTCGATCGTCTCAACATCTTTATGATGGGCGATAATCACGCCGACGATAAACGGGCGGTCGGAGTGTTCTTTGGGGAATAACCAATCCACAAACCCCAGGGATAATACTTCATGGCGATGTTTATCTTGTGACCATTCCCCCTTTTTACCCCGTAGAACATCCTGAAAGCCATTCGCCGCTTTGCCAAAATCATGTAAGAGGCATCCCCAAAACATCCGCGCCCAAAACAAATCATCATCCCAAGCGGGATGTAAGCGCCTCTGGTCAACGAGGCGCTCAATCACTTCGAGGGTGTGTTGGACGAGGGTTTGACCGCCCATATCGGCGCTTTTCGCCATCACACCCATGTCATCTAACCACTGTGGATATACACGCATGGTCGGTTAATCCTCATCCACAAACCGATGTAGATAAATCGCCCGTTGGTGGGTGGGATATTTGTTGTGGCGCGGGCTTTGCGGGTCTATCCATAAATGTTCACGCAACCATGCAACATCGGCTTCAAACGCAATCCTGGTTTGTTGATGTACCTCGTCATCCTCATCTGGTTCAGGGGGATTGGGCGGGAATAACGCGATATCGGTCAACATGACATACCCATTATTGATGACTTGCCGACGCGGATAGATATAACGGGGCATGGTGACGGGTATCATACGCCTGTCTAGGATGGTACTGGCACGTAAAGGTAACAGGGTATGCTCGAAATACCCAACTTCTGCCCGATGCAATTCGCGCAATTGGATGCTGTGATACGTCATCAAATCTTGTGACCGTCCCAAATTGACGGCGTAATGGGGATGGATGAGGCGGTCACGTAACATCTCTAATTGCGATGTATCGGGATGATGAATGTATAACAGCAAATTCGGTCTGAATAACAATTCGCGGTCAACGGGCTTGAGTTCTTTATTAATATCAGGCACTTCAAAATGCAGATGTTCTTTATAATCCACGAAGCGCCCGCTATGGGTGAAACGATAACCAAATTGCCAACCTTGCGGGGATAAATAAGCGCCATAGGCACTGCATAAATGCCCATAAATGGTCGAAGGCGGTGGCATCTCGAAGGTGGGTTGATACCCCTGCGTGAAGAAGGGGTATCGGAATGATGTCACCGCGCCACTCATCTCTAATGTGAGGACGGGTAAAGTATCCATAGGCTTATTCATCCAATAAATGTGGATTATTGGCGAGATAATTCGCCAGATTTTCAAATGCCGTTTGTGGTGTTGTCACTAAGACATCTGGATTGGTTGGTACTTTCGCCAATTCTTCGGGCAAATAACCGAGTTTCCAACCGATGTATACAGGCGATAATAACGTATTTTGACCGACTAAATCATCAAAAACTTGTTAGAATACATCGGCATTGAATACAGGCACGCCGTTACGATGCGTGAATACATATTGGAAGGGGTTATTCCCACCGCGAATGACGGCGCTAATCGAGACCGCAGGCGCGACATCGGTATAATGGAGTGTCTGTTTTGCGCCACCATCCAAACGCCCAATGCCCTTTAATAACGCAGACACACGGCGGATACGCTCATCTGCTGGTAGACGATAAGCGGTTTCATCGGGTAGATGTTCCAAACCTGCTTGCTCGGCTTGTTGACGGCGTAGGTCATCCAAATTGACAAACCCTGTGCGCCGTTTATAGAAAAATTTGCCCGCTAAACCGAGATTGAGCGATACCGCACCGACCAGTGTTGTGCGATAAAATTGATGTTCATACGGCACTGGGTCGGCTTCTTGGCGCGTCATCGTGCCAAAGTCATCGGTGATATTCACGGGTGAAATCGAGACGAAGGTACTCACACGCAACGGCAAAACACGGGTGACGGTGGCTTTATCTTCAGCATCGGCAGATTCATCACCCTTTTTCTTTTTGCCACCACCTTTGGGCGCACGCATGTAGCCCATCAGGTCATCATCATAGGTGATGGGGTTGGCGGCGGTATAAGCGATTTTTTCTTCGCGTTCAATCGGCGATTCGCTCCATGCGATGTCTTTAGCATCGAGTAAGGTCTGACGCAACCAATAACGGAAGGCTTGCGCCGATACATACGGATATGTTTTGCCGTCTTGTGTGCGGATAAATTTGACCGCCACCGTATTTTCTGTACGCGCATTCGGGATTTTTTCGCCTGAATTGTTCAACGCCGATGCGGGCGCGTCAATGAGGATTAAGCCTGTAATGAATGACATGGTAGATGTTCTCCTTTATAGATGTGATAGATAAAATTATTCAGCTTCTTCTTTTTCTTCTGGTAATTCGTTGCGATGGCTCTCTATCCAATCATTACTCAATTGTTCAATAATGCGGATGAGGAGCAAATCTTTCGCCAAATTCCAATCGGGACGGACACCATAACCCGTTTCGTCTTCGATGAAAAACACGGTTAAAAATTCATCATATGGCATGAGTGTTTCCGATGTTTTTTCTTTGGCGGCGTTGGCGACCCGTATCAATTCTTGGCGAAATTCATAATCGCCCCGTGCCATGTATAATTTGCCATAGACGCGCCCGTCATGGTCTTGTATATACCGTGCGAGGCGGTCTCCGAATTGCTTGATTGCGTCTAAACGTGCTTTGTCCATGTGCATCACCTTTTCTAAAAATAGACCAATAAAATCCCATGAAATCACTTCGCGTTCACGAAGTGCGGAATAGGTATGACGAGGGTCTTGCTTGTCGTATTTATTTTTGGGCGCTTGGCGCAACAAGTAACGGCGCAAAAATGTCGGCGCATTGGCGGGTAGGTCGAATAGGTCTTCGTAAAAATAATTCATCTCGACATATTCGATTTGCTTTTTATCTGTTGCTTCATCCTCTTTTTTGCTCGATTTTTCCAACCGCCATGCCCGCCTAACAATTTCTGCCCATGCGCGTTCATACTTTTTTTGCGCGATGCTGATAAAACTCACCACCATAGAGGGTAGGGGGATAATTTCGATGCTGGCGATGCACCACCCGCCACAAAATGATAAGCGGTGATGGATGCGCGGGTGTTGGGCAAATCGCGGAAGGCTTTCACCAATGCCTCAATCAGATGTGTTTTGGCATTTTTGTAATTGGGCAATTTTTCGAGACTTTGCATCTGAAAGGTAAGTTTATTCTTCGCCATGATTTCTTCAGTTAATTTAATTAGCAACCTATAATCATAACTATGAGTTACAAATGCCTTACCTTTAGATGCTAACATTGCCATTGGCATAGCTAAAAGTGCTAATAAGCACCATCCACTAATAGGTAAAAGGCTGTTTGCTTCTGGGAAAAAATTATAGGTATTTCCTCCGGGTATCATTGGGATTAATTGTTGCGATGCTCGAATTATCGCGGGGTCGCTAGAGAAGATACATAATTCACCTTTATCGGCAGGTGGTGTACTTTCCTCAAATTTTCCCAATTTTACGGATTCACCTTGTTCAAGTCTCCAAAGGTGGATATACCGATTTAAAGTTGCTCGTCGTTGTTCATCTAATTCTCGCTTACTTAACTCATTGTTATTCGTAAAAGGTGAGTTTGCAAAAACACTATACGTCAAAAATCCGCTCATGGCAGGGGTGATATAAATATCCAACGCCTCTGCGATGAACGCCTCTATATCATCCTCAGTCACATCTTCGGGGCGGGTTTTGCCTGCGTGGGCAGTTAAAACTGCCACACCCACATCAATAAATGGATGCCCAATATAACGAATAATCATCAAATCCTGTCCTCTCTTTAGTCATTATCCAAATAAATATTCAGGGCGTGGCGCAAATCGGCGATGATGCGTTGCTTAAAATTTTCAGGCGCAAGCACCTGTACATCGGGTCCCCAACTGCGTACCCACGATAAAATTTCGAGTTCGCCCGCTAGTTTTGCCCGCCATAATACACTGCCATCGGATTGCACCGTCTTCTGTTCGTTGGGATGAAATACCTGCTCCATGACGCGATTGGCGACATGCGGCGGAAAGCGCAATTCAAATACCTGATGAATATCTTCTTGCCCATACCAGATGCCCCACGAATGTTTGAGCAAATCGAGCAGGCTATATTTTGAACGCCGTTCTATCAGACCGACATCTTCGCGCAAAATTTCGGCATGGTGAATCCGGTCGGTTTTGAAGGTGCGTAAATCAACACGGTCAAAACTCCATGCAATGACATATGTCCCATCGCTCAAAATGGCAGGTTCAAACCAATAAATGGCAATATCATACACATCCAAATCATGTTTGCGGGCTTTTTGATAATGAATTCGCACCACCATCCCTTTCATCCACGCTTCGATCAAGGTTTCCCACACCTGATTATGCGCGTCAGACATGGCACGTTCAGCTTGTAAATATTGGGTCGATTCATGCAACATCATGACCAAATCTTGGCGTTGGAGCGCATCGCTAATGCGGTTGAGGGCGCTAATCAAAAAATGAGGCGCACGGCTGGTTTGGCGGATGTATCGGCGAAGCGCCAGATAAATCATCAGCGCCTCTTTGGGGCGTAGCGATATGGGATACCGACTTTCGGATAAATCGAGCCGATAATGTCCGCGTTCCACCTCCTAAATCGGATACAGGTCATCTTGCAATTCTTGAATGTAGCGATAGGCGGTTGATGGATTGCACCCTAATTTTTCGGCAATATCGCGGATGCTGATGCCATTGGGATGTATCCGCAATAATTGAATGGTGGTATTCAGGCTTTTTTGCTTATTATTCATAATCGCTTGTGAAATGATAGTTTCGATAAGATATTATATATTGTATCTCATTATGTTTGCAAAAACTGCAAACGTAAAGTTAGAATATTGCAAATGATGAGAATTGCGCTTCACCCCGTCTATATCAGTCCCGAATTGTTACGCCCGCCACCCAAATCGGATGCTAAATGCGTCTTAAAATGCGTTTTGTTCGTAATGACATCTGTCATTTGTACGAATCTATAACTCATGCTATACTGTTTTTTAACGTGTTATTCTCACATTGCTAACATAACATGATAATTGAGTATAACGCAGGGTTATTGGGTCATGCAACCGAAAGGGCAGGTATATAATCAGCCATAAATTTTCACTCAAACCCATTACTCCAGCATTTCTCGCTGGAGCAGATAAAGATCATCCCGAAATGCGTGCCAGTTCCATCCGTGGGCAATTGCGCTATTGGCTACGGGCGATACTTGGGGCGCAAAATCCAGATTTAGCATATATTCATACCGAGGAAGAAAAAATTTTTGGCTCGACCAAAATGGGGTCTGCTGTGTCGGTGCGGGTGTATCCACGACACAGTACGCATAATAGGAAGTATGATATGCTTCCTCATAAATCCAATAAATCACCGCAATGGGCTTTAAGCCCTGAACAGGTTTGGGATTTGGAACTAGCGACATGCCCAGGTGTGCCGATGCCACAAGACGCACTAAACGCATTGATGGTATGGTCATTATTAGGGGGTATCGGCAGACGCTCTCGGCGCATGTTTGGGGCTGTAGAAATCAAACCTCATTCGGGTGAATCTGTAGATTGGTATAAAACACCAGAATCGCCTGATGATTTTATCACAAATGTCAACACATTGATGACACAAATTGTCAATTATCCCACTCATCCAACTATCCTTAATTTTCCAACGCTCAACCTTAAACATGCGTGGATAGTGGTTGGTAAAACACTGTATGGTGATTATGAAGATGTGGTCAAAGAATTATTCAGAGGCTTATTACGAATAGACGCTTTTCGAGTGAAGGAAGATACTTTTGGCGGGATTAGACCCAGACGCTCATCGCCCCTGATTGCACAAGTGCGACGAGTGGGGAAAGATGGATATTTTCCTGTTTTAACAGCGATGCGTTCAAAACCAGATAATACTATAGATTGGATACATCTGAAGAAATTCATGCACGCGGCAGAAAGTTATTTTAACGGTGTAACGGTGTGGGGGGGATGGTAGCCATGACATACCTCTTTTTATGCCAAATCGGACCCGTGCAATCGTTCATCGCGGCGGGTCGGCGCACACAAGATTTAGCGGCGGGGAGTATCATGTTAAGTGAATTGGCTAAATCGGGACTAAATGCGATTCAACATAATTCCAGTTTCAAACCTATTTTCCCTATGTGGGATACACAAGAAAAGTTTCCACAAGGTGTACCGCATCGGTTTGCCTTTTTATGTGATGGAAATCCACAGGCAATTGCCAAAAAAATTGAGAACACCATCTGTGGGCGATGGGTTAATGAATATGCAAAAGAAGTCTTTGATATATTAAGTGAAAAGTCAGATACCAATGACTGGAAACGCATTTTTGAAACCCAAATGGATGATTGGCTTGAATTTTACTGGGTTGCTGTGCCATATTCTGACCATAATACTAGCTTTGATGCTGTTAATCATGCTATGGTGCAACGACGGTTGTTGCGAAATTTCTCACATATTGAAGCAGAAGGTGTGAAATGTAGCCTAACAGGGGCGCAATCGGCGTTGCCACTAAACTGGTCAACCCTTAAAGACCTCACAGGTAAAGATGAAAATGAGAGGCTCGGTACAACCGCAATCATCAAACGTCTTTGAGGGCGCAAATTAGAACGTATTCCATCCACGACCGATGTCGTTGGCAAATTATACAATGGTCAATACGGCTATCTTGCCGTTCTGCACATGGATGGCGACCGTATGGGGGAGCGACTTGGTAATCTGAAAACCTTGACAGAGCATCAACAGTTTTCGCAAAAATTAGCCCGTTTTGCGGACGAAACCGTGCCAAATATCATCCAAAAATACGACCGCGCCCAACTGATTTATGCAGGTGGGGATGATGTACTAGCATTATTGCCATTACGACATGCTTTAGATTGTGCCTATGAGATACGATTGGCTTTTGAGCATGACACAGCATGTAAAATGAGCGCGGGCATTGCCATTACACCGCACAATTTTCCGTTGGATTTGGCGTTGAATATGGCACGTCAAGCCGAAGAGAAGGCAAAAGAGGGGTATGGGCGTGATGCGATTGTCGTTACAGAGGCACACGGCACGGGGACAATCCGCGAGGCAGGTGGCAAGTGGCAAATTGTGAATTTGATGAATACGTTGATTGGTTATTTTGCAGATGAAACGCTATCTGGCAAATTGGGATATGATATTCAAACCATCGCGCATGATATGGGCGGTGGTGTGCCACCTGAAGCGCGTGAGGCTGAATTAATACGCCTCATCAAACGTCGCGCATCTGAGAAATTATCCTCAGATGACAAAAAACAATTGTCAGAAAATTTAGGAAAGACTATCGCACAATTAGCAGAACAACCCTTATCGAGCTGGCATGATATGGCGCATTGGGCAATTTTAGCACGGTTTATCGCCAAGCCGACCAAAGAAAAGGCAGGTGCATAGATGGGGCAATGGGTGTTTATCGAAGCAGAAGATGTATGGATGTTCCGCGATTCTAAGCCCTTTACCGCGCAACAAGCCTTTAATGCCACCAGTCAATTCCCGCCAAATCCACAGACCATGCAGGGTGTGATACGCTCGCATTATCTCGAACGGAAAAATATCAATTTGGCGTATTATAGGGATGGCAAAGCAGGTGGCATATACAACGAAATTGGACCGAAACCGACCCAAGAAAATGGGATGACTGTTATCTCATTAGGAAGCCTGAAAATTAAGGGTCCCTATGTCGCTAGGCGGGTGAATGGCACAGTGGAATTACTTGTGCCTGCGCCTTTGGATGTGGTAGGGAATAAAAAGGGCTATAAATTGTTACAAGTTGGGCAAAAGAATTTCATCACGGATGAGATTTTTGATAGCTTATCGCCTTTATATATTGATGAAGATAATGACCCTACAGACCCATATAAGCACCGTGAGGGTTGGATGACACAGGCACAGTTTGAAGCCTATCTACAAGGGGCAGAACCCAGGTGCCTTAAAAGTACAGGAGATATTTGGCAACCAGACCCGCGCATCGGCTTGGCGCTGGATTATGGCAAGCGTGCTAATAAGGAAAGCCATTTGTATCGGGCGACTTTTGCCCGTCCACAAGATAATGTTGGCTTGTTGGTGCATGTATCGAATAATTTATTTGAAGGGAATGGTGGGTTATTACGCATCGGCGGCGAATCGCGCATGGGCAGATATTCAGTCATAAACAATTTCACCATGCCACAACCGATTACCAAAACAGGCAAACTGAAAGTAGTGGTGATGACACCCGCTTATTTCAAAAAGGGCTGGTATCCAGAACGGGGTTGGTCACATTGGGTCGGTAAAGATGCGCGACTGGTCTCGGCAGTGATTGGCAAGCCACTCGCCATCAGTGGCTGGGATGTGGCGCATAATCGCCCCAAGCCATTACGCCATTATGTGCCAGTGGGCAGTGTGTATTATTTTGAACATGCAGAATGGCTAGGTAAGCCATTCACAGAATATGTGAGTGATGAACCGCGTTATGACCACGTAGGATTTGGTTGCGTTGCAATTGGAACATATAAATAGGAGAACATGATGAAAGAATTAGGGCTTTTCATTTATACAGAAACATCGCTTCATGCAGGCACAGGTAGCACCGTATCGGCGGTGGATTTACCCATCCAACGTGAGCGCACCACGCGCCATCCCTTAGTGCAGGGTAGTGGGGTGAAAGGTGCATTGCGGATGCAGATAGGTCAAAAAGTCGGTGAGAAAGATACCAGTTTATTAGCTACTTTTGGACCTGATACCAATAATGGCGAAGCACACGCAGGTGCTATCAGTGTCGGTGATGCGCGAATTGTCTTATTCCCTGTGCAATCGCTGAGAGGGGTATTCGCATATGTCACGAGTCCGATGGTGCTGGCGCGGATGAAACGTAACCTCAAATCATTCGATAAGGAGTATCCAACACCGCAAATTGGTCATGCCTACGTGACCAATAATTCTAAAGTCAAAGTGCCAAACACAAGCGAGGTAGTACTAGAAGAATTCACTTTTACAGCAAATGCCAGCGCACAGGTAGATAAAATCGCCGAATGGTTAGCAAATAATGCCTTACCGAAAGGTGCTGAATACCAATTCTGGCGCGATAAATTAAAAAATAGCCTCGTGATTTTATCGGATGAGGATTTTACCGAGTTCACGGTCAATAGTACCGAGATTGTCACACGGATTAAAATTGATAGTGCCACCAAAACCGTCGCACAAGGCGCACTCTGGACACAAGAATCGTTGCCATCAGATACATTGCTGATGAGCGTGGTGAGTATCGTCAATTCCCGTTTATTGATAGACGATGAAAAGGAAAAAGATAAAGATGGCAAACCTAAGAAAAAGCCATTGTTGATAGCTGATAAGGTTGAAGATTGGCTAAGGAAAAACTTACCCACCCGCATCCAACTTGGGGGTGATGAAACCACAGGGCAAGGTTTTGTGGCAGTCCGTTTTGCAGATAGCGAGGCGAAATAATCATGAGCGATAAACAAAATACCACCAGTAGCCAACAGACCCTTCAGCAACAACGCGCCAAACATGCTTGGGATGCGGTCAATAACCAAAATAGTCGAGAAGACAAATTTAAGAAAGAATTTACCTCAAATGTCAGAAAATTGCCCAGTATGGTAATCAATGATGGCTTAGGTCAGGCGCTTGCCTTTTTATTGGCACAGGCAAAAGGCAAAAAAGATGATGCACATTATGTTGTCTATAAAGCAGTTTCTGACTGGGTATGTCAACAATTGAAATTGAATTGTCAAGGCACAGGATTAATGGATTATCTATTGGCTGACGACACAAAAAGCAGTCATTATCGGCGTGCATCAACCGAAGCCTTAGCTTATTTAACTTGGTTAAAGCGATTTACAGAAGCAAAAGAAACGGAGTGGAATATTAAATGACCGAGGAAAAAACGTATCTCGTTCCGTCTGATACAAGGGCTATTTTAGATAAGTTACATCCAGATATGCCTGAAAAAAACGCTTCTATCGCACATAAATGTGATAATTTAGCATTGATTTTATCGCGGTATATTCCGAGAGAGATTGTTAACGATGAGGAAGTTGAGCGTAAAAGCCCACGCCCTGTTAAGCCTGATAAAATTGATAAAGTAAAGCGAAAACCTGAATGGCTTGTGCATCTCATCAAAAATATCAATTTTTCACATAATAAAAAAGACGAATCAAAAAAGCCGTCACTAAGAGAGATACTTGAAAACTACAAAAATCGTTGGGAAGCAATGGTGCAAGCATATGGCGCAGAGCCATTTGAAATGCAACTACGTGGACGCATGGCGGTTGGGCTAGGGGGCAAAAATCCACTGGAATTTGGCATCACGCTGGATAAACTAACAGGACTTCCATATATACCGGGTAGCGCACTCAAAGGTTTGGCACGGAGCTATGCGTTGTTGACATTGGCAGCATATAAAAATATCCCTATCACAACTGACAAAGCACCCAGTAATAACGAAAAAACGCCACTGGAACTATTTGAGGAAGCTGTTTTGGCGGGTGATTATAATTCTGAGCATGATGATAAAAATTTTCCTGCTGGATATTATCAGCTTGTCTTTGGTACACCAGACGAGGCAGGTAGATGTGTGTTCTTTGATGCGGTGGTGAGTGATACGAAGGGTCAATTATTTGCCAATGAAATCATGACCCCGCATTTTGGTGAGTATTATACTGCTAGTGACGAGGATAGAAAAAATAATAATCCAAAGAAAGCGCCACATGATGCTGATAACCCGACCCCCATCGGCTATGTCGCAGTCAACGCTGGCGTAGTTTTCAAATTCGCAGTAGGGATACGAACAGGCGTTAAAGGCGAATTCGATACTCAAGCCCAAGCTATCCAATGGTTACAAGGTGGGCTTGCAGAAATGGGCATCGGCGCAAAGACGGCACAAGGGTATGGTGTATTCAAAGATATCCGAGGAGATAATTCATGAGCGATGCGAAACATATTTTTATCAGCTATTCGCGGCAAGATAGCAAGGTCGTTGGCGAATTTGTCGAGAAATTACGCATGAATGACTTTATCGTCTGGCAGGATGTGAGTAACATCTCGGCAGGTGATGATTGGCGACAAACCATTTATCACGCCATTGAAGAAGCGGCAGTATTCATCCTCTTTTGGTCACAAGCGGCAAGTTTATCCGATGTGGTGAAAGAAGAAATAGACTATGCCATTGCCCAACATAAACCGATTATTCAAATATGGCTCGAAAAAGACACCCCGCTACGCGATGATTTGAAAAATATCCAAGCTATTCAAACACGCACATTCATCCCCAAACTGACAGAGGCACTACTGAGCATTGCACCACGCATCCAACGGCAAATTACATCTGTTAATTTAGATATCCCTATGAATGCTCAAACTGTGCCAGATACGGTTCGTCAGGTGATTGGTGGAAAAGAGTATATCGTGATTCAATTGATACAATCTGCCTACAGCAAAGCGGTTATTATCGCAGAAGCGAATACCATTCCAGCACGCATTAAGCGGATACAATTGATGGTACAGTGTACAGGGGATGTTGGGTATAGCATGGTGAATGAAGCATTTAGTACCATCTTAAAAGAGGATGCAGAATTTCCACACGATGCGGAGTCACTGGTTGGGGTTTACATCACGGGACCCATTGACCCTGCTAATCCAAATCGCTATACCATTGATGTCAATAATGTGGCTCATTATAGTGATATTAACGATACGACGCAAAAAGTGATTCATCTATTCACGAAAGATGATCGCAATAAGGTATTCCAGTTATTTTTGCAGACGTTAGTGGATATCGCATTTCTATTCGGTGTCGAAGCCCGTCGCTGGGCGAAGTTCCAACTCTATAGATTAGAACGCAATGTTGGATACAAACGTATTATGGATATTGGAGAACGACTACCACAATAAATTTATCCGTAGAGACAACAATAGGGCGATCATCTTGGTTAAAAAGAGCCACCCATTGCTTGTGGCTCTTTTTAGATTATCAACCTGCCGATTTGGGATATATTGCGCCTATGCGCCAAAATAAGCGTATAGGCGTGTTCAAGCGTGATACAAGCATTTGCTATCAGGGATGATGTGGCGATGTTTTTTTAGGATTGATAATGGTGTTTTAAGATATTTCTATGAATTATCAAGCATGATGAGAGGTAATATAGATTCTTAGAAATTTGTCTCTAAGTACCTATATAATTCCTCTGTGCACTTTGTAAATCGCAAAAGCAAAAAGGTTTTGCAAAACCACTCACACATCTTCGCACAAGTCAAGTCGATATACCTTGATTGCTAGTTAGAATCGTTCATGAAAACTCGCTAAAATAGTAGTTACCAACAAACTATAAAGTGAGGGAATCCATGAACGATGATTATATTGTAGCGGTTTTTGTGGTTGTAGACGATATGCTAAAGGTGATGAATTGCCAAACCGATGTCAGAGCGCATGTGACCCATGCTGAAATAATAACTGTCGGGATTGTCGCATCAAAATATTTTTGCAATAACCATGAAAGAGCCTTATGTATGATGCAACGCTTAGGGTATGTTGGGGAATTGAGTGTGTCACACTTTAATCGCCGTTTTCATCAATTGGAAGCGACTTTTTTATGGTTGTTAGGTGTGATAGGAGAATGCTTTCAGCAAAAAGGGGTATTCATAATTGATACTTGCCCATTACCCATCTGTCGCTATTCCCGTGCTAATCGCTGTAAAAAAGCGCAAGGAAAGCCCTATTTTGGCTACTGTGCCAGCCAAAAAACACGCTATTTCGGTTTTCAATTGCATTTAGTATGTGATCAAAACACGGCGTGCCAGTTGCTTTTGAGATACTTCCTGCCAGTTGGGATGAGTTATATCCCGTGCAACATTTGTTAGCCAATTTACCCGAACAATCGCAAGTCGTAGCAGATAAAGGCTATATCTATGACCGTGATTGGGGATTAGCTTATTATTATGGTGATGTGACGATTCACACCGAATATCGCAAAAACATGCGTGGCGAACCTAACCTACTGGTAAAACAACACCGCAAACAAGTTGAAACAGTGTTTAGTCAACTTGAAAAGATGGGCATTCAGCGCATTCATGCCCGAACACTAGATGGTTTTTATCTCAAAGTAATGGCTTCTCTCTCTGCTCTTGCCTTCACCAACTTTATGAACTAGCAATCAAGGTAAAAATAGAATATATAGATAGTGGTCACATAGTAAGTGATGAGACCTCTAAGTTGTAATCAATGATAAACCATAAGGTCATCCAATAATGATAATCGTCCGATTTAGAAAATGATAACGTTTTGCGAACAAA
>DAOTVP010000036.1:0-16081 GCA_034436155.1 Anaerolineae bacterium
AAATACGTATAGGCTTGCATCATGTAGGTGGCATCCCCTTCTATCAACGCCTGTACTGCAGAGGCTTGGTCGGCATTATCGCTAACTGATTCAAATATCGCTTGCAAATCAAAATGTTGATCTTGCAGGGCATGGGTGAATTCGTGGGCATAAATCACTTGCTCAAAAAAGGGCAGACTATCACCCAATTCCCCACCCGAAAATAAGATGGTGTTCATGGTTTTATCTTCGGTGTTATAAAATCCCGCCACTTGGTCGCTCAGAAAATCGCCGATAAACTGGCGCAATTCAAAATCGGCGGGGATGAATCCCAATGCACGATAAAATAATCCCTCACGGACGGCATCTTCGGGCGAGAGTTCCGCTTCGGCATTGGCGGTGATGATGGCAATGGCTTCTTCACGGGTGGGAAATTGACGGATGATAGGCGTGAGGATGGGCAATTCTCGGCGCAGGGTGACGAATGCCTCGATGCTCATCAGTTGTTGTTCCAACGCGGGCGAAATCACGGTTTGGGCAGAGGCAGGGATGATGAGGGCGATGAGTATCCATAAGAATGCAAATTTTTTCATCATTGGGTATCCTATCTGAATGATATACTAGCATTGTTATATCGTATACGATTTTTAGCCCCAAAAAAATGACCGTCTCGCTACATTCAAAAATCATTACCAAAATCAAACCATTTTTAGAATTGCAAAATTGTCATTTTTAGGGTAAAGTCAATTGAACAATCGTTCTTACCAGATTGAGTTATCATCATGGATAAAGAATTTTTCATCGACTTGTACTTATATAATTTTTGGGCGAATCGGCGCGTGTGGGATTGTATTATGACGCTGACCGATGAGGAATTTTTTCGGGAATTATCGTATTCGATCGGATCTATCCACATGCAGGTGGCGCATACGCTGGCAGTCGAGGCGTGGTGGTTTCACTTTTTGCAAACAGGTGTGGTGGAATTCATCCGCGAAGAAGATTTGATGACCCGCGAGATCATCCGCAAACAATGGGATATGACCGAAGAGCGCGTCATGGCGTATCTGAACACACTCACATCGGATGAACTAAGCCGTAAGGTGATGCCCCCATTTTGGGAGAACAAACCCGCCATTACGGTGCGCGATGCGTTGGTACAGGTGGCGAATCATAGCACCGATCACCGCGCCCAAACCCTTTCTGGATTGCACCAATTGGGCGCAACCACGATTGAGCAGGATTATCTGTTTTATCTGTGGGAAAAAGAAATGGCAGAGGCATAGCGTTAGGCAGGCGTGGGGTGAAAATTTTGCATCGTTGTTTATAATGAAGGCAATGATGATATAACCCTGTACGGATGTGCTTCTGCGCGTCCAATCGTACAGATTAGATGAGGATACGACCCCATGAAACGCCTTGCGCTCATTCTTTTATTCGCGCTGTTGGGCATCCATACCCTTTCTGCCCAAGAGACCACGCCTATCCCATTGCCCCCACCGCCCCCATCGTATTTACAAACGGGCTTCACCTATCACGCCCAATGGTGGAATAATTGCGGTCCCGCAACCGTCACAATGGCGCTCAGTTATTTTGGCTATACCGATAATCAAGCCCGCGCCGCCAATTGGCTCAAACCCAATAGCGAAGATAAAAATGTCAGCCCGTGGCAATTGGAGCAATTTGTCGATAGCCAAGTGCCAGAATTGCCCGTGTATTCGTTGTATCGTCACGGCGGGACGCTCGACACGCTCAAGCAACTCATCAGCAACAATTTTGTGGTGATGATAGAAGCAGGTTACGACCCAGAACGCGCCAATCAGGGTTGGATGGGGCATTATCTGCTGGTGATTGGCTATGATGATGCCCAACAGGTGTTCATCACGCACGATAGTTATGATGGTCAGGGATTAGCCTATAGCTACGCCCATGTGCAGGAATATTGGCAACATTTCAATTATGTCTATTTTGTGATTTACGAAAGCGCCCGTGAGCCAGAATTATTCGATCTGCTCGGCGAAGATGCCGATACCCGCGAAAATTATATCAACGCCTTTGAAATCGCCCGCGAAGAAGCCACGCTCGACCCGTCTGATGCCTATGCGTGGTTCAATATGGGCAGTATGTTGACCAAACTGGAAATGTACGATAACGCCGCGATCGCATTTGACCAAGCCTTCACGATTGGGATGCCGTGGCGCACCACATGGTATCAATTCACCCCATTCGAGGCGTATTATGCCGTTGGGCGCTATCAGGATGTGCTGAATTTGGTCGAGACATTACGCAACGGCAGTAACGATTTTGTCGAGGAAGCCTTTTATTATGCGGGATTAGCCCGTGCGGCGATGGGTGAGCGTGACCGCGCCATCAACAATTTTAACGCCGTGCTGAGTTTTAACCCCAATTTCACCCCCGCCCGTGAGCAAATCGCCCGTTTGAACGGGACTGCCCCGTGAAATAACATCAAGATACACGCTCTTTCGAGTGTGTATCTCTTTTACTCCCCAAAATCATCTATAATGAATCTAAAAAGATGTGAAAGGATAATCCCATGACCATTATCACCTTAGAGTTGCCCGAAGAAATGGCGCAAAAATTAACCGAAAAAGCCCAAGCCGATGCTGTAGATTTAACCACCTGGATTTATACCTTGCTTGAATCGTCCGTAGATGCTGAGACAGATGACGACATCACCTTCAGCAAAGAAGAAATTCTGAATGATATTCGACAAGGCATCATCGAAGTGATGAATGGCGATTATGGTCGCCCTGCGCGTGAATTTTTAGATGAGCTACGACGCGAGAAGAAACGACATGCCAACAAAGATTAATACTCATCCACGATTTGAGCGCAAAGTCAAGAAATTAGAAAAACGCTTTCCAGATATTGATGATGTGCTAGAAACACTCATTTTCTACATTGTTTGACAAAATATTCGCGTTTGGTTATATTCCCGCGCATCGTATACATCATCTGACCCGTCATTACCCCTCTTGACAATTTAATAGAGGTTATGCTATCTTATAGACAGTGATTATCGTTTTAGATTTGAGGAGGCACTTTGAATATGGCTAACAATACGGTCGCGCTTGTTAAGAACGGTGTGCCTCACCTCGCGCATTAATCCCATCTCCCCCTACAAAATCCCCTGAATCGGGTTCATCCTGTGGTGAGATTCGGCGTGATTTTCGCGCCTGATGTGTGGCATACCGACCATTCCAGATACCTATCTATCGGATTCGGCATCGGGTATGTTTGATACCCCCACGCATAACTCACAATTTTACAGCATAAGGATACCCAAACCGTGTCTTCTTTTGATTACGACAAATACGAGCAATACGAAAAACAATTCGACCCCATCCACACAGACCGTCAAGCACGGCGCAAACGCAAGCCAAAAGCTAAGCATATCGCCAAAAAAGCGGTGGAAGAAGTGTTAAATGAAGTTGCAGACCTCGAAGGTTTAGAGGGTGGCTTCAAGACCACGTATGTCCCTGGGTTATTCGAGGAGGGGTGGCTGTTACAGGCGCTCCAACCGTTCTACGAGCAAAAACTCATCACCGATGTGTTGGGACGGGTGAAAGGTGGCAAAGAAGCCAATGTGTATCGGTGCATGGCGCATCCGAGTACAGGCGAGACGCTCATCGCCGCCAAAGTGTATCGCCCGCGCATGTTCCGCAATTTACGCAACGATGCCATGTACCGCGAAGGGCGCGACATCCTCACGGGCAACGGCAAGGCGCTGAACAAAAAAGATGACCGCACCATGCGAGCCATCGGCAAAAAGACGGCATACGGGCAACAAGTCTCGCATACCTCGTGGTTGATGCACGAATACAAGACGCTGAATACGCTGTTTCGGATTGGCGCGAGCGTCCCGCAACCGTTTGGCGCGGGCGAAAATGCCATCCTGATGGATTATTTTGGCGATGAAAAAATCGGCGCACCCACCCTACATGAGATCGACCTGCCCCATAAAGATGCCAAGCGCGTGTTTGAGGCGGTGATGGCGAACATCGAGCTAATGCTCCAGCACGACATGATTCACGGCGACCTCTCGCCGTATAACCTGCTCTACTGGGATGATGAGGTCATTCTGATTGATTTTCCGCAAGTGAGCATCACCGATGTGAACAGCAACGCCCGCATGATCTTGGAGCGCGATATCACCCGCGTGTGCGATTATTTCATCCCGCGTGGTGTGAAATGCGACCCCAGCGACATCACGCATGGCTTATGGCAGAAATATGTCGGCAAGGTCAGTTTTTACCGCGAGGTGGATTTATCCCGCACATGGGATAACGATGTGGATGAGGAATAAAATCACCCCCATCCCTAACGGGGCGAGGCATTCATTACAATATTATCAACGGGTTATTGTTGGTACGATAGATATACCTATCAAACAACGGGACGAGGCAGTGCCTCGCCCCTACAGCCTGTTTGGATATGCAGATTGTAGGGGCGACACATGTGTCGTCCCGTCCCGTTCCGTTTCATATTCCACCACCCACAAAACAGGCAATTCAGCCCGATTATGCAGGTTAGTAAATAAAGGCAGTGTATAGCGGTGGACGACATACGCCCTGCGGGCTAGTCGTCCATTACACATAGCCTAGTTTTAGGGGGTGTAATGGCTGACTAGAGGCTTCAGCCTCGTATGTCAGCCACCAAAATATAAAAACTAACCCACATCATCGGGCTTCGGCGATGCAAGGCAGGGGCTTTGAGCACCCGCCAACAAGCCCCCGCCCCCCCCTCAGAATTTCAGTATTTCAGAATTCAGTAAGCAGGATTAGTAAGAGCAGGCAAAACGCATACCCCTACTGCTGAACCTGACGTTAGGGTTGAGCCCGTAACGCACATCGGCACGCAGGTCAAAGGAATTGTTGTTCCTCCACGAACCACCGCGCAGAACGTATGTGCGTTCATCAACTGCATCCTTCAGTGGGATGTTCCCTTTATCATAACTGGTAAAACACCATTCCCACTCATATCCATGACACCAAACGGACTCGCGCCATTGGGGTATCGCGCGACAGGTGTTGTGCCACGGGTATTGAAATTACAGCGATTTTTATCAAATGTATCGCCATACGGATACGCCCAATTATTATCGCCAATCGCCGCCCGTTGCCATTGTTCATCGGTGGGCAGGTGAATATTCACATCCAATTTTTGGCTCAACCACAAGGTGAATGCCACACTTTCATACCAGGTGATATTGGTGCGCGGGTGGTCATCACCCGCAAATGCGGTATCTTTGGGCTTCGGGTTGGCTTTGCGCCACGCCTTCGCGCCTTCGGAATAATTCCACCAATCAGGATTGTTATAACCATCGCGGGCATCCACGAAGGCTTGATATTGGGCATTGGTGACGGGGTATTTCGCCATATAAAAATCAGGGATGGTGAGGACAGTGTTTTGTTTGAGATAACTCTCTTTTTTATCAGTATCATCTGGCACGAGTGTGACTTTGCCACCCGTAATTTTGCACCACTCAAACGGTTGTGGCAAAAAGGATGGGATGGGTGGGATGGGCGGAGTGAAAATTTGGGGCGGTGGCGGGGTTTCGATGATGGATTCAGGCGTGGACGAGGAGAATGTCGTCCGTACAGGTGTAGGCGTTTGGGGTGGATCGTTGCGTGGGATATTGCTGAATTGTGATGCAAGCCCCAATGGGTCATATTCTGTGCCGAATTCGGCGATATGGTCTAACCATAAATCACGGGCATCCCGAACGGATTTGCTCAATAATCGCGCCACTTCTTGATACGATTCGATCTCTTTCAGGCGTTTTTGTGCCAATTTGCCCCATCTGCCTGTTTTATCTGCTCGAATAACTTCCGCAAATAGCTCGATGGCTTGGTTAAAATCGGCATTGTTCATCATATCAATGGCGATATGAAAGACCTCTTCCGCCGATTTTTTGTCTTTCGGTTTCGGTTCATCAGGCGGATTCGGTAACGGGTCTGGGGCTTGATACTCGCCGTCATAGATGAGTTCTCGAATATCGGATAAGCCTTTTTGCAACTCAATCAGAATTTGCTCAATTGGCATATTATTGTCATTAATCGCCAAATATTGCACCTGTTTTTCGCTCAATTTGGTTGGAACTGGACACGATTTGAGCATGATGGGCAAAATGGGCTTGTTCAACGCGAGGGCATACTCAATTTCGGCGGTGCAATAAATGGATTCGATAGACATCGGCGACATGATGAACAACACATAATCGCACGTTCTGATATGCTCGCAAATGGTGCGCCACCAATTTGTGCCGATATGCAGGCTTTTATAATCCACAAAGACGGAATAACCCAATCTATCGGTTACGGCTTTGGCAAATTCGTATGTCCATGCTTTATCATCCCGCGAATAGCTCACAAAAATATGTCGAATCCGTTGCTTGCCCATCTTTATTTTCCCTAACGAAATCTAAATTTAATGATAACAATTATGCCATGCTTGGCGGACAGATGCAACATCTCCTATAATACAATCAAACCAACGAGAACAGGATACAAACCATGACCAACCTCACCTTAGCATTATCAGACGAAACACTACAAAAATTGACCCAAAAAGCCCAAGCCGATAATATGGATGTGACCGCGTGGGTGCATCAGCTCATCGAAACGGCGCTGGATGAGCCAGATGAAGATGATGACGACATCACCTTTAGCAAAGAAGAAATCCTGAACGATATTCGGGAAGGCATCATCGAAGTGCTAAATGGCGATTATGGCATCCCCGCTGATGAAGCGATGGCGCACTTATACGATAATCTCGTCCAACAGTAAAGTTGAAATATTGCTGATGCGTTTGAATGCCATATCATTGCTTAGCAATATTTGGCAATTGGTATAGATACCTGTTGCAATATGAATCGCATCAGGTGTATGCAAATTGTATTGGGCGCGTATATCGGCACTTTTACGCGAAATTTCAGCATCCACAGACACCATATAAATATTGCTACTATGCCTAAGCAACGCTTCATACTCTTTCACCAAAACCCAATTCTGAACTTTGAGAGGTTTGGTCAAACACTCGGATAAGGTGATGGTTGATGTTATCACAGAGATATTGTTATCCATAATCTGCTTAAAGACTGCCTTCATTTTTTCAACATAGCCAACCCGATTTTCGGCATAGTAGATAAATGGAGCAGTCTCTATATAGACCCTTTGAATACCCGCAAAAACGCGCTCAATCATCATAATTTTTGTCCCACTCAGCGCGGAGTTGGCGTAGATAATCTTGAGGGTCTTGGTCATCAGCTAAAGCAGAGGCAAACCCTGCAAATTCTAAGATATTGCGCGTTTTTGGATGTTGGGTATCCATCAATCCCTGCATCAACAACCATAATTGATGCTGTTCCTCTGGAGTCAGTTGTTGTACTTGTCGGAATACTTCCATCACACTCATCATATTTTCTCCTATCCCAGCGCCTGCACCGTCTCGCGGAAGGCACGCCGATAATCGCTAAAATCGTAGCGCGGGCTACGGCGGATGCTATCAGGTGGCGATACATGCTCTAATTGCGCGATGATAATCGGCTTGCGTTTATCCTTAAAAAATGTCCATGTGCTGGCGAGGCGCTCATCCGCCAAAATCCCCGCAGATAACACCACCAACAATTTATCACATTCTTTGAGCGCGGGATGCACCCCACCCGCCCATGCTACAGGCGGGTCTTCATGTTCGTGCAACCATGCCGTGATACCCGCTTGCGTCAAATCGTCGGCAATCTGACGGGCGATCATCTCATCGGCTTCGGCGTACACCACATACACCGTATTGGGGGCGATTTTTGGCAGGTTGCGCTTGCCGTTGCCCGCCACATCAATCGGCGCGGGGCGCTGACTTTTATCGTGCGTGGCGATTGCGCCCATCCGAAACACCATACCACCACATTCGGGACATTCACCCCGCACGGCGGGCATCCCCTTGCGCGTCCAAACGGGTTGTGGCTCGATGATTTCAACCGTCATCTTACAGCGCACACAATACCCCTCAATCACATCCTCGTCATCGTGCGTATCATCATAATAGTCGCTCATCACATCACCGCCTATCACCATTTTCTGCTTTCATCTATAATATATCGTCATGATGAAAAAAACTACCAATTCATATCTGTATATCACCTTGTGCATCCTCATCGGCGCGTTTGCCTTGCGGATGGTGGCGCTGAATGCCGAATCGGTCTGGCATGACGAAGCGTGGAGCATCCGCGCCATGCGTGCGCCGTTCCTCACGCCAGATGATAAAACGCCGTTCCTGTATTATTTCACGGGGCATGTCCTACAAATTTTGGGTGTCGGAAATTCACCCCTCGCGTTGCGCTATATCTCGGTGTTGTATGGCGTGGCGGGTGTGGCGTTGGGGATGGTTATCGCAAGCCGTTGGTTTGGGATATATATTGGGTTATTATTTGGGATATGCTTGGCGGTATCGCCGTTGTTATGGGAATATTCGCAGGAAGTCCGCGCCTATAGCGCCGTCCCGTTGTGGACATTGGCATTACTCGCGTGTGCCGATTCGATTAGTCGATACAAACCACCCACACGCCTACCCTATCGCCTGTTGGCGCTGATGATGATGCTCGAAATCGGTGTGCTATACACGCATAATCTCGGTGTGCCGTTGGTGGTATGGGTGAATGTGGCGCTGGGGATGATTTGGCTGTTCCGTTGGGATATTCGCGCCATGTTGATATGGGCAGTGGCGCAGATTGGTGTCATCATCGCCTATCTGCCGTGGATGCTCACACAAGCACCATCGGGGACGGCATTGAACACCCCGCCCATGCCTAGTTTTGAGCTGATGCGCGATATTTGGCACGGGTATTTTTTGCCCGTGTTGCCCCAATTGCAACAAGTGACCGATACGGGCGTGTTGGATGCGTTGGGCGTGTTGTTGGTGGTGGTGACGGGTGGGGTGATAGCCATGTGGTTATTTTATCCCCACCCCCCAGCCCCCTCCCCACTACGTGGAGAGGGGGAGCGCGAGAATGGTGATGATACCCCGACAATTTCGCGCTTATGGCTCATCGGCTCGCAGGTGTTTTTATTGCCCCTGTTCAGCACGGGCTTGTTCATCATCGCCAGCATCGATTTTCATCCGCGTTATTATATCGCCAGCACACCCGCTACGCTGTTATGGTTGTTGATATGTGCTTATCTCATCGCCCGTCTGGTTAATCGGCGTGTGGCTATCGGCACAATCACCCTCATCACGGTGCTAAGCGTGTTCATCAGCATGGTGAGCATCGGTCAAATCATGACCACGCGGGCATATCAGCATGACGATTTTGCAGGATTAGCAAACTATTACGCGCAATTGCCCGAAAAGGCGGTCATCCTCATCCCGTTTGATGTGGAACGTGCCTTGCAAGATTATTATGCCGAACTCGCCCCGATTCGCGCCCGTTTTGTGACCATCCCGATTTATTCCGATGAACAAACGGCGGTGGATGTGATCAATCAACTGGTGGCGGAGGGCGTGACGCACCTCGAATTTCTGACTTGGTATCAAGTCCCCGCCGATGTGCGCGGGATGTATCCGTGTTTGCTCACAGTCGCCAGCGATTTTATCGGCGACCCCGTTTTTTTCTATGGATTAAGCACCCAGACCTATCGGCTATCGCAACCGATCAACTTTTTACCGTTGGAATTATCACCCCGTTATCTGTATTTTGACCTGATAGATGCGGGATATGCCACTTCATCACGCGGGACGTGCGTCAAAACAACGTGGTCGCTCAAGACCCCGTTTGAGGAAGATTTAGCCGTTGCCAACGCCTTATCGACCCGATTCGGGGAACGGATTGCCGATGATGATGCGATTATCGCCCGTGATGATAGCGCAGGCACAAGTCGGTGGGACAGTGATGATGTTGGCACAGCCTACGCGCTCATCCAATTGCCCGAAGGTGCGCCCCTCGCCCATTATCAGTTACATCTGGCTGTGTATAGCCTATCTGCGCCGTCTGGATTCGATATTTTAGACGGCGCGGGCAACCCGATAGGTGTCGAGACGATATTGGCTGATGCAATTTTTACCGATGGCGGCGCATTTTCATCCCCACCGCTTACGCCAAGTTTGGTGGCGGGTGATAGCATCATCCAGACAGGCGTGCCGTTCACCGTAACCGTGATTATCCCCGCGAATAGCCGTTTTATCCAATTATCAGGCGCTGGATATGACCTGAATTTTCCTGTGCCACCGAGCAATCGGATAACACTCGCATGGGCGCGATTCACCATCCCACCCAATAGTGGGGCTGGAAATGCGACTTTGCTGGTGGATGGTATGCCAATTCACGAATTTGAGGTTGAAGATATTGCCCGTATTTTTGACCAACCGCCTTCACAATTTGAAGCGAATGCCCATTTTGTCGGTGTGGGGCGCTTGGTCGGTTATGATGTAGATGTCGATTTGCCCAACAACGATGCTTTTGCGGTACGCTTGGTGTGGCGTGCCGATGAACAAGCCAACCCCACCCTATCGTATACGGTGTTTGTGCAATTGTTAGATGAAAATGGGCGCGTGGTGGCGCAATCGGATGCCCAACCGGATAATTGGCAACGTCCGACCACCAGTTGGGTTGACGGGGAATATATCACCGATGTGCATATCTTGAATTTCAATAGCGAATTTGCAGGTACAGGCAGATTGATTGTCGGGTTTTACGATGCGAATGATAATTTTCGGCGCGTGCTGACGGATGAGGGGCTGGATTTCGCGGAACTGGGGATAAATATAACTGTAAGAATGCGCTAATCATTCCCGATGCAACCTCGCCTATGGCTCAAAGCCATAGGCTAATCATTTTGCAAGCCCACTAAAGGGGCTGTTTTTGCCTGATTTTATGCCAAATAGCTATCCTATAGGCAGATTTTCGCGCCTTTAGTGCGCTTATAGGCATATCACTAGATACTTTGAGCATCTAGCGATAACTAGCAATCAGAGTTTGGGTTTATGCGTTGCGCCGTCTGCGCGACATAAATTCGAGTCCCGCGATGCCGATGATGATCACCTGTAACCCCACGGCGATGAGCAACAACGGCACGATTGGACTGTTGTTATTTTCATTGGCGGGTGGTTCTACCGCATGGGGCGGTGTCGTCACTGGGGCGATTAACCCGCCCGTATCGGTGTTATGTTGCGCCACGACAATCGGGGTTGGGCTTTGCGTCAATATGGGCGTTCCTTCTAAGGTGGCGGTTGCCGATGCAATCACCCGCGCCGTTGGTGTGGTGACGCTCATCGCCAACGGGCGCACGCCTTCGGGCAGGGTTGGGGTTGGCGTGAAGGTCTGCGTCTCGGTGGGCGTTTCAGTCGGAGACGGCGTAGAGGTAATCGTTGGCGAGGGTGTAATGCTCGGTGTATAGGTGATGGTGGGTGTCGGGCTGGGTCCTTCGGTATTGGTCGGTCCGATGGTGGGTGTCTCCGTCGGTGGTTCTGGACTGCCCGGTGTGGGGGTATATGTGCCATCCCACGGTGGAATCAAAATAATCGCGCCAATATCCAACCAGCGCCCTTCGGCTTCGGTCATGTTATTCAACTGGCGGATGCGGTCTAAATCATCCCAATCGTAGCCATATGCCAAAACAATCCCACCAAGTGTATCGCCCGGTTGGACTTCGTGCATGATGTTGCCATGGTTATCCACACCCACCACATACGGGGGCGGGATGAAAGAGGTATCGCTCACCGTGCCACTGCCTGTACCGCTCGTGCCATTACCGTTGTTTTGGTTGGCATAGCCATACGGGTCGGTGGTGTTGGTACGGATGGGTGGCGCAACGCGCACCGTGTTATCTGGATTGCCGAATACCAACACGTATGCCTTGCCCGCGGGACCCTCGGACATAGCGATGCCGATTTCGGTATAATTGACATTGGTCAGACCGCGATAATGAATGGGCGAATTTACCCACCACTGAAACGCGGTGTCGGCAGTGGCATAAGTCCCCATGTAAATATTCTCGCTCACCCATGTCGAGGCATAGCCCGCGGCTTGCGCCCGCGTGCGCGGGGTCGAGCCATCAGGTTGTGTATGGCTGATTTGCCCCGTGATTGCCATCCAACTGGCTTGATTTTGCGCCGCGACGGTCAATGCGCTGTTCAGCGTATATGGATGCAACCCCAATGATCCACGCAGATTATTAATCAGCGAGAGCATATAGGTAGCGACATCTTGTGATTGAGTCGGCACAGTGAGGGCAAATCCCCCAAAGAACAAGATTGTCGCTATGATTGAGATGAGTAATTTTTGTTTCATCGAATATTAACCATCACTTGTTATCATCAATGCGCGTATTTTATCACACGATGAGGCATTTTTTCCCCTACTGATAGGCTACGCTGTCCGACAATATGACGGATATACGCACCGATCGGCGCTCATCCGCCACTACGCGCAGGGTGTATGGCGTGCCAAATGGGGTGATTTTTTTCACTTGCGTAACATTTGGGGTAGATGCGTGTTTTTACATAGTGTAAACGATAACTAGGCTGAAAGGAGGCGCGGCGGTAGATTGCCACACATCAGACAATGATAGAATTTAACTTTGAAATTTTACTGGTGGTCATCGTCAGTTATCTGATGGGGTCTATACCGACAGCGTATCTGGTCGGCAAATTGAACAACATTGATATTTTCACGGTGGGGAGTGGCAACATGGGCGCGACCAATGTCAGTCGTGCGCTGGGTATGAAATGGGGGGTGTTGGTCTTGGCAGTGGATGCGCTGAAAGGCATTTTAGCCATCGTCATCTCTAAGATTCTCGCGCCCGATTTGGGCATGATAGCCATCACCGTTGCCGCCATTGTGGTGATTATCGGTCATAACTGGTCGTTATTTGCCACCTTGCTCACAGGCACATTACGCGGGGGCAAAGGTGCGGCAACCGCATTCGGCACATTATTAATGATAGCACCGTATTACGTGATCATCAGCATGGTGTTCATCGGCGGGTTTATTTTGGCGCGGACGCGCTATGTCTCGCTGGCGGTGTTGACGATGGTCGCCATTGCGGTGATATGGCTCACCATTTTGGCATTACAACATACGGTTGATTCGATGGTGATTTTTTATTGTTGGGCGCTTTCGATATTGATTATCGTCCGTTTTCGTGAGAATATCCAACGATTGGCAGAAGGCAAAGAACGGCGTTTTGGAGACCGTGTATAATTTATGCGCCCATTTCGTTGGATAGGCATCCTCATCATGGCAATCGGCGGGGTTGGATGTGGTACATCACAACCACCCCCGCGCCTCGATGTCACCCCAACCCTTGATGATGATGTGTTGATCTATAGCCCCACCCCTACGGCGACAATCACCCCTACAAGCACCCATACACCTATCCCACCGCCCATCAATACGCCGTTTGAACGTCGTCCATTGCCCGCCACATGGACGCATACCCCTAGCCCAACCGTGACGGTATCCCCGATTCCATCGAACACACCCACCGTCACCTATACCCCTAGCCCAACGGCAACACGCACTGTCGATGAATTATGCGAGGCGTTCACGGGCATTATCGTCTACGATCCCACGGTGTCATATCCGCGAGATACGATTTTGACGATGTTCGCGGGCATAGATGACCCCGCCTACATCATTGTTTTCGAGGCGACAGAACGCCTATCGGGTGAAATAGTCACATATGATTTAGATACCAAAGGGTTGTATCAGGTGGGGGAATTGGTATTAGAGGCATTCCCCGTCATTGGCACATACGACTGGGTGTTGTATCTGCAAGACGAAGCAGGGGAACGGATTTGCCCCATTCGTGGCGAAATCACCCTACGCGAGCGCACCATTTTCGATTATATCCCCACAGCAACCGCAACACCGTAATCTTTGGGCAAATCTGATTTGAACCAAATAACCCATTTAGGCGTATAATAGGTTAGAGTACGCAATTTGAAATTGGAGCAAGTATCATGATGAAACTCAATTCATTGCCACCGAGCAGAATCGAACATTTTGAGCAACTCCGCAGTTTGCCGTTGGGACGCAGAATTCAATATGCGTTATGGTTTAATCTGTTCACCATCATCATCTTCGCGGGTTTATGTAGCCTGAGCGTGTTGGTGTTGTTGCCAATTGTTGAGGCAGTCATCCCACGCCGTTGGAGCATGGGCGATTATATCCTCGTTGGCATCTCTATTTTATGCACCTTTTTTGTCGCTATCGGCATGACAGGGGGCGAATTGCCAGAACAAATCACGCCCAAAGATACATTTCGTAGAATTATCCTCAGATCAGGGCGCAACGGGGCTATCACAGGCTTCTTTGTGGGCGTAGTATTTGGTATCATCTGGGCGATGGCGGTGCGTGTGGGTCTGTTGTATTCGCAATTGAATACCATTTATGGTCAAGCCGTGTTTTTAGAAGATTTACTGCTGTATGGTGGTCTGATGGGATTATTCATCGCGCCGATGTTCGGGTTATTCCGTGCGTGTACCAGTGGGCTGAGTTATGGTTTACTTTCGCTGATGAAAGGTTCGTGAATCGGTTATGCCAACCCTCTCGAAGTATTTTCGCGCATTTATCAAAACCCTGCGCTTAATGATGAGCGGAGGCAAACTCCCAGAGGAAGCCAACATGCCGTATCGCCGTTGGTCAGAACGCACAGTGGCATTGGTGGCGACTGTTTTTAGCGTTTCGGATAAAAACGGGGTTGTATCTGAGACGCGAGAGACGATAAAAGCCCGAATTGATGGGCGCGAGATGTCACTACAAACGGTATTGCAAGCGATTCACTATCACGCCAAAGAGGAATATGCGTATCTGCTCAAAAATCTGACCGACAATAGCATCCTCACCATCCAAGCGACCAATCTGAATGATGAATATGCGCTCTCGCGCTTCATTGAGAATACATTAATTGAAAATAGCGAAATTCGTATGACATTAACGCACCTGCACAACCATCTTAAACAAATCCCCAACAAAAATTAAGAAAAAATTCGGATTTACCTAGTTGACAGTTTTCTTCACTCATGTTAATCTATAATCAAGTCACATAAGGTGACATGATACATATTTATAAGGAGAAATTATCATGTTGTACAGACCACAAGAAGAAGGTCAAGGCTTGGTTGAATATGCTCTCATCCTCGTCCTCGTAGCCGTTGTCGTCATCGTCATCCTCGCGTTGCTCGGGCCGGTGATTGGTAACGTCTTCTCCAACATCTTCTCCAACCTCGGTGGCAATGCTTAATTATAGCACCCGCTAGGTGAGACAAAGGCGACCCAAGAGTCGCCTTTGTTGTTTTATAGGCATATTGACAAAGGCAGAAGCACATGCAACTGTATTTTCTCAGACATGGCGAAGCAGAAGATTATCAACCAGACGACCACGCCCGCGCACTCACCGCAAAGGGCAAAGCCCGCATCCAAACGGCGGCACAAGTGCTACGCAAACTCGACATTAACCTGACAAAAATTTATACCAGCCCGCGCATTCGCGCATTACAGACGGCGCAAATTGTCGGGCGCGAATTGGGATTAGACCCACACATCACAGAAAATATGAATTATGGCTTTAATCACATGGCGCTTGCAGAGATTATCGCGCCTCATGGCGAAGATGACCATCTGATGCTGGTCGGACATGAACCCACTCTTAGCCAGACGATTGCACACCTGACAGGCGCACATATTGATATGAAACGGGGTGGATTGGCGCGGGTGGATGTTGGCAAAGCCGATTTGAAATCGGGCATTTTGGTGTGGTTGATTGCGCCGAAGGTGTTCGATAATTTAGGGGATTGAATGGATATATTGCTTTGTAGGGGATTGCCATGGCAATCCCCTACACACACCCCATGCCTATGAACCTTCTTTCAAAAACAATCGCACCCTGTACGGACGCGCTTCTAGGCTTGTCTGTAATTCTTTTGTTCGTAAATATGCCATTTTAGCGCATTATAGGGCGGATATACGCACCCAAAGGTGTATTGTTCACTGACATCGTGAACAGGGGGTGTTCAGAGACATCGTGACTAATACAAACTTGCGATATACTTATCTCCAACTAAAAAGAAACGGGAGGAGGTCATTTGTGAA
>DAOTVP010000037.1:0-3796 GCA_034436155.1 Anaerolineae bacterium
CCGTTACAAATCCTTCATTGCGATGGAATTAGGGGTGAGCGTGAAAGATGTTCACGGTATTGTGTTGGGCGGTCATGGCGATGAAATGGTGCCTCTGCCTCGTCATACATCGGTCGCGGGCATCCCCATCCGCGAATTGATGAGCGAAGAACGTTTGCAAGCCATCATTGAACGTACCCGTAAAGGTGGTGGCGAGATTGTCGGTCTGATTGGTGTGAGCGCATGGTATGCACCCGCCGCGGGCGCGGTAGAGATGGTCGAATCCATCCTCAATGACCAAAAACGAGTCATCCCCTCTGCCGTGTATCTGAATGGTCAATATGGTTATAACAACTTGTATGTCGGTGTTCCCGCCGTGTTGGGCGCGGGTGGCGTGGAAAAAGTCATCGAAATGGAATTGAACGATGAAGAAAAAGCCATGCTCGCCAAGAGTTCTAAAGCCGTTGCTGATGTGGTCGCGGTGTTGGGCTATTAATTCTTCGTAACCCATTTTCTGAAACGGGCAATATACCTCATATTGCCCGTTTTTTTATGATATAATTAGACCATCTGTCTTATTTTGATTCTGGAAATAACCTATGATTGCACTAGACACCTATTTACAAGATATAACCAAAGAATACGCAACGGGCATCGCATCTGAACATGCGTATCGCCCTGCTTTGAAAGCCTTGTTAGAGTCTATAGATCCACAGGTTATTGCGGTTAATGATCCCAAACGGATTGATGTCGGTGCGCCAGACTTTATTTTGATAAAAGACGAATTGCCATTGTGTTATGTCGAGGCTAAAGACCTAGATAAAGACTTAAAGCGGGTTGAACGCGATGCTCAATTCACTCGTTATCGTAAGGCGTTTCATAGCTTGTTATTGACCAACTCGCTCGAATTTCGTTGGTATTTAGATGGTGAACTTCAAAAAACGGTGCGAATCGGCAAGATACGCAACCATAAAATCGAATTTGACCAATCACAATTTGAAGAACTACAAACGCTTTTGCAACAATTTATGGCGGTTGGTATCCCTCATATTGCCAATTCGCAAGATTTAGCGAATCGTTTAGCCGATAGAGCGCATCAAATTGCACAACTCATCGAAAAAAGTTTGCCCAATAGCGAATCGCTACAGCTTCAGAAACAGGCGTTTGAAACCACATTATTGCCCGATTTGAAAGATTTTCAATTTGCTGATATGTATGCCCAAACACTGGCTTATGGCTTATTCGCGGCGCGTGCGAATCATATCGGTGCAATTGGGTCATTTTCGCGGCGTGGCGCTTGGGACGATATTCCAAAAACCAATCCATTTTTACGCGAATTTTTCCAACGTATTTTAGGCGAGATGGATGCGCGTGTTGAGTGGATGGTTGATGATTTGGTCAAACTGTTGGCGTATAGTGATACAGAATCTATCCTTGCCGATTTTGGCAAACGAAGCAGACGTGAAGACCCTGTTTTGCACTTTTATGAGACATTTTTGACCGAATACAATCCCAATTTGCGCGAAAAACGTGGCGTTTATTATACCCCAGAGCCGATTGTGAATTACATGATAAAGGGCGTGGATGATGTATTACAGCAAAAATTTAACCTGACCGATGGTATCGCCGATAGACAAACCCTAGTTTTAGACCCCGCTACGGGAACAGGCACATTTTTGTATAATCTGATACAACATATTCATGCTACACATTTTCAATCCCAAATGGGCGCATGGGATGATTATGTGCGCGAAGGTTTATTACCCCGTTTATTCGGGTTTGAATTGTTGATGGCGAGTTATGCCATTGCTCACATGAAATTAGAGGTGCTTCTCAAAGAAACGGGGTATCAATTTTCACACAACCAACGTTTGAATATTTTCTTGACCAATACCTTAGAAGATAGCGACAAACAAGACCCATTACCCTTTGCTCGATTCATTAGTCAAGAAGCCAATGCCGCAGTTGCGATTAAGCGCGAGAAGCCCATTATGGTTGTGATAGGCAATCCGCCTTATAGCGGGCATAGCGCCAATCGGGATAAAGACCAACACGGCAATCCGACTTATATTGGCAAATTGCTTCAAGATTACTTTATGTTGGATAATGCTCCCCTCAAAGAGCGCAATTCTAAATGGTTGCGTGATGATTATGTCAAGTTTATTCGTTTTGGTCAGGCGCGTATCCGACAAACAGGGCAGGGTATTTTGGCGTATGTCACCAACCATAGTTATTTGGATAATCCGACGTTTCGCGGGATGCGCCAACAATTGATGCGTGAATTTGATGAAATTTACATCCTCAATTTGCACGGGAATGCCAAAAAGCGTGAGATCGGTCCCGAACAACAAAAAGATGAGAATTTATTTGATATTGAGCAAGGGGTTGCGATTGCCATTTTCGTCAAATTGCCACCTCGTCAAACAGCAACATCCGAAAAACAAGCCTCTGTGTATTATGCCGATTTATGGGGTAAACGGCGCGAAAAATCGGCTTGGCTTGATGCACATACTATGAATGATACCGATTGGATACCATTAAGCCCAACCACACCACATTACTTGTTTGTGCCGTTAGATACGACGTATCAAGACGAATATCAAGCGTATTGGCAAATTACCAAAATGATGCGTGTGAATAGTGTGGGTATTGTCACAGGAAATGATGCCGAAACGATAGCCACAAGATTGGTAGATGCCAAAAAATTATCTACAGATGAGACATTATCGGATAGTATACGCCCTATCTTTTATCGTGCTTTTGATAAACGCTATATCGTCTATTCGCCTAGTGTAGTAACACGAATCCGCAAGACTGTCATGAAAAATATGATAGATAAGCCGAACTTAGGTTTTGTGACTTGTCGCCAGCAAGCAACACGCAAAAAATGGGCTTTGGTTGGTGTTGCGGATGATATTATTGAGTCATGTTATATTTCTAACTTGACCAAAGAAATCAACTATCTTTTCCCTCTTTACCTCTATCCATTTGATGGCAAATTCAACGGTGAATTTTCAAGCGAATGGCAAGCGGGCGAAGATGGTCGTGTGCCTAATTTTGACCCTGCGTTCATCCAAAGTCTCGAAGAAAAATTAGGGTTGCAGTTCTCCGTACGGCAATATGGCATAGATAGAATTGAGCGCCCTAGCCACGAACAATTTACACCTGAAGATGTATTTTATTATATGTACGCAGTGTTTCATGCTGACGAATATCGAAATCGTTATGCCGAATTTTTGAAAATGGATTTTCCGCGCTTGCCATTAACCTCTGATGTCGCTTTATTTCGACAATTGGGGCAATATGGCAAGTCACTGGTGGATTGTCATCTGCTCAAACAGATTGGGATGAAAGACCTGATCACAACCTACCCAATACGGGGTGATAACATGGTCGAAAAAAGCTATCCCAAGTGGAAGCAGGGTAGGGTGTATATCAATCCAACCCAATATATTGAAGGTGTAGATGAATCCTTTTATCAATTCATGATAGGGGGGTATCAGGTATTGCAAAAATGGCTCAAAGATAGGCAAAATGAAAAACTAGCTTATGATGATATTGTCCATTACCAAAAAATGATTGTGGCGATACAACAAACTATCAAAATCATGTCAGAGATTGATGAATTAGTGACGATATTCCCGTTGCCTTAAAATGGTGTGCTTGACAAACGTCCCATAATCGTCTATCCTAGCGATAGACAAGAACACCTCAAATACTCATAGTTGCCCCTTGACAGCAAAATGCAAGGTTGGTATATTTTGTCGTCTATAACAAATTTTTTACAGTTGAAATCGTGAGCGATGAAAAAATGACC
>DAOTVP010000038.1:0-81214 GCA_034436155.1 Anaerolineae bacterium
GACGATATACGCGCTACGCGCTAATCGTCCCGTACAGGTGACGAGAATTTTCGGATTTGTACGGGCAGATATAGGGACGATATACGCGCTACGCGCTAATCGTCCCGTACAGACGCAATATTTTCACAGTGTGGATAAATTTGTGGATGTGTAGGGGCGGATTAGCGAAGCGTATATCCGCCCTTTTGACAATAATTTTATAAAATCTATCCCTTTACCGAGCCAGCCATCAGCCCGCGCACGAAATAGCGTTGTAAAAATAGGAATATCAACAATGGCACAATCATGGTGATGAACGCGCCCGCCGTCAACACTTCCCAATTTTGTCCCTTCGAGCCGACCAATTCTTGCAACGTGCGCGTCATGACAGCAATATCATCGCGTGTGCCTAAGAATACCAATGCCACCAATAGGTCATTCCACACCCATAAAAATTGGAAAATGGCGAAGGATGCCATAGCAGGTACAGATAATGGCAAGACCAAGCGCGTGAATGCCGTGAAGGGCGATGCGCCGTCAATGAGTGCCGATTCCATAATTTCTTTGGGGATAGTCGAGATGTAGCCATAGAGCAGATACACCGCCAACGGCAACCCGAAGCCTGTATGCGCCAACCAGACCCCCAAAAATGTGCCTGTCAATTTGACATTATCGGCGCTATACAACCGCAATAACGGGATGAGCGCCGTATGTAATGGCACAGCGAGTAGCACCACCACCATCCCGAATAAAAAGTCTCTGCCCGGAAATTGTAACCATGCAAAGGCATACGCGGCGAAGGCGGCGATGGTGATGGGGATGACCACCGAGGGGATTGTCACCAATAAGCTATTCCCAAACGAGACCCCCATGCCATCGGCATTGAGGACGGTTTCGTAATTTTTGGTCGTGAATTCATCATAAGGCGGGGTGAGCGCCGTCCACCAACCCGTTTCGTTGATGGCGATGGGGTCACGGAAAGAGGTCACGAGCAACCCAAAGGTGGGAATTGACCACAAAATGCAGATAATCAACACCGCAACGCGCACCGATGCCGATGAAAACACATGACGCAGAGAACGGCGTGTTCCACTGATGTGTACCTCTTGTGAAGCAGGTGTCGAGAAAGAAATCGCGCCCATAATGTTATGCCCTCTGCTTTCTTAAATTACGGATATTCCAAAACACAATCGGCAATAACGCGATGAGCATAATGACGGCGATAGCACTCCCGCGTCCATAATCTCCTTCGTTGAAGAACGACCGAAACATGCGGTTGGCAATCACTTCGGTCTCGCGCCTGCCACCGGTGAGGGTGTATACGATGTCGAATACTTTGAGTACCATCGTGAATACGGTTGTGATGACGACCAAAAGTGTGCCACGGATGAAGGGGATAATCACACTGAAGAAAATCCGTACTTCGCCCGCGCCGTCAATCCGCGCCGCTTCGAGCAATTCATCGGGGACACCCTTCACCGCCGCCGATAAAATCACCATACAATAACCTGTGAGTAGCCATATCATGATGAGGATGAGCGCGTAGTTGTTGATAGATGTATCATTCAGGATATTCACGGGTTTGTTGCCTGTGCTGACGATAATGGCGTTAATCAGACCGATTTGTGGGCGGTTAGGTTTGCCTTCTACAAAATACATGAAGCTCCATATCACGCTTGCGCCGACTGCCGAAATCGCCATCGGCAAAAAGATGACCGATTTCGCCACAGGCTCCCACCTGCCGATGCGGTCTACCATCACAGCGATGACTAACCCTAAACTGACGGTTACACCGACCACCAACACCACCCACAAGACATTATTTCGGAAGGCAATCCGCATGGCATCGCTATTGAGGGCATAATCGTAATTGCCTAAGTAGAAATAATCTTTGACCTCGACTTCTTCGCCATTCACGATTTCGGTCTTACACACACTGCGCTCGCGTTCATTGACGATAACCGTTTCGCGCATACAGGGAATTTCGCCCCGACTATCCCGAAAACTGAGAATCACCGTGTTGATGGTGGGGTAGACCAAAAATACGAATAAAATGGCGACCGCAGGACCGACAAATACAAACGGACGTAAGCGGTCGCGGATGTTATCTGGCAAATTTTCGACCAGTTCATTGGTAAAGTAAAAGATGAGCCATACGCCAAAAATGCCGATACCCAACGCAACTATGCCTAATGTCAATTTATTGGCGTGGTCACGCATGAAACTGACACCCTGTGCCAGATTTAACACCACCAAAACGAGTGATGTGATGGCGAATAGCGAATTAAATGGGCTTTTTTCGATCATTTTTGTGAGCGATGATGTGCTGAGTGTTTCTGGGCTAGGGACGAGATATTGCACACATAATAACACACACACGCCCATCGAAAGCCAAAATCCTGCACCAATCAGTGGTGTATAATCATTTACGAGGCTATTTTGAGCGAAAAAACGACTAAAGCAGAATAGAATCACCAATCCCGCCGTAAAGACAATCTTTTTCGAGATGTCTCGTGCTGTTGGATCGTATAAATTTAAGCCCACGCCGATGATGCCGATAATCATCCCGATGGTGAAGATGATAAAATCGGGTTGGGTGAGTGATGGGTCTACATTCCAACCGATGAGGACACCGATTTGTAACACAATCAGTAAGCCCGCATTCATAAAATCGGTGATGTGATATGTCTTTTGGGGAACAGAAGATATAGTTGAGTTCATAAAATAATTCCTTTATTCAAAAGGCAGGGTATCATCCCTGCCTTTTTGAGATTGTTATTTACTGAGTTGGGCAAATTATACCAAACTCAGGTATATTCACCAAGTTTAGTTGGTGGGCCAGCTGGCATCAATTCTTTCGAGGATGGTATCGAGATCATCCCCATTGATGTAATCGACCACACCGCTCCAGAATGTGCCTGCGCCAACGACACCGGGCATCAAATCGCTACCATCAAAGCGCACAGAATCGGCGTTGAGGAGGATTTCGGCGATACCACGATTGGCTTCATCGAACAGGTCGAGGTTGGCATCGAGATGTGGCGAGAGGAATGTACCCGCAATAATCGAGGGTTCAATCGAGGCGGCGCTGGTCATGAACTTGAGGACTTCGCGCACCTCTGGACGGTCGTTATACATGCTATACACATCGCCACCCGTCAGAACAGGGTTGCCGTAGGCTTCGTCAATGGCGGGGAAGTAGAAGTAATTCAGGTCGCCATCGGGTCCGATGGTCAGATCTGGATAATCTTCGAGCAACCAACCGGGCATATAACTGCCTTGTTTGGCGAGATAGGCTTCGCAATTGAGCAACGGCACGCCTGTATCGAAGAAGCGGTCATTGAGGACAGAAATCGTCCCGCCATACATATAATCTTCATTGAGCAAGAACGACCCCATAATTTCAAAGGCGTTTTTCACTTCGGCAGAAGCAAAGGGTAAACGATCTTCTAAGTTGACGGGGACTGTCCAATTATCATAATTTTCGAGGCTGGTGGTGCGGAGCATAATGTCTTCGATCCAGTCCGTGCCGACCCAACCGGTTGCGCCACCCGATTCCATTGGGGCATACCACGGGAATTTGCCATCTGCGACAATTTGATCGGTCAACGCCAATAATTCATCCCATGTGGTGGGGACTTCGTAACCTGCATCGGCAAAGCAGGATGGTGAATACCACACCAAACTCTTGACGATAGCGCGATTCCAGATACCAATCACTTTGCCATCGGGCATGGTTGCCATATCGATCCAGCTTTGGTTATATTGACCTTGCAAATAGCCTTCTTCAAACACGGTGTTCAAATCGACCGCGACATCGGCAAAGCGTTTCATCAGACCCGGTTGCGGGAAGCCAGCAATGTCTGGGGCATCGTTGCCTTCGATACGGGCGGTGATGAGGGTTTCAAAGTCGCTAGAACCTTCATAAACGACATCAATACCAGTGGCTTCTTCAAAGGGGGCAAAACCAGCAACAAACGCTTCTAATTCGGCGGCTTCGGTATAAGCACCGAAAATTGTAACGGTTGTTCCTGCATAGGGCATATCCTCTTGGGCGCTCACAATACCCAATGAAAATATCGCCAATGCACCAATAATAAGGGTAAATAAAAGTGTTTTACGCATAGACTAAACTCCTTAAAATATCTAACTTTTGATGTATGGAATCGTTTCCATACCTAAAGACAAGCATACAGGAGATTTTATGATTTGTCAAAATCATTGTACAGAATGTACAATAGCAACCACTAAAACACATCATGTAAAGAGGGAAAAAATATGAATACAACAGATGCCATTCTTGTCATTGGTCATCGGAATCCCGATATGGATGCGATTGCCTCGGCGATGGGGTATGCGTGGTTATTGGGACAATCTGCCGATGGCAATACCTATATTGCGGGGCGTACAGGGACGGTGAATTCACAAACACAATTTGCGCTCGATACCTTTCGTATCGAAGCGCCGATGTTGGTCAGCGATGTACGCAAGCGCGTTGGAGATTTATACGAACAAGTGCCACCGTTGCACCATGCCAGCACGATTTTAGATGCGTGTCAGCGCGTGGCACAAACACATCGGTCTGTCCCCTTATTGAATGATGCCGATAAACCGATGGGTCTCATCACGGGATCGGCATTATTTGGTGTGATGGGCGAGGCTCTTAGCGCCGCCAATATCATGGCGTTGGCAAAAGATTTCGAGATGCCCGCCAGCACCGCCGCCGATACCCAAACAACGATCCTTAGCAAAGGGGATTATATTCGAGATGTGTTATCTCAGGTGTTGCGCTCTGAGCAAGATGATTTTATCGTCACCGATGAACACGGTATGTATGTTGGATTATGCAAAAAAGCCCAATTACTCTCGCCACCTAAAAGTCGTGTGATTCTAGTAGACCATAACGAACTTGGGCAAGCTGTTATTGGTCTTGAAGAGGCAGAAGTCGTCGAAGTGCTAGACCACCACCGACTGAGTACCATTCCGACATCCACGCCGATTTGCTTTCGGGTAGAACCAGTCGGGAGTTGTTCGACATTGGTCGCCGAACGGGGGATTGAATTGAGCAAAACATTTCCTGTGGGTATCGCGGGGTTGTTATTGTGTGGCATTTTATCTGATACGCTCATCTTTCGGTCTCCGACCGTCACCGAACGCGATCGTGCCATCGCATACACATTGGCGCGTATGGCAAAATTGACGCATGACAAAGCCACCGATGCCGAAGTGATGACCGCCATCACCGAATTGGGCAATCAATTATTGGCGGCGGGTGCGGGTTTGGGTAGCCGCCCTGCCAACGAAATTATCAACGCCGACATCAAATTTTATGAAGAAAATGGCGTGAATATGGGCATTGCCCAAGTCGAGGTGGGGAATTTATCGGAATTAGCCCCCCGCCTAGATGAATTGCGCGAGGCGCTCAGGCAATTGGTCGAATCGCAAAACCTGAAATTGGCGTTGTTGATGGTGACGGATGTGGTACGTGGCAATAGTCGCTTGGTGGTTCAGGGCAATTCGCGCATTATTGGCGCGTTGCCGTATCGCCGTTTGGATGATGAAACGTTGGATGCGCCAGGGTTGATGTCGCGCAAAAAGCAGTTGCTACCCACCGTGTTTGCCGCCATATCCCAGACGACATAAGCTATAATAGAGTAGGGCATGAGTGTTATCATGCCCACTCTTGCGATGAGGTGTTGGTATGGACGACTCAAAATATCGAAATCCGTTTGTTGGGATTAATCCGTTGTTGCACGAAATGTTATTGACACAAGATCGATGGCAAGAATTTCATAATGTCTTTTTGATTCAGTGTTTGATGGCATTACGTCAGGAATTGGTGGACACACATTACACCGTGAGTTTGGAACAAACAGTTAAAATACAGTCTGTATATGATAGTGTAGCACGGTATCGCCCAGATTTACTCATTAAAATGAGCAAAGATAAAATGCGACACGCTACTCTTCTATCACCCAATAACCCTGTTGAGACATTAGCCATTGTCGATATTATGGATTTGGATGACCCAGACCCAGAACCGTTATCACTTGTTATCAGAAAACATGAAGATGATGTGCCTGTTGCATGGATAGAATTGCTCTCGCCATCTAATAAATTGCCTTTTGATGGCTACTATCAATATCGTACAAAAAGACAAGTTATTCTAGGCGCTGGCATTGTTTTTATTGAGTTAGATTTTATCCATAATCAATCTCCAACATTTCGTTATCTGGATTATTCCAAAGGCGAGATAGGTGCTTATCCTTTTCATATTGCTGTTTTAATACCCAATCCGGGTGCCGAGACAGGTGTCGCTCATGTTGCACATTTTCGTATCATAGAAAGAATTCCAAAACTGAGTATCCCATTATTAGGCGATGATAAAGTTGAGATCAATCTGGATGATGTATATCAAGAAATCTTTAGACGTGGCGCATATTCACAAGAAATTGCCCGTAATTATCCCCAGCTCATCACCTATCACCCCGATGACCGTGAGAAAATTTTAGCCTACTTGCGCCAAAACGGGGATGTATCGTAGCTATCCCCATAGCATTTTTAGGGTATTCATCCTATACTACCCAACACATTAATGATGCCATTCGAGGTGAGGATGAGTGTGGTAGCAGAACATAAGCAAGGGATGTTATTTATGTTAGTCGGTCCGGGCGGTGTGGGCAAAAATGCCATTTTAGACCAGTTATTGGTGCGTGTAGATAATCTCAAACAATTGGCAACCGCCACAACGCGCGGTCCGCGCAGAGGTGAAGAACACGGTAAACAACGCTGGTTTGTGACATTAGATGAATTTAAGCAGATGATAGCCGATGAAAAATTGGTCGAGTATCAAGAAGTTCATGCTGGTGTTTATTATGGGGTGCCAAAATTCGCCCTCGAATCGGCATTCGAGGCGGGGCAAGATTTAATAGCCGATATTGATTTTCATGGCGCGACCAAAATTCGCGCCCTGTATCTGACCAACACCTTCGCCTTTTTCGTCGCACCGCCTAATATGGATATTTTGCTAGACCGCCTCATCGCCCGTCAGGATGATATGCAAAGCATCGAAGATCGCTTGCGACGCTCTGCCGAAGAGATGTTGTATGCCACCCAAGCCGATTATGTCATCGTCAACTGGAATCTGAACGATGCTGTTGCTCAAGCCATGTTGCTTATACGCCAAATCCGCGATAATCAACCGCATATCCTCCCCAACATCACCACCGCTTTTTCAGTGATAGTGACAATCGTGCAAACGGGCAAATCATACACGGCGACCGTCCCCAAAGGGATTAAACCAACCCAGATCGCACATACCCTTTTACGTGAAAATGGAGTTGATAACCCGAACCCTGAAAAACTCTTCTTCGATAAACCACCTATCGTGGTGAATTATGATGAACATAACCGCCACTATAGCATCACTTATCATTTTCGATATGAGGACGAGGCATAATGGATTTATCTGGATTATATCTCAGCAGAGGCGCGTTTCTTGCGCCCGATGGCATCCCGTTGCATTTTGGCGATACCTTGCGCGAATATCAAGCCGTTGATAACGGCGCGATTTTGTTAGATCGTCGGCATGAAGGGCGTATCCTCGTTACAGGTGCGGATGTTTTGAGATGGTTAGATAATATCGCCACCAATAAATTGGTGGATATTGCCCCTATGACGGGCAAGCCAACGCTATTCACCAATGCTAATGCGCGGATTTTAGATCGTGCCATGGTTTATGCGTTAGAGCATGAGCGCGTGTTAATCATCACAGAACCGAATCGCGGTGATGCCGTGATGAATTATTTACGGAGCAACATTTTTTATCACGATAAAATCACCCTCACCGATTGGCGACCCGTCTATCACCAGTTTGCTATTCACGGGCAATCTGCCGATGCCTTCATCACATCGTTACTCGATAACGATTCGCGTAGTCTGTCATCAAGAGATGATTATCGTATCTACAAAATTTCACTTGCCGATTCGCCAATCTATGCTTTGCAACAAAAACCATACATCGGATCGTCTTGGATACTCCTCACGCCAACCGAATCGGCGCTTATGGTATGGAAAGCCTTGCTCGATGTGGGTAAAAATCATCGTATTATCCCTAGTGGCGGATTGGTGTTCAATGCTTTACGGATTCGTGCGGGGCGTGTTGGGGCAGGGCGCGAATTGACCAGCGAATACATCCCGCTCGAACTCGGTTTGTGGGATGAAGTCAGTTTTAATAAGGGCTGTTACACGGGTCAAGAAATTATCGCTCGCATGGAGAGCCGTAATAAATTAGCGCGGGTATTGATGCGAATTTCGTTATCCCAATTCGCCGAAGCGGGGACACCCCTCTTTCATGGTGGCAAAAATGTGGGCGAAATCACCAGTAGCGTTATCGCGCCCGATGGCACAATTCACGCCATGGCGGTGGTCAAGACGAGCATCGCAGGCGCGAATGTGACCGTCAATATTGGCACACCTGACGGTGCATCTGCGACGCTGGTCGATTATTTGGGGGTACAACCACGCCTGGAGTGAGGTGTGATATAATCAGATATAAGGTCTGATGATGAGGTTTATCCCATGCAAAAACGGATTGCACATAATATTTTTGAGGGCATCAATCCTGTCTTGAATGAGAAACTGTTATATCAAGCGCAATGGCATGGGTTTCATAACCTCTATTTGGCAGAGTTATTTAAGGCATTACGCATCGAACTCATGACCACAAGCTATACTGTCCATTTAGAAGAGACGGTGCAGATTCAACGCTTAGGCGAAAAATCGCAATTGTACCGTCCCGATTTATTGATTAATCGGCTATATTCATCTCCATCATCATTACCCCAGACACAATTAACGATTGAACCGACTATATTTTTGTACGAAGATCTCGAAGAAGCCGATACCGATATGACGGCGATTGTCATCCGTAAAAATGGAGATGATAAACCTATCACATGGATAGAATTACTCTCGCCGACCAATAAAGCACCCTATGGTCATTTTTCAGATTATCAATCCAAACGGACTCAGGTTTATACAATGGGTACGTGTTTTATCGAGTTGGATTTTATCCATACACAACCGCCCGCATTATCTTTGTTACCGAATTACTCGGCTCAAGACCCGAATGCTTTGCCGTTTCATATCAACGTTTTTGAACCACGTCTACACGGTAAACATGAGCGTATTTTGAATTATTCGTTTGGTGTAGCCGATAAAATCCCAACCATTCCCATCCCTTTGGCGGATGAGGAGAGGTTAATTTTCGACTTTAATAAACCCTATCAGAAAATGTTCGATGAAGCATTTTTGGGTTTAGATATTGATTATACAATCGATACTGATCATCACTACCAACCACCAGACCGCCAATACATCCGCAAACGGGTGGCGGATGCGCTCCAATCGGATGAATCATCTTCCTAAATTGGGCGGGGGCGAATCGAACATCAGCGCCCACCACAATTCCCAATTTTGCGGACCTTCGGGCGATGTTTGCACATCCTCAAAAATCGGCGGAATGGGTGTTGGGGTTGGGGGTAATCCCACCGAAATTGGCACAACTAAAATTTCACCAGGGCGTATCATTTTGCCATCGGCACGCGCCCATTGTTGCACATACGCCGGGCTTTCTGCATACGCTTTTTCGGCGATGAGCGTGGCTTGTTCCTGACGCAACCGTTGAATCTCATTTTCTACACTCAGATAAAATTCATTCAATGGGCGACTCGACGCGATGCGCGAGCTGAAGTTAATCGCCAAGATCAAGCCGATGGCGATAATCGCGGCGAACATGATTTGAACGCCCGTCAATCCGCTATAGCGCCCGCGTTGCGGTGGTGGTGGGGATGGTCGCTTGGGCGGGCGCGAGGCTTGCGGTGGTTGTTTAGGGGATGGTTTTTCTGATGACATGCCGATCCTTAGATTTTATTTTACCGCTCCTATGATTGTATGTTAGCACTTCAATTGGTCAATAGTCCATTTTTCATGAGTCAATCATGAGCTACGGCTGTAAAACTCTTTCCAACTCTCTCATAATACGCTACTATATGATGTTCCTTGTAATGGTTAATTGTTGAACAAATTATTTTATATAAAGGAGGACAACAGTCACATGGATTTCTTAACAGAGAATGTGACCATCGCCAGCATCATCGCCGTAGTTGTATCGGTGTTGGGATTGGCATTTGCATGGAGACAACGCAGTTGGGTGTTGGCGCAACCTGCGGGTAATGAAAAAATGACCAAGATCGCCAGTGCGATTCAACGAGGCGCACAAGCCTTCTTGAGTCGTGAATATCGCGCTGTGGCGATTTTAGTCGTGATTGTTACCGTTGCGCTCATCGTGCTTGGGTTTGTTCCTAATTCTGGGATGAGTCCGTGGACGGCACTCGCCTTTGTGACGGGCGCGATTGCATCAGGTTTGGCAGGGTATGGCGGGATGTATATCGCCGTCCGCGCCAACGTCCGCACCACACAAGCCGCTTCCGAAAGCCTGAATAAAGGGTTGCGCGTGGCGTTTTCGAGCGGGACAGTCATGGCGAATTTGGTCGTCTCGTTAGCACTGTTGGGGATTGGTGTGTTGTTCATCATCTTCATCAATGTGTTGAATTTAGAACCGCTCACCGCCGCGGGCGCGTTGGCAGGTTTTGGTTTTGGCGGGACGAGCATCGCCATTTTTGCCCGTGTTGGTGGGGGTATCTATACCAAAGCCGCCGATGTGGGTGCTGATTTGGTCGGTAAAACCGAACTCAACATCCCCGAAGATAGCCCACAAAATCCCGCCACAATTGCTGATAATGTTGGTGATAACGTAGGTGATGTGGCAGGGATGGGGTCTGACTTGTTTGAAAGTTATGCAGGCTCAATCATCGCCGCCATCACGTTGGCGCTCTTAGGTGCATTCGGCTCGCGTGGTCAAGAAATCAATGTGGTTGCCGCCCAAGTATTCCCATTGCTCATCTCGGCGTTGGGCATCATCATCGGCATTGCCGCCTCGTTCCTCGTCCAAACCAAAGAAGGCGCAACGCAAGAACAACTCTTGTGGAGTTTGCGTAAAGGTGTATATGGCGCGAGTGCGATGGTCGCCGTGGCGATTATCGTGTTGGGGTTGTTGCTCAATCTGGGTTGGGGTGTCATCATCGCCACACTGAGCGGTTTGATTGGTGGCGTGTTGATTGGGTATTATACCGAATATTTCACCTCTGGCTCGTATAAACCCACCCAACGCTTGGCAGAAAGCGCCGAAGGTGGCGCGGGGATTATCGTCATTCGTGGGTTGGCGTTGGGGATGTTCTCGACACTTGCCCCTGTGTTGATTATCGTCATCGTGACATTGGTCGCTTCGTGGGCGACTGGTTTGTATGGTGTGGCGGTTGCCGCGGTGGGGATGCTCTCGACATTGGGTATCACCCTCGCCACCGATGCCTATGGTCCGGTTGCCGATAACGCAGGTGGTATCGCAGAAATGTCGGAATTGGGCGAATCTGTCCGTGACCGCACCGATGCGTTGGATAGCTTGGGCAATACCACCGCCGCCACAGGCAAGGGTTTCGCTATCGGCAGTGCCGCGATGACTGCGCTGGCGCTCATGGCGGCATTCATCACCGCCGTCAAAGGTGGGGCTGGTGTTGTTCCAGATACCACCTTCGCCGCCGTTCTGCTCGAACCCAAACTCATCACGGGGATGTTCTTGGGGGCATTGTTGCCGTTTGTCTTTAGCGCCCTGTCGATGTTGGCAGTCGGCAAAGCCGCCCAAGAAATTGTGGCAGAAGTGAAGCGTCAATGGAACACTATCCCTGGATTGCCAGAAGGCAAAGCCGACCCCGATTACGAAACCTGTGTGGCGATTAGCACCGATAGCGCCATTAAACAAATGATTCTGCCCGGTGTGATTGCCGTAGGCGTGCCTGTATTGGTGGCGATTTTGACCGTGATTGGTCAAGATAACGTCATTGGTGATTTTGTCGGATCAGAAACGCTTGTGGGGGTGTTGATTGGTTCGCTCATCAGCGCCTTTATGCTCGCCGTCATGATGGCGAATGCGGGTGGCGCATGGGATAATGCCAAGAAATATATCGAAGCAGGTCAATTGACGGGTAAAGATGCACAAGGCAACACGGTGACGTATCGCAAAAAATCTGAACCTCATAAAGCCGCCGTTGTCGGCGATACCGTTGGCGACCCCTTCAAAGATACCGCGGGTCCATCGTTGAATATTTTGCTCAAATTGGTGGCGATTGTGGCGCTGGTGCTTGCACCCCTGATTTCGAGCGCCATTCAACCCACATCTGCGGATACGCCAGATACAACCATCACCGCTCCTGTGTTGACAGACGATGTGACAGATACCGAATCTACGACAGATACCGAATCTACGACCGATGTCGTCCCCGAAACAGAGGCGACAACTGAAGCCACCCCAGAAGCGTAATTTCGTCCTCGTGGTGTGTGCATTTGATTATTGAGGATGATGATTGTAATTGATTGTGAAATAGGGACGATATACGCGCTATGCGCTAATCGTCCCGTACAAACGCAATCTTTTCAAATTTGAGCCAATAGATGTGGGCGGATTAGCACCTAGAGGTGCGTATATCCGCCCTCAGAAATACTGTGCTATTGATGAAATAGACCAATTATCATCCTCTTACGCTGAATGGCAGATAATGGAATGTGCTACACCCATATAGATATGTGCCTATGACCCCACTACTCACAATTCTCACCATCATTTATATCCTTAGCGCCATTGGATTAGCCATTTTTTCGGGCGCGATATTTGTCCTCATCATTTTATGGGTGATTCATCGCAATCATAAACCCACTCTACCGCATATCTCAGATGCCGATTTACCACCTGTCCTCATCCAACTACCCATTTATAACGAGAAATTTGTTGTGCGCCAATTGTTAGAGGCGATGATTGCGCTCGATTATCCCAAAGACCGTCTGCATATCCAAATTTTAGACGACTCAACCGATGATACCGCGTCTATCATCGCCGATTTAGTCCATCATTATCACCGACTCGGTTGGAAGATGACGCATGTGCGCCGTCTACACCGTACCGAATACAAAGCGGGGGCTTTGCAATATGGCTTGGGCGAAAATGATGCCCCGTTCATCGCCATTTTTGATGCCGATTTTGTCCCCGCCCCCGATTTTTTGCGCCAGACGATTCCGCATTTTCTGACCAACCCAAAAATCGGTATCGTACAAGGGCGTTGGGCGCACCTGAATGCCGAACAAAACCTCATCACGCGCAGTCAAGCCATGAGCGTGGATGGTCATTTTGTGATTGAACAAACGGCGCGTAGTCGTGGCGGATTGTTGCTCAGTTTTAACGGGACGGCGGGCGTATGGCGCAGGTCGTGCATTGATGATGCGGGCGGTTGGACGGCGCAAACCACCGCCGAAGATTTAGACCTCAGTTTTCGGGCGCAAATGCGTGGCTGGAAGGTACTCTATCTGCCCGATGTGGCTGTCCCTGCCGAATTACCGCCTCAAATCGCCGCCTATAAAGCGCAACAATCGCGCTGGGCGAAGGGTGTCACCCAAAATTTATTCCGCCTATTGGGTGGGTTATGGCGCTCCGAACACCTGAACGTGTTTCAGAAAATCATGGCGACCATCCACCTCTTTCAGTATGTCACCCAAGTCTGGTTGCTCATCTTGACCATTCTCAATCCCATTTTGATGCTCACAGGTGTTTTGCAAACCTTGCCCCTCGCGCCGTTGGGATTGTTGGGGCTTGCCGCGCCCCTGATGTATGTCATCAGCCAACGCCAATTGTATGATGATTGGGTGGGGCGGTTGATCGCCTTCCCTGTGCTGTTAGCAATCGGGAGCGGGGTGATGTTCACCAATACCATCGGCGTGATAGAGGCGCTGATGCGCCGTCCGAATAACATCAAGCGCACGCCCAAATTTTCGGGTCAGGCGTGGGCGAGTAATCAATATGCGCTCGGCACAGATTGGACAATTTTCTGCGAAATCGGTCTCACACTATACACCGCCAGCGCAGGGATTTTGGCGATAGGGTATATGCCCACCCTCATCCCGCTCTACGCCATGCAAGCCTATGGCTTTGGGACGATTGTCTTTTGGGGGATGATGCAAGAACGGCAACGGGCGCGTGTGAAAACACACTCGGTTGCGCCTGTCGGTGGCGATTAATTCCAACCGCGTGCTGTTTTGATGTAATCGTAGGCTTTATTGAGCGCGTGAAATTTATTGGCGGCTTCTTCGGATGGCAATTCGCTCGTATCAGGATGATACACGATGGCTAATTTGCGGAATGCCGCCTTCACCGCTTCTTTATCGGCAGACGGATCTAATCCCAAAATTTTGAAGCACACCTCTAAATAATCGGTGATGGGGCTTTTGGATTGCGCCGATGCCGAAGCTCCGTTGCTATAACTCGCGCCGTTTTGTTTGGGACGGCTATTTTCGTCTGCCATGCCCGCCCATGTTTGACCATAAGCCTCCCATGTGTGCCAATACGTCTGACGTTGGCGTGGGATTTCGGCATCGCGTTTGGCGCGGTAACTGCGATAATCGGTATTGCGCCAAAAAGACCCTCCGCCAAAATCCGCCACAAACCAATCCCCTTTGACGATGCGCGGTTTTTGGAGCGATGTTTTGAAGAAGCGCAGGTGCTTGAATTCGACCAACGGTCCGTACCACGTCAGATAATCACCATTGCTATACGGTTCAAAATGTACCTGAAAAATTTCGGGCATCCCTTTCACGATCCGCGTGGCATACATCCGTTCCCCTGTTAGATTATGGAGTGTGTGCATCCACTCGTCCAATTGCGCCCGCCCGCCATCGCTAGGGATGAGCGATTCATCCACCAAAAATAAAGACCCCACGCCGATTTCGGTGGCATCTTGCAATTGTTTGCGAATGGTGCGCGTTTTGGGGATTTGATTGAGGATGTGGATATAAATTTTATACCCTGTCCAGCTATGCACGACCATATCGGCGTATTCGCTATGGGGTAGGGTGATTTGAACACTAATCACGCTATCCAATTGACGTTTGAGCCATTCTTTGAGTGTGATGACCATCGCCTCATATCCCTCATATTTTTGCAAATTGCGATGCAATCAAAACGGTCTGAAAATGAATATCGACAATATCGGTAATATCGGGGGCATATCCGCCACCCATTGCCACCGCGACAGGCAAATTTGCCTCGCGCAACATCATTATGACCAAACGGTCACGTTTTGCCAATCCGTCTTTTGTAAGGTGTAATTTCCCTAGTTTATCACCAATAAAGGGGTCTGCGCCAGAGATGTAGACGGCAAAATCCGGGTTCGATAAAAAAATCGCTCGCCTTAACCCTTCTTCGAGGTACATTAGATATTCGTCATCGCTTGTGCCATCGCTCAAGCCGATATCGAGGTCGCTGGGGAATTTGCGATGCGGAAAATTCTTCTCGCCATGTATCGAAAAGGTGAAAATGGTTGGGTCGTTGTGGGTGATTTGCGCCGTGCCATTGCCTTGATGCACATCACAATCCACAATCAGCACGCGCTCAATTCCCGCGCGCGCCTGTAATTCACGGGCGGCGATGGCGGCATCGTTGAACACACAAAACCCCTCGCCATGATCGGTACAAGCATGATGCGTGCCACCCGCCAAATTCACCGCCACACCATCGGTCAATGCCGCATAACCCGCGGCGATGGTCGCGCCTGATGAGCGTTTGCATCGTTCCACCATCAACGTAGACCACGGAAAGCCAATGCGCCGAATTTCGGCATCGGTCAGATGTCCATTTTCGACACGGCGCAGATAATCTTCGGTATGACAACGCAAAATTTGCACATCAGTAGCGGCGGGTGGTACGCATAAATTGGCAATGCCCGCCGCTTTGACGCGCTCATACACACCCGAATACTTGCTCATCGGAAAGCGATGGTCGGGTGGCAACGGCAACACAAAATCAGTTACATAAAAGGCTTTCATCATGTTTTATCCAGATAATCTCTGTCATATTGGGACGACATACACTTCGTTAGTCGTCCCTTACACGATTTCCAATTTTGATGAGTGTAATGGCGGACTAGAGGCTTCAGCCTCGTATGTCCGCCACAACAAAGTTATGTCATTCTTGCGTCCTCTAATATCAGTTCTGATGCCACTTTGCCCGATAGCATGACCATCGGCACGCCACCGCCAGGGTGGGTTGTCCCGCCTGCGAAATACAAGCCGCGAATATCGGCACAGCGATTATGCGGGCGCTTGAATGCCGTCCATTTGCTATTCGCCGATGCACCATACAACGCCCCGCGCCAAGCGCCACTCATATTTTCTAAATCATGTGGCGTAAGCATGTGTTCAACACGAATTTTATCTCGAATATCCACGCCAAACCGCGCCAATTGGTCGAATATTTTATCTCGGTAAGCAATTTTATGCTGATTCCAATCATACTGTGAAGATAATGCGGGCGCATTAACCAAGATGAACCAATTTTCATGCCCCACAGGTGCGTGGTCAGAATCGGTTTTGCTGGTGATAGACACATACACCGTCATATCATCGGCGGGGATGCCTTTTTTGAAGATGCTCTCAAATTCACGCCGATAATCGCCCGAAAAAAACACGTTATGATGCGCTAAATGGGGATGTTCGCCTTCGATGCCGAGTAACATCACAAATCCAGAGCCAGACGGTTCTTGTTTCTTGAGCCGATTCAGGCGCTTTTCGGCATATTTACGCGGGAGCAGATGCGCATACACGCTGGTCACATCGGCATTAGCGAGAATCGCCTCCGCTTCGATGCGTTCACCAGTTTGCGTGATGATCGCCACCGCCCGCCCATTCTGCACGTCAATGTGTTGGATAGGCGTATTGGTGCGAATTTCGACTCCTAATTCACCCGCCACCTTTTCGAGGGCTTGTGCGATTTGATAAATCCCACCTTGCGGATACCACACCCCGCCTGTCATCTCGACATGGGCAATCACATTGAGCGTGGCGGGTGCTAAATACGGGCTTCCGCCGACATACGTGGCGAATCGTCCCAGCAATTGGCGCAAATAGGGCGATTTGACGAAGCCGTTAATGGCGGGTTGCATTTGGCGCAATGGGTCGGCTTTGAGCCATTCGGTGATGGGTACTTTGAGGAAGCTGGCGGGGCGGGGTGGTCTATCGTAAATAAAAACCGGTCCCGTGATGCGGTGGATGGTCGCCACGTATGCCAGATACTTAAAATACCCTGCCACATCGCGCTCATCCCATTGGGCGATTTGTTCCGCCATGCGTGATACATTGCTCGATGCGTTGAACACCGTGCCATCAAGATAAAAATAACGGGTGAGCGGGTCGAGTGGCAACAGCGTGAGGTAATCGTCTAATTTTCGCCCCGCAATATTAAATAAATCCTCAAACACATGGCGCATGGTGATGACCGACGGACCCGTATCCCAACGGAAACCATCGGTTTCGATTTGGTACATTTTGCCACCGACACGCGCATTTTTTTCGAGAATAATCACGCGCTTGCCCGCGCTTGCCAATCGGATAGCCGCGCTCATGCCTCCGATTCCCGCGCCGATGATGATGATGGGTTTATCCATTGTGTTTTCCTTTAGATAATGTATGATGCACAATGCGCCCTTTCCATGTCGGACCACCTTGTGTGTAATGCCAATACAGGGCTTGGATGGCGATAATCGTCATCAACAGGGCTGATACGGGCATAAATAGCGCATCCAGCACGCGCTGACGGGTGAATGAGGCGCTTAGGGCGCGAATCAGCATCCCTAAAATCGTTAACAATGCGGGCATGAGGATGGTATCCCCAAGCAGTAGGGCAATGATTAACCATAAACTGGGGATGATGAATATCAACCAGTGAAAAATGATGCCCAACATGAGCGCGAAAGGACTACCATAACCTGCGAGGATATTTTTGGCGAAGCCATTTTTGACCTCGCGCCAATTCCGATACATCCGACAAGTCACCAACCCCGCGCCATCCGCCATGCGTAAGCGCATGTGTGCCGATTTGACCATTCGCGCCAACGTCACATCTTCTAACACATTGCCCCGCACCCGTTCATGCCCGCCGATGTGGTGATATGCCCGTTTGCGCCACGCCATACATTGCCCATTCGCCGCGCCGAATGCCCCCAACGGGATATGATGCACGCCTAAAATCGGCAAATAACCGAGTATCACCAACGCCATCAACGGCACAACCAATCGTTCACCCCACGTTACGGTCTCTTGGGTAGACCACACACTGTATACATCGGCGTTTCGGGCGGTCATATCGGCGACTAATGCCGATAAGCCATCGGCAGACCAATGCACATCGGCATCGGTGAACAACAAAATATCCCCCTTTGCCATGTTCGCCATTTGATGACACGCCCAATTTTTGCCCATCCAACCATCGGGCAACGGCGCACCTGATAAAATAGTCAATTTATCACAATCACCCGCGACATCACGGGCGATTTTTGCCGTATCATCCGTCGAATTATCATCCAACAAAATCACTTCGTACTGTGGATACGACTGCGATAACCAATTTTGGATGGTCGTGCCGATGACCAGCGCCTCGTTACGGGCGGGTATCATCACCGAGACGAAAGGCGTGTCGGATAACGGACGTGTGGATGATAAACGCGGAAAAAACATCCGATTGATGAGCATATTCAGGCTGATAACGATGAGTGGGATAGCGATAATAACGCCTAGCCAAGCGGACATATCACCCCATGCCTAAGCGTTTCATGACGGCGGGTTTGAGTTTGGGCGCATGACGCAAATCGCGCCGATGTTTATAAATCAACAACGCGCCGATTATCAACCACGACACCAACCACGCCCATGGTGCCGATGTCACCAGCAAAAATAATACGCCGAGCGTCCATGTGAACATGGTCGCCCATCCGCTACTCGTGAGGGTGATATAAAACACGATGAGACCTATCATCAAGACAACGGGCATGGGCAAAATGCTGAAGCCGATAGTCACACCGCCCGTACTGGCAATCGCTTTGCCACCCTTAAAACGCAATAATGGCGAAAACGCATGACCAAGCACGGGCGCAATCGCAATGATGACCAATTCCCAATCGGTGAATTTGAAGATGTGCGTGGCTAAACCCACAGGCAAGGCGGCTTTGAACGCATCCAGAAAAATAGCCAGCCCGCCCCATGCCACACCGCCCGCCAGAAGCACATTAAACCCGCCCGGATTGCCATCGCCAACCGTGCGAATATCTTTTTTTAAGCCCAACTTGCCGATGAGGAACGAAAACGGTATAGACCCCAATCCAAACGCGATTAGCGCGAAGATGATAGCCTCAATGCTCATGTTTGCCGAGTCCCTTCCAACTCCAGAGTAAAAACGCGCCCATGCTGATACACCCAAAAAAGGCGGGTCCCGCCATGCCCCAAAATACGGCTAACCCGACTGATTGCAAAAACCACACCACCGCGTAAATTATCCACATCTCCCAACGGGGCATCTCCCAGCGATACGGACGGATAACAGCCGTGATGACCGCCGAGGTCAGCAACCAACCGAAATAATTCACCAACGGGATGCCGAAATACGCGCCATACTCCTGCCATTCCCAAAATCCCCACGCCACCATCTGCGGGTCGAGGAATAAATCCCACGCGGTCATCGCCAATGCCGATATGCCAACATACAAAACGGGATTTTTTGTACCGACCGTTAAATGGGCGATTGTCCACGCGGCGGGCAACATCATAAACCACGCCAACGGGATGAGCAACGGCACACCGCCCAATTGCGGTTGGAGCAGGGGGGTATAATCATAACTGCCAAACGGAAAATTGGTTTTCGAGCCGATGAATTCCACACCCCACGTCATGACGGCGACTACGCCAAACACCATACCAATGCGCGACAATCCCCACTTGGTAGCGAGTGCGGCGAATACGGCGCTAAATTGCACCAGCAACGCGAAGGTAATCGCCGCGGGGATGATGTCATCGCCAAAAATCCACCGTAAAATCGGCACGAAAATCATCGCCAACATCCACCCCGCTATCAACATATACACGGCGCGTTGTGGGCGTGGGATGGTCAAAAAAAATTGACGGGCAAGTAATAATCGGGTCATCTATTTCGCCTTTAACAAGGTGTCCAAATCACCATGTACTTCTAAACCTGTGTTGCGACCGTGCTCATCAAACAGCACCTCGCCCGAAAGCGTGGTTAAGCGCACATGCACGGTTGAGCGCATGGTTTCATCCACCCGCTTGTGCATTTCGGTGCGAATCGGCGCGAGGAGCAATCCCCCGCTACCGCGTTCTGCGACCAATTCTAAACGGTGCATTTTGTTTCGCATCGTCCAATATACATATTTATCCGTCAATTCTAAGCATTCATTGATGGCATTGGTATACTTGGCGAATTTATATAGCGTCTCTTGATGATAAAACCCGACAATCGCGCCTCTGAATGACCGCCCGATGAGCGGAATCATGGCGATAGACGCGGTGAGCGATGTATTGGGTGTATCGAAATGATTGCTTTGCATCCAAATATAAGCCGATGGAAACGCTTGTCCCCAATCTTTTTCGATGTATCCGCGTCCATCGGTGAAATTGAGCCGTTTGCCATTTTCGGTCAGTTCACCGTTGAGCGTGGTGTATAAATTGACGATGCCATGATAACACTCCATAATGGGCAACCACATATACCATCCCATGACCCCTGGCTGGACAAGCGTGACATCCCACCCGCGCCCACCCGCGAAGGTGATGTTGCCACCGAGCGATAATTGGTCATCGTGGATATTCAGATTGATATGTGTATCAGAAAATTCGCTCTCGCCCACGCGCACGATAAAATGTTTTTCATCCGCCCAAAAGGTGCTGATGGGATATTCATGATAGGTCGCCCGCCCATTCATGCCGTCTAAAACTTGGATGAAGGCGTGGTCTTTGGCGGGGTCTTGACCGCGAAAAATGCCCGGTATAATCGCATAGCGGGTTTGCTCATCGGCGCTGACCAGCTTAAAATACCACCCCTCAAAATAGGGACGGCGGGTATGTGTCCCCTGAAAGATGTGGGGATGCAGGGTTTTATAAATATATCGGCGCATAAATTAGTCATCCTTATTTGGCAAGATTATATCAAAATAGCTTACCCAATGAGGATGAGTAGGCGCTAAACGATGTGTAAATGATGGTTAATTATGGTCATCAAGAAATGTTTTTGTGATGTTCACCAATGTATCCCAATCGGATAGTTTGGGGTCTATCAACACATGGGGCGCGTGGATAGTCTGATAGGTGCTATTGCCGATGCGTGATGCGAAGTGTTCCGTCAGCGATGGACGGACTAAATCATCTTCCAGACCTTGCACAATCAGGGTGGGGCAGGTGATTTTTGGCGCGAGCCGATAGGCTTCATGCCCCGCTTTGTGAATTTGCGCGAACATCCGCACAGGTAGCCGAAAATCGCGCACTTCTCGGCGTACTTGCGGGTCGTCGAGATCGGCGTTGGGCATAAATCGGCGGATGCCATCGCGCACTTCGGGCTTATCAAAATCCAACGGCAAATATCTAAAAATGCGCGGTTGCGGGAACAACGCCTGAATAATCGGCATGGCACGCCACGCGACATGCTCAATTTTCCAGAATGGCGCGTAGAGCAATAACCCGTTTACATCGCCTAATTCATACGCCACGCGCACCGCCAACGCGCCACCCATCGAAAATCCGACCACCAACAAACGGTCATGCGTTTGGCGTAATTTTCGCGCCTCATCCACCAAAAAGTTGACCCAATCGGCATAGGTGCGCGTGGGCAACGTTTCGAGGTCTGTGCCAAAACCGGGCAATAACACCCTTTGCACCGTATAATTGAACTCTCGGAATAACGGCACGAGTGGGCGCATTTCGGCGGGGGTGCCAGGGAAGCCGTGAATGAGCATGACGGCGGTGTAGGTATCGCCATATAAGGTGAACGGTTGGTGTTCTTCGGCTTGGAATGTGGATAGGTCTGGTCGCATGATATGATGATTATCCTTTATGATGGAGTAGTCTATCAGACGAATAGCATACTAGATGTGGATGAGTATCCACTAAATATCATACGAGTGTCCAATATATGATTAGATAAGTCCCACATTAGCCTTGTGCGATTTTTCACACGTCTGATAGGTTTTGCAAGTTTTTGCGAGTGCGTTTGTGCTATAGTAACGGGCATGACAAACTTAAAAACATCACGAATTTCACAATTCTATAAAAAGACACTTCAAGAGCGCCTCGCTATCATCGCCGATTGGCTCGGTCAACCAACCGATAGCCCTATGCCACTTGACGGCGGGTTGTCATCCGACCAAGCCGATGCCATGATAGAAAATGTGTTGGGGCGCTATGCCTTGCCGTTTGCCGTTGCGACCAATTTCCTCATCAACGGGCGCGATGTCCTCGTGCCGATGGTCATTGAAGAGCCGTCTGTGGTGGCGGCGTGTAGCAATGCGGCGCGGCTATTTCGGGATGGGGGCGGATTCACCACGTCCAGCGATGAACCCATCATGATAGGTCAGATTCAGGTGTTAGATATTCCTGATATGGCACACGCTATCGCGCAAATTGAGGCGAATAAGCCCATGCTCCTCGCCGAAGCGGATAGTGTGGGCGGGAGCATTGTCAAACGCGGGGGAGGGGCGCGAGATATTGAAGTTCGCGTGTTCGAGGATACCCCCATCGGCGCGATGATGGTGCTTCATCTGCTCCTCGATACCCGTGATGCGATGGGCGCGAATGCCATTAACACCGCCGTTGAACATCTCGCACCGCATATCGAATCGCTCACAGGCGGGCGCGTGAATTTGCGGATACTCAGCAACCTGACGGATAAACGCAAGGCACGCGCAGAGGGGGTTATCCCCAAAGCATCGCTCGCAACCGAGACCCTGACGGGTGAGCAAGTCGTCAAGGCGATTGTCGAGGCGGGGTATTTCGCCGAGATAGATCCGTATCGCGCCACCACGCATAACAAAGGCGTGATGAATGGCATTGACGCGGTGGTGATTGCCACGGGCAACGATTGGCGGGCGGTCGAATCGGGCGCACATGCCTATGTCGCTCGTGATGGACGCTATACCAGCATGACGCAATGGCGGGTCACGCCCGATGGCGACCTGAAAGGCACGATTGAAATTCCGTTATCGGTGGGGATTGTCGGCGGGGCGACGCGGGTGCATCCAACCGCGCAGTTGGCACTCGACATTTTGGGGATTAGCACCGCGCAGGAACTCGCAGAAGTCATGGTGGCGGTCGGATTAGCGCAAAATTTCGCGGCGATTCGCGCCCTCGCCACCGATGGCATCCAACAGGGTCACATGCGAATGCACGCACGGCAATTGGCACTCGCCGCGGGCGCATCGGCAGAACTCGCGCCGAAAATCGCCCAACAGATGATAGATGAGAAAAATATCCGCTTAGAACGCGCCAAACAATTGGTTGAGATGATGAAACAATCATCAGGTGAATAGGAGTCGGTATAGTGAATCAAAATGGGACATACACATATCAACAAAGCAGTTCTTTGTTGATGAAACCTTCCCGTCAAGTCGGGATTGTCGGATATGGGGCGTATATTCCGCGTTATCGCTTGCCAGGGGCAGAAGTGGCGCGAATTTGGACGCACGGACTCGGCGGTAGCCCTGTCAAAGAAAAAGCGGTGGCGGGGATTGATGAAGATGTCACCACCATGTCCATCGAAGCGGCGCGGAACGCCGTTGCACGCGCCAATATAGACCCCAAGCTCATCCGTGCGGTGTGGGTGGGTAGCGAAAGCCACCCGTATGCCGTCAAACCGACCAGCACGATTGTCGCCGAGAGCATCGGCACATCGCCCAATATTCAGGCGGCGGATTGGGAATTTGCCTGTAAAGCAGGCACAGAAGCCGTTCAAGCCTCGATTGGGATTGTCGGCAGTGGCATGGGCATGTATACCCTCAGTATCGGCATGGATACGGCGCAAGGTCGTCCTGGCGATGCGTTGGAATACACAGCGGCATCGGGCGGGGCGGCATTTTTAATCGGACCCGCTGAAGAAGCGTGTGCGGTGTATCAGGGCAGTTATAGTTTTGTGACCGATACGCCCGATTTTTGGCGACGCTCTGGTCAGACTTATCCGTCACATGGCGACCGATTCACCGGTGAACCCGCTTATTTTCATCATGTGACCAGCGCGGCATCGGCACTTATGCAGATGATGAATACCACCCCCGCCGATTATACCTACGCTGTGTTCCATCAACCGAATGTCAAATTCCCGATGCGGGCGGCGCAAATGCTCGGATTTACAGAGGCACAATATAGCACGGGCTTGCTCGCAGACCACATCGGCAATGTGTATTCTGGCTCGTGTATGGTCGGATTGACCGCCATCTTAGACCAAGCCAAAGCGGGAGACCGCATTTTGATGGTCAGTTATGGCAGTGGGGCGGGGTCGGATGCGTTTGACATCCTCGTGACCGATAAAATCGAGTTGGTGCAAAATCGCGCCCCGCGTACCCGTGATTATATCAACCGCCGTACCGTGATTGATTATGCCACCTATTGTCGTTTCCGCGATAAATTGAAAGATTAAAAACACCATTCGTCAATATCTGTGGACGATATACGCGCTTCGCGCTAATCGTCCATTACAAACTGTTCGATTTTTCGGGCGTGATGCCTGTACGGACGCACTTTTGCGCGTCCTCTCATACAAATAATAAGATGCAATCTGTACGGACGCGCTTTTGCGCGTCCTCATACGCGATAGATAAAGGATAAACCATGAGACCAGTCGCCATTATCGGGGTCGGCATGACCCCTGTCGGAGAACATTGGGATAAAAGTTTACGCATGTTGGGCGCGGAAGCCATCGAATCGGCGTTATCCGATGCCCACATTGATGCGGTGGATGCCCTGTATTTGGGCAATTCTTACGGCACAACCTTCAGCAGTCAGTCGCATTTGGGCGCGTTGGTCGCCGATTATGCGGGTTTGGGCAACATCGAAGCCTACACCATCGAAGCGGGTGATGCTTCTGGCGGGGCGGCGCTTCGCACGGGTTATTTAGCCGTTGCCAGTGGCGCGGTGAACATTGCGTTGGTTGTGGGTGTAGAAAAATCGTCTGATAGAATCGGCAGTTCCCGCGTAGAAGGGCGCAATGTCAGCCTTGATGCCGATTTTGAATCGATTCACGGCGCGACATTGCCCGCGCTCGCCGCCATGCTCATGCGCCGTTATATGCACGACTATGGTGTAGATCTGGCGGCATTCGAGGGATTTAGTATCAATGCTCATGCTAACGGCAAACGCAACCCGTTGGCGATGTATCGCAACATCATCAAAGCGGGGGCATTCGCCAAAGCGCCGTTTGTCTCTGACCCTGTGAATTTATTTGATGGTGCGCCCGATGCCGATGGTGCCGCGGCGGTCATCCTCGCCCCTCTGGATTGGGCGATGGATAGGGTCGGACAACCGATAAAAATCGCGGGGAGCGCGGTCGCAACCGATACCCTCGCGCTACATGATCGCAAAGACCCGTTATATCTCAAAGCGGTGGCATTATCTACCCAAAAAGCATTGGCACAAGCTGATAAAACCCGCGATCAACTCGACTTGCTCGAATTGCATGATGCCTTCACCATCCTGACAACCCTCGCATTTGAAGCGATGGGTTATGCAGACCGCGGGGCAGGGTGGCGCTTGACCGAAAAAATCGGCTTGACAGGTGAATTACCCATCAGCACCTTCGGCGGGTTGAAGAGTCGGGGCAATCCAATCGGGGCTACGGGGGTGTATCAAGCGGTAGAAGCGGTGTTGCAACTGCGCGGAGAGGCAAATGAGAACCAAGTGAGCAACGCGAAAACGGCTCTCATCCAGAATTTAGGTGGCATCGCCACAACCGCGATTACCCACATTTTAGAGACCATTTGAGAGGTTTTTGCCTCTCAGTGAGAGTAATTGAGAGACTTTTTATCCTACAATGGTCGTAGTTTGTTCAAGTTATCACAAGTATGCGGAGTAATGTGACATGCAAATTTCAAGACATTGGCGTATGAATGCACAACGGTATCGTTTAGAAGGTGTTCGTGTCGAAACTGGCGAAGTGAGCCTCCAAGCCCGCTCCAACAACACCGACACCCAAGAATTTGAAGCGGTCTCCGTTCAACAACCGGTCGCCCAAGCGACTATCAAAGTAGCCTAAAAATGACCGAGATGACGCAGGCGGAAATCCGCCATGAACGATTTGCCTTTTCTGGCACAGGCACAGTTTGGAGTTATACCACTGTCCAAGACGCGCCCGAATCGTTCACCGAACAAGCGCCGTATGTGTTGGCGCTGATTCAACTCGATGAAGGTGTCATGCTCACCGCGCAAATCACCGACTTGGGTGATGAACCGCTCGCCATTGGTGATCGGGTCGAGATGGTCACACGTAAATTGACCACCGAAGGCGCGAAGGGCATGATCGTCTATGGATATAAATTTCGCAAGGTGCTTCAGCGCACATCGTAGTATGTGGCACATCGTGGCGGATGAGCGAAGCGTATATCCGCCATAGAAAATACCTACCAAGAATGGCGTATTCGCCACAAAATAAATTGTCGAAAATCAAAAAAGAGGCATTGCGCCTCTTTTTTGTTGTGTGTGACATTGCCCATAGGGGCTTGCCGTAACAAGTCTCTTACCACCATTTTTAGCGGGCTTTTGCCATTTCTTGTTGCTTGTGTTCGTATGCCAGCGACAATTCGGTATCTTTATCGAAGATGTGCATGTTTTCCATGTTGAACACCAAGCCCATGCGTCCACCGATGCGGGCGCGGGTACGGGGGTCGGTACGGGCGATGAATGTTTTGCCACCTTCTTCGAGGTAGATGATCATCTCGTTACCCATTTGTTCAATCACGTCCACATTGCCTTCGGTTTGCGAGGGCAAAATTCCGGGCGGTTGGAATTCGATGTCGTGAATATCTTCTGGGCGAATCCCAAACACGACTTCTTTGCCCACATGCGACATGAATGGCGCGGCTTTCGATTCTGGGACATTCAATTGGAATGTGCCTGTATCCACGACTAAACCATGTTCAGCTTTGTGTAAGGTGGCTTTGAACAGGTTCATGGAAGGGCTTCCGATGAAGGTCGCAACAAAAACATTACGGGGGTTGTGATACAAATTGAAGGGACTATCAATTTGTTGCAATTCGCCCGCGCTCAAAACGCAGATGCGCGTCCCCATTGTCATGGCTTCTACTTGGTCGTGGGTGACGTAGATGAAGGTCGTTTCGAGGTGTTGGTGTAATTTGCTGATGAATGAACGGGCTTCTACGCGCAATTTGGCATCAAGGTTGGAGAGGGGTTCGTCCATGAGGAAGACATCTGGTTCACGCACGATGGCGCGTCCGACCGCCACCCGTTGACGTTGACCACCCGATAATTGACGGGGACGGCGGTCGAGCAAATTCGACAAGCCTAAACTGGCGGCGGCTTCTTTCACACGTTGGTCAATCACCGATTTGGGGGTCTTACGCAGTTTCAAACCGAATGCCATGTTATCATACACAGTCATGTGAGGATACAGCGCATAGCTTTGGAACACCATCGCTACATCACGATCTTTTGGCGCAACGTTATTGACAACGCGGTCGCCGATGAGTACCCGTCCATCGCTGATTTCTTCTAATCCTGCCAACATCCGTAAGCTGGTGGATTTTCCGCAACCTGATGGTCCGACAAAAACAAGAAATTCTTTATCTTCAATATGAATATTCAAGTCTTTTACTACAGAGTTGCCCCCGTAGCGTTTCCATACATGATCGAAGGTTACACTTGCCACACTATACCTCCATGTCTTTTGGGCTAAATGCACATATTTGTAAAAAAAAACCACATCTCTCGTTCAATTTGCACAAATATTTTCAGGAGATTGGCTTGCTTTTATCAAGTCTTGATTATAATCTAGTTTTCATTTTTTTGCCAAAAAAAAGCCCATTTTCTCAGAAACTTGGGCGGAATTCATGAGAGAATTGTGATGAATGTAACAATCAATGCCGAGATCATTAGCATCGGCACAGAGATTTTGCTTGGTGAGTTGACCGATACCAATTCGGTTTATCTTGCTAAAGTCTTGCGAGATTTAGGTATCAATCTGTATTTCATGACTTCTGTGGGTGATAACGCCAATCGTATCGCCTCTGCGATAGAGATCGCATTGGGGCGTGCCGATGTGGTCATCACCTGTGGTGGGTTGGGTCCGACAGTGGATGATATGACCCGTCAGGGTGTGGCGCAAGCCACAGGGCGCGAATTGGTTTTTCATCAATTCCTACTCGACCAGATTGCGGCGCGATTTGCAACATTTAACGTCCACATGACCGATAATAATCGCCTACAGGCTTATGTCCCCGATGGGGCGATTATCATCGAAAACCCTGTCGGGACTGCGCCATCGTTTGCCGTTGAAGTCGGCGATAAAGTGGTGATTAGTCTACCGGGTGTCCCACGCGAGATGAAATTCCTGATGCAAGAAAAAGTGATCCCCTATTTACGCGGGCGCTATCCGTTGGGGATTATCAAAGCGCATATCCTCAAAGCCGCGGGCATTGGTGAGAGCATGTTGGATGAATTTATGGCGTGGATGATGAAAAAATCGAACAGGCATTGCTCGATTTATGTTTTAAGCATGGCATCAAATTAGCCGTTATCGAGGCGGGCATCGCGCCCATCGTCAGCGATACATTGCGAAAAATTGACCAATATGATACGGTATTGGTGCAATCGTATCATCATCCCACGCCCGAATCGCTCAAAAATGCCTTGTCGTTATCCGCAACCGATTTACGCGGGATTGCGTCCGAAGCGATTCAACAGGTTGTGACTGCCTCATCCGCCTATGTCGGCATCGCTATTGTCGCTAACCCAGATGTGGATGAAGCCCCAGATACCAATCAGGGGGCGGTGGTGGCGGTTTATACACCCGCAAAAAGCGCAGAACGCGCTTATGGTTTCGGCGGAAAATCTGAGATGGCGAAGCAATTCGTCACCACATGGTCATTGTCGATGTTATGGCGTATGGTGAAAGAGCAACGCGAGTCATGACCCAGACATTCATCCAAAAATTAGAGCAGGTCATCCAGACCAATCGGACGCATATCGTGTTGCGGATACGCCCTGTCTTGATGCAGATGCCCGCGCCTATCAAAGCGTATGACGACCCGTTTTTGCCATTCGCCAAAATTATCATCAACGCTACGCGAGATGTTGTTTGTGGCTATGTGTTCGATTTTCCCGCCTATCTCGCCATTGGCGCGGCGGGGATTATTGCCTTAGAGCGCACCATCGCTTATGTCGATAGTCACCTGATCACCGTGATAGATGGTCAATTTTCGGGCGCGGATTATGCTCATCTGACCGATGAAGGCACATTTAACGCCGATGCCGTGATTTTAGCTGATGGTAAACACCTATCCGCCTATCTCACCCGCGCCGATAAGACGGCATTCGTGACCAATGACCATCTGCCAACGCCCGATAGTCCCCCATCTGGTGGGATTTTTTGGCGCGGTGTGCATGAATTAACTATCGCTGGCACAAATCGGCTCATACGGCTTAAAATAGTCGGTGATGAATTGGTTTATGCCGATGGTACAGCCCATTTTGCCGATACCTTGCGCGAAAAATTAGTTCAGTTAAAGGATGTTTGATGGATGCGCTAATCGAGCAATTTTGGCGGGCGGGTTTAATCCAATTTGGGCGCTTCGAGGATGTGCCGTTCAAAATTCAGTTTGAATTGTTGCCGTCTTATCCCGATGTCTTAGCCCATGTGGTTGACCGTTTGATGAAGATGGTGGATACAACCCGTTATGAACGCCTACTCGCGCCTGCCGATAGCGTGCCGTTGGGGACGCTCATCGCACATTTGGCGAATATCCCGCTTGTGTATAGCAAAGGCACCGGGCGCGATGGTGTCTATGATTTGCTCGGCGCGTATGATGTTGGGCATCCCGCCTTATTTGTGGCGAATGTGTGGGCAAAAGATGATACAACCTATCCCGCGCTCATCCAAAAGGCGAGGCAGGTGGGGCTTGAATTGGATAGGTCGCTGGTCATCATGACGTATGGTGATAATCACCCGTCTGATATACCGATTCATCCGTTATTTCGGTTTGAGGATGTGGTGATGACCTTACACGATGCCCAAAAATTGCCGATTGGGCAGGTGGATGCGGTTTTGGCGTGGATTAACCAACATCATCAATAAGAGGGCGGATATACGCACCCAATGGTGCTAATCCGCCCGTACACATCCTAAAATTTCCACGATTTGTAAGGGACGATTAGCGCGAAGCGCGTATATCGTCCCTAAATTTATCATGCTCTAAATGAAATAATCATCTATCACCCGATTCACAGTCATGACCACGCTCATCAACAATAAACCTGTGAACAGTGCGAGGTGGGGCGCGGTGCGGAAAATAGCACGTCCTTCTGCCAACATCGCGCCCCATTCTGGCACGCCTAACGCCACCCCCAAGCCCAAAAAGTTGAGCGCCGCGCTATTAAACAAGCAATAACCAAACACGATGCCCATCTGAGCGCCAAGTGTTGGCATAATCCCGCGCCGAACATGTACCCATACAATCCGCCACCAACCCGCGCCTAACGCCCGCGCACTGGTGATATACGCCTCTGCCAAGAGGCTATAGGTTGCGCCACGTATCACCTGTGCCGTCATGCCCACCTGACCAACCCCAACGGCGAGTATCAGCGCCATATCACCGCGCCCTAGCAATGTGAGGATGACGAGCGCCGTGAATAACGGTGGCAATGCCAGTAGGGTGTTCATCACCAACACCAAAAAACCATCTCCCCATTTGCCCAGCATGGGCGCACTCATCCCCAATCCCGCGCCGATAGCGATGGCGATGAGCGTACTCAGCGCCGAAAATCCGAGTGTGCGCTGTGCACCTGTGAGCAACCGACTCAAAATATCGCGTCCTAAGCCGTCTGTGCCTAAAAAATATGTGCTGTTTGGCGCTTGCCCGATGGCATCGGCATGATTGACCATCGGGTCGTATGGCGCGATTTGCGCCCCGAATAATGCCATAATCATCAAACATATCAGCCAAAATAAAGCCAGATAACGTATCATCGTCATCCATCCCAGCGCAGACGTGGGTCTGCTAGATGACGGATGAAATCGGTCAATAGCGATAACATCACATATACCACCGCCGAGAGGATGATAATTCCCTGTACAATCGGGTAATCTTGCGCGATGACGGCATCGAATAACAAATTGCCCAATCCCACGCGCACGAATAAACTCTCAGTAATGACCACACCGCCGAGTAACAATCCGAATTGGGTGCTGATGACGGGTAACACGGGCAATAATGCCACGCGCAACACATGACGGCGCGAAATGGTGATGGGGTGTAAGCCTTTGCTATGGGCAACGGTGACAAAAATTTGTGTTTGGATGGTTTTGATATTGGCATACAACACCCGCGCAATCCCGCCCATGCCATGAAATGCCAACAGGGTGATGGGCAAAATCCATGCCTGCCAATCATCCACCCCTGTGTAGGGGATATGGGGCGCGAACATGATAATTGCCACTGTGCCTGTCCAATAAATGGGGGTGGATAGGGCGAGCGTCATCATGCCCCGTCCAATCATCCCTATCATACCCCGCGAGGCGCTCATCACGCCAGTGGAGATGCCCCACACAATCGCCAACGTCATGGCGCATATCGCCAAAACTGCCGTTGGATACAACCGTTGTGCGATGAGTTCCGAGACGGGGATGAGCCTCACTAACGAGTAGCCCAAATCACCCGTCAAAACAGCGCCGATATAACGAACATATTGGGCGATAGGCGGGTCATCCAAGCCCATCGCCTCACGCGCTTGGGCAATTTCTGTTGAGGATGCCCCGCCCAAATCCATCTGTGCCGATAGCGCGTCGCCAGGGATGAGGCGCATCAGAAAAAATGCCACCGTGAGCGCCAACCAGATGGTGGCTATGCCGAATACGATATGACGGCGCATGTCCCCATCCCTAAATCCCCTCCCCATTGCATGGAGAGGGGACTTGAACATGAGTGGCAAATGTCACACTAAAGCATGTATTGATTTGTAGGGGCGGATTAGCGAAGCATATATCCGCCCACAACATGTAGGGATATGATATATCGTGTCCTCGAAAATTCATCCTTAGTGGCATGATTGATTTTCTCACGATTCTAGCGTCACCGCATACAACAACGGAAACCAGCCATACGTATCGTAGATCAATCCGCCGATTTCTGCTACCGCGCCGTTGACATTGACATAATCTCGAATCGGCAACACCAGCGCGTTATCCATGATGAATTGTTGCAATTGGGCGTATCGGGCAAATCGCGCATCAAATTGTAATTCGGCGACCGCATTCATCAACGCCACATCCATCTCGGTGTTGCTGAATAGCGAATAATTATTCGCCCCGCCCGTCATGAAAAAGCGATTGAGCATTTGCGGGTCATATCCTGCGTTATCAAACGCGACAAGGTTATATTCGCCCGTAGTGACCGCTTCGCGCAAGGCAGTGAAGCCTGCAACTTGCTTGAAGGTGGCTTTCACGCCCACATCGCGCCATGTTTGTTGAATTAACTGGGCGGTTTCTGGCATAAAATTCCACGGGGCGAATAGGAGTGTCACTTCTAAATCACCCTCACCAGCATCGAGATAGCCATTGTTATCTTCATCGGCGAATCCCACCGATTCGAGCAAGCCCCGCGCATTGGTTGGGTCATACGGATACATCCCGACCAATTGCGGGTTATAAAACAGGGTATTGGCAGAGAGGGGCGACCACGCAACGGGCGAAAATCCCTGATACACCACATCGGCAATCAGGGCGCGATTGGTGGCTTGGATAAGCGCCCGTCGTACCACGACATTATCGGTTGGATAGCGTTGTGTGTTGAATAAAAATTGCATCGCCATGCCCGGTATCGGCACAGGGAATAATTGAATGTTGCTATTGGCGGTGATTGCCCGCGCCGATGCGGGGGGTAATTCGCCCATGATATGCGCGGTTTTGCTCTCTAGTGCGGTCAGGCGGGTGGGTGGGTCGGCGAAAAATCGGAATACCACCTCTTGTACGGCGTTTGCTGGCAATTCGCCATAAAATTCAGGTCCCCAAGTGTAATTGGGGTTACGGCGGATGACGAGCTTGTCGCCCGTTGTGTATTCGATAAACCGAAACGGTCCCGTCCCAACTTGATGAAATTGATACCGATTCACCGAATATTCGGCTAGGGCTTTGGGGCTGGCGATGCCCAAATAAACTTGTGCCAATGAATCGAGCAACGGCGCAAACGGTTGTGATAACCTGATTTGGATGGTGAAATCGTCAACAATCGTGTAGCCCACATACGGACCCAACATAAAAACCGCCCGTTGTGATGGTGTATCGGGCGATGTGATGCGGTCTAAATTTGCGCCAACGGCTTGCGCGTTGAACGGTTCGCCATCATGAAAAGTCACACCGCGCTTGAGGAAAAATGTATAGGTCAGACCATCATCAGAGATTGCCCAATTTTCGGCTAACCCCGCCACAAATTCATTCGTGACGGGATGCCGATAGACCAATGTGTCATACACTTGGCGCAACACAATTCCCAATTCTGATGACTGATGGATGTGTGGATCGAAGCCAGATGGTTCTAAAGTGAGACCATAGACGATACTGCGTAACGCCTGTGTATTCGTATCTGGGGCGCACGCGCTGATAAGCAGGGTGATAAACAACGTAATAATGAGTGTATATCGTTTGTGCATTGATACTTATACTTCCGTCTGATAGGTGACTATTATACGATAGATAGCAATTGAGTTTAGCACAAATTAGGATTTGAGATGAGATACAATCGTCCAAGATTGCTCACACCGCCGCGTGAGGAAGAAGAAGTTTACCCGTATCGGCGGGCGTGGTCTAGCATTATCCGCGAAATTGGCGTATTGACGCTGATGAGTGCCGGGTTTTACGCGCTCGGATTGGTGGGGATACGCATTCCAGAACGCATGTATGCGCCGATGAATTACATTTTGCCATTTGTGCCTGTGGCGCTGTGGCTTTATTTTTCGGCATGGCGCGAAAGCCGTGTTTTAGAACCGCGCAGGCAATTATTTGCTGTGATGTTGGTGGCGGGGTTGGTCGCCAATGCGATGGGCGTGCCGTTGCTGAATGCCTTAAATCCCACCGAATGGCTGGCATCGGCAGGATCTTTTGAACGTATTTTTGGATATATGCTCACTGTAGGGTTGATTCAACAAGGATTGGTGTATATGGTGTTGCGCGTCATTTTATGGCAAGAGGGATTCCGCAACCGTTGGGATACGCTCGCGTATGCGACTGCCGCGGCTGTGGGATATGCCACTGTCACCAATTTGCATCTGATTACCAATGGTGTCGTCTCGCCTGATGTATTGGCATTACGCATTTATACCAATGTCGTCATGCACTATGCCGCCTGTGTGATTTTAGCCTACGGTTTATCCGAATTACGCTTTAATCCCAAAGTGTTTTTCATCATGCCTGTTGCCATGCTCATCAGCGCCCTCGTCACAGGGGCGGTCATCAGCATCCGCGCCAGTTTGACCAACAGTGGGTTTGTGTTGGGGGTCGGCGGGACACGCCCGTTATTTGGCTTCGCGTTCAGCGTGGTGGTGGTGATCGCTGTTTTTGTGTTGACGGCGTTTTTATACAACAATTCAGAACGCCGTGAACGTGAAGCGACGCAGGGGGATTAGCCGATGGGATTGGTCGAAATTACAGGGCGGGAGCAAATCCTTATCCGCCAACAACGGTTAGGACATTTTTTGACCCTGCTGGTTATCGTATTGGGATTACTTTATTCGCTCAATTTACGCAGTAGTGTGGTCAATGCGACCGTGTTATATAACGACTTACGGGCGGGTATCACGGTGCGCTATCCTGCCAATTGGTTGCTCGATACATCGGGTGATTATGTCTTTCGTGTGCGAGATATGTCGCGGATTGGGTTTAAGACCACGCTCCAAATCACATTGCGCCCCATTAGTCCCGATATGAGCGAGCGTAATGTCCTCGATTCGCTCAATATCACCCGACCCATTTCGCTCTCGACTTACGATATTCAGTCTATTCAACAAATTTTGCTCACATCTGAAACAACTGCCACACAAATGCGCTATACATACGTCGATACCGAGACCAACCCGTTTTTAGAGAGCTTTCCGATTGTGGTGGCGGGTGAAGATATCATCACCCTCAGCGATAATCAGGCGGTGATTATCACCTTTCGGACAGATGCCCGCACATTTGACCAAGATTACCCCATCTTTTTACAATTCCTGCGGACACTGGAGTTTTAGACAATGCGATATAGATGGTCACGATTATGGTTTTTTATCATCAATAAGGTGTCAATCATGTTTTTGAACCTCATCCCCCCGACCCCCTTCTCCAACATGGAGAAGGGGGAGAAAATCAATATGACTCGTGAAAAAAAGTCCCCTCTCCATTTGGAGAGGGGATTTAGGGGTGAGGTTGTTTCTAATATTCGCTTTGAGCCTCTAGTAGCACTATGGATGATATTGATTGTTATATGTTTAACCATCGTCCCACCTGTCAGCGCCCAAACCATCTCTGAGATCGATTTAGACCGCATCCGCCGTTCTACGGTGTTCATCATGCAAACGCGCACCGTAGGCAGGTTGCCGATTATCACTTGTGTCGGTAGCGGGACGCTGATAGACCGTTCTGGCTTAATCGTCACCAACGCCCATAATACAGTACAGAATCAGGCTTGTAATGGTGATACCATCGTGATTTCGCTCAGTATTTTGCCCAATGAACCGCCTGTGCCATCGTATTATGCCGAAATCGCAGAAGCCAATATCGGTCAAGACCTCGCCATACTGCGTATCAACCGCGAATTAAGCGGGCGCGTGGTCAATCCCAATGCTTTATCATTGCCATTTGTCGAGGTAGGCGATTCATCACTCGTCAATTTAGACCAGACCATCACCATTGTCGGGTATCCTGATGTGGGGAATAGTTCTGTCGAAGCGTTGCGTGGCACAATCGGCAGTTTTATCGCCGAGCCGATAGGCGGCGATAGATCGTGGATGAAAACCGATACGCCGATCCCTGGCACCATGACAGGCGGGGGCGTATATAACCAGCAGGGTCAACTGATTGGTGTGCCGACAACCGTGCCTGTGCGCCCACTCAGTGCCGATGAGACGTGTTTATTGCTGGATGATAATAACGGCGATGGTCTGATTAACAACCGCGATACGTGTGTGCCGATTGGCGGGTTTATCAATACCATTCGCCCATCGAATTTTGTCCGACCGTTGCAACGGAGCGCCAGTTTGGGCATTAGCCTCAATCGGGTGACACCGCCAGTCGTGCAACTGGATACCGAAGGCGACCCCACAATCTCACGGTTGTTCATTTCGCCATCTGAAATTGACGGGATGCCGACCACTGTCGCCAGCAGTATGCCTATTGGCACGGATAGCCTGTATCTGTTTTTTGATTACCGCAACATGACCCCCGACACCATCTACGAATTGCGTGTGACGATAGATGACCGCCCTAGCCCAACCTTTAGCCTTGCACCTGTCCGTTGGGGTGGGGGACGCAACGGCATGTGGTATATCGGCAGTCGGGGACAGGTGTATCCCAACGGGATTTACCGCTTTACGGTGTATATCAACGGGTTAGCCAGTGGCACACGCGAGATTATCATCGGCACACCGCAACAAAACACCCCCAGCATGAGCAATATCGCTTTTGGGATTGAAGACGGCGAAAATTTGTATGGGCGCAATAATATTTTACCAACGGGGATTGTGGTCAATGCGCGGTTTATCTATCGCAATATCGCCGATGGCACGCCTTGGACCGAAATTTGGTATTTTGGCGATACCGTCATCCGCAGAAATGACGATGTTTGGGTGAATGATAATCGTGATACGCGCATCATTCGCGTAGAAGCCCCTGGCGGGTCGCCATTGCCGTCTGGCCGGTATCGGCTCGAATTGTATTTAGACGGGTTATTAGCCGCCACATCCGATTTTGTGGTGGCGGGCGCACGCGAAGGCGCATTTCCCCGTGTATTTAGCAATGTGCGCTTCACTTCTGCCGATTCGTTGCAAGTTGCGGTGACAAATCCACCTGTGCGGACATTCTCGACGACCACACGCCAATTTTATGGCTTGTTCGATTGGGAATTTATCGCCCCTGGCACGCTTTGGCGCATGGTTTGGTCGGTGGATAATGTGCCGTTTTATGACCAAGTTCTGCCGTGGGATAATATCGAGACGGGGCAAAATTTTGCCATGTTGTTACGCAGTAATGACCGTATCCCCGATGGCACATATCGCTTGCAATTATTCATCGGACCCGCGCTACTCGCCACTTTCGAGGCGCAAGTCGGCATTGGTCAGTTGCCGATTGACCCGTTTGACCGTGTGACAGGGGTGCAGATGAATGGCGTGGTACTAGATGCCGAAACACGAATCGGCATTCCCAATGTGAGCGTGATTATCATCAGCGAAGATTTTTCTGTGAGCGATTTTACATGGTTACAATCGCAAATTTATACCCTCACCGTTACTGACCGCAACGGACGTTTTCAGCTAGAGCGTCCACTGTTATTTGGATTGCCCTATAGTGTGATTGTCGTGGCGGATGGCTACCTCACGGTGAGCGCCGATGGTGTCAAAGTGGATGCCGAAACCGATAATCCGCTCGAAGTGGTTATCGTCATGACGAAGGATTAATCGATATGCCCGAAAAAATTCGTTTAGACGTGTTGCTCCATCAACGCGGACTCATCGAAAGTCGAGAAAAAGCCCGCGCCGTCATCATGGCGGGCGAGGTGACAGTCAACGGCATTTTGATAGATAAACCAGGGACAAAAGTCAACGAATCAGACGACATCATCCTCAAATCGAAACCGCGTTATGTTAGTCGGGGTGGCGAAAAACTCGAAGGAGCATTGCGCGATTTTGCCTTCGACCCCACAGGACGTATTTGTGCCGATGTGGGCGCAAGCACGGGGGGGTTCACCGATTGTTTATTGCAACACGGCGCGGCAAAGGTGTATGCCATAGATGTCGGCTATGGCATTTTAGACCATCGGATTCGCACCGATGCGCGGGTGGTCGTCATAGAACGCACCAATGCGCGGTATCTCGACAAATTAGCCGAACAGGTCAATCTGGTGGTGATCGATGCGTCATTCATCTCGCTGAAATTATTGTTGCCGACCATCAAAAATTGGCTCATGCCTCAAGCCGATTTAATCATGCTCATCAAACCGCAATTCGAGGCGGGTAAAAAAGATGTCGGCAAGGGCGGGGTGGTCAAAAATCCTGATGTGCATGACCGCGTGGTGCGCGAGGTGTTGGATTTTGCCACCGCGCTCGGATTTGTGGAACGAGGCTTGACGACATCGCCTATCAAGGGACCCGCGGGCAACATCGAATTTCTGGCGTGGGTGAGTATTGGCTGAATGGTCACATCGCGCTACGACAGCGCCACGCATTTCTGCTATAATCAGAATAATTCTATCCCAAGTTATTGAAGAAAGTTGGCGTTGTAACCCAAATGAATCAGGCACATATCCGAAATTTTTGTATTATAGCCCATGTTGACCATGGAAAAAGCACCCTCGCCGATAGGCTGTTGCAACTCACCCAGACGGTGCAAGAACGCGATATGCAAGCGCAATTATTGGATAGCATGGATTTGGAACGCGAGCGCGGTGTCACCATCAAAGCGTCTGCCGTGCGGATGCAGTATACCCACAATGGTGAAGACTTTATCATCAACCTGATAGACACGCCAGGTCATGTCGATTTTACCTACGAAGTTAGTCGGGCGCTCCAAGCGTGCGAGGGCGCGATTTTGGTGGTGGATGCTAGTCAGGGTATCGAAGCGCAAACCCTGACCAATGTGTATTTGGCGTTGGATCAGAACCTCGAAATTATCCCTGTCATCAACAAAATCGATTTGCCATCTGCCCGTCCTGATGATATTGCCCAAGAAGTCGAGGACTTGCTCGGATTTCCCGCCGAAGATATGCTCCGCATCTCGGCTAAAAATGGCATTGGCGTGGAGGATGTCCTTAAGACGGTGATTGAAAAAGTTCCCCCACCCAAAGGCGATCCGCAAAAACCGCTTCGGGCGTTGGTATTCGATAGTCACTATGATGCGTATAAGGGTGTGATCGCCTATGTGCGCGTGGTAGATGGCAGTGTGAACAAAGGCGATTTGCTCAAAATGATGGCGAATAGCACCAAATTTGAGCCTGTCGAAATCGGCGTGTTTAGTCCCGCCATGACCCCCACCACATCGCTGAACGCAGGTGAGACGGGGTATATCGCCACAGGGTTAAAGACGGTGCGCGAATGTCGGGTAGGGGATACCATCACATTTTTCAACACACCCGCAGAGACCCCGCTCCCAGGTTACGAACAAGTCAAGCCGATGGTGTTCGCGGGGATTTATCCAACCGATAACGATGCGTATGGTGAACTGAAAGACGCACTCGAAAAATTGCAACTCAATGATGCGTCTTTGGTTTATGAACCAGAAAATTCACAGGCGTTGAATTTCGGTTTCCGTGTCGGGTTTTTAGGCTTGTTCCACATGGAAATCATCCAAGAACGTTTAGAGCGCGAATATGACCTCGATATTTTGGTCACAGCGCCCAGCGTGGAGTACGAAGTGGTCAAGCGCAACGGCGAGATTATCCGCATCGATAGCCCCGCCGAATTGCCCGATGAAAACACCATCGAAGAAATCCGTGAGCCATGGATGGACATCCAAATTTATACCCCGCAGGATTATATCGGCGCAATTATGGATTTAACGCTGAAAAAGCGTGGTGTGTATGTCACATCGGAATATCTCGATGCCAAACGGGTGATCTTACATTTCATGATGCCCCTGTCGGAACTCATTGTCGATTATTACGATAAACTCAAGAGCGCCTCGCGTGGGTATGCCAGTTTGGATTATACATTCAAAGAGTATCGCGCCGATAAATTGGTCAAGATGGATGTGCTGGTCAATGGTGAACCCCTCGATGCCTTGTCGATCATTGTTCATCGCGATCAGGCGTATCAGAAAGGGCAACGGCTTGTGACCAAACTGAAAGAACTCATCCCACGCCAGATGTTCGTCATCCCGATTCAGGCGGCGGTGGGCAGTAAAATCATCTCCCGCGCCAATATTAGCGCCGTGCGTAAAGATGTGTTGGCGAAGTGCTATGGTGGTGATATTACCCGTAAAAAGAAATTGCTCGAAAAGCAAAAGAAGGGTAAAAAGCGCATGAAGATGGTCGGCTCGGTCGAAGTGCCACAAGAGGCGTTCATGTCGCTGTTGAGTTTGGATGAAGATTAGATATGTTTTTGGGGCATGGTGTAAGTCATGCCCCTTTTTTATGAGGTGCGATTATGCAACGTATCATCGAAAATTTGCCCATACACATTCCGTATGACCAACTTGCCCAATTCTGCCAAAAGTGGGGCGTGATAGAGGTTGCCCTGTTTGGGTCGGTGTTGCGCGATGATTTTTTGCCAGATAGCGATGTGGATATTTTGCTCACCTTTGCGCCTGATGCACGCTATACCTTATTCGATTTGGTCGAAATGCACGATGATTTACGCGATGTTTTTGGTCGTAATGTGGATATTGTGGATAGGCGTGCGATGGAACAGAGTCATAATTATATCCGTCGAAATGCTATTTTAGAGACGTATCAGGTGATTTATGCGCCGTGATGATAGGGGACGATTCTAGCTGATTTGAATCGCCCCACCACACAATAAAATTAGGGTTGTTGCAATTCATAAATCCGCGTGTCGGGTTTGAATGCCGCCCATGCGAACCAGAAATGTGGCGCGGCGAGTTCCTGACGCAATTGTGCGCCTGCGAGTTCACCCTCTATTGCCGCCCCAAATACATTCCACACACTATTGGTTTGGTCATCCAAAATTTGCCCATCGGCATAACGGAATGTGTAGGTTACATCGTCTAGCGTGGCGCTGAATAACATCGCCATGCCGACATCCCGTGAAGCATCTATGTTGCTATCATCCAGCGCACTGGTCGCGCCAGATTGCCAAAATGCCACCACAGGTTTACCACCTACACCATCATTAATCACCCGCATGACCGATAACACCGTGAACGGATAGGCGATTGGCTCGCCACCAATCACACCCGCCAAAACGCGCTCGGTGGCGGGCAGGCGTGGATCTGGTGTGCCGAGAAATAAAAACGGTTGTGTGGTGCTATCGTAACCAAAATATGGATTTGACCCATAGCGATTTGTGCCGTAGCCACTTTCGCGAGTCAAGACTTCGCCTTCGGGATATTGCTCGACAAATGCGCCGAATCCGACCATCGCCGATGACAGCATGGTCAATGTTTCGCCTGCATATTGCCCGACAATGCCTTCGCCTGTGAATTGTTGCCACCATGTTTGAGATACATCATCCCACATCACCATATCGCTATTGCGGAGCAATCCCGATACGCCCAACCGAATGGTGACATCCTCAATACGCCGTTCAAATACGATGCCACTATTACACAATGGGCAATAGGTGACGGCAATCGGCAAGCCATCGATTTCATCATTCACAATTTCGTGACGGGTCATAATCGCCAACGGATAGGCGCGGGCGATGCCGTTATGCGCGAACACCAACACGGGCGATTGCGGTTGCAACCACGCCGATGCCGATTCGATGCTCTCGAAACTGGGGTTGTCAATCGGCGGGATGCCATCGGGTGGCGGACCGCCAGAGATAATTTCGCCGATAGGGACGGTGGTCTTACAAAAATCGGTCAATGTCCAAAATTCGCTATAAGGGATGCGCGGTTTGGGGCAATCACCCTCATTTTGAGCGCGATTAGGGATGTTATTTAGCACGATAAACGCGCCTATTCCCAGAATACTCATCATCACCACAAAAAAACGCATAGCTCATTATCCTCCAAAACCAATACAAAAGGCGTAGTGTGAACTATCAGACTACGCCTTTGTATTATACCTTATCGGATATAGATGGTGTGTTGCCTAGACAACAAATTGAATGTGTTTAGATTAATCAGGCCAGATTTTGGAATCGGCAAAGTGGTCGAGGATGGTCATGAAGATGAGCGCGATGGGGAAGGCTGTCCAGAAGAAATATTGCCAACCATATTGTTCTGGCGTGACTGGACCCGCATACTGATTGGGATTCACAGCAGGTAAGAACCAATACAAAATGACTAAGGTGACAAGAACGCTCAAAACAATCGAAATTGTCCACACCACAAGACGACGGATGGTTAATTCACTCATCGAAAAACTCCATTTATCCAACACTTTGTTAAAATCATCACAACTATATTGTAACGCGAAACTCCTGTAATGTGCAAGGTTGCCATTTTGTGTTATCATTCTCTAAAATTCGTGTGCAGTTTTCGTTAAAGGGCTGAATTTGTAGGAGTAATAACGTGCCAGATTTATTTTATAAAGCAAAGACGTTCACCGAAGCAAAAGATGCGATGGAGGTAGGGATTTACCCCTATTTTCGCGCTTTGAGTGATACCGAAGGGACAACAGCCCACTTTGAAGGCAAAGAAGTGGTGATGATTGGGTCGAATAATTATTTGGGGCTGACGACAGACCCGCGTGTTCGTGAAGCGGCGGCGGAGGGCATTCGCCGTTTTGGGACGAGTGTTACGGGGTCGCGGTTTTTGAATGGGACGCTCGAATTGCACCTCGAACTCGACCGCCGATTGGCGAAATTTGTCGGTAAAGAGGCGGCGTTGGTCTTTTCTACGGGGTATCAGACCAATTTGGGCGTGATCTCCGCGCTGGTTGGCAAAGGCGATTATGTCATTATTGATAAAGATGCCCATGCCTGTATTGTGGATGGGTGTCGTTTATCGTTTGGCGAGATGAAGCGTTTCCGTCATGATGATATGACCAACCTCGAAAAAATCCTCGCCGAATTGCCCGAAGAAGCGGGTAAATTGGTGGTGGTGGATGGCGTGTATAGCATGGGGGGAGATGTCGCCCGCTTGCCCGAAATTGTCGCTATCTGTAAAAAATATGGCGCACGGATTTTGGTGGACGATGCACATGGCATCGGCGTGACGGGGCGTGGACGTGGCACAGCGGCACACTTCAACCTCACTGATGAAGTCGACCTCATCATGGGGACATTCAGCAAGAGTTTTGCCTCGATTGGTGGATTCATCGCAGGGAGCGAAGAAGTGGTGCATTATATCCAGCATCGCGCCCGCACGATGATTTTTTCGGCGGCGTTGCCCGCGCCCAATGTGATGGCAGTTATGGCGGCGCTCGATATTATCGAAAATGAGCCTGAACGGGTCGATAAAGTCTGGGAAAATGCCGAGTACATGCGGAATGGTTTGAAAAAATTAGGCTATAACACCGGTCCCAGTAATTCGGCGATTGTGCCTGTCATGATTGGTGATGATTATCGCACCGCGCTGGCATGGCACGCGCTCATTCACGAAGGCGCATATACCAACCCCGTGATTCCGCCTGCCGTGCTACCGAATCATAGCCTGCTCCGCACCAGTTACATGTCTACCCACAAAAAAGAACATTTAGACCGTGCGTTGAATGCGTTTGCGATTGTGGGCGATAGGCTCGATTTGATTAAAAACGGGGCGTAATTTTGAGGATAACATGGGCGGATAGACGGTTATGCCTAATCCGCCCGTACCAAGTTATGGACTCGTAGGGGTGGATGAGCGCCGTAAGGCGCGTATATCCACCCTATTTTTATCCCATTTTAGTGATAAGTTACATCATTAATCGCCTGCAGGTTGTGGCACAGGTGTGCCGATAGGACTACGGCGAATCGATAAAATTTTGTGTAACGGATGCAAGATGCTGAACATCACAGGGGTGACGATGAGCGTCAGCAACGTGCTACTAATCACGCCACCAATCACCACGATGCCCAATTCTGCCGCGATAATCGCGCCATCCGATAACCCAACTGCCAACGGTGTCAGACCGATGATGGTGGTCAGTGAGGTCATCAAAATCGGACGCAGACGACGACCGCCTGCCTCGACAAGGGCTTCTTTGAGGGGCATGTTGCGTTCCGTGAGGTTGGCACGCACGCGGTCAATCAACACCACCGCGTTAGAAATCACCAAACCGAACAGCATGAGCATACCTGTCAGCGCGGGGATACCCAATACGCGGTCGGCGAGGGTCAGACCAATCGCCGCGCCAACGGGGGCAACGACAATCGCAAAGATAATCGCCAACCAATAGGTGAATGATTGTACGCTGAGGATGAGCAACACGACCATAATCATAATGGCAATACCCATCGCCGCGAACAAACTCACAAAACCTTGTGTTTGGAGTTCGCTTTGGAAGCCTCGACTCACGCTGATATTCGGGTTATTTTGGATTTCGGGCAAAGCTCTGACGGCTTCGACCGCTTTGGTTTGCACACCGATGGTGTCTTCTGTTTCTAAATCACCACTATACGAGAAGGCAGTTTGTTGATTCACACGGATGAAGGTTGACGATGCGCCGTTGCCGTTGGAGGGGTCTACAAAATTGCTCGTCACATTGGCGATACCTTCAATGCCGTTCATCGTTTCGATGATGAGTGGGTTAAGTTTGGCTAAATCTTCCGCGGGTCCCGATACGACCAACGACAATCCACCAAATCCGCCCCCTGTCGAGAGAGATCCCGCCGTGACGGTGACATGCTCTGCACCACCAAAAATACGTTCTGCATTGGCGCGGATGTCATCCAGATAAACATCGGCTTCACCCGGTTGCAAATCGAGCAAAATGGTGATGCTGGCTTGATTTTCATTCACACTATTCCCACCGATGAGCGCCGCAAATCCAGACCCGCCACCGACCGTCACTTGGACATTTTTCACCACTTCGCGGGGCAACGGACTTTGTGTATTGAGATATTCTTCAAATTCCGTCACCAAGCGATTGGTCTCTAAAATTTTGACCGATGTATCGAGTTCGACATCAACCGCAATTTGTTGTTCGCCAAAATCGGGGATGAAGGCGAATGGACGTTGGCTAAACAAATAGCCCGCGAAGCCAATCGAGAATACTGCGAAGGCGATGATTGCCAATTTGCTACCCGCCCCACTTAAAGCCCATTTGAGGACGGGCAGATAGAATTTTGCCAACCAAAACGGACGGTCTTCGTTGGGCGTGTCGTTGGGTCCGATGAGGAAAAATGCCAATGTTGGGATGACGGTAATCGCCACCACGAAAGACCCAATCAGCGAGTACGTTACGGCTAACCCGAAGGGCATGAAGAACGCGCCGATGATACCGCCTGTCAAGCCAAGTGGCAAGAATACCACCAGAGCGATGAGGGTGGCTGTAAAAATCGCCGCCGAGACTTCGCGTGTGCCTTGAATGATGACTTGTTTTTTATCGCCACCTTGTTTGAGTTGATTGAAGATATTTTCGAGTACCACAATCGAGTCATCGACCACACGACCCACAGCGACCGCTAAGCCCGATAGCGTCATGATGTTGAGCGTCAGTTGGGCGGGGAATAAGTTCAAAATAAATTTGAACAATCCTTGCAATGCGCCTTCGTTTTCGGCGAGTGGCAATACCACCTCGCGTAATGCAGGGGATATCCAACGCATACCGATGAGCGCAATCATGATCGAAAGTGGGATGCTCACGGCGATAACCAGGGTTGTACGCCACGATGGTTTGGGGAGTGTCCCACCAGAGAAGGCGATGAATAAGCCTGCGAAGAACCCAAGAATTGTCAAGACGCGCAGAATGGGGTCGGCGTTATGGAAGGCTTGCACCCAGTCATTGCCCGCATCGGCTAAACCGATATATAACAAGCCGATGAAAAGCACGGCTGAGGCAATTGTGAGCATAATCCCGACAATCCTACGCCCCTTCATGCTCCAATCATCGCCACCCAAGAAAATCAGGATGATGATGATGGCGAATAACGCGCCAAAAATACCATCGCGTGCCACACCGTTGATCGAATCTTCCACGATAGTAGATTGTTCAAACACGATACTGGTGCTGATGTTGGGGTTGGCTTCGTCTAGTTGACGCATAATGGCATCGACTTCTTTGAACGTAGAGACGGTATTGGCTTCCCCCGTTTTCGAGACAGTCACGAATAGGCTAGGATTGCCACTGGTGCGGGTGATTTGGGTATTGGGGATGAATTCCACCTGTGTGGCACGCGCTTGAACTTCTTCTGGGAGCAATGCCAACAAATTGGCGGGTAAATCGCGCACGGCACGCGCAATCAGACCATCAAAAGCGGTGGGATCTTTCTCCAAGACGAATTCAAACGCCGCTTGTGGCATATTGCCAAGCGCCGCTTGGGCTAAGTTTGCGCCTTGTGCGCTCCCATAAAAGCTGTTGATGAGGTCGCTGGCGTTGCTAATCGGCAAACGACCACACGAGGCGCTCAGTTCCACCGTTGTCGGGAAGATGAGGTTATCGGCAGATGCCAATGGGATGCCACAGAAATTGGCGAAGGTTTCCCATTCAGGATTGAGGTCGGGACCTTTTTCGATATTGCTGGTCACAACGGGGGGCATATTCGCCGTTGCGATGGTGATGATGTCATCGGTTGCATCGGCATCGTAGACTGCGCTGAAGGCTTCATCTTCGCGGATGGCTTCGAGCGTGGCGGGATCGAATTCTTCTAAAATGCCCCGATTGATGGTTGCGTAAAAATCAGCCTCTTCGGTCGCCCAATAGCGCACCAATTCGGGCGCGATGCCATTGAACAAACGACGGGCATATTCGGGATAGGCTTCGTTAATAGTGTCGTAAATTTGATTCAACACCGCAGAGGCGCTACCATCACCCAAACGAAGCACATCCGCACCATTTACCAGTGGTGTGGTGCTAAATTGCGGTTGCGCCGTCAGGGTTGCCCATGAATTGGGTAGGGCAGGCACAGATTGGAGCGCGATGGCATCGGCAACCGCCTGAATTGCTTTTACGTCATCTGATAACGCTTGTAACGCCACCAAATTCATCCGCGCAAAGAAATCGGGTTGCTTATCGAGGATGTAATTGGCGACATTGACATCAATGGTCGCTAAAACAGGCGCGAGAAAGCCCGCCGCTTCGGGAATATCCAACGCCAAATTAATCACTTCTGGAAAGCCCCCCCCTGGTAAATTGGGATTGAGCAAATCGGCGGCGTTATTCAGGGTGATTGTGCCACCCGCTTGGGCGCTGAATTGCGAGGCTAATAAGCGCCACATAGGGGGTAGGGCAGGCGCATCGGGATCGGCGAATGGATTTTCGAGCGCAGGCGTTTCGGTGGCTGGGGTGACAATCTCATCGGTGGGGATGATGATTTCGCCCGTACTCGACACGCTATACACCACCAACGGCAAATCGGCAAAGCTGAACGAAATCAGTTGCGGATAGGGGATGCGCCACTGGCTGGGCAATGGCACGGGGGCGGGTGTTGCGCTTTCGCCTGTCAGGGTTTCTGCCAGTTGTAACGCCGCTAACCCCTCTTGGGCAAAGGCATCCACGACTGTGCCATTGGCGATGAGCAAATCTCGAATATCGGCAGGGAGCGCAACCAGTTGTTCGCCTGTGAAATAAGTTGCCATGCTAGGGGCAATTTCTAACATGCGTTGCACATCATCCAACGTCAAATCATCGGTTTGGTTGAGTGAACTGACAATGCGCCCATTGCTATAAAAATTATTGATGACACCCGCGATAGATGTTGTGAGGGTGGCGCTTTCTAAAATATCATCGGCGGTGCTGAAACGGGTTTCCGTTCCGTCTACAGTTAAACGCCAGCTATCGGGTAAGGCGGGGGCGGTGGTTGGGATGATGATGACGCTTTCGGTAGCGAGCGATGCTGCGGTTTCGGCGTTCAATTCGCCCAATCCAAGCCGTTCAGAGACGACCGCCCATACTTTGGGCGAGAGGCGCAATAACAAACTTTCTGGATTGGCACTGGCAACAGGGGCAGGGGTGGCTTGTGCCTCCATACCATTGGTTTCTTCGGGCAAATCTTGCCCCCCGCTCACTGAGACATTACCAACCGTTTCTAAACCGCCAATTTGTGGCACAATCTCTTTGTTGACCAACAATTCGAGCGCATTTTTGGCATCGGTGCTTTGGTCAACACGCCCCGCCAGATAAATCACGGCTTGGCGGATAGCATCTTCACTCAGGGTTGCCCAGACATCGGGTGTGAGTTGAAATAAGAAATTGCTATCGGCTTGGGCGAGATACAACACGACTTCGGGCGATAATTCCGCTAATAATTGTGACGAAAATGCCAGTGGATTTTCACCCGCGGGGGCTTGTAACACGCGCTTGGGCAACCATACACGGTCGATTGCGGCGAGGATGTCGGCGCGTAAGGCTTCCTGATCTTGACCAAAATCGTTGGCAGCGGTGATGAATGCCCCTGGTACCGTGCTGGTTGTCGATTCCAGATTGATGATTTCTGGAATTTTGACCAGTTCTGCTTCGATACGTTTTGTGAGGATTTCCATGACCTCTTCGCTGGTCATGCCGTTGGCTTGTGCCAAAATAAAGGTTTGCGGAAATTCGATGGGTGGTAATAATTCTTGTTTTTGTGTGACTGCCGCTTGCACACCCAACACCATCAAAACGATGACGAACATCAGGGTTAGGTAACGCAAACGAAGCGCGAGTGCTGTGATACTACCAAAAAATGCTTTCATGTGAGGCGTAGCTCCAAGATTGATATGTGGTTAACAACGTTTACATTATACGCCTGTTATATAGGGGGGTGTCAATGAGGTTTGTTAAATTTTTCTCAAACGCTAATTAAATTTTTTGAAATGATGTCATTTTGAATGAAATCGGGTATTTATGAAAATGGTGTTATGCAGATATATGTGTCAAAATGCGTATGACGGGACGATTAGCCCGCAGGGCGTATATCGTCCCATAACTAACAAACAGATTTATGTCTGTACGGACGTGCTTCTGCACGTCCTCACTTCTGCGCGTTGCCAAATCAATATTTATCTACCGATACGGCGCACTATGATACACCCATACGGCGGGACCGTAGTCTTCAACATTCAACGAGACAAACGATTCGTATTCTTCTGCCACCCACCGATACAACCAGTGGGCATCGGTAATAGACAAATTGACACAACCATGACTACGGCGAAATCCGAAACCATCGTGCCAATATGCCCCGTGTAAGGCGCGTCCTTGATCAAAATACATCGTCCAAGGGACTTCTTCGATGTGGTAATAATCATCACCGACCACGCCACCCGTCATATCATCGCGTGTTTTGCGGAAATAAATATGATACATGCCTTCGCGGGTTTGCCATTGTGGGAGACCACTGGCGATGAGTGTGGCGAAAATCGGTTTGGTGTCTTCGTATACGATCAGCACTTGCTCGAACAGATCAATGCTAATCCACCGCTCGGTGTCAATTTCGGCGGGACGGTCGAGTGGGGCGACCTTGCCGACATGCCGTTGGTCAATCCATTTATCTACGCCAATCTGATACCATTCCCAACCATCCACCATGACCGATGAAAAAATGTGGAGAAGGGTATAACGGCGGATTAATCCATTTGATTCGGCAGGCGATCCACCCGGTTCTTTGCTCGGATACACATTATTCAGCGACCATGCGACTGGATATTTGGGGAATTCCCCCTTCAGAAAGATGCCCGTAAATGCCGATACAACCGCATTAGAATCTTGAAGGATGTCTTGACGCACCCATTCATTATTGTTGATTCGCACCCAGCCATCGCGGACTTCGAGGGCAGTGACGAAGTTAAAGCCCGCCTCTTGCATCCGCACGAAGTTGCCATTAGGGGCATCAAAGACTTCCATTCGCCCATTGACGCGCATATAACGGCGGTCATTGAGCAGGTTATAATCGACTGGAAGACGTTCAAAGAGCGGTGGGGCATAGGCTAAAATTTCATCGGCAGATAAACCGTAGGCTTGTGATGATGAACAGCCGTCCAGACAATCTTGTGTATGTGCCGATGACAACGATGCGAGCGCCAAACTGGTGATGAGCAAGATAAAACAGGTGAATAGGCGTATTTTCGGCATGGCATATATTCCTTAGTCAGTTATTTTTGGGCAATACCATATAGGTATATTGGGTTATTGGTAATTCACTTGTTTTTAGGTTAACATCAAACCACCGTGCATGACAACCACGTTCACCCTACGCAAGCCTAACGGTTGGTCAATTGTACGAATTTGATAATTTGAATTGCCGTATTTTGAATTTGGGCTATACTTAACACTTAATCGGCGTTTTTGTATGCGTGTACCTCAGCAGGAGGAAAGAAATGCGTTTATCTAAAAGATTTTTCGGGCTAGTGGCGCTCATTGTGTTACTCAGCGCGACCATTAGTAGTTCTGTTTGGGCGATTGAAGTTGAAAAAGAACAACAATCGCGTTATGTCACCCCTGTACTCATTGTGAATGTCAGTTTCATGAATGTGCGTAGCGGTCCAGGGACAGAATATGGCGTGGTGCTCACCGTTCCCGGTGGCACAGAATTGCCTGTGTTGGGTGTTGCACGCGATTTGGTGTGGTATCAGGTGTCGACGGTTGTCGGTGCGGGTTGGGTGAATGTCGAGAATACCATCCCGCGTGGCAATTTTAGCCGTGTACCGTATGTTGCCGCGCCTCCCCTCACGATTGAAAATGTGATTGGCACGACCACCACGACTACGACCACCACAACCACCACCACGACCAACGCGGTGAGCATCGGTGAGCGCGATTGGGGTGTTGGCATCCTCGCCTCGCATTTCACACGCACTCAACCAGATCCCAATGCTGTGACATTGGGCGAAATTATGGTAGATCCCAATGGTATTTTCCCCTTGTTAGATGTAGTTGGGAATGCAGGGTTCTTGTGGCTCAAAATTGATGTCCCCAATTTGGGCATTGTGTGGGTAGAGGGTCCAAAAACCTATTTCCGTCCATTTGCCTGTCCAGGATCGGGGTATAGCGTTGCCATTTTTAACAATACGGTTTATCCCAACCCAGGTCCTGATGGTAGTGGTACGCTCGATGGCAGTGTCGCCTTCGCCGCGGGCTTAGAAGCCTATATCATCGATACCCGTAGTGGTTTTTATAAAGTAGAATTCCAAGACGGTTCAACGGGTTGGATTCGCCCAGAAGAATTTAGCACCCGTCCACAACTGAATAGCCCGTATTGTGATGGGCGCGTTGTCACCAGCACAACCAATGGCGCGACTAGCACAACCACCACCTCATCGGGTCCGACTGTGGTACGGTCTGCGGCGCGTGTGATTATCAGCACAGGCAATTTGAATGTCCGTAGCGGTCCTGGGTCACAATATGCGTCGATCGCTGTTGTTTCGGGTGGTACAGAATTGGATGTTATTGGCTTTGCGCCCGATAGTGTGTGGTATCAAGTACGCGGTAATTTTGGTGTCGGTTGGGTGAATAGCGAATTCACCATCTTCCGTGGCAACGGCAGAGGCATCCCCATCATTCGTGATTTTAGCAATGCCCAACTCGCCCGCCCATCGGCGACCATCACCAACGCGGTGACGCTCTACGCCGCGCCGAATGTCACACTTGGCACGATTGGCGCGTTATCGGGTCCGTTGGATGTGTTCATCGTGGCGCGTACCCCATCTTCAGATTGGGTACAAGTCGAAAGCCCCATCGGTTTCGGTTGGGTACAATCGGGCTTGGTGCGCCTCAATGGTGATTTGAGCCTCGTTCCCGTTGTCGGTGGGTGATACTATCGTCCCAAATAGATAGCAAAACTATAAACGGAGGGCGCATAAACACTTGCGCCCTTTGTGCGTTTGATAAAGGATAACCTTCTTATGGAAAAATGGATTACAGCAATCCGCGAATTCTATGACGGACGTAACACCGAATTGCTCCCTTCGGTGATTTTTGGCAGTGGGCGCAACTTGCTCCAAAACCTAAAATTGCAACAACGGATTCGCATAGGCATGATGCCGTGTGTTTCGGATGATCATCCCCACACCGCCATGGGGTTGATGACGCTACTAGCATATTTATTAGAACGTTGGGCAGATGTGCGCGTGTATCGGTTATTTTTTCAGACGGATGCCGACCCACAAAAATATGAATGGTCTATTCGAGATTCGCAACATACAATAGATGATTGGGTATTCGATAGTCTCGATGAAAATGCCGTCTTACATGCTACACTCACCAAAATGAATAACACATGGCGCTGGTCAATCACGCTCGAAAATGACCTCGTAGCCGAAGCCGATGCCGAAAAAATTTGGACTTACGAAGCTGATTCACTGTCTGGATTGGTGAATCAACTCGAAAAAGTCGCCACAGATATTATCAGCCAATTTGATGTGTCTGAAATCCGACCCATCCCCATCCCAACGACTGATGCCGATGATACGGCGATTGCGCGTGTTTTGCGCGGCGTGTTCGAGTGGCAAATTCAGCTTTTACTGGTCATATTCGGTAAGGGATGGGCAGAAGGGGATATTCAAACTCGGTTGGATGAATTGTATATGTTGGGCAAACTCACCCGCGATGATTTTGGCGCGTGGGCAGTCAGTCAAACTATCGCCCATACCCTGAACAAAGGCTATTCGCCCGTCCCCGATTCGTTGGCGATGATGGTTGGTGAAGATGGATTTATTGACCATTTCGCGCCACATACCCTCTACCCAAGTATGCTCATTGGGCGGGCGTTGTTCAATTTTGGCAATCATGTCCCCGCCTTCAACATGTTAGATGCCGAGACCGACATCCGTCCCGATAACCCGTATTTGTGGCTGGTCAAAGCCGATATGTATCGGCGTGGCGGGCGGTTGTCTGATTTAATCCAGACGTACCACAACGCCATCGAAAATAACGCCGCCAATGCCGATTTGTATCTGCAATACGGTCAAATTTTAGAATTGATAGAAGATTACCCACTCAATGAATTCGTGCTGGTCGAAGATGAGGATTATACCGAACCAGAACTTATCAACCGCGAAGCTATCGAAGCCTATGAAAACGTTCTGCGTTTAGAACCCGATAACCTGACCGCCCTACAAAATCAGATATTGCTCTTGGCAGATGGCATGAATGATGATGTGGATGCAGAACGACTTGAATCGAGTTTTGAGCGTTTGCTCGAAAAAGATAGCACAGGCGAATATATCCGCGCCGTTGTGGATGTGGCGTATACGATAGACGATCTCGACCCGTTGTTTGACATGCTCGAATCTCATGCCGAAAAACATCCGAAACGCGCCGATTTGCGGATTAGCCTCGCGGTGTTAGCTATGCACATGGAAGATTATAACCTCGCATCGGATTATCTGACCGAAGCCGAAGATTTGACCGATGACGAAACACTCCTAGCCGATATAGACCGCCTCATGCTCTCGGTGGATAATCCCGATTTTGAAGAAAAATTAGGCACGATTTACGCTGTGGTGAGCGGGGGCAATAAAATCAGCGCCCAAGATTTGAAATTCCTCGAAAAAACGATTGAGAAAGCCCCTTTGCTCGCCGAAGGTTATTTGTATTTGGCGCAATCGTATTTAATTTGGGGCGAAAAAGACCACGCCCTCGACACGATAAGAGAGGGTTTCGCGCAATTGCCCACGAATCCTGAAATTGCCGAACTCTTGGCGCGATACGAATGGCAAATGGGCGATAAAGATGAGGCGCGACGTGTCCTCACTGAAGGCATTTCTGCCAACCCGACTTATGTGCCGTTATTGGCGCGGATGGGGCAAGTCTTATTTGAATTGGGCGAAAAAGATGCCGCCAGAGGCTGGCTGACCCGCGCCGAGGCGCTATCTCCGCGTGATCCGATTTTGGCAGAGGTGCGAAAATTCATCGCCGATGCCATGAGCAAGGCATAATGTTGTAGCTTGGTCAATTTGGACGACATATGCCCTATGGGTTAGTCGTCCATTACACATCGCCTCGTTTGAGTGATGTAATGGCTGATTAGAGGCTTTAGCCGCGTGTATCAGCCACAAAAACGAAAAACTAATGCACATCCATATAAATCACCCTAATTCTACCGGTGCAATTTTGCCGTTGGATAAATCGCGCAAGGCATCGGCGAAGGCGGGAATATCGTCTAATGCAAACCGTATCATCAGGGTGATATCCGCCTCGAATAATTCTTCTTCGATTGTGCCATGATGTGCTTCTATCAATAATTTGACCTGATTATACAAACTATACGGGATTTCTATCCCCAATAAGCGTTTTTCGATTTTTAAGGTGGTTGCAAGGCTATTCAGCGCCACATGCGCCGCCTCGCTATAAGCCCGTACCAATCCACCTGTTCCGAGTTTCGTCCCGCCGAAGTAGCGCGTCACCACGATGGTGATGTCGCCGATTTTGCTCCCGCGCAACACAGCTAAAACGGGCGGTCCCGCCGTACCCGATGGTTCACCATCATCGCTCATGCCTTCGACCACGCTCGCGCCATATCCGACCCGAAAGGCATACACATGATGCGAGGCATCGGGCATTTCGGCGCGGATTTGCCCCAAAAATGCCTTCGCATCATCTACGGTGGGGGTAAATCCAACCGAAGCGATAAACCGAGAACGGGCGACCTCTGTTTCTATCCGATGAAATCCGTCTGGAATGAGATACTGTTCTGTCATGGCGCATATCTTATTTCAGCATATCGGCGTTGGTGGCGATGAACATCCGAAACACGGGTGGCTCGATGTATAACACATTTTGCGGACGTTCCACGCGCAACAACCGTTTTTGCACCAGCATGGCGATCGCCTGTTCGGTATCGGCTGTTGGCTGGTAGGGGATAATCTGCGCCACCATTTTCAGCGTATGCCGTTCAATATCGGTTAGGCTCGCCCAGAGCATGGCGCATTCATCGCGGATAGGACGGCGCGATGTCAATTGGCGCAACCAATCTTCATTTTGGCTATCGCGCACATCGGTGATGTTGAACGAATCGAGCAACCGAAATCCAGAGCGCAATAAGCCCGCATAATTGCCAGTCGCCCATGTCAGAAAGCGGATGCTGGCTTCGGGGTAATTTTTATTGTTACGGCTCATCAAGCTATCTATCATACGGCGGGCATCAATATCGTTATATGGTCCCACATACAAAATGCTGTCGGTGAATAGTTCGATAAACGGCTCCATCTCAAGGTGGGGCAATTGATACACATCGACCAAATGTGCGAGGGGCGCACGGGTGAAGGTAAGGTAACTCAGACGGCGCTTATTGGCATCGCGCAAGCCTCGCAATGTCTGAAAAAATTTGGGTGGCAGATGTTTGAGCATGTCCTCAAATTCATCGAACATCAACACGATTCGCACATTGTAACGGAATAAAATATCCAGACCGCGTTCTAAATACCGCAACCCCATATAGGTATACAACGGATTTGACCCATCTTGGAGTGTCTCGTAGAGCGCGTAGAATTTTTCGGCATCGGCGCGATCAAATTGTTCAAACGGATAGAACGCCATCAACAAACGGTGCATGATGAGTTCATACCCCGCCCAACAGCGAAATTGTTCGGTATCGGGCGTGACAGGTGGCAACGGACCCAACATATTGGGATTGATAATCACCGCCTTAAAATCGTTCTCGTTGGCGATTTGCAAATAGGCTTTCTGGACATCATAACTGCCCAAATGGAGCAATAAATTCGATTTGCCAACGCTCCCCACGCCGACCAACGCGCAACAATCGCCCGCCCGCCAACGGTCAGTCACATAACGGACTTCTTCGCGCCGAAAATCGAGTGGTTGTCCTTTTCCACGATCAGATGACATGCGCTCAATCCTCTCTGGTGCAATTCAATTATCACCTTCAATTATAACCGATTTCGCATGATAATGTCCCCCGATATATCACTCGTATATCGTGAGCCAGACTGTCTTTCTGGTATGAGTTAGGAGAATTTACGTATGCAACAAGAACAACCCAAGCAATATCGGTTTTACGATGGGGTGATGGCGCTGTTCATCACCACCTTGCTCCTCAGCAATTTGTTGAGTAGCGCCAAAATCATTGATTTAGGGATTAGCATCGGCAATTTTGCCTTCGTATTCGATGCAGGTACGCTGATTTTCCCGATTTCGTATATTTTTGGCGATATTCTGACAGAGGTATATGGTTATAAACGCGCCCGCCGTGTGATATGGATGGGCTTTATGGCTTCGGCGCTGATGGCATTTTTTGTCTGGTTAGCAGGTGTCTTGCCCGGTGAATCGTTCTGGTTATCGCTCGATGGTCAAACGGCGTATCAGACCATTCTGGGCGGGATAACAGGCTTGGTGGTCGCCAGTCTGAGCGCCTATTGGGTCGGCAGTTTTAGCAATAGTTATGTGTTGGCGAAGATGAAAATCGCCACCAAAGGCAAATGGTTATGGTCGCGCACCATTGGCAGTACGATGGTGGGGCAGGGCGTGGATACGCTGACTTTCATCGGCATTGCCACGTTATTGGGTGTTTTTCCGCCAGAGATTTTCGCCTCGTTGGTCATCACCAATTATATCCTCAAGGTGGGGATTGAGGTCATCATGACCCCCCTGACGATGCAGATTGTCGGCTGGCTCAAACGCGCCGAAAATGAAGATGTATACGATTATGATACGGCGTTCAATCCGTTCAAGATGAGTGTATAGTCATCACATAAGCCCTAAAATTGTCCTTGTATAGTCAGTGTGTTAGGGCAACTTTCTTGTAATATGAATCGGGCGGATGAACACATCCGCCCGATAGGTATCATCAAATATCCAAATTCCGCACGCGCTTGGCGTGGGTTTGAATAAAGCGTTTACGCGGAGGTACGCTGACCCCCATCAACATATCAAATATCTTATCGGCTTCGGCGGCATCATCAATCGTCACCTGTAAGAGGGTGCGTTTTTCGGGGTTCATGGTCGTCTCCCACAATTGGTCGGCGTTCATCTCGCCCAAGCCTTTGTAACGTTGGATATGCACCTTATCGGGGTCTTTGAATTTCTTCAGCGCCTTATCCAAAATTTGTTGCTCACTCAGACCGGGTTCACTATAGAAATACTCTTGCGTTTTGCCTTGTTTGAGCAAGAAAATCGGCGGTTGGGCGATGAACAAATGCCCCTCTTGGATGATCTGGGGCACATGGCGGAAGAAAAAAGTCAGCAACAACGTGCGGATATGCGCCCCGTCTACATCGGCATCTGCCATGAGGATGATGCGTTGATAGCGTAATTTATTGATGTCGAAATCTTCGTGGATGCCCGTCCCAAGCGCGGCAATGATGGATTTGACCTCGTTATTATCGAGGATTTTATCCAGATGAGCGCGTTCCGTATTGAGGATTTTACCGCGCAGGGGCAAAATCGCCTGAAAGTGACGGTCACGCCCTTGCTTGGCGCTCCCGCCGGCGCTATCGCCTTCGACGATGTACAGTTCTGAGTTGCTGAAGCGCCCATGCACCGAACAATCCGCGAGTTTGCCCGGTAGGGTGCTACTTTCGAGCAAGCTGGGACCGCTCCGCACGAGGTCACGCGCTTTTTTGGCGGCTTCGCGGGCGCGTTTGCTCAGTAAACATTTTTCGATGATTTTGCGACCATCACGCGGGTTCATCTGCAAAAATTCGGTAAACGCCTCCGATACCGCTTGCGAGACCACACTCTGCACCTCTGGGTTGAGCAATTTCACTTTGGTCTGGCTCTCGAATTGCGGATTCGGGTGCTTGACGCTGACAATCGCCGTCAACCCCTCTAACGTATCATTGCCCGAAAAATTGACATCTTTTTCTTTCAGATAGCCTTCACTGCGGGCATATTTATTAATCACGCTGGTGATTGCCGAGCGCAACCCGGTCAGATGTGACCCGCCATCGGGTGTGCTGATGGTGTTGGCGAATGCCAATTCGGTGACGGTGGTCGAATCGGTATACTGAAAGGCAATCTCGACACCGATGGTATACGTTTCTTTGCCTTCGGTGGTGAAATCGATTTCGCGTTCTGCATATACAGGCTCATGAAACGCCTTGCGATAGCGATTCAGATATTTGACAAATGAGCGCAATCCGCCTTCAAAATAGAAGGTTGTTTCACGCGGGACGGGTTTCACCCGTTCATCGCGCAGGGTGATTTTGACGCGCCGTGTGACAAACGCCATCTCGCGGAAGCGGTCTGCGAGGGTGTTATAATCAAAGCGATTTTTATCCATCACGGTGAAATCGGGGATAAACCGTTGCACCGTCCCTGTATATTCGCCATCCGTCATCGGGCGGATTTTGGTGACTGGGGTGATAGGCTTGCCCTCACGATACGTTTGTTCCCATACATATCCATCCCGATACACCCGTGACCGAAATTCGGCAGACAAAGCGTTCACCGCCGATACACCGACACCATGCAACCCCCCACTGACTTTATACGCACCTGTGCCAAATTTACCACCTGTGCCGACTTGCGTCATGACCATTTCGAGGGTCGAAATGCCTTCTTTAGGATGAATACCCACAGGGATACCCACGCCGTTATCGGCAACGGATACCGAATCGTCATCATGTAGGGTGATTTCGATGGTGTCACACCGTCCCGCCAGGGCTTCGTCTATGGCGTTATCCACCACTTCATAAATCAGGTGATGCAAGGCGCGGATGTCTGTACCACCCACATACATGCCCGGACGCAACCGAATGTGTTCCATTGGGTTGAGCTTGAGAATACTATTTTCATCATAGACCGTAGGGGTTTGAGACGGGGAATGATTTTTCTCCGACATGGTTTTTCTTCAACCTCTGTATCAAAAAATAAAGTGATGCCGATTACACAAAAGAAGGCGTGAAATGTTCAAAATCACGCCTAAAATTGCTGTTTTTTCTTCATTATTATACCATCTCTTACGGATTTGCACAATAGGGCTAAATTGGTATTCACATACCATAAACTGACCTTGACAAAAAGGAATGAGAAGGGGTAATATTCACCCCATGCGGGTGTAGCTCAGTTGGTAGAGCGTTTGCTTCCCAAGCAAAATGTCACGGGTTCGAGTCCCGTTACCCGCTTTTTATAACGCTCAGAAAATACTCTGAGCGTTTTATTTCGTAAAATTTTTTTGAGGAGATATTATCGTGGCGGAATTTGTGCTAGAAGCAGAAGCCCGCGAGATTACGGGTAAAAAAGTCAGCCAATTACGCAAGAACAACCTTGTTCCTGCGACAATCTATGGCGCAAAAATGGAACCAGTCAATGTCCAAATTCCGTATCGCCCGCTAGAAGTCACCTTGCTTAAAGCTGGCGGTACAAATCTCATTGACCTCAAGGTCGCAGGAAAAACCCACACCGTCTTGGCGCGGGAAGTCCAACGCGATTTCATCAAGGGCAAAATTTTACATGCCGATTTCTTTGTCGTGGATGTCACCAGCAAAATCCGCTATGCCATCCCTGTCCATATTGTGGGTGAGAGTTTACCCGTCACATCCAAGCGGGGTATTTTGCTCACTGGCACATCCACCATCACTGTAGAAACACTGCCTACCCATTTGTTGCAAGGGGTGGATGTCGATATTAGTGTACTTCGTGAAATTGGTGATACCATCACCGTTGGCGATCTCAAATTGGGCGATGATGTCACTGTGTTGGATGACCCCGAAGAAATGGTCGTGCGTATTGCCCAAACATCGGCACAACGCGCCGAAGCCGAAGCCGAAGAAGAAGCCAATGTCGTGATGGAACCCGAAGTCATTCACAAGGGCAAGGTCGAAGAAGAAGATTAATTGGTGTAGATGGGTGTGGTTTTATATCATGCCCCTACATTTTTCCCCTGATAACTGCTATAATGGCAGTTATAACCAGCCGAAGTGGCGGAATTGGCAGACGCGCTACGTTCAGGGCGTAGTTCCCTCAAGGAGTATGGGTTCGACTCCCATCTTCGGCATCACAATCAGAGGCAAAAGTGCCTCTTTTTTATTTCAAGCCCGCCCGCCACCGTTCATCGGCATAATCTTGAGGGGTATCTACATCGCGCAAAATGCTATCACTCTCCACAGGCACATAGTGAATATCATCCTCGTGTTTGCCGATGAAATCTCGAAGTGTATGTTTATCGTTCAACATCAAAATTTCGTGCCAATAGCGCCTGCCGATTAAAATCGGATGCCCACGGCGCATTTGATAACTGGGCATGAGCAAATCAGCACCTTGTTCGGCATAATGCGATTGAATATCGTTCAGCACCCGCGCATTCAGGCGGGGTTGGTCGCCCAAGACGATGAGGCTGGCGGCAATTTCGCTCGGCATGGTGCGTAACCCTGTTTTGATAGACGACAACATTTCGCCTGTGCGATAGGCGCGGTTGTATACGACATGCACATCATACGGCGCAAGTTGCGCCTTTACCTCGTTGGCAAAATGCCCCGTGATGACGGAGATATGGTCGATGCGGGCGCGGATGAGTTGGTCTACGATATGTTCGATGATGGTTTTCTCGTCCGCCCAAGGGAGCAATACTTTCGGTTGACCCATTCGACTGGATAACCCCGCCGCCAACACAATCGCCCCGATGGGACGCTGAATTTCGTAAACGGGTTCACTGCTACGCGCATTGCCGATGACTACACTCGATAAACGCGAATTCTTGAGCGCCAATTTTGCGATCAGACGGGCGCGTGATCGTCCATATTGGGTGGTATGCGTGCCGTTCAGATATGCCACCACCCGCGCCTTATTGGGGATGCCTTTCAAGCCAAGTGATTCATCGCGTAAAATTTGCGCCACCCACGCGGCGCGAATCGTCCCGCCCAACGGAAAGCCGTATCGCTCGGTGATGGCGTTGGCATTATACACATGCGCGTCATCCAGTGGCGAACCCAATGCCGATAGCGATACCATCGGCACGACCAGCGAAGTCTCTGGCGGAAAAATCGGCTCATGCTCATATGGCGCTTTAATCGGCAATCCATCGGCTTCATCGGCTTCAATGAGCATCACATCGCTATCTGCCGCATCCATCAGGCGCACAATCCAACTCGGTTTTGCGCCGTAGGCTTCGCCTTTTTTGATGGCATCATATAAAAAGACGAATCCGTGTTCGGTTAGCGCATCCGAAATAGCGCGTTCCCCCGCATACGTCGACATAGCGCGTGGCATCAGCGCGAGTTTATCATTCGATAGGGTGGTGGTCGTGGTGGCTAACACACGCCACCCTTTGTTGGCGAGTTCATCACCTAGTCGCAATAGCGTAGCGGTTTTGCCCCCTGCGCCGATGAATGCTACCACATCCCCCCGCGAAATGTTGAATGCCTGATGTAATTGCATGTCTAAATGCCACCTATACCACGCGCACGTAAGGCACGCACCACATAATCGGGCGTGAGCGGGATTTTATCCATCCAAACCCCTGTCGCATCATACATCGCCGCGGCAACCGCAGGGGCAATCGTCAGAAAGGGCATTTCTGCCACACCCCGCGCACCCCACGGACCGATGGGGTCGGGATATTCGAGCAGGACTGGCTTCACACGATGCGGTATATCCAACGCGGTGGGGATGAGATAGGTCGACAAATACGGATTTTTCAGCTTGCCATTCACCGAAATCAGATTTTCGAGGATAGCATAGCCTTGCGCTTGCACCACTGCGCCTTCGACTTGTCCCAGAACGCCTTGTGGATTAATGATTTTGCCGACATCGTGCGAGGATACCACATCTAAAATATCAATTTGACCTGTCTCGATATCAACTTGAATTTCGACCGCTTGCGCTACATAGCCATACGCAAAATTCGGTTCACTTTTGCCCGTTTTCGGCTCGTACATGGTGGTAGGCGGTGGACGATACATAAATTCCCCAATAGCGGGGCGTTCTTCGTTTTTCCATTTTTCCAGCGCGATTTGTGATGCCCCGCGCACGGCATTCCCCGCCATGAAGACGAGGCGCGATGCTGATGCACTGCCCGATGATTGAAAGCCACCTGTGTCGTGCGTTTTAAGCTGAATCCGTTCTATCGGCACGCCTGTCGCCTCTGCCGTCATCTGCACAACGGCGGTATGTGCGCCCTGACCGACATCTGCGCCCGCCGCCCACACAACGACTTTTTCGATTTCACCAGAGCCGTGTAATTCGATTTTCGCCCAACTGTGTTCGGGGAAGCCGAAGGCATACCCGACATTCTTAAAACTACAGGCGATACCCACCCCGCGCCGAAAATGCGATGCGGGGGCAGGGGTACGGGGTCGTTTTATCCACCGTGAGCCGTTTTGTTCCCAAAAACTTTCTTTGGCGCACGCCTCTATCACTTGGGGCATACTCACGCCTTTGGGCAGGGGAGTGCTGACCGATAACACGCTCCCCTCTTGGATGCTGTTCATCAGCCGAAGCGAAACGGGGTCGATGCCCAATTCATCCGCCAGACGATTCATCATGCCTTCGGCGCAAAATGCCGCTTGTGGTGCGCCAAATCCGCGAAATGCGCCCGTGGGGATGTTGTTGGTATATACCCCGTAGGTATCCACCGAGACATGCGGGCATTCATACGGACCCGTTATCATCAACCCTGCATTCGCCATGACTTTGGCGGATGTATAGGCATACGCGCCGACATCTCCAATCACACGGGCTTGAATGGCGGTGATTTTGCCCTCACGGGTTGCGCCCCACTTCGCCCACATGCGAATCGGATGCCGTTTGTGATGATAATTGATGGATTCTTCCCTGCTCCAGATGATTTTAATGGGCTTGCCCGTTTTCCATGTGGCGAGCGCCAATAAAATCTGCACCGACATATCTTCGCGCCCGCCAAATGCCCCGCCAATCGCGGGGTATATCACCCGAACCTGGTCTTCGGGCAAATTGAGCGCGTGGGTGATTTGCCATAAATCTTCATGCACCCATTGCCCCGCCACCACAACCGTGATGCGCCCTTCATCATCGAGATACGATAACCCCGCTTCGGGTTGCAAGTAGGCATGTTCTTGATAACCCGTCTCGTAAAAACCTTCGATGATCACATCGGCATCCGCAAAACCCACCTCGATATCGCCTTTGCGAATCGGGTAATAACACAAGATGTTGTTGGGATTATCGGCATGGAGTTGGGGCGCATCATCGCGCATGGCGTGTTCCATATCGTAGACGGGCGGTAAATCGGCATACTCGACTTCGATGAGATTCACCGCTTGGGTGGCTATCGCCTCAGTTTTTGCGACCACCACCGCGATATTATCTATATAACAACGCACAATGTCGGCGTGTGGATTATTGCTCCCCACGCCACATAACACGGGTTGGTCTTTGCTGATGAGACCGTAGCTGTTGTTAGGGACATCGGCGGCGGTGAATACCGCCACCACACCGTCTAACGCCTGTGCTTTTTGGGTATCTACCCCTATGATGCGGGCATGTGACCGCGCACTCCACAAAATTTTCATGTAGAGTTGCCCGTCACGGTCGAGGTCGCCTGGGTAAGGCGTTTCGCCCGTGACCTTGCCCCGTGCATCAATGCGTTTAACCGTCTTGCCGATGATGAAAGATTGGTCTTTTGCCATAGGTTACTTTTTGGGATTTCCTAACTTTTGTTTGAGTTCCGCCGCCATTTTGCGATTCGCTTCTTGCTTGCGCCGTTTACGGGCGAGGTCTTCGGCTAATTTCGCCTCTTTTTCGCGTTGGAGTTCTTTTTCGCTGGTGAGTTTAGTCGGTTTGGGCGCGAACATGGCATAAATTGCCGCCATGAATAACAAAATCACAACCGCCACCACCACGCCGACCACCAATTGCACCGTCTCGAAATTATCGGCGATGTCTTGGGCATTATTCGGCAAGATGTTGGTTTGCAAGGCTTCGGTTAAGGGTTTGGATAACACGAATCCAATACCCCCCGCCGCGGCGATTAAAAATAGACCGATGAGGGGCAAAAACGCATTTAACGGATTTTTTTTCTTAGGCTTAACTGCGTATTCATTTTCAAAGCTCATGATGTCACCTCTTTCTTATGATTCGTTGCCGATAAAATGGCTTCGATAATCGAATAATAGCCTGTACAACGGCATAAATTCCCGCTAATGCTTTGCAAGGCTTGTTCGCGGGTGGGGTTGGGATGCTCTTCGAGCAATTTTGCCCCAGACATAATTAATCCCGGTGTACAATACCCACATTGTACCGCACCTTTTTCGATAAATGTTGATTGAATTGGGTGCAATGTGTCGCCGTTGTTCAATCCTTCTACGGTGATAATGTGTGCGCCGTGTGCGCGTGGGGCGGCGACCATGCACGACATCACCGCCGCGCCATCTAAAAATATTGTACATGCGCCACATTCGCCTTCGGCACAACCTTCTTTTGTGCCAGTCAGTTTGGCATCTTCACGTAATAATCGCAACAAGGTTTTATCGCCCCCGCTATCAAAGTGATAACGTTTTCCGTTGATGGTCGTCTCGATATGTGTCTTTTGTGCCGATGTGGTATGTGCTACGTCCAATGTTACCCCTTCTGGGTGATTTCCCCACAGCATAGCGGGGTTTTGGGGATAGTTATCGGCTTGGGTGTTGCTGGATAAAGCGCGTAATGCCCGCGCCACCAATACGCCAATCATCTCGCGCCGATAATCGGCAGGGGCGCGAACATCATCGATTGGTTGCGGAATTCGGGCGCAATCCAACGCCGTTTGGCGGATGATTTCTGGGGTTAATTGTTGTCCGATGAGCGCCTGTGCGGGTTCGCTTAGGCGGATAATGGTTGGCGCGACACATCCCATTGTGATGACGGCATCTGCGATGGTCGCATCGGGCGCAAAATCGAGTATTACCGTCACATTCACCACCGAAATGGCTTGCGCTTTGCGTAAACCGAGTTTGATAAATATGCCCCTGGCGCTGTTCGGCATGGCGGGGATATGAATATGTGTCAGCAATTCATCGGGGCGCATGACTGTTTTGCGATAGCCCGTATAAAATTCGCTCAGGGGAATATCGCGTTTTCCTGATGTGTTAACAAGTGTGACCCATGCGCCCAACGCCATCAACGGGGTGATGGTATCGTTGGCGGGCGAGGCGGTGATGATATTGCCCGCAACCGTAGCCCGATTGCGAATTTGGGGCGCTCCGACTTCCCAACTGGCTTGTGCAAGCGGTAACGCATGGGCGATGATACGCGCATCCGCCACGACTTGGTTATGCGTCACCAACGCGCCGAGTGTGATAACGCCGTTTTCATAGGTGATACGATGCAAATCATCCAGACGGGTGATGTCTATCATCACATCGGCATGGCGCTGACCGCGTTCTAATTCGAGGATTAAATCTGTCCCACCCGCCATGATACGGGCGTTTTCGCCGTGTTGTGCCAATAAATCGAGGGCTTGTTGGATGGTTGTCACTTGATGATACGTGTGCCACATGGGTGTTATTCTGTCTCTTTCTGGTCTTTTTTGAGCGGTTCAATTTCTAACACCGTGACAGGATTGATATTCATAATGATGGTGTCGTTATATTCGGTGCGAATGGTGTTGCGACGGTCGTAGGTGTGGACGTGTCCGTGAATCATGTAGCGAGGGCGATACCAATCTAAAAAGCGCAAAAAGGAGGGGAAGCCGTTATGAGGCAAATCTTCAGCATCATGTATGCCTTTGGCGGGGGAGTGTGTCACAAAAATATCTACGCCGTATCCGTGCATCATGCGCCGTAAACGCAATTGTGGACCCATCTGCAATACCATCATCATCATCTCGGCATCGGTATATTGAATTTTGCCTTTATTATACCGAATAGACCCTTCTAATCCCGCCAGTGTGAGTCCTTTGTAATTGACAACCCGTTTATGTAAGTTATCGCCACCCGGTGGGCTTTCATCGTAATGTTCATCATGGTTGCCTCGCACATAAAACATCGGCACTGTTAAAACGGAGGTCAGAAATTCTAAATACACGGATGGTAAATCGCCACAACTAATAATCAGGTCAATATCGCTGTATCGCCTGCGTAAATTTGCCGCACTTTCCATTTGTTGCGGCACCATATCGCTAACACATAAAATTTTCACGAAATAATCACCAATAATATGTTACATCGCTATAAACAGGTTAAGGTTCACCATGATGTCGCATGGATGTGCCAGTTCCGCCATGTTGGTGCATGACCACCTCCGACAAAATGCTGATGGCAATTTCTTTGGGGGTCTCTGCGCCAATTTCTAAACCAATCGGCGCGTATAATCGCGCCAAATCATCATCGGTTAGCGGATAGACTTCGCGCAATGCTTTGAGTGTTAATGCCCACCGTCTGCGACTGCCAATCACGCCGATATATGGGGCGCGGGTCTTGAGCAGAGCGGGGATGAGGCTTAAATCGATTGGCAAACCGCGTGTCACCGCGATGATATAGGTTTGTGCATCTATTGTAACATATTGTGGTATATCTTGGGGATTGCAAACCACGTAACCCGTTAAATTACCCACGACAGACGGGTTACAAAATTCAGGACGGTCATCGCTCAGATACACCCGATAGCCCATCCATAAGCCCAATTTGGCGACAGCTTGCCCCACATGCCCGCCACCAATCACGATGAGCGTCTTGGGCGGGTTATAGGGTTCGATGAAGATCTGCGCCGTCCCGCCACAAATGCCCGGATCGCCATCGGTCAGGTTATTCAGGGTATACGTTTCGAGGACGGGGGTATTGGTCTGGATTGCCGATAACCCCGCTTGGATAACCCGCGCTTCCATCGCGCCACCGCCGATTGTGCCGATGGTCGTGCCATCAGCGCGGATGAGCATTTTGCTCCCCGCATGACGAGGCATAGAGCCTTGCGTGTGGATAACAGTAGCCAGCGCCACGGGTTCAGCGCGTTTTTGGGCATCGGCAAGGGCATAAATGACGGCATCCTCATCGGGCATGGCTAAAATTCATCCGCAAACGTATCAATCAGCAGGCGCACATCATCGCCCAACGGACACAACACGGCGCAAGTCGCGCCCGATTCAAAATAGTGCCGAATTTTTGCCCGACATTCATCGGCTGTGCCAGAAGCCGTCACCATCTGCACCACATCATCAGGGACTAAGCGCCCCGCTTCGGCTAAAATGGCATCGGTGAGCGGGTAGCGTATCACTTGCGCCACCATATCAATCAATTCTGGTGTGATACCACTGGCACGCATCAGCGAGGGGTGTTGGGCGATGTATCGTGTGACCCACGTTCGAGCGATGTTCAGCGCCTTTTGGCGGTCAGTATCCACCGAACAGGCAATCAATTGCGGGCGGTCTATGCTATGGATGCTGCGCCCAATTTGCCGTGCGCCCCGCTCTAATTGAGCCAGCGCAAAGTCGTTATAAGCGGGCGATACCATGAAATTGAGCAACACGCCATCGGCGATCTCGCCCGCCAGCGCCAATAAATTCGGACCCGTTGCACCGATATAAATCGGTACATAACGCGGGTCTTTGCGCCCATGAATCACATTCAGGCTGACATCGGTCATGTGGACAAATTCGCCGTGAAAGGTGACTTTTTTCATCGCCAACAACCCGCGAATGACGTGAATCGTCTCGCGCAATGCCAACAGTGGGCGTTCTCGGCGGATGCCCATCTGTGAGGCGAGCGGATCGTACCAAATGCCCATCCCGCACATCATCCGATTGGGCGCGAGGTCATCCAACGTGAGGAATGTCGAGGCAATTGTGGCGGGATTGCGCGACCAATTGTTAATCACCCCAGAGCCGATGCGAATTTTGGTGGTGCTGGTGGCATATGCCGCCATTGGCACAATCGCATCGCGTGCCAAGCCACTTTCGGCTTGCCAGACGGCTTCAAATCCGCGCATTTCGGCATATTGAACATACGAAATGGCATCTTTGAGCGGGTGAATATCTTGCAGATATAACGCCATGCGTCCTAACATGCTAGGTATCCATTTTTTTATTCAATAAATTGAGTTCTTCAAGTGGCAATTGGGCGATGCTACTGTTATCGCCATTGAGCCGTTGCACAATGCGAATATAATTTTCGATGTCCTCTGGTAAATCGATATCTTGCACCATGCGGTCAGAATCGTAGACCAACACCTCTGCACCTGCATCACGCGCTAATACAGCATGATTATGAAAACTGCCTTCCCCATAGGCGTATTGAATTAAGCCCGGTGGTTGTATATACAGGGCATTTGTGCCGTCACGGTTGCGGTCTGTGGCGAGTACCACACACGGGCGGTCTATGCGCCCCATGCGGATGATTTCGCGCACATCTTCAGGCGCGATGAGAGGCAAATCGGCGGGCAAAATGAGCAGGGCATCGCTCCGCCAACTGGCGATGATGGATGTCGCCCGTTCTAACGCCTCGTTGAGGGCGGGGTTGCCCGTCTCTTGGATGGTTTTCGCGCCATATTCACGGGCAATCGTCAGGGCGTGATTATCTCTGCTGACGACCAACGTGCCTGTGACTTCTGGCACATCCGCCACCACTTTGAGCGTATGCCGTAACATGGCTTCTGCCAATTTTTCGCGCCCTTCGGGTGTGACGATGCTCGACAATCGGCTTTTTGATAATCGTAATGGTTTGATAGGGATAATTGCCCAAACACTCATAATTAGTTCCAGTCGTTAATCCAAGAAAGAATATATTTTGCTAATCCGATACGCTTATCATCATCGGTCATCAGTGTATCGGCAAAACGAAGTTTGATATGGGATGGTGCGGATGTGCTGGCTTCATCACGACTATCGCCCAAAAAGCCGTTTATCACATCGCCATAATAAGTCATGACGCTGTGTGGCGTGATCGATAAGCCCAATTCACGCATCAATTTGGCGGTGGGTCCCTTGACGGCATCGCCACCGATGAGCGGGGTCACAGCGATTCGCGGGATATGCCGCGAGATGAGCAAGTCGGTCATGCCGTGCAAAGCTAAAATCGGGCGCACTGATAGCCACGGATTAGACGGTGCGATAATCACCGCATCCGCCGATTCGATAGCGTTGACAACGGCAGGCGATGGATTGCTCACATCTGCGCCGAGATAATCAATCGCTGTGAGGGTGGGTTGCCAGCGATGTTTGACGAAATATTCCTGAAAGCCCAATATGCCGTATTCTTGGGTATGCACCATTGTTGGCACTTCGGCGTTGGTCATCGGCAATAGCGAACAGGTGATTCCGAGCGCACTCGCCAAACGGCGCGTGATTTCGGTCAATGTCACCCCATCGTACCACCATTGGGTGCGGAGCAAATGCGTGGCGATGTCTTTATCGCCCAAGCGAAACCATTCATCCGAATTGTATCGGCGTAAGGCTTCGAGTGTGTTGATGGTATCGCCCGCCACGCCCCAACCGTTGGTTTTATCCACCAAGCCCGATAGGGTATACATCACCGTATCGAGATCGGGGCATATCCGCAGGGCATGATGCCAAAAATCATCACCTGTGTTGACGATGATGGTCAAATTTTCGTGTGGCATGGCATGATACAAGCCATATGCCAATTTTGCCCCACCAACGCCCCCCACCAATAAGACGATTTTTTTGTCGGTAGCCAATCCTTATATCCTCATCTGCGTGCCTGTGATGATTGATGCTCTTATAGGCATTGTATCAGAAAATGCGATGAATGTCGTATTCAGACTTAACGCCAAAGTGTTAAATCTTCAATAGATTTGCGCGGTTTCGATTTTTCTTCGGCGGGAAATCCAACCGTGATGAGGGCTTGCGGTTGCCAATCGGCGGGCAAATCGAGCGCCGCCTGTACCACATCGGGGCAAAAAAGCGGGGCGCACATCCAACACGCCCCAAGCCCTAATGCGTGCGCCATCAGCAACACATTTTGACCCGCCATCGCCACGCTTTGAATCGCCATGACCATCTCGTTATGCGCCCGTTTTGCATCGGGATATACATCCATATCGGTCATCGTCATACATAGCACCAGCAACAACGGCGCGTTTGTGATTCGGCTATATGATCTGCTCACATCGGCTTCTATCACGTCTGATGGCGTGTTATCGGCGGTTAAATCGGCACGCAACCGCGCCCCCATCGCGTTGGCGAGGCGAATTTTGGTGGCTTCGGTCTGAATGACCACCCAGCGCCACGGTTGCCGATTGTGCGCCGATGGCGACCATCGCCCCGCTTCGAGCAACATGTGAATATGCGCGTCCGAAATCGGGGTGGGGTGATAGCGCCGAATAGAACGGCGTGATGTGAGCAGGTTCAACAGATCCATCATAGAGATACTCGCTAACGATATAAATCTTGTTCTGGCGGGCGGTATAAATCGGATGCGTGCGATTCATTAGTGGGGGCATACGCTAACCCGCGAATGAGGATCACAGGCAAGCCTTCTGCGCCTTCACCACAGACCAAATGCGCCGCCGATGCGATCATATCGGCGTAGCCTTGTGTGCTGATGCGTAATTCGCGCCCAAATAAATCGTGCGTCCCGCGCAAATCGACCAGCGCAGGCACACCTGCCACACCAATCGCCACGCCAACGTTGCCCATGCGGAACGGGCGACCATGCGTGTCGCTGATGACGATGCCCAACATCACACCGAGTTTTTCTGCGAGTTGAGCGCGTAATTGTTGCGCCGATTCATCGGGATTGAGCGGTAACAACAAGACTTTGTTCTCATCTCCGACATTCGATTGGTCTATGCCCGCGTTGGCGGATGTGAATCCGAGCCGATGTTGTGTGACTAACACACGAAACCCTTTGCGCGAAATGCCTTTGCTCTCTTGCAACACCAAATGGACGATGCGCGGGTCTTTATCGGTCTCTTTTGCCAATTTGACCGCCTCATCAGACGGCGTTATATCGCGCAAATCGACATAGCGATTTTCGGCTTTGGAGATGATTTTTGATGAGACGACCAAAATATCTCCCGTTTGTAAGGTTTCTCCCATCGATTCCAATGCCCGCACGATAATCATCGCTAAATCATCGTGCGGTTGGATGAGTGGGATGCCTGTTATGGCTTTGATGATGAGTGATGGGGCTATCATTCGAGATTGGTAATGCGGATCCCCGCACCTTTCACTTTATAGGCGCGGTTGATATAGAGTAACACAGGTGTTAATGCCTCGACCGCCACCGCATTAGCGAGTCCGCCCGCGTCTATGCCTCGCATCCCCGCGGCTTTGACCAACGCCATGACATCGGCTTTGGCTTCGGGATAATTGCTACAAATCAGCACATCACAGTTGACCTCGATGGCGGGGTCTTTCAGTTTTTCTGCGCTCACATTTTGGAATGCCGCCACCACTTTGACCGATTCGCCCAGCAAGGCTTGGGCTTCCATACATGCCGATTTGCCTTCGGGGATATTGACCACCGTAATTTTTGGCGGGGCAAGCGGGACGGTCACATCCACCAATACCTTGCCATTGAGATACTCGCGCACACTGTTCAGTGTATCTTTGTGGGCGGTATAGGGTACACTGAGGACGACCAATTGCGCCTCTTTGGTGGCATTCACATTCGACATGCCGATGAGATAATCGCCCCCCAATTCGGCATTGAGTTCATTGGCGCGGGCGATGGCTTTATCGGCATCCCGCGAGCCGATGATGACCCGATATCCGTTCAACGCCCAACGCATGGCTAATCCAGACCCTTCCTTACCTGTTCCACCGAGGACGGCAACCGTCATGACAATCGGAAGTTTTTCTTCTGACATAAGTTTTTCTTTCTAATAGAATTGATAAACAGGCTATTTGAGAAGCTATTTTAACTGATGAAAGCGGGCTTGTAAGGATGTAATTTGGGCATCCTCACAAGCCGTTGGCTAAAATTAGCGATTGAACAGTTGGTCTATCTGGCTAATTTCGCCATTAAACAAGACTTTCTCTATGGTTTGGTTTTTGTTACTGCGGGTGATGAACGTGATTTTAAGGCTACCATCTATGCTCTGTTCGCTACACCGCCCGATTTCAATATGTAATTTGGGCAACGGACTACGTGCATTTACAGGTTGAATATATTGCGCGGCGGCGCGTAAATCGCCATTTTGAAAGGCTTGCATGAACGGATTAATGGCGGGTTCTAAAACCTGTGCGACAGGTTTTAAGGTGAGCCAACGATTTTGCTCGGTGCAGAAGGCTTGTCGGGCGCTCCAACTGCCGAGTAATGCGCTCCCGATGCACATAATGAGCAATTCAATACCGAAATATCCCCACGCCAATCCATCTTTAATCGGCGTTTGTGATGATGAACTACCACTTCCGACCCGCGAAATGCTGAAACCCTCTTGGGCTTGAAAGCTGACATAACCGATAATACCAACATTATTGGTTAAATCGTTTAATTCGATATCGAATGCTTTCATCAACCCGATAAAGCCTGTGCTACCCGTCTCTTGTTCTAAAATACCGTCTAAAAATTCTTCGACCTGTTGATCTGTTTCGGGTGATTGGCTTACACCCATCGCCTCTCTGATTTGATCCCGCGCAAAATCGCCATATTCGATAATGGCATTCACATATTCCGCGCCCCAATATGCCTCGTATGCGATAGCGCCGACGAGTATGCCCAATAAAAATCCGAGCAATCCATTTCTGATTTTGCCCAACTTAACCGCTAACATGGCAAATCCACCCGCGATAATCCCTGTGAAAATGGCAGAGACCAAGATGAGATAAACCAGTTTACCGCTAAAAAAGAGGGCGACCCCTGTCGCAACTCCGCCGATAGCGCCAACAATGAGGGCAAATGGCAACCGAACAGGGCTAAACCCGCCGTTGCCACGAACAACCCGCCCACTCTGATTCGGCATTCCCGAAATAGGCGATGATGATACACTTTGCATTGTGAGAACTCCTTGTGTAATCAAAATCAATGTAACGCATTGTTACCAAATGTAGTATATGCGAGATTGATTTTTTTACCTCATTATCTGCCAAGTTGCTTCATGCCGTTATAGCGTTCCCAAACTTTTTGTGCTTGCGGGCGCACTTGTTTGAGGATGTCGCGTTCATCGAGCGCCATGAGGTGACGGTGACGCATCACCACTTCACCGCCGATGATGGTTGTATCCACCATCCACGACTCGATCCCATAGAGCAAGTGCCACGCGATATTCTCTGGATAAACCGGTACTCGTGGTTGATAATCGATAAAAATCAGGTCGGCGGTCATGCCCTCGCTCACTTCGCCAAATTTTTGATTGGGGAATGCCCGCATGAGCAAGGCGGCATTATTCGAGATGCCCATATTGAGAATATCGACAGGTTCTACAGATTCGATTTGACGTAATTGATGATGGGCGCTCCGCCACTCTTCCCACATATCATATTTACCGCGTTCTGCGCCGATGGTGAGGGATTTATCGACCACACCATTCATCGGGATGTGTTGCGGATGTTTGAAAAATGGGCGAGGCATGTACACGGAATTGTTATCGATCTTCGCGCCACTGCGTACGCGGTCATATTGATTGGCGATTTGGGCGAAGCGTTCATTTTCGGCATGAGCGTTGACTTTGGATGATAAGCGGGTGGTGTTGTTGGCAGAGTACGTCAACACCCCGCGGATGCCGATGAGTTTGAGCGCGTTGGCAATCGTCTCTAAGCTACCTTCGAGTTCGGTGGGGCTGGTATGAAAATTAAACAGGGTGGTTGTGCCACGCTTAATGGCATCCATCGCGCATAAAATGGCGCTCCAATATAGCGCATCGCGGTCTAGGGCGTGGCTTAACCATCGCTCGGCATACGGAATTTCGTCATCGTTGAGCATATCGGCAATCAGCGCATGATGAAAATGGGTATGGGCGCAGATATTACCGGGCAGTATCCACTGCGAAAACGCATCTAAGCGAGCGACATCCCGATAGGTATAAATCAGCACTTCGGTGGGTCCGAGGGCTTGAATCACACCATTTTCGATGTAAATCGCGTAATCTGTCAGGATATGGGGATTATCTTTCCAATAAGGGATGGTGGCATTAATAATCAGCATCGGAATAATCTTTCGTTATAAAATAGTTTGCCATGAGTATTTTAGCGCGTGTTGGCGGGTTGTCTAGTGAGGGGATGAATAAATCACCGACTTGTGCCGCCGAGAGAAATGCTTCACCTGTTGTGAGTATAAATGAAACGCTTTGTTGATGCGGGTTAAGAATGGGCGGGTGTTTGGGGATAAAATCACCCAATGCGATACGATAATAGGGGTCATCGGCACGGGGATGATGGGCTTCGTGTGGGAGTAGGGTGCGCCTGCGTTGCAATTCGTATCCGCGCATGGGGGCATAATAATAAATCCCACTGGGCTTTTTTTGTGAGGCGCTCCGACTGAGGAAAAACGCCAGATAATCGACCACAAAATAACGTGGGGCGCGATTCATGGGGATACGATACCAATGGTCGCTCATGGCAAGGTGCAAATCACGCAGTCGGTTGATAACACACACTAAAACGCGATCTTGTGCATCCATGCCCCATATCCCTATCTTATGTGCGGTTATTCGCCCGCATCGTTAAAAATGACTTGCTCGAAATAACGCATTTCGCTTTGGATTTCATCACGCTCACGGGCGAGTGCGCGATACTGTTTGAATTCAGCCTCAGACAATTCATCGGCATGTTTGCCCTTGAGTAATGTGGCGATTTGCGCCTGCAAAGCCTCGTATTGTGTCACCAGTTGGCGATATTGCCCGACATGTTCTTGTGCTTCTTGGTCGGTCATACCATGCCCTTTAATTTTTATTTTGGATGATATGACCATTATAACGCAAAATTGCCGATTCTGTGTCCAGAAATTGTGCTTATTTCAGATTAGTCGTATCCGCGACTACGTATGTCGTATGCCCCTGACCGCGATACGGCGCGAGCGGGTTATCGGGCAGGTTGGTCGTATCGGCGATGACATACAACGGGCGGTCGCGGGTTTCATCGTAAATCCGCGCCACGTATTGCCCCAAGATGAACAAGAAAAATAACTGAAACGCGCTCATCAGCAACAACAAGACGATGGTCGTGGCTTGCCCACCGAAGAAATCGGGACCTTGGGTAATCCGCAATACGGCGATGACGGGGATGGTCATCATGGCTAAAAATCCGAATAAACCACTGAAATAAATCATGACTTGCAACGGAAAATACGAAAATCCCGTCACCGCATCCCACGCAAAGCGCAACATCTTACGGAATGGATATTTGGTCTCGCCAGAAAAACGCGCCTCGCGGATATAATTCACGCCCGTCTGTTTGAACCCGACCCAACTGGTCATACCGCGAATAAAACGGTTATGTTCGCGCATTTGGCGCAACACGCGCACCACGCGCTCATCCATCAGGCGAAAGTCGCCCGTGTCGAGGGGGATATTCACATCGGTGATGCGATAAATAATCCGATAAAATAATTTTGCCGTCCAAATTTTGAACTTGCTCTCACCTTTGCGCTCGGCACGGACGGCATACACCACCTCGTAACCCGCTTTCCAGCGTTCTATCATCTCTAAGATGACTTCGGGCGGGTCTTGCAGGTCGGCATCAATCAGCACAACGGCTTTGCCACTGGCGTAATCGATGCCTGCGGTGACGGCGATTTGATGCCCAAAATTTCGGGCGAAGAACACGCCTTTGACCCGCGAATCTTGTTTGCTCAACTCGCGGATGAGTTCTGGAGAACGGTCTTTACTGCCATCATTGACCAGCACCAATTCCCACGATTCGCCTGTGCTATCCATCACTTGGCGGATGCGGTCATAGAGGAGTGGAATGTTGCCCTCTTCGTTATAGATAGGAGCAACGATAGAATAGGTCGGTTGAGTCATAATAATCTGCCTACATTGTGCCTGAATGAATATATCTTATTTTACACGCGAATCGGTCAAAATTCGGCAAATTGCACGATTTTTTACAGGTATGCAAATTGTGTGCAGATGTGTGGCTGACATACGCTTCGCTAGTCAGCCATTACCCCTAAAATAGGGCAGGGTGTAATGGACGACTAGCCCGCAGGGCGTATGTCGTCCACGACTATTCGCCAGGGACGATATGCGTGCCTGTTTCGCCTAATAATGCCCGTTCTAAATTGGGCGGGTTGGTGATGATGGCTTTTGGTCCGCCGTTACGGACAAAATCAATCGCCGCCTGAATTTTGGGCAACATGCTCCCACGCGCAAAATGACCTGCGTGGGCATAGTCTTCGGCTTCGCGGATGGTCATGGTGTGAATGGCGCGTTGGGTCGGCTTCTTAAAATCGAGCATGACCTGTTCGACCCCTGTCGAAATCAGCAACAAATCGGCGCGAAGGGTGTTGGCTAATAAACTGCTGGCGAGGTCTTTATCGATTACCGCCTCGACACCTTGCAGTCCGCCTGTGGGTGTGCGTATAACGGGGATGCCTCCGCCACCACACGCGATGACCACATACCCACTGAGCATCAGGGCTTGGATGGCGTTAATTTCGATGACCGCTTTCGGCTTGGGCGATGGCACAACGCGCCGCCAACCGCGACCAGCATCTTCCATCACATGCCAACCTTTGGCTTGATATTCGCCCGCCTGTGCTTCGGTCATGAATCCGCCAACGGGTTTACTCGGATTTTCAAACGCGGGGTCGTTGCGATCTACGGCGATTTGCGTGATGACGGTGGCGCAAGTGCGGTTTATCCCCAACAGGCGCAATTCGTCATTCAGCGCATTTTGTATCATATAGCCGATGTTGCCCTGTGTTTCTGCCACGATGTTATCTAAAAAATGCGGATACACCTCGTGTTGCGAGAGTTCCACACGGCGCATTCCATACCCCGCTTGCGGTCCGTTGCCGTGTGTGATGACCACCTGCCAACCGTGTTTGATGAGTTGTGCGACCACTTTCATGGCGCTCTCGACACTGCGCCATTGGTGGTCAATTTGCGGGTATTTATCATCTTGGATGAGCGAATTTCCGCCGATAGCGAGGATGACCAATTTATCTATCATAGACCCTCTAAATGTTCAGTGATGTTCCACGATTCGCATACAAACCTGCCCGAATCATACGGGGTTAAAATGGTAATCGCGCCATGCACCATCATATCCAGTCGTTGCATGGCGGCGGCATTCACACACAAATAGGGGATGACGGCGCGGGTGATTCCGCCATGCGTGACCATCGCCACGGGGGTGGGGGACTCGGCGACGCGCATCAGAGCGCGTAAAATACGGTTATACGCCTGTTTGAATGTTTCACCATTCGGAAAACCCGCCTCCCATTCTGCCGATAACCAACGTTGATACACCCCAAGCCATACCCCCCAACCATCGCGGTTGCTTTGACCCTCTAGGCTACCGCAATCCACTTCTCGCAAATCGTCATCCAACGCATAGTTGCTGATGCCAATTTCTTTGCCGATGAGTTGCGCTGTTGTTTGTGTGCGTTCAAATGGGCTGGCAATCATCCGCCCAATACCCTTATCTTTCAGCCATACGCCTGCGCGATAGGCTTGGTTATATCCCAGTGTGGTCAATTCGCCCGATAAATCACGGCATGTCAGACGATGTTCGACATTGACCACGCTTTGCCCGTGTCGGATGAGGTAGATGGTCATACGGTGTTCATCGTTTCTTTGATAAAATCGATTTCATCTTGATTGATAACATGCCCCATATTCGGATAAATCCGCTTGGTGACAGTCGCGCCCAACGTGGTAAAAATCTCCGCCGATTGATGTACCCGTTCCACAGGAATATGGTCGTCTATATCGCTACAGCCTAAAAATACGGGCATATTTTTTAGGGTATTGGGTGTATAACCCGTCAATTCGCCATCCGCGCCGATGAGTCCGCCACTCAGGACGAATAACGCGCCATATTTTTGTGGATGACGCGCCACGAATTCGGATGATAAACATGCCCCTTGCGAAAATCCGATGAACATAATTTTATCGTGTGCGATGCCACTTTCGGTGATATGCGTCACGAGGTCGGTGATAATTTTCAGCGCCGATGATAAAAATGGCTCGTTGCTGGCGCGTGGGGCGATAAATCGGTTGGGATACCACGTAAAATTTTTGGCTTGTGGCGCGAAATAGGCGACATCAGGTGTATCGAAATGGTTGCTCATCGCCAAAATATCATCGGCAGAACCACCGCGCCCGTGAATCATAATCATGGCGCTGGTCGCATTTGCCAACGATGCGCCTGTGGTCAGGACAGGTTGCCCGTAATGGGGATGTGTATTCATGAAAAAAATTATCCTTTATCCAAAAAATTGAGTCTGTGTTTATTGTAGCGCATGTACGATGAATGACAAAATTGGTTGCGAGGTGGGCTAGAAATGGTTATAATGCACGTTATGATAATCATGAACCCGTGTGGGGAAGGTGATTTATGGTCAAAATTTTTATATCGTATCGCCGAGAAGATAGCAGTAGTTACGCAGGGCGGATTTATGACCGTCTTTGGCGTGTGTTTAAGAAGAAAAATGTCTTTTTTGATGTGGATACGATGTTTTATGGCAAAGACTTTCGCCTAAAAATTCGCACGTCGGTTGATTCGTGCGATGTATTGCTTGCGGTGATTGGCAGGCAATGGGCGACAATTACCGATGAGCATGGTGAACGTCGGTTGGATAATCCCGACGATTTTGTGCGTATAGAAATTGAATCGGCGTTACAACGCCCTGAATGTTTGGTTATTCCTGTGGTGGTGAACGGCGCAAAATTGCCAAAACATACCTCGTTACCACCAAGTTTACAACAATTGGTCTTTAAGGAGGCGGCGTTTATCCGAGACGACCCTGATTTTCATCGGGATATGGATAAACTGATTCGTAGATTGAAACCAAAACCAAATTGGTGGTTGGTTGTTTTTGCAGTGATAATTCTAATTAATCGTCCCGTACAGACGAAATAATTTTGTGCGCCAATTTTTATAGGATGGCAAAAAATCATCCCAAATGCTGATTTCATGCGTAGTGGCGGATTAGGCGAAGCCGTATATCCGCCATAATAAAAAAATGTCTACGAAAATTCGTATCTGCCTTATCAAATGATGCGTTTATGAATGATTGTTGAAAGAAGGCACACATGCCAACCTTACTTGTAAAAGATATACAATTATTGGTCACGATGGATGATCACCGCACAGAAATCCCCAATGGGGCGATTTTCGTCCGTGACGGGGTGATTATCGCTGTCGGCACGCTGGATGATATGCCATCCCAAACCGCCGATGAGGTCATCCGACTGCCCAATCATATCGTCATCCCTGGGTTGGTGAATACGCATCATCACATGTTTCAGAGTTTGACGCGGGTCATTGCCCAACAAAATGAATTGTTCGGCTGGCTGACCAGTTTGTATCCGTTGTGGCTGAACTTGCGCCCAGAGATGATTCACGCCTCATCGAAACTCGCCATGTCGGAGTTGATATTATCGGGTTGTACCACATCCAGCGACCATTTGTACCTGTATCCCAACGGGATTCGGCTTGAGGATAGCATCCAAGCGGCGGATGAACTCGGTTTGCGCTTTCATCCGACACGTGGGGCGATGACGGTCGGCGAAAGTCTGGGCGGATTGCCCCCCGATGCGATTGTCGAATTGGACGAAGAAGCTGTTTTGCGCGATATGCGCCGTGTGGTGGAGCAGTATCACAATCCAAATCGGCATAGCATGGTGCAAATCGCCATTGCGCCGTGTGCACCTTTTAATGTGTCGCAAAATTTGATGCGCGAATCGGCGAAATTAGCCCGCAGTTATGGCGTGCGCTTGCATACGCATCTGGCAGAAAATATCAGCGACATCGAATATAGCCTCGCCCATTTTGGGATGCGACCGGGTGATTATGTCCAAGATATTGGTTGGGTCGGTGATGATGTGTGGCACGCGCATTGTGTCCAGTTGGATGAGAGCGAAATCGCGTTATTCGCCCGAACAGGGACGGGTGTGGCACATTGCCCGTGTTCAAATTGCCGATTGGCATCGGGCATCGCGCCGATTCGCCAAATGCGGGATAACGGGGTAAAAGTGGGGCTGGGTGTGGATGGGACGGCATCCAACGATAGCGGGCATCTGCTCAACGAAGCACGCATGGCGATGTTGTTGCAACGAGTCAACGGTTCACCAGACCCGAATCGCATGTCGGCACGGGAAGCCCTCGAAATCGCCACGCGGGGCGGGGCATCGGTGTTGGGACGGGATGATATTGGCGCGATTATGCCCAATATGTGCGCCGATTTTGTGGCGTATCGCACAGATACATTGGCGTTTGCAGGCGCACAACATGATTTGGTAGCGGGGTTGGTGTTCTGTGCCTCGCAAAATGTGGATTTGTCGGTCATCAATGGGCGGGTGGTCGTGCGCGATGGTCAGTTGGTGACGGGGGATTTGCCCGTCATTATCGAAACGCATAACCGCTTTGCGCGTGAATTGTTGGATAGGGCGTAGATTAAACAACATTGGCATGTAGGGACGGTATACATGCCGTCCGAAATTATCTAGGACGCGCAGAAGCGCGTCCGTACAGACTTTACTCAATTTTTAGGGGTGATGGCTGTACGGACGAGATTAATCTCGTCCCAAATATATCCTATCAATCAAAATTTATAAGAGAATTATTAAAAACGGACTATAGTCCGTTTTATGAAGAAAGAATGATAGCCGAAAATCCTTCTATATGGTATGAACAGTGGAGTATCGTATCTTGGAGGAGCAAGATGAGCATTTTAGGTATCCATCATATCACGCTGGTGAGTTCTAACGCGCAACGCACGGCACAATTTTATACCCATGTGTTGGGGCAACGGCTGATTAAACGCACGGTCAATTTTGATGACCCAGGGAGCTATCATATTTATTTCGGCGATGAAACAGGCAGACCGGGCACAGCCATCACCTTTTTTGAGTGGTCACACGCCCCCAAAGGCAAGCATGGGGTGGGTGGCACGCATCATTTTGCCCTCCGCGCCAAAGATGAGACGGCGTTGCTCAAATGGAAACGCCGTTTGACCGATATGGGCATCCCTGTGAAGGGGATTTATGACCGTCATTATTTCAAATCCATCTATTTTCAAGACCCCGATGGTGTGAATATCGAAATCGCCACCGATGGACCGGGTTGGACGATGGATGAATTGGCGGATGCGATTGGCACAGTGCATCAAAATCCGCCCGAAGCGATGATGATTGCCAATAGGGATGAAGAAAAAATCGCGCCTATCATGTGGCATGAACCCGTCCCC
>DAOTVP010000039.1:0-20864 GCA_034436155.1 Anaerolineae bacterium
GCAGGGGCGGGTGCTATCACCATGACGGCTACGGCACTCGCCAAAAAGAGAGAACAGGATGAGCTAAAATCGGCGCAAATAGCGACCTTGCAAGCGCAACAATTGGCACAGGCTCAGAATGCGAGCGCGAATTGGGCAGAAAATCAGGCAATGCAAGCGAGTGCAAAACAGACGGTTGTGACGCAGGTTACTCAGAGCCAAGCTAATAAAGATTTTTGGGCGGCTTATGCTGATTGGCAGAAAAAAGTTAGAGAGGCTGAACAAAAACGCCGTGAAGAAACACTCAAAAAATCAACGTGTTACTAAACCACAATCTACATCTTTGGCAAAAGCAACACAATCATCAACATTAGGGATTGTACTAGGATTGTTCAAACTTCTAAAATGGGGTGGGCATTTTATCAAAAATCCAATTGAAACAAGTTTAGCACTTCTGACTGGTACAACCTTAAATGCAACAGGTGTTCAATTAGGTGGAGAGGATAATTGGCTTGATTGGTCTCCCGCCCAAATAATCAGTGCATCAAGTGCAGTCATCGGGATTACACAAGAATATCAATCGGCAATTCAAACAAATCCTCATTTTCAAACAACAATTGGAGATTTTTCTCCAATTGATATTTTTAGAAATACCTTCGGTCCTGTGGAACTTCGACTAGGAGAAACACCTAGCATCGTTAACGGGAATGACAGTTCATTAATCACATTGCCATTAGACCCTAATAATTGGGATGGGCAACCTGTTTATAATGGATTCAATCAATTGCTGATTCAAAAAATCGAAACTATCACTGGCTCAAATCCTAATGCAGATGGAGATAGTGGTATTGATGATGAGACAGTATTAAAATACTCCATTGCTCAAAATACGGAACTGTTTCATTGGACACGCAATTTTAGATCAGAATGGGGAGAAGCAACTGGCTATGGTGAGACAAAAACGATTTGGGAATTGCTGAATGATAGTGATGCAACAGCAAAATTAGACGAGTATTACCTTGCCGATATTCAAGCTAATCCAGAAGCCTCAAAAAATATCTATGGTTATATGTATCTTGCCCAACGGGGTGTCGAAGGTGGTGCAGATTGGTTCATCCGTAATACGTTCTTGCCATTGGTGGATGTTGAATATACACAAATAACTACAGAAGAGAATACCCATCCCAATCGAAGCATTGGTTTTGGATATGACCCGCGTATTCAACCAACAAATTTGATGATTAATGGATTGCATTATCAGTATGGTGGTATCGAGATTGATGAGAATACGGGCGAAGAGATTACATTAGGAACAACATTGCCAATAGGTGTTTATGATAATGGCAATCCATCACAATATGGTTCGGGGTACAAAGCAGATAATGAAGAGCCTGATTATGGCGCAAACGCTTGCGGTCCATTCAATGTATATGGAGTTCTCAACTATTACAATCGTAATGGGCGATTAAATACCGAATTCTTAACTCAGGCTATTCCTGCATTTGATGACTATTATGATTTAATAGGTAAAAAGGGCTATTATACGGGTGATGTAACGGATAAAGATTTAGGTTCGCGGTTTGTTCAAGAGGCATTTGGTTTAAATGCTGTGCCTGCAAATTCATATAATTCTATTTCAACACATCCCATACAACTTCTCCGTCTAATGGCTTTGGATATTCCACCTATTGTATTAGTGGGTTTAGTTGATATTGGAAACTCACAACCATTAGATGGTACAAATAATCCTACTAATCCCAGTTATGGAACAATAGGTATACATCCTAACAATTCTGAGGGAAATGTATCGCATTTCGTTGTATTAAGCGGGTTTTCATCACCACGCCAGTGGGCATCTGGTCAACAATGGGTAATGGTCGAAAACCCATTCTTGAATACAACCGAGTATTACACATGGCAAGATTTTCAAAATTCACAAGACCCTCGTCAATCAATGTTTTGGATTGATCCTAACTCAACCGTTATGCAAGACGATGTAGCTGTCCGCACTGTTGGAGAGGATGAAATTATGCAATGGGGTAAAGATGATAATGGTTTTCCACCAATCCCATATCAACCTATTGAAGACTATCAAATAATTGGAGGCAATTAGATGTTTCGATTTTTTAGTCTAACAAGTTTCATTGTGATGTTTACATTCAATTTTGTAGCCACTCAAAGTTTATCTTCGGAAATTTATCATTTTCTTATTTCGTCTCGAAATAGCTTACATATATTAGAGTGGGATGGTCAACAAGCATCAATTAGACAACTATCAACATCGTCATTACAGGATTTAACGATTATTTATGCTGATGCTACTCATGATGGAAGAATTCTATTAGTCGCACTTTTTGACTTTGGAATCAATCTAGCACTTTTCAATCAAGATGGTGAGTTTGTACGTTATCTCACAGAGCTTAACCCTCCTGCTCCAACATGGCAAAGTTTTGATATAACACCTGATAATCAGTATATTGTAGTTGATAATGAATACTTGAGAGGGATTGTGTTAGGAGATTTAAATAACTTTGAACTTGATACCCCTATTCAACAATTCACATCTCTTGTTTATGGCGCTAGACCTAGCATTTCCTATGATGGACGCTTTATAGTCTATGATGAGGGTTTAGGTAATGATGAGTTCTCAATAATGCTTATTGATTTAGGTAGTGAGAAAATCTATAAGCAAGGAAGTGAAATAAGAATCACTTCGGATTTACAAGAGCGTTGCACTTATCCTGATTTTCATCCAACTACATACAAAATAATTTATACTTGTATACCCGATACAGGATTAATAGCACCGTCTATCTTTATAACAGATATTTCAAATGGAGAAACTATATCACTAAATGAAGATAAGTTTAGCAGTTGTGTCAGGTGGTCGCCTAATGGTGAAAAATTGGCTTTCAATTCGAGAGACACAATATATATCCTGACACTAGAAACAATGCAATTAGAGGAGATACAAGTTGATTTAAACCTATTATCGGATGAGGCATTGCCAATATGCCCTGTGTGGCTGAATTGGTGACGCTTCCCGATTGACCGCCAACCGCGCATCAGCACCTTGCCTTATACAGATACGGAGATAACCGCTCCCCCTATGCGCTTGTCTAATCCTGCGCGACCTGTGGAACGTGATTATTTGGAAAGTCCATTTGAGATTGCGCCACAACCAACCAGTAATGTCGTGTTCGTGACCGATACCACCAGCACACAAGGCGCATCCGAAACGCCGTCCTCGCCATTGGATGTGACCATGCTGGCGATGCTCGGTCTGACGATGGCGGGTGCTGGCGTGATGAAATCGCAATCCGCACAGAAGAAACAACACGAATTGGCACAGGCGAATGCAATCGCACAGGCACAATTGGCGACTGCCAAAGCCGAACAAGCCCAAACTGCGCGTGCGAATTGGGAACAAAATCAGGCGATGCAGGCGAATGCCAACAAAAAGGTGTATACCAAAGTCCAGCAGAGCCAAGCCAATATTGATTTCTGGGCGGCATTTGCAGAGTGGCAACAACGCGGATTAGAGCGAATTAGAAATCTTTTATATATTCTGCAAAACACACGAGTAACCTTTACGTTGATTGATGCTAATGGTGTTCCGAATTATTCGTTGGGAACAATCGCTAATTATAATGGGCGACAAGTTCTTGTTACACACGACCATTTTGATAAGGCTAATCCAAATCAACAAAATAGCCTTGCTTTTATCCAACAGAATTTTCCATTGGTTCATATTCAAGGTTCATTAAATGGTACTTTCATCAACACAGCTGATTTACTGGTTGAATATCGAAACCCAGGTGTCATATTTTTATCGTTGGCAAATGGAAATGATTTTGGTGTTACACCAATTGCCGCAGAAATTGCATTTAATTATCGCCCATCGCCTGATGAGATTTGTTTTTATAGTTATCTGCCGGGATTTAATTCAAATGACAATGTTAATGCCAGTGTGATATATCCAACGCTTCAGCTAAATCAATCCATTACACAGTATACAGTCGCAGATTACAATGCCTTTTTGTTACATTCAGGTGCTACGATTCCACTTCCTTCAGGGCTCAACAATCCCAATGGATTTGTAATTAATTATGCAAATGGTGGGCAGGGAGATTCGGGAACAGGATTATTTAACAGTAGAGGAGAATTGATAGGCGTTTTTCAAACTAACTCGGCTTATATGTCAATCAAAATGAGAGTATTGCATGTGTCAGAACTTACGGTAGGGTTATTGGGGGAGATGTCTTATTTACAAGGTGGTTTTTAAATGGTGAACGTGCACCTTTCGAGAGGTATCAATTTTTTCGTTATTGGGTGCCTGATTATTGTTTAGGGATGTATGGCGTAGAATCAGGGTTGCATTTGCTAGAAATACATATAAATTCATCCCCATTCTATACAGCCATGTCATACCAATGGGCAATCAAAATCGAGCCGACAGCGACACCCACACCGAGCGCAACACCATCAGCACCGTAATTTCTAAAAACAGGGCATGACCTATCGCGCCATGCCCTGTTAAGTCTCAATTACAAGCTACTATTTTTCGTCTTGTCATCGCCTGCTTTGACGACATATGTGTGGGCGATTTTGTCGTGCAAGCCCTGATTTTTGTCATCCACGAATGCCCACAGCCAACCCAACATGAATACGGCGCTGTTTAAGATGTAGCCAAAGTAACGGAGAACCGCCTCACCATCGGTGAAGGGGGTGCCATCTTCTTTGACCACGCGCAAACCGAGCATCAATTTGCCGATGGTCTGCCCATTTTGACGGGTGAGGAAATACCATTGATATGCGCCACCAATCAAAAAGCCGAATAAACCACCGCCCCAAAAGAAATTCGTCCCAAAGCCGATAAATCCGCCGATTGCGCCGACAATGGCGCTGTCTATCATAAACGCGATAACCCGTTCCATCATGCCAGCGAGTTCATACGTGCGTGTTTCGTTCATCGTGAGTATCTCCTCTTGTATCCAACATTCTGACATGATATACGCACCATGATTATCAAAAGTTGCATGTTAATCGCCAAATGTCATCACAATTACATCATCAGACGCGGATAACCGCAACATGCCATCCTCAAACCGCGCCCCGTTGACGGTGCGAATATCAGACGGAGCATACGGCAAGCGCCAGAGTATGCCACCTTCGGGCATATCACCCAATAATTCGTACGAAAGGCGCAACACCCCGCGCCAACCTGTTTCGGTCATGGTCAAGTCGGTGGTGGTGCGGAGGGTCATATCTCCGTACATAGTCGGTAAGCCGTTGGCGACTACCTCGCGCCCATTTTCAAACCACCACGATGGTGCGAGCCTGAATAGCTCAATGGCATCATCGCGTTCCCATACGATCAGCGTCCGTGCTAGTATGTAAAAACTCGCCATCACCCCCGCATGTGGCATATCTCCGCCTGCGAAGCCTAACCCGACAGGGCTAACCTGTTCCGCCCACGCATACATCCCGTCCATCGTCTGATTCGAGAGTGTCCAACCCAAGACGGCATGAAATGGGGCTTCCATGCCCAAGCGCAAAAAGGCGTGCGCCAATTCCAACCCGCCATATATCCAAAATTGACCATCACGATGCACGAATCCGCCATTATAGGGTGCGACCCATTGGTCAAAATAATACTGAAAACTGCGCTCAATAAAATCATCGGCTACCTGAAATGCGTCCGATGGATACACCATTGGCACAGACCCCTGTGCCATTGCAGGCGTGCCGAGTTCTTCGACCGATACGGGTAGATAGGGCGGGTTTTCGCCGAGTAATAATTCGATCGAATCGAGAATTGCCCGATTGATGCTATCGGCTTCGGCAAGCGCCCATTCGCCGTCATTTTCACCTAATAGATCCGATGCAAACACCAATTCACGCAAGCCGATAATCGCCCATAAATTATCTCGATAATGATGCTGGTTTGCTTGTCCCAAATTGTCCGCACTTTGGCTCGGCGGTAACAAACCACGCACGGCAGGATTTTGTGGGGCATAATTCGCTCGTAAGGTGCGGATAAATTCACCTGCGAGGCGCATTTGTGGATAATATTGGCGCAACATCTCTATATCTTGAGTATAGCGATAATAGGTTGTCACCAAGAAAATCGCTTGCCCTTGCCAATCCCACGCATCACCTTGAGTGGGCGTGATTTTTCCATCGGATGTTTGCTCATCAAAAATATGAGGGATGAAATTTTTCACGAGGTTGCTATGACCCGCTTGGAGCAACGCCAAGCCGATGTATGTCATATCGCGCACACTGACCGCGTGATGTGTGAACGGATCCAGATGTACCCCATCAGGATCGGTGGCGATGTGCAAATAACCGATGCTGGCGCGGGCGGCATTCGTCACACGAGCATCGGGCAAGTGTAACCCAACACGGTTAATTTGCTCGCGCCATAATACCGATGCGTCGCTATGGATTTTCCAGAACGGTTTATCAGTCGTTGGAAAATTATCGGCATCAGGCGCGGGTGGAAATGCGACCTGAATTTCTTGATACCCCGCTCGATATAATCCATAGCGCATGATGACCGCGCCGTCCCCTTGTGGAATGCACCCCAATTCGATTTGGGCGGGGATATTTCCATCCATCACATCAACAACCCGCCCCACACCAATCGCATCAGGCGCGGTATTGGTCGCCATGAATGGGGCGTTATTCACCCAAATTTGTTGATTATTGTTAGCAGAGACGGCGTAAATTGGCGCACTTGCCCGATTTACCGCGAAGGGTAACACGCTGATGAGCAGTTGATAATCTACATCCGAGCCGTTATAGGCTTTGATTTGCCATTGTATACTGTTCGTCTCGGCATCATGAATGAGTGATCCATACAACGATAAGCCGAATTCATCAGACCACCATTGAGGTAGAGGGAAATAATCGTTCACCAGCCCAAATCGCCATTGAATGGGCAACAAGTCGCCTGTTTGGGCATCCCGTATCCACACCTGTGCAATCGGCGCACGCGCCCACGGGGCAACCGCGCCATCATTCGAGACGAGTGCCTCATCAGACGCATCTAACGCGCCTGTCATCGTCCATGATAACGCGCCACCGTGTGTCCATGACGGCAATTTCCATGTGGGATGATTATCCGCCAACCATTTCATGTATAACTCGTATGAGGTCGCCAAATCGGGTTCTGTCGTAGAATGCCAATCCTCGGCGATAATTTGGCTATCGGATGCAGGCACACAGGTGATTTGTTGCGGTGGCTCATGGGTTGTGCAGGCGAATAATGTGCTGATGAGGATCATCAGCCAAAAGGATAATTTTTTAGGAAAATTTGAAAAATTGATGACATTCGCTCCTGAAATATGCAAACAGGTGTTTATAGGATACAATCATAACATAAGGCTAATTATAAATCGTCACTGAGGAGTTTTTTATGCGCTCAAAATTAGTATTTTTGCTCACATCCGCGTTATTGATGCTGGCGATGGTCAGTTTGGCACAAGAGACACCTACAGATACCCAACCGCTTATCGAAACCTTGCAAAATACCCGCCTCGTCAATGCTTTGCCCGATTTGGGCGGGCGCGAAATTACAGTCGCGGTTGAAAATGAGTATCCACCGTTTAATACCATCAGCACGGACGGGATTGGTGTGGGTTGGGATTACGATGCCCTCAGAGAAATTTGCGCCCGTTTGAATTGTGTGCCACGCTTTACCGAAGTATTTTGGGATGACCTCATTCAATCGGTCAGCGATGGACGTATTGATATGGGCGCAGATGGCATCACCCGCCTCGCAGAACGCTATGAATTGGTGGATTTTTCGATGCCTTATGTTTCTTTCCGTCAGGTGTTGCTGGTGCGGAATAACGATACGCGCTTCAGCAACCTCGATGAATTTATCGCGTCTAATGCCCGAATTTCTGCTTTTCAAGATAGTACAAATTATACTGTCGCCGTAGAATTGGTTGGTGCAGACCGCATAGAAGCTACCCTCGAAGACACCTCAACCCTCATTTTGAAATTGATAGATGGGCGTACCGATGGTTTGGTGTTCGATTCAGTGACAGCCACCACGCTCTTGGCGCAAAATAGCGATGCGCTCATCGCCCTCTCGCAGGAACTATCCGATGTCGAAGAATTGGCGTTCATCTTCCCGAATGGCTCAGACCTCACCGCCGCGTTTAACATCGCCATCGAGACCATGCGCTTAGACGGCACATTACAAGCCCTCAATCAAAAATGGTTTACTGTGACAGAAGTAGAGGAATAAAAGATGCAACGAGTTTTAATGGTCATTGTTTTATCGGTGCTGGCATTGGTGCTGACGGCTTGTGGTGGGGATAATTCGCCCGCCACGCCAACGGCTAACCCATCCGCCAGCGACAACGCGCAAACAGGCAATAACCGCCCATCTGCACCCGCAGGGGATGATTATCGTCCAGACCCCGCCTCGTGGGTGGCGAATAGCGGATTTCCGCAATTGGTCGAAGTCTTTTCGTATGACTGAAGTACCTGTCGTGCCTTAAAACCGATGGTTCATCGGTTAGAACAAGAATATTTTGGACAAATTGATTTTATCTATCTCGACCAATATGATGAAGCCAATCAGGATGTATTCGATCGATACGGCTTGCGTGGCAGACCGATTTTCTTGCTCCTCCGCCCTGATGGCACAGAAGTGCGCCGTTGGTTTGGTTTTGTGACCGAATCCGATTTACGCGCCGCAACAGATGGTTTGTTGGCAGGATAAACCTCATCAATTCCCCCAAAACAGTGTATCATAGAGGGTGTTGGCAATTCTGCCAGCACCCTCTTTTTTGTGATATGACGAGTAGAAATTAGTCCTGATGAAACAAAAATACGAATTCGATTTGACCGCCCATACCGACCCTATTTTGAGCATCCTACACGAGGTGTTGGCTCAGGGCGATGACCCCCTCTCGCAAGATTGGCTCAATCGGTTATTGCGTAAATATCCCCGTCCCGAAGGCGGGATGTATTCTCGTAGCCAACTCATCACAGGCTACCGCGAATTGGCTGGCACACACGGACTTCCCCCTTTCGATGAAGCGGTGATAGAACGCCTGCGCCGTAAACCTGTCCGCACCAGTTCTGGCGTGACCCCCGTCACCGTCTTGACCAAACCGTTCCCCTGCCCAGGGACGTGTATTTTTTGCCCTAACGATGTGCGGATGCCTAAAAGTTATTTATCCGATGAACCAGGGGCGCAACGTGCCGAACAAAACGGCTTCGATCCGTATCTACAAACGTATAGTCGCTTGCTGACGTATCACAATACAGGGCATCCGACTGATAAAATCGAACTCATCATTTTAGGTGGTACGTGGTCGTTTTATCCCGAAACGTATCAGATTTGGTTTATCAAGCGCGTGTTCGATGCCCTGCACGATTTTGGCGAGGGTATTAATCGGTGTGATGAAGTCGAGGCGTTGCTCAAACAGGCATCGCAATTGCATCCTGATAATAACATCACCACCGCGCACATCATCGGCACAGATTTAATCCAAACCTATAACCAAGTCGTACAGAATATCTATCACGATGAGATGACGCGCTCGCGTGAAATTGCTCATCAATTCGCCACAGGCGTAAAAGAACGCACCGTCATTGACGAATTCGCCACATGGGATGAACTCGAAGCGGCGCATCGTAAAAATGAGACCGCCGCCTGTCGCTCGGTGGGGTTGGTCATCGAAACGCGCCCCGACCATATCAGCGTGGAAGAGGTGTTACGCATCCGCCGATTGGGGTGTACGAAGGTGCAAATCGGCTTCCAGAGTTTGAATGATGATGTGTTACGCGCCAATAAACGCGGGCATACCGTATCGGCAACCCGACGCGCCGTGAAATTGCTCCGCATGGCGGGCTTCAAAATTCACGCCCACTGGATGCCGAATTTGTACAAATCCACGCCCGAACTCGACATTGAAGATTATCGGCGCATGTTCAACGACCCCGATTTTCGCCCAGACGAACTCAAGGTGTATCCGTGTTCGCTCATCGAAAGCGCGGAACTGATGCAACGCTATCAGGACGGCACATGGAAGCCGTATACACACGAAGAATTGTTGCATGTCCTCACGACTTGTTTCCGAGAGACACCCGAATATTGCCGACTCACGCGGGTTATCCGCGATATTCCGGGGACGGATATTGTCGTAGGCAATAAAGCGACTAATTTCCGCCAATTGGTCGAGAATGAACTCGCCAAAAACGGGGAACGTAGCCCCGATATTCGCGCCCGCGAGGTGCGTTTATCACAAATCACGATGGATGACCTGTCATTAGACGAATTGTGGTATGACACCTCGTGTAGCCGTGAGGTGTTCTTGCAATACATCACCGACAACCGCGACATCGCTGGATTTTTGCGCTTGTCGTTGCCGAATAAAGATGAAGCCCCCCTCACGGATGAACTGCGTGACACGGCGATGATACGCGAGGTGCATGTCTACGGTCAGGCGTTGGGCATCGGCGAATCGGGGCAGGGCAGGGCGCAACATTTGGGTTTAGGTACGTTGTTGATAGAACGCGCCGTTGCGTTGGCAAAAGAACACGGTTTTTCGCGCTTGGCGGTGATTTCTGCCATTGGCACGCGGGAATATTATCGCAAACGCGGGTTTGGTGGCGATGGGTTGTATCAGGTAAGGGGGATATAGTTCCTTATTTCCACCTTGCATCCCATCCCAAACAGGCGCACAATAGAATCATAAATCAAGCAATACCATCATTCATAACCCACCTGTTACCCATGCCACCGCGCATGAGGATAGGTTTATATTGTTTATACGCCAAAGGCACGTTCTATGGACACCATATCTCAACCCGAAGAAACACTTACTTCATCCGAAACCCAAAGTACATCAGACCCATCTCAGCATGTGTTGACCAAAGATGAACGCGATGCCATCCGCGCCTATTTGGGACGGGCAGAAGTCCGACATTCCACCTTGCACCGCATCGCCATCGGCTTCATCAGTGGGGCGGGGTTGTTGTTGTTATTCCCGATTTTCATGCGTGACATTATCACCATCATCCTGACGGCATTTTTAGCCGAGACGTGGAATCACTTCCCGAATATGGGCAGTGCAGGCATCTTCCTCACCGTTGCCCTGATGTTATCGGTGGGGATACCGTTCCTCATATCCGTATTTATCCCCATTTACGCGCTGTATTTGTTGCTCAAAGATGTGGTGCATTTTTATTTCAGCGTGTATACGCCCGGTTTTCCGCCTGAATTGAATAATCCCACTTTCTCACTCAATGCGATGGCGTTCCCGTTTGATGAATCGAAAGCCGTCAAACGCGCCGTGTATAATTATCAATATCGCCACGAAGATAATCATTTTCTGATGGCATTCAGCGAAGGGCGCAAGCGCGAATATCTGGATGAATTTATTCAACAAACCGAAGGCAAAATCATCCCCAAAACGCGCCAACGACATAAATTGGCGTTGATGGGCATCACATCCAACGAAGTAGACCCCACCGAAATCAACCGCCTGAATGCCATGTTTGGACTTGCCCGCCTGACCGATAGAACACTCATCGAAGAGGTGGCATATCTCGAATTGGTCATGTCGCGCAGTATCATCTATTTGCGCCGTATCGTGATTCGCTATGTCAAGACGTTGCTGGTATTCATCTGGACGGCGCTGGTATCGTTTGTGATGGTGCCATTTCTGACCGATTCGCGCTTTCCTACGTTGTTGGTGTTGGCGATTGGCTATTTCATCTGGTCATTTTGGGCGCAATATGTCATTCATCTGCCCGTGATGTGGATGTATAAATTTGATCGTGAATTGGGCAAAAGCGCCAATATTGACCGCCAAATCGTGTTTTTAGAAGCGCGAGTCCGCCGTTGGATTTGGTTGGCGATGTTCGCCAGTTTTGCCTCGCTAATTTTGTCAATTGGTGCGATTATCGTGTAAAATAAAACAGGATGGACATCACCACTAGGAAAAACATAGCATGACCGTTGAAAAATCTGAGGGCGAAAAGCGCACCAAACCCCTGAATGCACAAGGGGGGCAATCGCTTGCCACTATCCATGTTATCCCGCATCTGCGTTGGGAACGTGAATCGGATGAGACATTTGAAACGCGCCGTGCCAAATTGCTCACCACCCTGGCACGCCTCAATGAACAAATGGGGATGGTGCCAGATACGGGCATTATGCCACTACGGTCATTTTTGCTCAGTGGTCAAACCGTGATTTTAGAAGATATTGCCGCCGTCCGCCCCGATTTGGTGACTCTGCTGGTTATCTACAATGCGGGCGGGCGTTTGGGGATTGGTCCGTGGTATGCGTTGGTGGATGAGGCGCTGGTCAGTGGCGAGTCGCTCATCCGCAATTTGCTGTTGGGGCGCACCAATGCCGCCCAATATGGTCTCAAACTGATGGCGGTGGGATATTCCCCCATCGCAGGCGGGCATACCGCCCAACTTCCACAAATTTTACGCGGTTTCGGCATGGATGTGGCATTTTTGCGTTATAACACGCATAAACCACATGTCACCCATCGTTGGGAAGCGCCCAATGGCAGTAGCATTTTGTTGATCAACCACGACCAACATCTGCCCGATATTCATAGCTCGCATAGCGCCGAAAAAATATCCGATTATATCGCCGAACAACGCAAAACCCGCGCCAACGGACCCTTTTTATGGTTTTACGATTCGGGCGCGTTTATCCAATCGTTATCCGATATTGTCCCCGATGTGACCAAAAAAACGGGGTTATCGGTGTTGCAAAGCGACCTCGATAAATATACCCGCGCCTTGCGTCAAGAAGTGCCAGATAATATGCGCCCGATTATTCAGGGCGAATTGCGCGACCAAACCTTGCGCGAGCATGATTATTTATTCACAGGCACACTCTCTACGCGCATGTATCTCAAACAAGCCAACACGCGCCTCCAAGCCTTGCTCATCAGCGATGTCGAGCCATTATTCACCATCGCCCTCACACACGGGAATATCCCGTATCCCGCCAATCTCAAATCGCTGTTGGGTCATACATGGCGGTTGTTGCTCAAAAATCAGGCGCGGAGTGCGTTGGGAGGCATCAGTAGCGACCAAGTGCATGACGAAAACGAAGTCAATGCCCGTAAAATTGCCGATAACGCCTACCATATCATCACCGAAAGTTTACGCGCACTCGGCGCATCGGTGCATGAACGCTATACCCCCCTCTCGCATCCCGATAAGACGTGGATTTTGGTGTGGAATGCTCAATGTTGGTCGCGCAAACAGGTGATAGAATACCCGCTCGATTTACCAGAAAATACCCACCCGAAGCGTGTCTTGAATGATGCTGGCGATGAATTGTTATTCGGATGGCAACCCACCACTCACACCCTCTCGTTTTTAGCCGATGTGCCTGCAGTGGGATATGCGATTTACACCGTTGAACTGGCGGATACACCGCCCGATGAAAAATTACACGGCATCCGCACCGCTACAGGGGCGATTATCGGGCGGATAGGTGGCGAGACGGTCTCCGTGCAGAATAATCGGGTCGTATGGAAGCGTGGCGAAACCGTCATCACCGATTTGTTGCGCTTTTTCGATGGTGGCGATGCAGGTGATGCGTTTAATTATAGCCCACCTATCGTTGATCAAATTGTGCAAGCCGATTTGACCAACGATGTGCGTGTCGAATCGTCCCCGATGTATGAACGACTCATCCTCAAACATCGGATGCGCCTCGCGCCCGCCCTCAAAGACGATAGAACCCGTGACCGTGGACTGAAATTGTTGGAACTCACCACCACCATCACGCTCTACGACCATACACCAGGGATCTTTTTTCATACTGAGTATGAGAATACCATCAAAGATCACCGCCTACGGGCGCATATCCGTACCGATATGTACGATACACATGTCATGTGCGATGCGCCATTTGCGCTGGTGCGCCGACCGATTCGCATAGACGGCGCGAGCATTCCCACCAAAAACGCCGAGGGTATCACCAATACCCATCCCTTACAAAATAGTGTGACTATCGCCCAAAATAAGCGACAATTGTCGTTGTTATCGCGTGGGTTATGCGAATACGAAGCCATCCCCGAAGACGACCAAGTGACATTTGCCCTCACATTGGTGCGAAGTGTGGGCTGGCTGAGTCGAGATGATTTGCAAACGCGCAAAAGCCGCGTGGCAAAACAAATGCCCGTCCCTGGCGCACAAGTCCAACGGCACATGACCGCCGATTACGCCATTTTTCCATCGGATGATGAGAACCCCGCCAAAATTTTGCAGGCGGGCATAGAATTTAATCACCCACTATCGGCATATCAACTCGATACCCCTCTTAGTCGCCTACGCCGTAGCTTCCTATCGGTCGTGAGCGATATGGCGATCGGCGCAGATAGCGATGGAGATGGCGCGATTCTGACCACTTTCAAACCTCCAGAACGCGGGCAGGGGTGGGTGTTGCGCTTTTTCAACCCGCATGAACGCCCGGTCGAATTGTTGGTTACGCCCTTTGTTCGCCCGATTGTGGATAGGGGTGAATTGGCAAATTTGGCAGAAGAACAAGACGGCTTTATCGATCCCGATGCCAATGGGCGTATGGGGGTGTTGGTCAATCCACACGAGATTGTCACCTTAACGCTCATTTTTCCACAACCCGAATAAAATGAAATTGTAGCCAACAGGCTGGCTTTGTGTCATAATCTGAAAAAAGAGTCGGTGTTCCTAAGTAGAAAAGAAAATTTGATATGGCATCTAAATCTTCACCCAAAAATAAATTAGAGACATCCCTCACCACCATTGAGGTCAAAAATCCCGTTACAGGGCAATTGGTCGGGACTGTCCCGAATACAGATCCCCAAACCGTCGCCCAAGTCGTGGAACAAGCCCGCGATGCCTTCCCTAAATGGGCGGCGTTGAGCGTGGAGCAACGCGCACAGGCGCTTCGCAAATGGGGCGATTTGATGTGGGTGGAACAAAATCGCATCATGCGGATTATCCGCGATGAGACGGGCAAAAATGACACGGGTGCATTCGCTGAAATGATTGGGTTAGATAACACTCTGAATTATTACATCCCCAAAGCGCCCAAATTGCTCGCGCCACAAACACGCCCCAGTTTATTCCCCGTCATCCAACGCTCGCGGGTGTATTTCAAACCGCATGGCGTGGTCGGGTTGATTTCGCCGTGGAACTATCCGCTTTTTCTGGCATTAGCCGATTCTGTCCCCGCGTTGTTGGCGGGGAATGTCGTTGTGTATAAACCGAGCGAATTCACCCCATTCACCGTCATGGCGGCGGTGGATTTGATGCTCCAAGCGGGCATCCCACAAAATGTCGTGCAAATCGTCACGGGTGACGGCACAACAGGCAAAGCGTTGGTGGATTTAGTCGATTATATTTGCTTCACGGGTAGCACCGCCACAGGGCGCAAAATCGCCATGCAAGCGGGTGAACGACTCATCCCCTATAGCCTCGAATTGGGTGGCAAAGACCCGATGATCGTATTAGAAGATGCCGACATCGAGATCGCCGCGGCTTCTGCCATGATGAATTCGTGCGAAAATTCGGGGCAGATGTGTATTAGCACCGAGCGCGTTTATGTCATGGATAGCATTTATGATGTGTTCGTGCGCCGTGTTGTCGATTATGCCAAGATGATGGTGATTGGCGCGGGCGATGGCTTAGATGTCCACATGGGCAGTATGACCACCGAGCGCGAATTGCTCCGCGTGGAGGCGCACATTCAAGATGCCCTTGCCAAAGGCGCACGCCTGATTTGGGGCGGTCAACGTCGCCCAGATTTGGGTCCGTTATTCATTGAACCCGCCATTTTGGTCGATGTCGATCATTCCATGCGCGTGATGCAAGAGGAGACGTTTGGTCCCATTGTGCCTATCATGAAAATTTCAAGTGAACGCGAAGCGATCCGCCTCGCCAATGATAGCGAATATGGCTTATCTGCCAATATTTATACCCGCGATTTGGCGCGTGGGGAACGCCTCGCCACCCAAATAGAGGCGGGGTCGGTGGCGATTAATCGCAGTAGCGCGGGCATTTCTGGCTCAATCGCGCTCCCGTGGGGCGGTATGAAAGCCAGTGGTGTCGGACGGCGGGGCGGACCAGAAGGGTTGTATCGCTTCACCAAAACGCAATCGGTCTTTGCCGATACGCTCATCGGCACGCGCCCATCGTTGACCATTTTAGACCCGATTACGCTGTTTGGTCTAAAAGCCATGCGGATTATCCGCCGTTATGTGCCTGATATTTGATGATATGAACAACCTATCGTGTCTACAATATAGGACGCGCAGAAGCGCGTCCGTACAGCCACAGTATTGATCTGATAATGTGTAGGGGCGTATATCCGCCCACAAAAATTAAACAAACATGTAGGGGCGGATTAGCGTAGCGTATATCCGCCCATGTATATCAGGATATGATTTATTCCGTTCAAAAGTAGTCATAAGGGATATGTGATTTATGGGTTCTTTTCTAAAACGTGTACAACAAGGTGAACCACCCAAAAAGCCGAATAATGCCGAAGAGACCGATTTTAGCGACCTTGAAGCCGAATTGGATGAGGTGGATTTGGATGCGCGGGTTGGGGGCAACACCGCCCCTAAAAAATCGGCTTCTGCGCCACCGCCCACCAATACCAAACCCGAAGAAAAGCCAGATGCGCCACCTGTCACCACCTATACAGGCGCGGTCAAGCCGATTGGTACACTAGATACCCCACAAAGACTGGATACGGGCTATGTTGTGCCACCCAAACGGCGCGTATCTCCAACCGTGAAAAAGCTCCGCAAACAATTGCGCCCCAAATTATTGGCGTTGCCCGATGAAATGGATGAATGGAAACGCAATGACCCCGAGAAACAAAAAATTGTGATTGACCGCTTGGTCGAAATCCTCAAAAAGATGAATATCTCGCTCTCGAAAGCTGAATTTGAGGAACTCAAAGAGGGCTTGCTCAATGATCTGCTCGGATTTGGCGCAATCGAACCGCTCGTACAAGATCAGTCATATTCCGAAATCATGGTCAATGGGAGCGAGGTGGTATTTGCCGAATACAAAGGCAAATTGCGCGAGACCGATATCGTGTTTGATGATGAAGAACACGTCCAATGGACGGCGCAACGCATTGTACGCCCGCTCATGCGGACGCTAAATCGCTCCAATCCTATGGTGGATGCCCGCCTGCCAGACGGTTCGCGGGTGCATATCGTCACGCAACCCTCGGCGCTGTGCGGGACGACCATCACCATCCGTAAATTTCCAGAAAAACGCCTGACTGTGGATGACCTCATCAAGTTTGGGTCATTCAGTGAAGAAGTCGCCAAATTTTTTGAGGCGTGCGTGGTATCGCGCTTGAACATCGTGGTATCGGGCGGTACGGGGTCTGGTAAAACGACCCTGCTCAATGTGTTGAGTTCGTTCATCCCCGAAGATGAGCGCATTATCACCGTTGAAGATTCGGCAGAACTCAACCTCGCGCAACGGCATGTGGTACGGCTCGAAACCGCGCCACCCATCCCTGGTAGCGAAGAGGAAGGTAAATTGACCATCCGTGATCTCGTGCGTGGCACATTGCGGATGCGCCCAGATCGCCTCGTCATCGGCGAATGTCGTGCGGGTGAAGCCCTCGACATGCTCCAAGCCATGAACACTGGGCATGATGGCTCGTTGACCACCGTCCATAGCAATAGCCCGCGTGATGCCATTGCCCGCCTTGAGACGTTGTGTATGATGGCAGGGATGAATTTGCCCGTGTTCGTCATCCGCGCCCAAATCGCCAGCGCCATTAACCTGATTGTACAACAAAGTCGCCTCAAGGATGGCTCGCGCAAGGTGGTGCAGGTCACAGAAGTGCAAGGAATGGAAGGCGAAAGTGTGGTGTTGCAAGATATTTTTGTCTATCGTACCGAAGGACAAAAAGAGACAGGCTACTCGCACGAAGGCGGTGGCACATTACAACCCACGGGCTTCCGTCCGAAATTTGTGGATAAGTTCAAACAATACGGGTTTAATCTGCCCGGTCGCATTTTCGGCGCGGGGCAGAATAAATTCTAGCTATTCTTTCACCCGTTGGGGCAATATCAACGTGAAGGTAGACCCTTTAGACAATTCGCTCGTCACGGTGATATTGCCACCCATCATCAACGCAAAACGCCGACTAATCGAAAGTCCCAAACCCGTCCCGCCATATTTGCGCGTAGATGAGCTATCGACCTGCGAAAAATCTTTGAATAATTTGCTCATTTGCTCTTTCGACATGCCGATGCCCGTATCGCTGATAGCGAATTGTATCATCGCCTCTGCGCCCTGTTTGGGTTGAACCAACGTAATTTTGAGCGAAATTTGACCATCTTCGGTGAATTTTGAGGCGTTATTGAGCAAATTCAGCAAAATTTGGCGCACCTTCATGCGGTCTGCGTGTAATTGTAATTTAACCGACTCCGCATCGGGTAAAATAAGCTGATTCCGATTTTTCTCCACCATCGGACGGATGATAGTCGCCACTTCTTCGATGAGCGGCGTGAGGTCGAATGTCTCGATTGCGAGTTCCATCTTCCCCGCCTCGATTTTCGATAAATCCAAAATATCGTTAATCAATTTGAGCAAATGCTCGCCCGATAAACGGATTTTGCTCACGAATTCAGCCAGTTCGTCTAAGCCTGCATCTTTCAGTTCTTCGATGCTCAATTCGCTATAACCCAAAATGGCGTTCAGAGGGGTGCGTAATTCGTGGCTCATGTTGGCTAAAAAGGCAGATTTGGCGTAACTGGCGGCTTCTGCCGATTCTTTGGCGAGCATGAGCGCCTCTTGGACTTGTTTTTCTTGACGGCGTGTGACCATGACATCCAATAACACGCCAACAATCAAAATAAATGCCGCGCCCGCACCTAATAACGATAAACTGAATAGGCGGATGCTGGTTTGTCCTTGCAGATAAATATCGCGGTCGAGTATGACGCGCAAAATCATCGAAGCCCGTCCGTTGATATTGGGGATAATGCGATACCCTGCGATTTGCGTCTCGCTGAGGAGATTTATCACATTTGTTTGGGGGTTGCGGAGCAGTTGCGCTTGAATTGCTAAGACATCATCAGGCAAATGTTCATCCCGCACCCGAAAAATATCAATATTCAGGCGTGTGGCTTCGCGCAATTGCGTCAGAAACAGGTCATCCACATAACGCCCCCATACCAATGTGCCTTTTATGGGTCCCGTCCGTTCCCCTGTCAGGATATTATGCGATACGACCATCATCATGCCTTGTGGCAACATGATAAATCCACCCGTGCTATCGTGTTCATTTGGCAATCGGCGTAACCGACCTTCTGAGGTCAGATATGGCTCGATGCTGGCGGGTGTTGTGGTGCGCGTATTGTTGATGAGGTCATACGCGCCCTCAAAAATCCGCCGTCCCGCGTTATCAATATAAAAGACCAAATTGATGCCAATCGTGGTGAATGTGGTATCATTCAAATTGGTGGTGCGATAGGTATCGTTGCCATCTTGGATGAATTGGTAGGTATCATCCCAATGCGCCCAATCTTCATTGAGCGTCAGAAAGGCATCGAGTTGTAAATCTAAGCCGTTGATCGCCCGTGCCAGATTTTCTTGGACATCGGCTTCTTCTAGGCGCAAATAGTTATCGAGCAAGGTCGCCCGCGATGCCAAGTAGATCAGCCCCAACAGGGTGATGAGTGTGATGGTGAGGATGAATAAAATCCGAAAACGCACTGTCATAATGTGAACTCTTTATGTCGTCATGTGATTTGTGTTGTTATGTCTATATTATCTGTTTTTTAAGATTTGTGCATACGGTTGAGTGGATTTACCCCATGTCTGATTCACAAACGCGCCCTAATTTACCCGTTTCGCCCTTGTGGTTAGGTGTCCTGATTGGGCTTATCATCATGACGATGATTTTGCCTGGTGGCTATGATGGCTGGCTGTATTATTTTCAGGCATGGCGCGAACAAACCACCGCGCCCGCGTGGGTGCATTTATTCCTCGCGCCGATAACGTTGTTGCCCGATTATCCCGCCCCGTGGCGCTGGACGCTGATGGTCATGCTCACCGCGCTCGCTGTCCGTTTGGCGGTGATGTTATTCGGCGGGCGGTGGGTGTGGTTGGTCATGGGCGTGCCGTTTTTATGGACGATTTGGCTGGGGCAAATTGAATGTATCGCCCTCATTGGGGTGATGTTGGGCTGGCTGGTGATTGGCTATCAGATTCCCCCCTTATGGATGGGTGTAGCGGGGATTTTGCTCATCACCAAAGTCCAAGTGGGGTGGGGGATGATCGCGTTATTCGTCTTTTGGATGATTTTGGAACGGCGTTGGCGCGATATGGCGTGGGTGATTTTGACCGGGGCGGTCATCCTGCTCATCACGCTCATTGTGTATCCGAATTGGATACCCCTGTGGTTGGATAGCTTGCGCCAACTCAGTCCGAGTGGTCGGTATTTCGATTCGTCTATTTTGCCGTTTGGATTATTGGCGTGGGGCGTGGCGCTGATGCCCATTTCGATGACGCGCTTGCGCCGATTGCGTTTGGTGGCGTGCGCGACCTTGTTAGGTAGCCCGTATTTTGCCAATTATCATTGCCTGACGGTGATGAGCATCAGCAGTCATCCCATGTATTGGTTGGTGTCGTGGTTGACCGTTATCCCGATGGTTATAGCCGATAACCAACGCTTCGCGTGGATCATCCCGTTGACGATTCTCATCAATGAAGGTGTGCAAGCATGGCGTGAGCGCCAAGGGCTTTTGCAAAGTCGTCAAAGGAGTAATTGAAGCGCCTGCTCATAATTGGCATTGAAATACCGTCTGGCTTCAGGAATATAGTCGAACTGTCCACAGTGTCGGATGAGACCA
>DAOTVP010000040.1:0-92244 GCA_034436155.1 Anaerolineae bacterium
GATATGCCCCGTAGGGTTGCATCGCGCCGTATTGTGGCGGTTGATTCAGTTGATCACCGAAGGGTTGTGGTTGCCCAAACGGATTTTGCTGAGGCGGTTGTCCGAATGGATTTTGTATGGGCGGTTGATCAGTTGTTGGGATAGGTCCCATAAACGTGGGCTGTTCCATCATGGTTTTATTCGGTGGCGGTGTGGATGCGCCCATCGCCGCCTGAATCAGGGCTTCGGCGATGCGATTGGCATCTTCATTGACGGTTGCCGCGGTGAATGGGAAAGTTTCCATTCCCAAAAGGGCGCTGATATCGGATGGCAAATCATCAGGAATGGTTGCGCCACTCACCAACACGGGGAATACTTTTTTATGGTTGCGAATCGCAGAGGCGATAGCGACCCGATTCAGGTCGTCTGGATTATGGTAACTGCCGAGTTCGTGCCATTTTTTGCCGATCATCACCACGAGTGAATCGATATTTTGAATGACACCATCGGCAAAAGCGGGGTTGCTGATGAGGGTTTCGACACCCAATGTGACGATGCCCGCGCCAAACCGATTGACCAGATAATCATTCAATCGGCTCGATGCGGCTTTGCTATCATCTGGGGTGTAACTGATGATAATTTTGGACATAGATTTTGCTCCCTTTGCGTTATTATGGGACTTTCCTCTTTAGATTGTAATAAATATTCACGATTTGCGCAAACGAATCGTAGCTTAATCGTCTGTTACGCTTGCTTCTCATTCTGGATGGTTGCGCGTACAATAGACGGCGATACATGACCATTTATCGAAAGGATACACACAATGAAACGATATATCGCGCTGGTTGCGCTTGTCATACTCAGTTTGACCATGACCATCACCAACGCCCAAAATCCACTGGTCTACGCGGCGGTGGTGGATGATAATGTCTTCCTGTATGGATTGACCGACCAACCCGCCCAAGTGACATTTAACGAATCTAACCCTATCTTCACCAGTTCTAGCGTGAATCAACTCACATGGAACGGAGATGGTAGTTTGTTGGCATTCGTCCAACGCAATGTCTCGACCGATGGCGAATTTTTCATCATCAGTCACGATATTATGGTGGTGAACTTTATGACCAATGTGATTTATGGATTGAATGTCCAAGCCTCGCCTGCGTTCCCCATCAGCTTTTTGCCTGATGGACGCTTGATGTTCGCCCAAGAGGGTAGTTATGTTGAGGGAAGTAGTACCCTACAAATTATCAATGTGTTGGCGGTTGTGCCAGATGGTGAAGCCCAACCTGAACAAATTGGCACATTCTCGTTTGCTACAGGTTGCCGTGATGGGTCATCATTCCCTACGGTGACACTCTATTGGGAAGAAGCGGGTGGTTTGAATGGCAACCCATTATTTTTAGCGAATACCTCCGCAGGCATCATCCATACCCCCATTTGTACAGGTCAAGGTGTGTCGTTGCTCTCGCCCGATGGCAATAGCATCCCGTTGAATACCGAGATTACCCGCGCCAAACTATCGCAAGATGGCAACCGTTTAGTGGGCATCGCGGGGCAAGATATTCTGGTGTATGACCTGATGACGCAAACCGAACAACGCATCGATATTGAATCCGTCCCTGACCAAGTGGCGTGGGGCGCGGCTGGCACGAATGATGTGTATTATAGCGTCATCACACAAGGTCCGACCTTGCGTTTTGAAGGCGATAGATTGGCGGCTTTTAGCGCGTTTATCGGTTACGAACTCACCGAAATCCCCACGTTTGGTTTGAATATCCGCCGTCGTAACCTGACAACCAACGATGATACAACCGTGTATGGCGGATTTGGCAGTTCTATTGGACGCATGAAATTGACCGCCGATGGCACACAATTGATATTTAGCGTTATTCCCAACCCCAACCCCTGGGTAGATGCGGCACTGGCGGGCGAACTCGGCACATCCGATACGCGCAACTTTATCAATGAACGGGCGTTACTGCCTGTCGAAATTGTGTCGTTGGATATTGCTTCGGGCAATTCCACTGTCATCGGCACAGGTCAACAACAATTCACCTTGCGGTAAACATGATATTTTGGTTAAAGGGACGATATACGCGCTCTGCGCTAATCGTCCCGTACAAGTCACAAAAATTTTCAAGTGTGTATGGGCGGATTAGAGGCTGTTGCCTCGTATATCCGCCCTAATATCAACACATATCAAAAGGATATATTTTTTATGACCGTCTCTGTTTGGCAAGCGGATGATTCGCAACCGATTCAAGAAGTGGATGTATTGGTGGTTGGGGCAGGCTTGGCGGGATGCACCGCCGCCTACTTCGCCACCCAAGCAGGGCGCACCGTTACTATCACCGATATGAACGATGTCGGCATGGGCGCGAGTAGCCGTAATGCGGGGTTTATGATAACGGGTTTGGATGGTTATTATAACGAGGGCATCGCCCGTTATGGGCATGATGTGGCGCGTGAAATTTGGAATTTATCACTGCATACACATCAGATTTGGCACGATATGGCGAAAGATGCCGATGTGCCGTTGGTGCGTTGTGGCTCGTTGCTCCTCGCCGAGACCGAAGCCGAAGCCGAAGATGTCAAACGTGCCGCCGAAGCCTTGCAAGCCGATGATATTCAGGTCATCTTTCATGACCACGACCCGCTCAAACGGGGCTATGTGTGCGCGATCGAGCAACCGTGGGATTCTGCTGTGCAACCGTATAAACTCATCCAAGCTATTCTCGCCAAAAGTGGCGCGACCTTCATCGGCAATAACGAGTTATATCACATTGAGCAAATCGCCCCGCAGAAGGTGATGGTGTATACGCGCAAATATCGCTTTATCGCCCAAAAAGTGATGCTTTGCACCAATGCCTATTCACCGCGTATTCATCCATATTTTATCGGCAAGGTCGTCCCGACACGCGCTCAGGTCATGATAACCGAACCGCTCGAAAAAGCACCCCTGCCGATGATTGGTTATAGCGATTATGGCTATATGTATTATCGCACCACGTTTGATAACCGCCTGTTGATTGGTGGCGGACGCAAGCAGAATAAACCCGCCGAAAATGATACCACCGAAGATCGTACCACCGATGCGGTTCAGGCGATTTTGGATGCGTATAAGGCGCAATATTTTGCCGATGTCAAAGCGCCCGTTGCTCGACGTTGGGCGGGGATTATGGGTTTTTCGGTGGATGGATTGCCCCTTGCGGGTATTTTGCCCGATATGCCCGATGTCGGGTTTGCGGTTGGCTTCACGGGGCATGGCTTGGCGTTGGGCGGTGGCACGGCAGAACGCGCTGTCAAATTATTGCTTTATGGCGACCACGCAGGCGCGGTAGACGCGAGGCGCTTGGGTTAGTCGGTTATCGCTTGCCACACATCTGTCAAGTTGAGTTTGAAATTGGGCAGTAATTTTTCTGCCATTAAACTACCATCAGCGCCGATGACTTGCGAGTTATCGGTGCTGGCGGTATAAATCCATGCTTTGCGCCGATTGGGGTCGATCAACCACACAATTTGTACTCCATTTTGCAAATCGAAGCGAATTTTTTCATCTACTTGGCTAAATGTATCGGTTGGAGATAGCACCTCAATCACCAAATCGGGTACAAGGGCAAGGGGTAAATTTTTATCTGGTGTGGTGCGGATGAAGTCGCGCACACGCTTCCCTGTATAAAACATCACATCAGGAATACGTGAGCCTTGTACCCAACTTTTTCTATCGGGATGTGGAAAAATGAAGGTGCTTTCTTGATACACATCGCCTAATTGATGCGCTGATACAAAACTATCGAGTATGCGAAAAATCAGACGGATGATCTCGCTGTGTATCCAACCACTAGGCATCTTATAAACTCGTTCTCCGTTGATAATTTCAAAGGGATTTTCGCTACTCTCACGTAGATATGCCTCTAATGGCATCCCTATGATGATGTTTTGTCCTTCAGCTAACATGATGATTCCTCAACTCACTTTTAGCATAATCATATCATAGCCCCATAAACCATACAATTTAACACATCGCCGTCAGCCAACACTGTAAAGCGCGGATACCTTCTAAATTGCGCGTGAATTCGGTCAAATCTGCCGATGCCAATTCGACATCGGCGGAGGGTATCCCCAAGCCATCCACCCAACTGGGCGCTGTGCCACTCACAACGTAGTCGGTGAATGCCACGCCATACGGATAACCCGTAGCGCGTCCCAAAATCTCGGTCATCGCATCCGATACACCGCCCGTTTCACAATCTCCCGCATAAATGCCATTGGCGGCGCTGTGATAAAACAACACCACCGCAGGGCGCAAATCGTTAATCAATGCCGCCAATGCCAACGATTCTGGCTCAGAAAATGGTTTATCGCCCGCGAAAACGGGGTTATCTCGAAAATACGCTTCTGGTTGCCAACCACAATCCCAATTGCGGTTCAGGTCTACGCCATTGGCGTTAAACCGTCCCCGCAACGACCGCCCATAACTTGCCCCGTCTGGATTGGCGACAGGTATCAGGATGAGGGTGATATTCGGCAACACGTCTAACGGGTTATTGGTGAAGTGAATGATGAATTGTTCGATGAGCGTGATGGTATTGGCTTCGTATCCGCCGTGAATCCCGCCGATGAGCATGATGATTCTATCCCCATTCCCGATTTTATGCGCCGTGAGCGTGCGCCCTTCGATCGATTGACCGTATCCGAACACGTCAGGCAATTGTGCGGGTATCAGATTTGGCGCGGGCGAGGGGACAACGGTTAATGTGGGAATTTGTATCGGCGTGATGCTTTCTGTAGGGGTGATGGTGTTGGTTGGGGTTTCGGTGGCGCGTGGCGTGTTGGTGATGGTCGCCGATGGGGTGATGGACGGTATTTCGGTATAAGTGGATGTATAAGAAGGTGTTGCCGATAGGGTAGGGGCGATCGTTTCGCTCGGAATGACCACCCGTGTGGGTAAATCCCCCAAATTGGCTATGGGTTGTGGTTGGCACGCCATCAAGAATATGGGTATCATACAAGTACAAAACTCAAATAATAACTTTGTGAGGTGTACTATGGCACGGTTACGGGTCATCTTCATCCTGATTATCCTTCTATCGTTGGCGGCGTGCAGTGATTCGAGCACCGAGGTTGCCGAATTGCCCACACGGGTTATTTTACCGTCAGAAACGCCGACTTTCACCCCATCACCCACCGAAACAGCCACCCATACGCCTACGGTGACGGCGACACCCACCATTGCACCCTCGAATACGCCGACCAATACGCCGACATTCACACCCACGCCGTCTAGCACGCCGACCACCATCCCATCAGCGACACCGATTCCGCCATCTCCAACGGCGACCATCACCCCGTTGCCGATCAATACACCTGCGCCGACGCTCACACCGACCCCTAATACGCCACAGATTATCAGCTTTCGGAGCAACCTCACCCCTGTGAACGATACGCTCATCGCGCCAGGTGGGACGGGCATCATTTTGTATTGGGAAACATCTGCCGATATTGTCCGAATTGAGCAACTGTCGGTACAAGGCACTGTCGAGAATACCATCAGCGTCACCCCGATTGGCGAATTGCCACTGGTGTTACCAACAGGAAGCACACAGGTGATTTATCGGTTGGTGGCGGAGCGTGGTGGCATATCTACCACGCGCAATTTGCCGATTAATATTCAAATTGTGTGTTCAGTGCCGTGGTTCTTTGGCAATCAATTGGCGTTACCGCAATCGGGATGCCCGACCAGTGGCTCGGTATCGTTAGTGGGTAAAATCCAATTTTTTGAACGCGGTATGATGCTCAATCTCACGCTCGGTGGGCAAAATTGGCTTTATGGCATCCTCGGCACACCCGCTACCAATGGCTCGTATATCGCTTATATCAGTGGGTGGGATGGAGTCAGCCAATCGACCGCGTTATGTGGCACAGCACCATCGGGATTTTTTGCGCCACAAGATGTCTTTAACTGGATATTCAACAACACAGCTACGTTGAGTGTTGGCAATTATGTGTGGTGTGACCGCACCAATGCGTTAGGGTGGGGTGTTGGCAATGCCAGCCTGAATGTGACATATACCGTACAATACGAGTCGAATAACGTGGCATTTTATATCAGCATCCCTGGCTATGGTGTAATACGCATATCAGGCGGTGCATCTGGCACATGGCAAAAGGTCGGATAAGGTATCCGATTCGGTTATCGGGGCTTGTCATGGCAAGCCCCGCCAGTCATTACAAATTGCTATCTAGTCCACACACATTTACAACCAACCTTCTAACCTAGAACAAACAATTGAGTTCCGCACATAGAAATAATCTGGTGTATAATTTTTAGATATACATCCATTTACCAAAGTATAGTGTGCTATGGCAATAGATAATCCCAAACAATCGGCAATTGCAGAAATCCATACCCTCAAATCGCTCATCGAGGAGACCGAATTATCGCTCCGTAGCCAACGCGATGTCCTCAAACAACGCGGATTTAGCCTGCCGCCGATGGTGATTCAGGCGATGAATAGCTTGATGACCGATTTAACCCATCTCGAACAGCAGTTGGCGGATGATATGACCGAACTCGGTCAATTACGCTTTTTGGCAGATACCTCTGCGCGTATCAATACCACTTTTGACCTCGAAGCAGTTCTGACGCAATCGATGGAGATTGTCATCAGCCTGACAGGGGCAGAACGCGGATTTATCATCCTCAAAGATCCCGATACGGGCGAACTCGAATTTAAGGTTGCCCAAGAAGATAAAATCCTCAAGGTATATTCGCCCAATGATAGTCTGTCAACACAAATCAGCATGACCATTGTTCATGAGGTGTTGCAAAACGGTGAAGTGCTTTTGACCGATAACGCCTATGGTGATGCGCGTTTTCAATCGGGTTTGAGTATCGCCCAATTAACGCTCCGCTCGGTGTTATGTGTGCCGTTGCGTTATCGAGATGAAGGATTGGGCGTGGTGTATGTGGATAACCGCTTGCGGGCGGGGGTATTCACCAATAAAGAGAAGATGCTCTTGGTTGCTTTCGCCAATCAGATTTCGGTGGCAATCGAGAATACGCGCTTGTTTAATCGGATTCAAGAATCGTTATTCGAGATTAATGAAATGCGCCAAGTGATTGATAACGTGTTTGAATCGATTGATAGCGGTGTAATCACGACCGATAGTCAATCCCAAATCATGTTGATGAATTCATCGGCGAGTGAAATTTTGAGCGCAGACCGCGACGCTTCAATCGGTAAGCGTTTGAATCATGTGTTACCTGTGGGCAATGAACTGGACAATTATATGCAAAACGCCCTCAACACGGGCGTGGTGCAATCGCTCGAAACCGAACTCGACATCAAGCCACGCGGTAAACGCATCTTGAATATCCGCCTCAATCCGCTCAAAAGTACCCGTGATGTGGCGGGTGGGGTGGCGCTGGTGCTGGATGATTTGACCGATAGTCGCGCCCGTGATGAGATGATCAACCTGACCAAACGGTATTTGCCCCCCAAAATGGTCGAAAATATCAACACCATCTCGCAATTGGCGTTGGGTGGCGAAAGCCGTGAGATGACATGTATGTATGTGGATGTGCGCGATATTACCAGTTTTTCTAGCGCCCGCCCGCAACAAATCGTGGAGCAGGTCAATGCCTATCTGACGTGTGCCACCAACGTCATCCATCAATATGAAGGCATTATCGATAAGTATATGGGGACGATTATCATGGCATTGTTTAATACCCAACTCAATCCCATGACCCATGACCACGCGATTTTAGCCGTTAAAACCGCGTTGGGCATCCGCGAGGCATTCCAGAAATTCTATGCCGAATCGGGCATCAACCCACAACCGCATTACTATCGCATTGGCATCAACACAGGCGTGGCGACATTGGGCAATGTGGGCAGTTTTAACCGCCGAGAATTCACCGCCATTGGTGATACCATCAATTTATCGAAACGAATTGAAGAAAATAGCCAAGCGGGGCAAATCCTCATCGGCGAAAATACCTATAATTACATCCAACAGTATTCGCGCTCGTTTGCACACGATATTCGCTTTGAAGAACGGGCTTCGATACAAGTCAAAGGTCGGCAACAATTGACGCGCATTTACGAGGTATTCACAGGCTAATGTCATCAGAAAACACGCCAAATAGCACATCAACATCATTGAGCGCCCTCATCAAGCGCGTCAATGATTTATCGGAATTATTGCGTAGCCAACGCGAATTATTGCGCCAAAAAGGGGTTAATCTGCCGACCAATTCATTAGATACCCTGCGGAGCATCAAGGCGCGGTTAGAGGCGATTCAACGTCAGGTAGATAGCAACCGTGTGGAATTACAACGCCTCCGCGCCCTTGCAGAGACCACCGCGCTCATCAACTCGACCCGCGATACCGATTCGGTGTTGAATCAGGTGATGGATACGGTCATCAATTTAACGGGCGCAGAGCGCGGGTATATCGTCCTCAAAAATCGCCAGACGGGTGAATTTGACCAATTTCGGGTGGCGCGTGGGTTAGATACCTCGCAAATATCGTTTAATGGTTCTGATGAAGCGATGGCTGGCAAGCGCGATGAATTCATCGTCAGCAAAACGATTGTCAATGATGTGGCGGCGACTGGTCAGGCGATTATCACCGATAACGCCAGCAATGATGAGCGTTACCGTGACCAAAAAAGCATTATCGGATTTGCCTTGCGAAGCATTTTAGCCGTCCCGCTCAAGGTTCGGGACGAAGTGATTGGCGTGGTCTATTGCGATAACCGTATTTTGGCGGGGTTATTCCAACCGGGCGACCTCGATATTATGAATGCGTTCTCGAATCAGGCGGGTGTCGCCATCGAAAATGCGCGATTATTTGAACTCACGCGCAAGCAACTGGAACAAGTCACCGCCATGCGCGATTTGATGGATAACGTGTTCGATTCGATTGCCAGTGGTGTGATGACCGTCAACTCGCATTTGCGTGTGACGGCGTGTAATGCCACCGCGTGTCGGATTTTGAATGTCGATGACGAAGCCGATGTTTTAGATCATATCGTCAAAGATGTGTTTCCGCCGATTAGCGCCGATTTTTACGATGCCATCACCCAAACCCAGCGCGATGGTCAAGCCAAGACGCTCGAATATGAGGTACAAATTGGGCAATCCAGACGCACATGGAGCATCACCCTCAGCCAATTGCGCGATGAGCAAAGTACCGTACAAGGCGCGGTGTTGGTCATAGATGATGTGACCGAACAACGCGAAATTGAATTGCGACTCAAACAATTGCGCGTGTATCTGCCCGCGCCGTTGTTGGATAAAGTCACCGATATTTCGGTGATAGAGCAGGGGCAGGAGCGCGAAATTACATCTATCGCCACTGATATTCGCGGCTTCACCAAAATCAGCGAATATATGAAGCCCGAACAGGTGATGGAGACCATCAACCAATACCTCAGCCTCGCTAGTGATGGTATCAATTTGTACGAAGGGATTGTCGATAAATACATGGGTGATGCGGTGACGGGATTATTCAACACCCAACTGAATCCGCAAAAAGATCACGCCCTGCGGGCAGTCCGCGCCGCCATGAGCATTTTATACGACCTGCGTGCCTTGCATGAGGTGTTGCCCACCGAAAAACACCTGTTTTGTCGGATAGGCATCCACACAGGGCAGGCATTTTTGGGGAACATCGGTAGTCCAGACCGCCGTGAATTTTCGGCATTGGGCGAAGCCGTCAGCGTGAGCAAATTTTTAGAGAGTAGCGCCACCCCTGGCGAAGTCCTCATCAGCGAGGCGACTTATCAATTGGTCAAAGATGATTTCGAGTGTGAATATTTCCCGTTGGAACAGAATAAAAAATATCCCCATATCACCCACGCTTATAAAGTAGTCAAGCGTAAAAAAGGCAAAAATACGGGGTCGTTATTCTTAGATACGGAACTCGAAGAACTGTTGAAGGATTTATAAGTCAATCACCCGCTTCATCAATCCACAGTATCACTATAAATACGGGTTCTCTTGATATTTTTACAAGTCATAGATGATTACAAGGGTTTGATTGATGGATAATTGTCTTGTCAATAAACACCGATTAGACTATGATGAAACACATATTTCTTAATCGTAAGGACAAACAATGTCATGGCACAACTCGATTTAACTCCCATCTTAGAAGCGGTCAGATTATCGGCGCGGTTGGCGCACGAAGTTCAACGACGGCATCTCGTCCGTAGCGAAAAAACGGGTGCCGAACCTGTGACGATTGCCGATTATGGCGCACAAGCCATCATTTGTCGGGCAATCCAACACCATTTTCCGCACGATGGGGTCATGGCAGAAGAAAGTGGAAGCGAATTTGCGCGGGTGGTCGAACCCGAACAACGGGCGTATATTGTGGCGTTGGTGAGCGAGATTTTAGGTGAAAAAGTCACCGAATCGCACCTGATTGCGTGGCTAGACCATGCCCGCATAGATAAAATGACCGATGAACCGCATCGTGTTTGGGTGATAGACCCCATAGACGGCACGAAGGGATTTTTGGCGCAACGCCATTTCGTGAACGCGGTGGGTGTGATGGACGGGCGTAAGCCGATTGCGGGGGTACTATCTGCGCCAGCGTATCCCAATAGTGACGGTGGCATGTTGTTGTATGCTGTGGACGGGGTGGCGTATGCCGAGTCGCTCATCCCCAAAGGCGATAGGCGCGTGATAACCGTCTCTGACCGCGTAGATATTCCCACATTACGCGCCCTCGAAAGTGTCGAAAAAGGTCATGCAGGTCTGGCGCGATTGGCGCGTGTGCGCGAAATTTTGGGGATGACACCCGCACAGGTGGAACAAGCCGATAGCATGGAAAAATATGGACGGATTGCGGCGGGTGATGCCGAGTTATACATCCGTTTGCCCCGTTTGGGCGATGGTCGGGCGCATAATATTTGGGATCATGCCCCTGGTGTGGCGATTATCGAGGCGGCGGGTGGTGTCGCTACGGATGTAGACGGCTCACCGCTCGACTATGCACATGGGATGACATTGAAAAATTATGGTGTGGTCGCCACCAATGGCAAATTCCACGATTTAGCCCTGTCTGCTATTGCCACATTATTAGAGGAAGAACGCCATGCCCAACCTAGAGATTAGCATCGCCACCTACGCCGATGAGACGACATTCCGCAATTTGGGTCAGTTTTATATTTACGAATACACCCAATTCATGAATTGGGATGTCACCTATGCGGGGCGGTTTAATGAAGATGATTTCGATGATTTATGGGGACATGATACGTATCGCAAGCCGTATCTGTTCCATGTGGCGGGTAAATTGGCGGGGTTTGCCATTATCAACTTATTAGATGAGAGCCACATCACAGGCGCGAAAAATGTGATTGAGATGTCGGAATTTTTCATTATGGCGGCGTATCAGCGTAAAGGGTATGGCGCACAAGCCGCCACCCAACTTTTCGATAAATTTCGTGGCGATTGGGAGGTGTTTCAGCTCGAAAAAAATACCCGCGCCCAAGCCTTTTGGCGTAAGGTGATTGGGCGTTATACCAACGGCAATTACCGTGAACAAATTGTATCGCGTGGGGTGGTGCAATTATTTGCTAATCGACAGGGCTAATTTCGATAAACACCCGTTGTTTATTGCGTTGCATCAGATCAAACAGGCGTTTGAGTATCCCGTATTTTTGATTGAGATAGCTGTTGGCACGGGTAGCTTCATCGCCTGCGGGTAATAGACGGGCAACAGCTTGTGTGTATGTTACGCCGTCATCCAAATTGCCCCGCATGTCGCACGGCGCGACTTCAACCGTACTGTTATTGCGAATCCGTTTGACTTTCCCTGAATCCATTAATGTCATGACATATAATTTGTCAGCTTGTTGTGCGAACCAAACAGAAACAGGAGTTAGTACGCCATCTCCATTTTTGCGAAAAGTTTTTAGGCTCATGAAACGAGCATCTGTGAGCGATTCAAATGACATATTTTACTTCTCCTCCTCTCTATCAACATGTTCCGCATGTTTAATGGCGCTAGGGCGCAATTTCATGTCGCCTTGTTTTTCGGGATGCAATCCGCGGATGCCACTATCGCGGATATGTTTCCAGATAATTTGCATATCGGCTTCGATGTCGCCTGTGGTGATGATATTCGGCACAGAAAAATTGACTTGTTTTTTGCCATAATCGAGTAACGCGATTTTTATCGGCACGCCTGCTTTGTGCGCTATCCAATAAAAACCCGTGCGCCAATGGTTGGTCTTTTTGCGCGTGCCTTCGGGCGGGATGGCTAAGACCAAACTATCCATTTTTTGATATTGCTCAACTGCCCATTCTACCGTGTCGTGGCTGGCTTTGCGGTCTATGCCGATAGCCCCTGTGCCACGCACCAACCACCCGATGAACGGGTTGGTTGTCCACTCAATTTTGACCATCCAGCGAATCGGCGTTCTGACGATCCATGAAGTCATCACCATATTCCATCCATCCCAATTCGAGGTATGGTAAATCGCCAAGACGACCACTTTTTTATCATCGGGTATATCGCCTATGACTTGCCAACCCGCCAACCAAAAATAAAATCGCGCAAAGCGGTGGCGGATTGCCCCGATTTCGGGCGTGCGCTTGGACGTGAATGCCATGACTGGACGACGATTAAACAGTGCCATGCTATTACCTTCTTTTGTGGTGAATCATTTTTTTAATTGTAGCCCGTAGGGGCGGTTCTGTCTATAAAACAGATGAAAAAGATACCCACTATTCGTATCGTAACACGTTTAGAACTCGCTCATTCAATGCGAGTTGGGCGCTGAATAATGTGGCGATGGTGGCGATAATCACCGCCACGACCACCAACAACACCGCCACAGGTTGCGCCGAATCGGGGATGAGGATGAAATCTTCTAAGCCGAAAATGCTCATCAATCCCACGCCCAACACGCTCAAGCCGATGCCCAACAGCGCCCCCGTGAGGCTAATCACCCCATTTTCGAGGAGCATGACTATCAACACCTTGCGCCGTTTGAGACCAATGGCTTTCAGGATGCCGATTTGCCTACGCCGTTCTAATGTCGCCAGCGCCACGGTGTTCGCCATGATCACCGCCGCGGCGCTGAGCGATAAAATCCCGACTAAAATCGGAATCGCACTCAATTGATCGAGCAAGCGACTGACCACGCCGTCGATGAGGCTCACATCCAACGGAAAAAATCCGAATATACTCGATAGTTCCGCTAAGACGGTTTGGCTGGCTTCGGGCGTGGTCTGGATCGATGTGACCTGAAAGTCGGGTTGGGCATTTGTATGGAGGACATCGGCGGGGATTTGTACATCGCCGAATAACCCCGCTTGTAAATTCAGGTCATCGCCGAATAAAATCCCGATCACCGTGAAGCTATAGAGGCGGTTGTTGATATACATCGAAATGCGCGACCCCAACCACACCTCATAGTTGGCGAGGCGTGAGGCTAATCGAATCACCGCCACGGGTTGACCTCTATCGGCTTGGGTGATTTCACGCCCAGCATCCACCGCGCCTGTCGTAAAATTGGGATTGGTGCTATCGCGCACCGATACTGATACCCAAAATCGCCCCAACCGATCGTATTCGGCTTGCAGTTGTTCGACCTGCGCCATGTCGTTTTGGGTGCGTGCCTCGCGGATGCGGTCTAATAAATCTTCACGGATGCCATGATTGCCCTGTGTGCCGAGCATGAGGTCATCGATTTGGGAGAGCAATCCGCTATAATTTTTGATGGTGGTGGTATGCTCAATTCCGTCTAGCGTATCTAATTTGGCATCCAGTTGGGCTTGGGTGCTTTGTGCCAATGCAGGCACGAATGCGCCTGGTGTGAGGACGATGATGTTGCCGTTGAAGGTGCTGTTGAGGCTGAATTGCAAAATTTCGCGCACACCAGCGCCATAAAAGGTGATGCTACTGATGGCGAACATGCCTGTGCTAATCGCCAACAGGGTGACCGCTGTCCGAAAGCGTTTGGTATGTAAATTTTTGATGGCGAGGCGCATGGGTATCCAACCGAAATCGGGCGTTTTGCCAATCATCCATATCAGCACCCATAATAACAACACCAAGATGCCCAATATCAAAAACACCACCGCCACGCTCAAAATGCCGACCACATACGGATTTTCGGATGTAAACCGTGAGACGATGCGGGCATAACGTTCACTCGGCAACGGACCCAAAATCTGCCCTGTGATGAGTCCGAGTGTCACCACCACAAACCCCAACACGCCAACCGATTGCAACACGCCCAACGGCGGGATGACGTGTTCGTTGGGGCGTAAAATGATGGCGGGGCGGATTTTGACGGCGGTGATGATCGGCAACACGCCAAAAATCGCCGTGACCACGATGCCCAATCCAAGACCGAATAGCAACGCTTCGGGATAAATCGCCCATGATAAATGTTGTTGCAAAAATGTTTCGCCGTAGCGATTCGCCAATTGGCTGAAAAAAATGCCGAATAGCAACCCCACCGCGCTCCCGATGATGCCCAACACCAACGATTCGGTGAAGAATAACAGCGCGACTTGCCTCCCCTTTAAGCCGAATGTTTTCAGGGTGGCGATTTCTTCTGTGCGACGGCGTACCATCACCATCATGGTGTTGATGATGCCAACCCCGCCGATGAGCATTGCGCCTAGCCCCATCAGCACGATAAATCGGCTCATCAAATCGGCGACACGCTCATTATTCGCCAAAACTGACCATACATCTAACACACGGGCGTTGGTTTGCCGATTCAAAATGTCATCCAAATACACGGCGTATTCCGTGAGTGTATCGGGATCCGGTGTCGTCTGAAATGCGATGCTGATGCGGTTGATGGTCACATCGGTGGGGGCTAAGCGGACATATCCAAATCCAAAAAATGCCTGAAACCAATTGCGCCAGCTCGATTCGACATTGGTCGAGACGATCCCCGTGATGGTATAGGCAATCGTATCCCCACTGAGGCGCACTTGGTCGCCCAATGCGAGATTGTGCAAATCGGCAACCGTCTCACTAATGACGATATGATGGTCATCGGTGAGCAAATCGGCTAATGGCACGCCTGCGGGTTGGATGGCGCGAATGTCTGTTGTGGGCGAGTAGGTGCGGGTATCGATTTTGAGCAATGACATAAAATTGAGGATGCCCAAACGGGTGTTTTCGGTGGGGGTGATTTGGGCGATATTCAGGCTATAGGCGCTCATGGTGGCGTTGTGTTGCATCACCCATTGCTCGACAAAAGTCATTTCTTCGGGCATGAAGTAACCGCGCCTGTTATCTAAGCCCAGGTCGAACCCGCCACTGAATGCGCCACCGCGTTCTATCAACAAATCGCCGTGCAAACTCTCGCGGATGTTGTTGGTGAGCGTCTCGCTGATGCTCAAGCCCAAACTGCGGAGTGCCACCACGGTCGCCACGCCAATCGCCACCGAAAACACGGCAAAAATAGACCAACGGCGCTCTCGCCACAAATTGCGCGTGGCATAAAGAAGATAAAATTGAATGCGTGCCATCATAGATGCACCTTTCAAATGATATGCAATAAAATCTCACCTCATTTTAGGATAGTAGGAGCAATTATGAGGGTATTTTTTGATATTTTGTGGCGGACATACGAGGCTGAAGCCTCTAGTCCGCCATTACAGCCATCAAAACCAACTATTGTGTAATGGACGACTAGCCCGCAGGGCGTATGTCGTCCACCATTATATCTTATGCTGATGTTTATACCCGTTCCAAATCGGCGATAGTCTTTTCCATCAGTTCAACCGCTTTACCGAGCGTATCGGCATCGAAGGCGAATTTTACGCCTGCTGTGCCATACAATTCGGGTAGGTTACGTGTACCACCGAGCGACAACGCTTTGCGATAATCGGCAACGGCTTTGGCTTGATTTTCCAGCGCATTCGCCCAAACTTGCACCGCGCCCAACTGTGCCAGACCATATTCGACATAATACATCGGATAATTGAAGATGTGTTGTTTCCGATGCCAGCCTGTTTCGCGCACATCATCTAATCCAGTATAATCCACTTTGATGAACCGTGACCAGAGTTCCGCCCATTTTTGGTCACAGGCTTTGGGGTCGCGCCCTTCGGGGTGAGTGTATGCCCATTGTTGGAAGCTATCCACCACCGCCATATAGGGCCAAAAGAAGATGATTTTTTCGAGGTGATTGATGCGGTCTATGGCGGCTTCTTTGTCATTAAAATAGCCACCAAATTCATGCGTCAGATACGGCGCGGCGAGCAATTCCATCGCCATTGAAGCGACTTCGGCAAATTCAATCGGATAGCGCCGTTGGTCATTGTAAGGCAGGTTGGTCATCGTCTCGAAATTATGAAACGCATGACCCGCCTCATGGAGCAACACGCGCACATCATCGCGCTTGCCAACGGCATTCATGAAGATGAACGGTAGGCGCAGATGCGAATAATTGGTGCAATACGCGCCAGGTCCTTTATTCTTACGATTTTCGAGGTCGATCTGCCCTGCGTTGTGGAGTGTTTCGTAATACCCGCCGATGATGGGATCGACATGCTTGAAAATGTTAATCGCTTTTTGCGAAAATTCATCGATTGTTTGCCATGGGCGGAGGGGTTTTTCGCCATACGGGTCGACATCTAAATCCCAGGGACGCAGGGTATCTACGCCCAAACGCGCCCGACGGCGTTCATTGGCGCGGATTGCCGCGGGGACAACGACTTGTTCAATCGCGTTATGAAAGGTGGTCGTATCGGCAGGGGTGTAATCGAACCGCTTAAATTCTTCCCAACGGAACGCCAGATAATCATCATAACCCGCATTTTTCGCCATGTCTTGGCGCAAATCGTACAGTTGAACCCACAGATTATTGAACGTTTCGCGGTCTTGCAACCAGCGATTCATCATCATGTGCCATACTTTTTCGCGTTTATCACGGTCTGGGTCTTCGAGGAGCAATTTCGCCCGTTCCAACGTGAGTTCTTCGCCTTCCCATGTGATGGTTTGTGCGCCTGTGGTTTTGCCATATTCCATGCTGAGGGCTTGTTGCCGAATCATCAGGGGGATATTTTCTTCACGATAGAGGGCAATTTCCGATTTCATCTTTTTCATCGGCAATTCAAAATTATCGGGCATGAAGCCACTCTCGACCAATTTTTATCGAGCCGATTATCCATCTCGCTGGCGGGTTGATACAGAGTCGCCATCAGATTTTTGAAATAGGCTTCGGCTTCTTCGTCCGATGTATCTTGGCTAATTTTCACCCGTGCGCGGGCGAACACTTCACCCAGCAGATTATCGATGGCGTTGCGGTCACGCATCCATTCATCCACCGTATCGGCGGTGATAGGACGCGCTTCGAGGTCATCATAAAACGGTTTGTAATCGTCCCAGGTCCAATGTTTGGCATCTAACGCGCTTTTGGGAAGTTCAAATGGCATTTTGATCATCCTTTTACTTATTTGAAAAAAGTTAAATAAATCACTTAACAGCATAACATGGTTTTTCTGTTTTTGCACAAACCATTTTGTGCCATACCATGATTTGCACCTGTGTCGTAAAATTGAGGCGTTCTGCATAACGATGTGTATTTATTTTGCACACATCATCTACGTTCAAAGGATAATTTTGCATGAAACAAATTTGTGTCATTGGTACGGGCTATGTCGGTTTGGTGAACGGTACAGGTTTTGCCGAATTGGGCAACAATGTCGTCACAGTCGATATAGACGCGAAAAAGGTCGAAGCCCTCAAAGCGGGCAAGATGCCTATTTATGAACCCGGTCTCGAAGAATTGGTCGAGCGCAATGTGCAGGCAGGTCGTTTGCACTTCACCACCTCTTACGAAGAAGGGTTAAAAGAGGCGGAATTCGTCTTTATCTGTGTCGGCACACCCGAAGGTGTGGATGGCGAAGCCGATTTGAAATATGTCCGCGCCGCCGCCGAGACGATTGCCAAGACGATGACCCACCCCCTGATTATCATCAACAAATCGACCGTCCCTGTGGGTACGGGTGATTGGGTGGCGGATATTATCCGCAACACGCAACCCAAGCCCATCCCGTTTTCGGTGGTGAGTTGCCCCGAATTTTTGCGCGAAGGGGCGGCGATTAACGATTTTATGCACCCCGATCGTACCGTGTTGGGGTCTTTGGATAAACGCGCATCCGAAGCGGTGGCACAGCTTTATCTGCCGTTGCGTGCGCCGATTATGATGACCGATTTACGCACCGCCGAGATGATTAAATACGCCTCGAATGCGTTCCTCGCCACGCGCATCAGCTTCATCAACGAAATCAGCATCATCTGCGAAAAACTAGGCGCGGATGTCATTGAAGTGGCGCAAGGCATGGGTTTTGATAAGCGCATTGGGCATCACTTCCTCCAAGCAGGTGTCGGATACGGGGGCAGTTGCTTTGAGGGTGATGAGACCATTTTTGTGTTAGACGAAGATGGTTTTGTGAATGCCCAACCGCTTCGTGCCTTTTTTGAGGATGTCACTGATGAACATATCGAAGTGGTGAAGCCACAAGGCAAGCGGGTGTTATCGTTCAATTTAGAAACTGGTTGCCCAGAAGTTGCCGATGTGTTGGTGGCGACACGCCGCCCATATCAAGGGGATATGGTGACAATCAAGACTAGCATGGGGCGCGAAATCCGTGTCACGCATGACCATCCCGTCATTCGCCTAACGGATAACGGGTTTGAACGTGTTTTGGCGGATGACATTCGCCCCGATGATAGCATTATGATGCTGAAAATGTTGCCCGATTTAGCGTCTGTTCCAAGCCAATTGAATATAAATGGCGAAATCATCCCCATAGATGCCCATTTGATGAACCATGTCGGTGGGTATTTAGCTGGCGCGAATGTATCTGCAAGATTCCAACAAATTTTAGATGTTATCGGATGTGATGGACAATCGTTGCCACATTTCGCGCTCAATTTATCTCCCGATTTACGTTATGAATTGCTTCGTGGGATGGGCTTAACCGCGCAATTTGAGTTCTTCACCCCCCATAAATTACTCGCCCATAGCCTTGTTTTATTGATGCAATCGCTGAATATGATTCCGTCTTTATCAACCAATGAAACAGGGTATCGTATCCAATGGGATGGCGCACAAACCCGCCATGGCGAGGCATTTGCGATAACGCATGTGTTGGATATTCAACGTGAAACGGTTGACCAAATGGTGTATAGCCTCAAGACACCTTTGGATACAGTTATCACCGCAGGCGGGACGATTATCGGTCAATGTTTCCCAAAAGATGTGAGCGCACTCTCGTATATGGCGCAAACGCATGGGATGCACCCGCAACTCCTGAATGCCGTCATGGAAATCAATGCCTTCCAACGCAAGCATGTCGCGCTCAAACTCCACGATTTGTTGCATGATGTGGCGGGCAAAACCATCGGCTTCTGGGGATTGGCATTCAAAGAAAACACCGATGACATCCGCGAATCGCCTGCGTTGGCGATCATCAGCATGTTAATGGAACAAGGCGCAAAAATTCGGGCTTATGACCCCGTTGCCATGCCCAATACCGCCCAAGAAATGCCCGATATTGTGATGTGTAAAAATCCGTATGACGTGGCAGACGGCGCGGATGCGGTGGTCGTAGCGACCCCTTGGAACGAATTTAAGCAAATTGATATGGAGCGCGTCATCAAATTGATGAAACAACCGATTATGGTGGATGGACGCAATATGTATGAACCCACCAAAATGCGCGAATTGGGTTTTGTCTATCGCGCAGTGGGACGAGGGTATAACGGCGAAGGCATTGGGTGAACCAGTCTACGAATAGATATGGACGGCAAACATGTAACCCAAAACAGGGTTACATGTTTGCCGTCCGCACATATCCTAAAATTTCCAACGACCTGTATGGATGCGCTTCTGCGCGTCCGAGTCGACAATTGTTATTGCTCGATAATCGTCACTTTTTCCATTCTGTCGCCCTGACGAATGGCATCCACCACTTTTTGACCATCACCAATCACCTGACCAAACACGGCATGTTTGCCATTGAGCCACGGGGTCTCGACATGGGTGATGAAAAATTGTGAGCCGTTGGTGTTGGGTCCGGCATTCGCCATGCTCAAAATTCCGGGTCCGCTATGCTTGAGCGCGAGGGCGCTGGCTTCATCGCGCCATTTATAGCCCGGTCCGCCTGTGCCTGTGCCTGTGGGGTCGCCCCCTTGAATCATGAAATTGGCGATCACGCGGTGAAAGATGATGCCATCATAAAAGCCTTCACGCGCCAAAAACACGAAGTTGTTCACCGTAATCGGCGCTTTTTCTGCGAAGAGCTCAATTTCGATGAGACCTTTATTGGTCTGGATTTGCGCGATGTAGCGTTTTTTGGGGTCAATCTGAATATCGGGTGGGCTTTTATATTGCTTCATTATATTGTCCTCTCATGTTTGTCATGATATGAATCGATAATCACAGAATAACACACTTACAGATTGTTTCATAGTGACGGTTGATAAGTGTGTAGTCTGTGAGAAATAAGTCTTAGATTGGTTGATTAAGATGATAAGACGTAGCGTAATTTGTGTTTTACTTGTATGATGAAAAGAAAAAATTTGGCTTTTTATGGGAACTTTCGTTACAATGTGATGAGTAATCAAACGTGTTTTTAACCTTTGTGCAAATCACCTTTTGGAGTGGCGAATGACGCGCATTTTATATATTGAGGATGATGCCAATAACCGCATGTTAGTGCGCCGTGTTTTGATGGCGGACGGTTTTGATGTCGATGAAGCCAGTAATGCCATGGAGGGTATCAACAAAGCCTTACAAAATCCGCCCGACCTCATTTTAATGGATATGAGTATGCCCGGCATGGATGGACTCACCGCCACCGCCAAAATTCGTAGTATGCCCGAGATCGCCCATATTCCGATTGTCGCGTTGACTGCCAATGTCATGGAAGGTGATAAAGAACGCTCGTTAGAAGCAGGTTGTGATGGTTACATCGGCAAGCCGATAGATATAGATATTTTTGTCGAGCAAATCAGTCAATACTTAAGGTAGTTACGTATGGCAACCCAATTTCCAATTGACCCAAGTGAAGCTCATGTGTTGGTCGTCGAAGACAACGTGCCCAATTTTGTGCTGATTGCGCGAATGTTGGCGTTTATGGGGGTACAACGCTGTGAATGGAAGACATCTGGTTGGCAGGTGGTTCAATTCGCCGAGACCCTCGCCAAAATAGATCTCATCCTGATGGATATTCGCCTGCCATACGAAGATGGGTATCAGGCATTGCAAAAAGTCCGCGCTCATCCGCGCCTCAAAGATACGATTGTGTGTGCCGTCACCGCAGAAGCCAGCGAAGACCAAATGCGTCGCGCCCAAAAAGCCGGTTTCGATGGGTTTTTGGGCAAACCGCTCGATCCAGATCGTTTTCCAGACCAAATCAAACGCCTGCTCTCTGGTGAACAGGTATGGGAATGGAAATAGCGTAATATTTTCATCAATTGCATAGGAGCGAATGTTTATGCCATCAGAAAAAGGCGCGATTGTCTCGTTATTTGAGCGTCTGGGAGAGTGGGAACAGGCGGGTGATATGTCGCCAGTGGCAAAACATCACGCCCAATCGTTGCTCATTGATTTTATTCGCCTACAAACCCTGGTCAGCCAACGGCTTGCCAAAAGCACCACATTTGTCGAAATCGCCGCGGCATTAGCCAATGGGGTGGTGGCATCGGGGCAATTTTTTTCAATCAATTTATTCAACCTTGACCCCAATGGTGAAATTGAGGGTCTCACTTGTGTGGCGATGAGTAATCGGCGCGATAGTTACGAGGTTGATTTTTTCATGGATATTCCCGTCTCACGATTGGGTGATTTATATCAACCGATTTTTGAACAAGGGGTGCCTGTTTATGTCGCCGATACGCACCAATATCCGTTTTTACGGGTTGAATTTAGTGGTAAGGTGATTGAATCTTACATCATCTTCCCGATGCGGTCTGCTGGACGAACCATCGGACTCATCAACCTCAATAGTGTTCGTGGGGCATTAGACCCGACCCCCTTCGAGATGGAATGGTATGCCAGCCTTGTCGCGTTGGCGACATCCCAAGTGGAATTACACAATCTCATCGCCCAGACCAGCAGTAGCCACGACCTGAGTGAGCGCCAAGCGCAGGTGTTTAACCAATTATTGGCGGGTCAAGAATTCACCGATATGGCACAAATCATCGCGCATCACTTATTGCCTCAGAAGGGGCGGTCATTGGCGATGATGGAGTTGGTCTATAACGGTTCGAATGTCAGTCATTGGATTGTACGGGCGGTTGCCAACCGTAATCGCCTACTCGAATGGAATCATGAGCGCGAATTGCGTTGGCAAGATTTGAGTGCCAAAGTTCAAGCGCATGTCTTAGATGGTGAAACATTTATCATCGAAGATAGCGACTTGACGTCAACAGAGATGGTCGGTGTTCACTTTGCCGAATGGTTAAATAAACAAGGGGTCAAATCGGTATTTAGTGTTCCCATCTCTAACGGGCGCATCTCGACGGGCGTGATTGTCGTCATGAGTCGCACCAAACGGGCATTCACACGTGATGAGATGAATGCGTTTCAGAATATTAGTGGCTTAGTGGGCGCATTGACCGAAGTCCGCCTGTTGACCGATAAAGCCAACCAATCTCAACGTGTCATAGACGATTTGCTCATGGCGAATCGCCTGATTGCCACGGCACAAACGATCGCCTACATGGGGCAATCGGTGATGTATACGTTGGGTAAGTCGTTCTCTGCAACGATTATTGCCCTGTTTCAGAGCAACATCCAATTTGGCGTAACACCCCAATCGCATTTGGCAATTGCTTTTTCGACAGCGACACTCACAGTGGATATGCCCGTGCCAGAAGCGATGACCATCCCACCCGAATCGGCTATCCAACGGATGTTATCGGGCTTGCCCTATATCCATGACGATGAATTACCCGTCTCTATCCGCCAACAGACCGAATTAGACGGGCTGGTCTGGATCGCTTCGTTTGGGTTGCGCGTAGGGGACGACATCATCGGCACATTATCGGTCATCTCCAAAACGGAATATGTGTTTAACGAAGAAGAACTGAGCGCCTATAGCACGATTGCCGACCAAATTGGGCTAACGATTCGCGGGCGACAATTGCTTCAAGAGACGCAAACCGCGCAACAATTCGCCCAGCGCCTCGTCCAAGCCAATCAAGCCATTGGCATCGCGGATGATTATGCCACGATGGGGCGCTTGCTGATTGAGTTATTGCCCGATGAAATCATCGCGCTTTCGCTCATCTTTTTTGATAAGACCATTATGGCGGGTGATATGCCCAAATCGGCGACTTTGCGCGTGTTGGCAACCCGTGACCACGTTTTTACGGTGGATATTGTGGATGATTTAACCATCAGCGACCAACCCGAAGCCCTCAAAAGCCTCATTAATGGTTTGTTACAAGGGGGTAGTTCGAGTGTGCCAGATTTGCGCCCGCCCTATCAGCCTATCATTAAAAATGCCAGCACGTTTTATATCGAACATGGCATTTATAGCACCTTTAATTTGGGCTTACGGGTTAGATCGCGGTTATTGGGTGTGATGAGTTTGGGCAAACAAGTCGGTTATGAAATCAGCGAATTACAACGCAATAACCTCTTTGCCATCGCCGATCAATTGGCGCTCACGATTGAAAATCGCCGTTTGTTGAATGAAACCAAAACGACTGCTGAGTCGCTCGGCACGCAAGTTCGCGCTCTGCGGATTATTAACGACCTATCGAACACCCTCATCACCTTACAAAATGAAGAGGCGGTGATGGAGAAGACGCTCAAGGCGCTGGTGGATGCCATCAATGTCGACCATGTAGGCATCACACTTCTGTCTGAAGTCAGTGATATTGCCACCGTCGTGAGTGAATATCCCAAATTTGGCACCGTTGGGCTGACATTCTCGGCACGCGATGACGAATTCCAACGGCGTTTACGCCAACAATCGGAGCCGATTGTGGTGAATCATATCGCCACTGCCACCAACATCACCCCACAAACCCGCGATGTATTGCTCAAGGCAAATGTGAAATCGATCGCTATTTTGCCCCTCATCGATACCCGTGCGGGGTTTATTGGGTCGGTGGGTTTAGATTTATATGATGAGCATCGCACCTTTACGACCACCATGATCGATTTTGCCCGTACCATCACGGCGCAAATGGTGGTGACACTCCAAAATGTGCGCCTGCTCCAAAACACTCGTCGCCAAGCCCGCCAGATGGAAGCTATCGCAGGTTTTAGCCAAGCCTTACAAACGGTGTTGGATGTGCCTTCGCTTTTACGAATTGCGCTTGAGGATATGCAACAAATTTTATCGGTAGATAGGGCATCGGTGATTTTATTCAATGCCCGCCAACATGTGTGGCATCGGGTGGCATATATCGCCGATGGTGGGGCGGTTGTTGTGGATATGACCGATATGACCCCTGTGAATCAAGAGAACACCACCGCCGGGCAGGTTATCAAATCGCAACGCATGTTTTCTGCCAATGACCTCAGTAAAGCCAATTACCGCTTTACATTTGATGAAACGGTACATAATTCGATTAGCTTGCCGTTGTTGGTGCGTGGCGCTTGTGTCGGTGTGATCGAGATTGGCAATCGTAAAGCCAATGTGTATACCAATACCGATTCGGCGATTTTCCAACAATTGGTCAGCCAAATTGGGATTGGTATCGAAAACGCTGATGCGTACACCCAAAGCCAAAATCTGGCACGCACGAAGGCATTGGTCAATGATATTTCGAGCCAACTGCAAAAACAAACCGATATAGACCAAATTTTGACTGTGACACTCAAAGAAGTGGGTAAAGCACTCGGCGCAAAACGCGCCCGCATTCGCCTCATGACGGGCGATGAGAATAGATAAGGTGTTGAGATGATAAGACGGCTCTTTAAGATAGATAGTCTTTACTCAGATGAATTACAACGCCAGCGTGCCTATGTGTTGTTAAGTTTTATCGGCGTAGGGGTGGTGGCATATTTTATTTATGCCTTTTTGCTCACATCCAATTTATATGCCCCAGATACGCTGTATGGATATATGTTACGCACGGGCAGAATCTTCGATGTGATGATCATCTTCGCTTTTTTTGCCTTTGCATTCTTAACCCTTTTGTTGATAAGCATTGGCAATCTCAATTTAGCTTCTTGGGTGGCTTTTGTTGCCCTATGTTCAGTCACGATTGGCACAACCTATAATACGGGTCTGTTCGATGGGTTTAATACGGCGCTCGTCATTGTGACTGTCTTTTTAGGTGGGCTGTTTGTTGGGCAGGCTGGTCTGTTTTTGGCGATTCTCATCACCCTCGTGACGGTCGTCTTTGCAATCGCCCAGCGTAACACGATATCATTAGATGCGTTGCCCGATTATATTACCAGTGTCGCGGCACTCACGCGGAATAATCTGTCCGATTTACTCGCCTTAATCCTGCTGATTTTTACGCTGGCAATTATTACCAACGCATTTTTACGGTTTGCCTCTGCCGAGCGCCGTGCGGGGGCGGATGAGGCGGTTCAGGCACAGTTGTATATCGCTCAAATTGTGACCGAACTCACCCGCCAAACGGCGCGTCGTGTGAGTGTTAGCGAGTTAGCCAATTATACCATTCAGCGCATCCTCATTGATTTCGCACAGATTTATCATGCACAGATTTTTTTAATAGATAAAACAGGTGCAGAAGCACGCCTGTTTGCTAGTACGGGCGAGGTCGGTAAAAAGTTGATAGAACGCGCTCATGGCTTGAAGGTTGGCAGTGTGAGCGTGATTGGTCAAGTGACTTATCTCGGTAAATATATCATCGCCAAAGCTGGCTCGCGGGATAGTGTGCATCAACGCAACGAATTGCTCCCAGAGACCCAAGTCGAGGCGGCGTTCCCCTTGCGGATTGGCGATAGAGTGATCGGTGCGCTCGATTTACAAAGTAAAGTGCGCGATACTTTTGACCGTGAAGATCTCGCCCAAGCCTTTCAGACACTCGCCGATAGCATCGGCTTGGCGATTGATAATATCCGTCAATACGATCGCGCCGAAGAACGTCTGAAAGAAAATCAACGCCTTGTCGAAGAAACCCGCGAAGCCCTCCGTCAAGTAGAACGGCTCAATCAACGCCTGACCGGGCGTATCTGGGCGGATTATATCGGTGGGGCGGGGTATGATATTGGTGCGTCGGTCGATTTTGAAGCCCAACAAACCCTGACACAAGCCGAACTCACCGCCAGTATAAAAGAAGCGGTCGAAAATCAGCAGTTGGTACAAACCATGACCGATGATGGTCGTCAAATCATCACCGTGCCGTTGCGCGTGCGTGGGCGCGTGGTAGGCGCGATGGAATTTGAATTGGACGAAAATGATGAGTTCACGCCCGATGACCTCGACTTGCTCAACGAAGTGAGCGATCGGTTTGGTGTGGCTGTCGAAAATGTGCGCTTGGTCAATGAAAGCCAACGCACCGCCCAACGCGAGGCGTTGGTGAACCAAATTGTCGGGCGTTTGCAGACCATGAACAATGTCGAAGATATGGTGACAGAAGCGGCAAAAGGTCTGCGTGATGCGCTTAAAGCCAACAAAATTGCCATCAAACTAGGGACACCACCCCGTTAAGCACAGTGAGGATTTGATTCATGTTTCAATCAGAGAAAATGCGATTACTAAATACCATGAACACCATCCAACGCTCGCGCTTACAATTTGCCAGGGCAGTGTTAGCCACAGTATTTTTAACCAATGTGGGTGGCGTTATTGCCCAACTATTTATCATCTCATCGGGTGTACAAATCAGTCCATACAGTACAGTCATAACTGGTTTTTTTGCGCTGATTTGCATCGGATTGTGGAGATTATTAAATCGCGGATGGGTTGAATTAGTTGCCATCATATTGGTGCTGGGGTTGACATTTTCAACGCTTGTGATTAATGCTTTAAGCGTCAATTTATTTGTAGCCGTCCTTGCGGTTATTGTCGCCTCAACCCTCATCAACAATTGGCTGTATGGCGCTGTAGTGGTTGTCATTTGTGCCAATTATGTTTATGATATTTTACGCCTTGTCCAAGAATATGGTCTCGAAGTTCGTCCAGAAGGTGTCACATTGGTTGTATCGTTGGCGACCATCGTGACCTTATCTGTAGCCACCCGTTTTTTGATTGGCACGGCACAAAATACCGCTAACGAAGCCCAACGTACCACCACCTTGCTCCGCACGACTGCCGATATTTCGCAAATTACATCCACCTTGCTCGACCTCGATGAATTATTCTCGCGTGCCGTAGAACTCATCCGTGACCGCTTTGTGTATTATCATGTGCAAATCTTTTTGGTGGATGATAACCGCGAATATGCCAATTTGGTCGCCAGCACGGGTGAAATTGGGCAGATGTTATTAGAGCGCAAGCATCGGTTGCCCGTTGGGTCTGCCAGCGTGATTGGGCGTGTGACGCAAATCGGCAATCCCGTGATTGCCACCGATACCGATGCCAAAACGGTGTTGCATTCGCGCAACGAATTGCTCCCCAACACGCGCTCTGAATTGGCGGTGGCGATTACCGATGGGGAACGCATCATCGGCGCGTTGGATGTGCAAAGTACGCGCCCCAACGCTTTTTCGGATGTGGATATTCAATCGTTGCAAGTGGTCGCCAATCAGTTGGGGACGGCTATCCGCAATGCCCGATTATTCGAGGCGCAAGCCACGAGTTTACAAGAAAATAAACGCTTGTTTTTAGAATCTGAAGCCAACCTGCGCGAAATCCAACGCCTGAATAAACAACTGACGCGCAAAGCATGGGGCGATTATCTGCTGGATAAGAGAGATTTATCGGGGATTACGCTTGGAATGCTTGCCGATGCCATCGAAAAAGATGCCGAATGGACACCCCGTATGATAGAAGCCAGCCAACGTCGCAGACCGAATATTGTCAAGTTAGATGATAGCCATTCTTCTGTGATTGCTGTGCCGATTGTGTTGCGCGGGGAAGTCATCGGCGCCATCGAAGTCCAGACATCGGATGAAATTCGCCAAGATGACTCGGTCGATATTGTCCAAGCGGTTGCCCAACGCTTGGCGCTCAGTTTAGATAATGCCCGCTTGTTTGAAGAAACACAACTCAATGTGCAACAACAACAAGCCATCAACACCATTGTGGGACAATTCCAATCGGCGGTCAATGTGGATGAATTGCTCCAAATGACCCTGACAGAAATTGGGCAATTGGTCGGCGCAAAAGCGGGGACGATCCGCTTGGGTAGCGCCTTAGTGAGAACAGACAATCCATCAGACCTGCAAAATGGCAATGGGAAGGTGAAATAATGCAAAAATCTCGTCAATTGCCCCTCGGATTGGGCTTGAGATATAACTACACCGATTACTTTCAGCGCCAACGGGCAATCAGTTTGCTGTATCTGATGCTGATTATTGGCATCGGCACAATCGTGTTGCTTGCTATTAACCTCGCTAATGCCATCATCAACCGCACCCCATTTTTGCCACGCGATTACATCCCCCTGATTGCTTTGTTATTCGCCTTTTTCGTCACCTATCTGGTACAAAATGGACGCATTATTTGGGCGACATGGTTATTGGTCGGGGTGATATTTGCCCTGCTCATTGTTGTGCAAGAGACTTCATCTGTCCTCACATGGTCGACTATGAATGCCATGGTGATGGTGACGGCGGGATTATTGCTCAATCGGTTATCGGTTTTTATGGTTGGGGTCGCGCTCATCGTGAATTTAGTGCGAGTTGCCGTCAATACCAATTTATCATTTGGTGATGTGCTGGCACAGGGATATGGCACAACCTTCGTTTTGCTGATTATTATGATCATTTTCTTCTTTTTGTTTAGCGGTCTATTTGAAGATGCCGTGCGCCGACAAGTAGATGGCACTGAGCAAATGACCGCCGTTGGCAAATTTCTGCGCCGTATTCCACGCAAAAAAGAAAACGAAACATATATCGCCGTTATCAACTTCATCCGCAATGAATTGCATTATAATTTTGCACAAATCTTTTTAGTAGATGACGATACGGGCTTGCTCACGACCCGTATTCGGACAGGTTTGGGGGTCTCATCGGATGCAATATACTCCAATATCCGTGTGAGTGATACCAGCGCCCTCATGCAAGCCCTCCGCACCAAAGAAAGTGTTATCGTTGATCGGCGACAATCAGATAATCGGCGTGAGCATTTTTTGCCGTCAACGGTGTATAGTGTGGCGTTGCCCGTGATTATTCGGGATGATGTGGTGGCGGTGATAGATGTGCAACATTCCGAAGGACAGTTTAATCGGATGCGGATGTACGCCTTAGAATTATTGACCGAAGGCTTGAGCTTGGTCTTAGACGATCTAACCACCATTAACGCCTTGCGCCTCGTCCTCAATGACCAAAGTGCCACGCTCGATAATGTGCGCCGTCAACTAAACAAATATAAACAATACGAAAAACAAGTTGTGGGTGGTGTTTGGGATGAATATTTACAAGGGCGTGGTTACGAAGCCATCGGTTTCGATTTGACCTTTACCGAAACAGCCCAACCGCTGTTGTCGCCTGCATTTGATTTACCCGATGATATTGCCCCATCGCTCGAAAGCCGCGAAGTGCATGTCGAACTCGATAGCAATGGTCATCGTGTTTATGTGCCGATTATCTTGCGGGGCGAAATATTGGGGGTGTTACGCTTTATTTTGCCCGCCGATAAACCACCCTCAGAACGTCAACTCGATTTAATTCAGAGTGTGGTAGACCGTTTGGCGTTGGCGCTCGAAAATAAACGGCTATTTGAACAAAGCCGTAGCCAAGCCATACGAGAACGCAAAGCCAACGAAGTCGCCAGAGAACTCATCGGTGCGACCGAAGTCCGCGATGTTTTGAATTTGGCGGCGCAAATGTTTAACGAGGCGCTCGGCGCGATTCATACCCGCATTCAATTACAACCCGATGTTATGAAAGCCCCAACGCTCACTCATGAAGTACCAGCTATCCCAACCGATACGCAATCTATGGGAGATGAAGCCGATGCCTAATCCGATCCAACGTTTATTTGCACAATTGCCCCTTTGGGGGAGGTTGTCTATCACCCTTTTTATCGCCATTGCCACACCAACCATTATCGCCTTTTTCTTCATTGAACGCGAAATTCGGGTGACTGATGTCGAAAATTTGCAGACCTATATCGCTTTTCAGGGCAATCAACGACGCGATAGTGTCAACTTATTCTTCACCTCAACATTGCTCGCCATGTCCGATTTTGCCGAGAACGAATCGAATCGGGGTTTCTTGATTCGTCTGATGTCGTTTAATAGTCAGGTCAATGAAGTCCGTAATGCGTTGATAGAACAAATGGAAACGCGACTCACATCACCCGGCTTATTCACACAAATTGAATTACTGAATATGGATGGTGAAGTGTTGCTGAGTAATACCAATTTCGTGCGTGGGCAACGCGAGTTTGTCGTCCCCATTGGGACAGATAAATCGGGCGAAGCCGCCTATCAGATCGCGCTGAATTCACAATTCACAAACCGCACGCTCTCGCTGATTGCTTGGGGGACATCCGATTCGCCCCGTATTCAAGTGGTGTATGTGGTGAGCAATATCGAAGGGGCGGTTGGGTATATCGTTGGGACAATTAACCTTGCGAGCGGGTTATTGCCACGCCTATCATCCGATGCGGGGTTTGTAGACGTGTTCAGTTATTTGGCGACTAGCGATGGTTTGGTCATCACAACAGAGGATTATCGCGCACAAGCAATCGTATCGGCACAAGCCAGTCCCATTTTAGATGCCCTTGTGCAAGATACAAGCACACAAATTTATCGTGTTGGCGGATCACAATATGTTGGGCATTATGCCCACATCGATAATACACCCTTCGCGTTCATCACCGAAGCGCCGTTACAAGTATCGTTTGTGAACAATTTGGTCACGCTCATCCAACAATTCCCGCTTTTGATTTTGATTTTGTTGGTGATATGGGTGATATTGACCTTTTTAACCTATGTGTCTTTGGCGCAACCGCTTCAAGAACTAAACGCGGTCGTGCGAGCGGTGAATGATGGCAATTATACCATGCCCATCTCGATGGTTTATCGCAATGACGATATTGGCGTGTTGGCGCGGACGATTGCCAACACCCGTGAACAAGTTCAGCGTTTGCTCTCCGATTTACAAGAGCGAATTGCGGCGCGGGTACGCGATTTGCAAGCCACCCAAGAGGTGAGCCGTTTTGCCGCCAACCAACGCGAACCGCAAGCCTTAATGGATAAAGTTGTCGATTTGATTGTTAATGTCTTCCCCAATATTTATCATGCACAAATTTTTATGTTGGATGATGATGGACAATTCGCCGTTTTGCGTGCCAGTACGGGCGAAGCGGGGCGCAACCTATTGGCGCGTGGGCATCGACTACAAGTCGGTAGCCAGAGCGTGATTGGGCGTTGTACTGATGAAGCGCGGGTGGTGATTGCCAGAGATACCCTTGAGAGCGATGTGCATCGTAAAAATGAATTTCTGCTCGAAACCCGCGCAGAATTGGCGATTCCCCTCAAAATTGGCGATAGAATTATCGGCGCATTAGATGTACAAAGCAAACTGCGCGATAGCTTCAACGAAGAACAAGTCAATATTTTGCAGACGATGGCAGACCAAATTGCCATCGCGATTGAAAACACCCGTCTGTATCAAGAATCTTTACGGCGCTTAGAAGAACTCACTGTGAGCAACCGCGTGGCAACTCGTGGGACATGGGTGGAGTATATGAATTATCGGCGTGAAATTGCCCTGATGAGTCAGTATGGGGTAGATGGCGTTACCCCAATGATCGATAGCCAATTGCGCGAATCGGCTTTGCAACAAGGCATTGCTGTGATTGGCGCAGAGACACCCCATAATACCATCCCGTTTGTTGTGCCGATTCAATTGCGCGGTCAGACATTGGGTGTGGTCGAATGGGAATTCCCAACAAGCGATTTTAGCCAAGAGAAGGTACAATTGGCATTAGAATTGGTTAGTCGTCTGGCGCTCAGTTTAGATAATGCCCGCCTGTTTGAAGAAAGCCAACGGGCGATTGAACGCGAGCGGTTGGTGAATGATATTGCCGCCAAATTGACCGCTCAAACCGAAATTGATGCTATTTTACAAACGGCTGTGCGCGAGGTTGGGCAAGCCTTGCGCGTACCGTTAGTGAGCATTAACTTGGCGTTGGCGAAAGCATCGAATAAAATCACCGAACCGCCAACCATTCGCCGAACCGTCACCAGCAAATTGCCCAATCTCGATGAAGATGACAATCATCTGTCTGATAACGGACATTCAGAGTAGGGATAAGATATGACACAACCAACATCTGTCGATCGGCTCACATCAAACACTTGGCTCTCTGCGCTCTTTGCGACATCCTCTCTGCAAAGGCGAGTGATACGGCGCTTGCGCGTTTTGCTGATGGTGATATTCATCTTGAGTGCGTTGTTTGTCTTCACGAATCGCCAAAATACAACCGTGACTACCTTTACACGCTTTACAGAAGGGTCACTTTCTGCGCTAGAGACGCAAGTTATCAATCATTTGTCTGACCCCATTAATACCATCTCGCGCCTTGCCAATAGCACAACCAATCGTCTGTACGCACAAGGCTTGGTGCGACTCACCACCACAGCACAGTTTAACCCAACCATGAACGATCTACAAACCGATATGTTGCGTGCATTTGATGATATTGTTGGGTTATGGCGCAATCTCTATAATGGCGCACGCTATATTTTACGCGATGGTCGGGTATGGGGAGAGGTCATCAATTTACCCAATGAAACCCGTATTTCGGCAGAAGTGTCGCGCACACTTCCGTTGGATGACACCCTCTTAAGGGCATTGTTATCACGGGCGCAAGTGGGTGTCCCTTTTTTGAGCATGGAACGCCTTGTCATTAACGATGAAACGCAGAATATCCTCAAAATTAATATCCCCGTTACGGCGTTGGGCAATAACGCCAATATCCTCGGCTTTACTCAGCTAGAGATTCGTTTAGATGTCCTCAACAGCGCCATCAATGATGCGATCACAGATGCGCTCGTTCAACAAGAGGGCAGGCAGGTGATTCTGGTGGATGGTCAAAATCAGATTATCGCCACATCCGCTAATTTTTCGCTGGATGCCGAACAAATCAACGCCTTTTTAGACCGTAATCGAGGGCGGTTAATCTTACAAGATTTAGGTGAAACGGGTTATGTGGTATCGGCTTCACCGGTCGGCAATTATAGCGGTATCAATATGGATTGGCGTATCATCATCCTCGACAATAGGAATATGGTGATAACCCCCACCAATATCTCATCAGGCGTTGTGATTGTCGTAATTGGCATTATTTTGCTCACCTTAATCGTCCTTGTTCGGCTCATTTTTGAACCCATTTTGAGTCCATTACAGGTTATCAATGGGGCATTGCAACGCTTGGTGCGCGATAATCAACATCTCGCGCTTGAATCGCGTTTCACCACCGAAATAAGCGCCCAACCTGATGAAGTGGCGCAAATTTTAGGCGCGATAGATTATTTGGGGCGCTCGCTCAAGCAGATGGCGGATGCGGTTAGCGAACAATTCAAACGCCGTAACCGTGAACTCGAAGTGGCGACACGAATTGGGCGAGAAGTCGCTAATTTATATGATATTGACCAATTGGTGAACCGCGCCATCAATTTAATCTGTAGCGAATTTGGGTTTTATCATGCCCAAGTCTTCTTGGTGGATGATGCGCGGATGAATGCCGTGTTGTGTTATAGTTATGGTAAAGCGGGCGAAAAATTGCTCGCGCAAAATTTTAAGATTCCCATTGGGTCAGAATCGGTTATCGGCACTGTCACCAGCAAAGGGCAGGCGGTCATCGTTAATGATACACAGTGGCGCGATAAGTCTGCTCCTTATGCCCAAAATCCAGTTTTGACCGAAACCCGCGCCGAATTGGGGTTGCCCCTTCGCAGTGGCGGGCAGGTAATTGGGGTATTGGATATTCAAAGCCGCACCACCAACGCCTTCAAAGAAGATGATTTACCTGTGTATAGCTTGCTCGCAGACCAATTGGCGGTTGCCATCACCACGGCACGCATTTTGACCCAAAACGAAAAACGGATTCAACAAATTGATAGCCTCAATAAACAACTCACCCGTATCGCGTGGGAATCTGCTGAACAACGGATTCAATTAGATAGCAGTTATGTCTACAATTTGGTCGATGTCGAACAAAAAGACCCGCTTCATCCCACCGAAAATGCCCTCCAGACCCCCATCGTGATTCGCGGTGAGCGCATTGGTAACATGATTGCGTTGCCCGATGCCAATCAAGAATTGAGCGAAGGCGATCGGGTGATTTTGCAAGCTGTGGCGAGTCGTGTGGCGTTGGCAATCGAAAACGCCCGCCTGTTCCAAGAGACCCAAAACAGCCTTGCAGAGACATCCACCTTGTATCAATTGAGCCAATATCTGAACGAAGCCGATTCATTGGATGAAATTTTGCAATCCATCATCATTTCGATGACGACCGATGCGTCTGGCGGGCAGATTTGGATGTTTAACGAGACCGAAATTGAAGACAATGCCAAACCGATATGGGGACAGCTCATTTCAGATTATACCATCCGCTCGCGCCAATCAGGTGATGAAAACTTGGTGGGGTTGCGGTTACGACTGACTGATCACGCCTTTTTGCGCGATATACAACCAGATCGTATCGCGCTCATCAACAATGCCCAAGAAGATGCGCGGGTCGACCGCTTATTATTGAATGTGTTGGAGCGCCTGAATGCGATGGCGCTAGTCCTCATCCCCTTGAGTGTGCGTGGTGTATGGCGCGGATTTATCACCATTGATTTTGCAGAGCCACGCCAATTTAGTGACCGTGAAGGGCGCATTTTTAGCGCCCTCAGCGACCAAGCAGGTGTCGCTATTGATAACCGTTTGTTGTTACGCAAAACCGAAGAAGAGGTGGCGCGGAATGAAAATCTATATGCCGCCAGTCGCATTATCAACACCTCGCAAACCAGTAAAGATTTGGTCTACGCGGCGGTAGCCACCAATACTAACCCGCATCTGAATTTTGCCCTGAGTTTATTAGAAGGCGAACTCGACCCAACGGGGTGGCCCACCCAAGCCCGTATGGTGGCGCGATCTGAGCATGGCGCTATCCATGAAATTGATGTGCTATATCCCATTTTTATCACCCCAGATTCACCCATGCGTCATCGTAACCCAGAAATTATCCTCGATGAAGCGCCCAACGACCCGAATGCGCCTAATCCTGTCAAGTGGATCCGCGCACAGGGGTATCGTTTTATGGCGATTTTCCCGCTCTTTAGCGCCAATCAACCGATTGCGTTGTTCCATATTACATCGAACCAATTGCACGAGTTACAAGCTGACGAATATGAAGTGTATCGGGCGATGACTGGGCAAATGAGCAGTCAAATTCAGATTCGGCGCTTGCTCCAAACCGCACAATCAGCGTTGGATGAGACCAGTCGGTTGTATATTGCTAGTCGTGCCATCACCACCGCCCAGGATTTTGAAGAATTATATACGGCGGCAATCGAACATCTCGCCCGCCCATTTTTGCTCAAAGAAGCCGATTCCAAAACAACCAGTTCGTTGGGCATTGCCTTGTTCCTCGCTTGGCCCTACCCAACTCCCAACGCCCCGTATTTAGAAGTGGCATACGAATGGCATAACAATCCCGATACCCCCAAACAATTCACGCAAGGGGAACGAGTGCCTGCCGATGATTATCCATACGGACGGCTTACCGAAGGGCGCGATTCAACCGTTGTATTCGAGAATATCATCCAAGCCGATGACCCCATTTTACGCAATGAGCCGATACTCCGCACACGCTTGCTCGAAGCGGGTATTTGGAGTTTGGCGCTTGCGCCGATTCGCTCGCGGACGAAATGGTTTGGCGTGATCGCCTGCCAACATGAGCGCCCACGCGCTTTTAACGAACAATATGCCCGTTTTATGATGGCGCTGGCAGACCAAATCGCTATCGCGCTGGATAACATGCGGCTGGTCGAGGAAGCCCGATTCGAGGCATCTCGCGCTCAAATCGAGGCGCAACGCGCACTCGCCTTATCAGAAGCCGCCCAACTTGCCAACCGTATTGCAGGCGATGATATTGCCGTTGGCTTAGATGAAATTTTTGCGCGTGTCGCAGAAGAGACCAATTTTGACCGTTGGTTGCTCATGCGCGTCAGCGAAACAGACCCCGACTTGCTCGAAACGCTGGTGGGTAAAATCCCAGATTACGATGAAGTGATGAGTTTGCAATATAACTTATATTTTGAATTGCCGATGATTGATAGTATGCGTCGGGGTAGCACGTTGCTCATCAATGACCCACTGAATTATCCCAGCGTGGCGATGATGGATGAGATGATTCAACAGGGGATTGTGACCTTCTTTGGCAAGCATATCGCCACACCTGTCACGCTTGGCGGGTTACGCTATGGCGTGATGATGATGGGGCGCAGTTTGGATGCGGAAGATTTGGATATTCGTGATCAGCAATTGGTCGAGACACTCGCCACCCAAGTCTCGATTGCGCTCGAAAATCGCCGTCTGTTCCGTCAGACGCAAAAAGAACAACAAAATCTCAAGTCGATTCTCGAAACATTACCCGCAGGCGTGTTGGTACTCGACCCCAAGACGCTCATCCCAATTCAATTTAACAACCAAGCACAGACGTATTTGGGGCAAGAAATTGATCCACTCACCCCGTTCAGCATCGAAAAATACAACCTCTATCGCACGGGGACGCAATTACCCTATCCACGCGATGAAATGCCGATTTTTATGGCGCTCATGACGGGTGAAGAATCGGCGACTGATGATGTGGCGGTGATTGTGGATCAAATCCAGATTGACCTGTTGGTCAACGCCGCGCCCATTAAAGATGAGCATGGCAATATCCAGCAAATTGTGGTGGCGTTGCAAGATATCACCAGCTTACGCACGCTCGAAAATACGCTCCAAGAAAATCTGCGCGAGACGGTTTCGTTATACGAAGCGCAACGGCAACTCGCCGAAGCGGTGGGATTAAGCGATGTGTTGGATGTTGTCATCACCCATATTGGGTTGCAACAACCAATGGATGCCTATATTTTGGTGCGTGATATTCACCAAAAACCGACTATCATACGCAGTCATACCCAATTGCTCGATTCTGCCGATGCGTTCATCCCACTCCTACACGACACCGACACGATTTTGGTCGACAATGTTGAAGAATCTAGGCATGTCCCCGATACATCGAGACACTTGTTGACCGAAGCGGGCATTTTCTCGATCATCACCATGCCCATCCGTGTTTCTACCAGCGAAAAACCGTATGGGTGGATTGTCGTTGTGGAACATGAACCGTATGCGCTCAGTTTGGATGACGAACGTATCTTCACCCAAATGCGCGATGTATCTGCGACTGCCATTGATAATCGCTTACTGCTCGAATCGCAAGCCGCAACAGTGCGTGAAGTGCGCTTGCTGTATAATGCCACCAACAACATCGCTCGTTCTCGTGATGTGTCGCAATTGGTGGGTGTCCTCGAAGAGGCAATCGCTACTTTTAATGCCGATTACGCCTTCGGTTATCTCGACCCCGCCTTCGGCTTGGTCTTAGAAGGGGGAGTCTTGTTTAGTATGTCCAAGCCCGATGAGCCACCCGTTGATTTCATCAGTATTTTTGAGGGGTATGATATTCCGCCCGGTGGAGTTTACATCAACGATATTGAAGAGGTCATAGACCGCCTGCCCACCGAACAAGCCTTACTGGATGCGGGTATTTATGCGTTTGCGGCGATTCACATCCGTCCAAAAGATGTCAATTCGGGTTTTATTGTCGTGGCATACCGCGATATTCATAATTTTACGGAAAGTGAAGACCGTTACTTGAATACGTTGGCGGATGGGTCTTCGGTGTTGCTGAATACCTTTACGCTGATTGACCAAATCCAAAATTCGCTCGAAGAAACCAGCACGCTCTATCAAGCCAGTCGTAACCTCGCAAATGCGTCTGATGTGGATGAAATTTTGGATGTATTGGTCAATTATCTCATCGCACCGCACATTAATCAGGTGTTTATCGCCTTGCTCGATGAGAATAATACGTGGCAATCTCAGGGCGCGAATGCCCAAATTGTCGCCAGTTGGAGCGATGCGGATGCTGTTGATTTGATAGAGATGGTTCTCACTCGTGACCAATTCCCCGCCTGGAGTTTGTTGTCGAGCCAGTCTTTGGTGGCGATAGATGACATAGAGACATGGGATGATGATCCTGTTGCGCGGATGGGGTTAGAGGCGATGGGGGTAAAATCGCTCATCGTTATACCCCTGCGCGTCCCCAAACGGTCGATTGGCGCGGTGTGGTTGGGATCTGGTGTGGCTCATCACCACAATGATCGCGAAATTCGCACGTATCAAGCCTTTGCAGAACAAGCCTCGCTTTCGATGGAAGCCGCTTATTTATTGAAGCAAACACAACGGCGTGCGCGTCAGCTCGAAACATCGGCACAGGTTAGCCGAAGCGCGGCGCAAATCCTCGACCTCGATGAATTGTTGCCCAAATTGGTAGACCTGATTAAAGATTCATTCGGGTATGACCATGTGCAAATCTTTTTGATGGATGAAAAAGATGAGTATGCCGTGTTGAAAGCCAGTACAGGTGAGGCGGGTCAACAATTATTGAGCATTCATCACAAATTGCAAAAAGGCTCGCGCAGTGTGATTGGTCAAGTGACCGCGCTCGGTGAACCACAAATCGCCAGCGACACGACAAATGCCACAGTGGTGCATCGTCCCAATCCGTATCTGGCGCTCACACGGTCAGAAATGGCATTGCCCTTGATTATTAAGGGTAAGGTGGTCGGCGCGTTGGATGTGCAATCGAATAAGCCGAATGCCTTCAACGAAGAGGATGTGAAGGCGCTCACAACGTTGGCGGCGCAAATTTCGGTCGCTATTGATAACGCGGGCTTGTATAAGACGGCGCAACAACGAGCCGAGAGCATGAGTTTCTTGTTCAATATCACCGCCACAGCCATCTCTGCCGATACGGTTGAACAAGCCTTGCTCAATGTCGCCGAGCAACTGTATGAATCGCTCCAAGTCAGTGCCATTGTGGTGTATACACCGATTGTTTATGAAGATCGGCTGAACAAGCAAAATAACTATCAGACGCTCAAGCCAGTGGCGTTGGTCGGGGCTGAATCGCCCTTAGATGAACTCGAAGAAATTCGGCTCGATGACCCAGACCGTCTCATCAGCCTTGTCGCAGATAACCGCCAACCATTTATCTTGAATTCATTGAAAGGTGAAGACCGATACATCCCTGTCCATGACGATACCCAATCGTTGGCAATTATCCCCTTGGTGTTCTCCAATCAATTGGTCGGGATGATCGTCCTCGAAGACCCGCACGAAAACGCCTTTGATTACGAGACCTTGCAATTGTTACTCACAATGGCGGGGTCACTCTCGGCGGTGGTGCAATCGGCACAATTGCGCGATCAATTGCAACAATCGAACCAACAATTGATGGAACTCGATCGCCTCAAGAGTGATTTCTTGGCGAACATGAGCCACGAATTACGCACACCCCTCAATTCGATTATCGGCTTTAGTCGAGTGATGCTCAAAGGCATTGACGGACCCTTAACCGAAATGCAGGAGCAAGATCTCACGACCATCTATAATAGTGGTCAACATTTGTTGTATCTCATCAATGAAATCCTCGACCAAGCCAAAATCGCCGCCGAAAAACTCGACCTCAAATTTGGCTATTTCGAGATGAAACCCGTGATCGAAGGGGTGAAATCGATTGGTATTGGTTTGGTGAAAGATAAAAATCTCGATTTGATGGTCGAAATCGCCAACAATTTGCCCAAAGCCTATGGTGATGAATTCCGCACACGGCAAATTTTGCTGAATCTGGTATCGAATGCCGCCAAATTCACCCATCAGGGTGGCATCACCATTCGGGTGTACCCCATCACTAACGCACACGGCAAGACGATGATCAAGATCGATGTGATTGATACAGGCATCGGCATTTCTGAACAAGATTTACCCCTCATCTTCCAACCATTCAGACAAGTCGATTCATCACTCACCCGCACGCAAGGCGGGACGGGTTTAGGCTTGCCGATTGCCAAATCGTTGACCGAATTACAAGGGGGCGAGATGACCGCCACATCGGTTGTGCATCAAGGCTCGACATTCTCCATCACCGTCCCGACCGAACCAACGGTGGATGTGCCAAATGATGAAAAACCCCAAGCGCAAGCCGTTCCCAAAACGGGACCATTATCGAAAGAAAAAGAACCTGAAACCCAAAATATGCCGATTGCCAAAGTCCCACAAGTCGATACCAAGCCGAATCGGGATACCATCACATCCGAAGTCACGGCGATTAAAGCCAATGCCCCGATGCCCAAAGTGATGCAAACCAAACGGCAAATTGTCTTGATTGAAGATAACAAAGATATGGTAGACCAATTCCGCCGTGCGCTCCAACGTGAAGGGTTTGAGGTGATTGTCGCCGATCATCCCGCCTATGCCGAAGCGATGGTCAGCAACTTACGCCCGACATTGATCATAATGGATGTCAATTTTGCGGGTGGCGAAGGCTGGAAAGTCTTGACCAGCCTCAAAGATCGTGATGATACATTCGATATTCCCATCATTGTGGTCACACTGAATAGCGATTCGCAACGCGCCTACCAGCTTGGAGCGCACAGCTTCATCCAACGTCCGTATATGCCCGATGAACTCATCAAAGCCGTGCTAAAAGCCGAAATTGAGAGCAACACCGAGCGTATTCTGATTATTGATGATGACCCCGCCTCCATCCGCCTATTGACGCAATTGCTCAATGAAAATGGCTCGTATCGGGTATTTTATGCCGAAAATGGCACCGATGGCATTTCGATGGTGGCGCGTCGCCGTCCAGATCTCATCATCCTCGATTTGCGGATGCCCGGCAAAGATGGATTTGCAGTTTTAGAAGAATTGCGGTCTAATCCAGAGACGGTGAATATCCCCGTCATTGTGGTGACAGGCGAATTAAACCTGAACACCGATGAACAAACGTTGCTCTCTAATATCCATATCTTGTATAAATCGGACATCAGCCAAGCGGAGTACGACCGCTTTGTCCAAGAAGTTCGCAGACACTTAGACACAGGTGGTACAGATTAGACCATGATACGCACGAAAACCATCACGCTGGAATGTACGTATTGTCATACACAAACCGCTTTTCGTGATTTTAAGGGGGCTTGTCCTAATTGTGGCGAGACGATTGTCGAAGCCCGTTATATGCTCGATGGCGCAGATTTTCGCATGTGGGCATCCGACTTACATAATCGTCCCGCCAATTTATGGCGCTATCACGAAATTTTGCCCATTTATAACACCGATAACATCATCAGTTTGGGCGAGGGGGGGACGCCCCTCATCAAATCGAAGGCGTTGGCGGCGAGTTTAGGGTTAAAAAATTTGTACTTCAAAGATGAGCGTCAAGGACCCACGGGCAGTTTCAAAGACCGCCAAGCCACCGTTGCGATTTCGGCATTGGTTGAGATGGGCGTGGATGAGGTGGTGGTCGCCAGTACGGGCAATGTGGCAATCGCCTACGCCGCTTATGGCGCACGCGCAGGTATCAAAGTGTGGGCATTCTTCCCGCGTTTAACCCCCAATGACAAAATGCGCGAAGCGGCGTTGTATGGCGCGGAGGTCATCAAGACGACCGGCAATTATGACCAGACCAAAATTTTGGCGGCGCAATTTGCCCGTGCCAAAGGCGTATTTTTAGATAAAGGGATTAAAAGTGTCGCCGCCATCGAAGCCATGAAAACCATGTCTTACGAAATTGTCGAGCAACTCGGACGCTATTTAGAAAATAACCAACGCTGGCGCGTTCCCGATTGGTTTTTGCAAGGCGTAAGTGGTGGCATGGGTCCGATAGGGGTGGGGAAGGGCTTCCGTGAGATGTACGATGCGGGCTTAATCGATAAAATGCCCGCCTTTGGCATCATTCAATCCACAGGATGCGCGCCGATGGTCGAGGCGTATGAACGCGGTCAGCGCGTGGCGACCCCCATCGAAAAATCTAAGACCATCATCGCCACCCTCGCCACGGGCGACCCCGGACGGGCGTATGAATTGTTGTATGATTATGTCAACGATTATGGCGGGCATTTTATCTCTGCAACCGATGAAGAGGCGTTTCAGGCGATTCGCCTATTAGCCCGTACCGATGGCATCTCGGTTGAACCCGCGACTGGAGTGACATTTGCCGGGTTATTCAAAATGGCGCAACAGGGCATTATCAAGCCCGATGATGTGGTGGTGGTGAATGTATCGGGGCATACACTGCCTGTCGAAAAGACCATTTTGGGCGAACAGTGGCAAAAATTGGTAGATTTATCCGATACCCAAGAAACCGTCTCGTTGCCACCAGAAGAAAGCCTTGTCGAAGCCATCGATACGGTCGACAAGCAAAATAAACAAATTGTCGTGATTGAAGATAACGAAGCCGCCGCCCGTTTGATGAGCCGTATCCTCGAAAGTCGGGATGATTGCGAGGTGCATTTGGCACATAACGGCAAGGCGGGCTTAGATTTAATCCGCATGATTTCGCCCGATATGGTCATCACCGATTTGATGATGCCAGGCGTGGATGGTTTTCAGGTGATTGAGCAGATGAAAGCCGATTCTGCTTTAGCGCATATCCCCATTATTGTCGTGACCGCCAAAGAACTCACCGTCAAAGAAAAAGCCCAAATTGATGGTAAGATAGATATGTTGCTCCAAAAAGGCTCGTTTTTAGATGATTCGTTTGTCGAAAATTTAATCGAGAAGTTGCGCTAAGGATAGACGTGCTATGACCCAAACGCAAACGCCCAAAATCTTGTATATTGAGGATGACCCCGCCAGTGGCAAATTGATTGAGCGTATGTTGACCCACGCGGGGTATCGGGTATTGCTCGCTAATCGTGGTCTGTTGGGGATAGATATGGCGCGAAGCGAATTTCCAGATCTCATCCTGACCGATATTAACTTGCCCGATATGAGTGGCTACGAAGTGGCAACGGCGTTACGGGCAGAAGAACGCTTTGCGGGTGTGCCGATTGTGGCATTGACGGCGCTGGGTCCCGCCGCCCAAGATATGGCATTGGCGGCGGGCATCACCGGATTTTTATCTAAACCCGTGGATATTGAGCAACTCATCACGCAAATCCAATATTACTTACAAGGCGGGCAAGATACCATCGATTCTGAGCGCCTATTTTCGGCTCAAGTCAAATACACGCGCGAGGTGGTATCGCGCTTAGAAGGGCGCATCCGCGCCCTCGAAGAAGCCAATGATGCGCTCAAAAAATTGGATAACATGAAAGAGACCTTCATCCAAGTGACCGCGCATGAACTTCGTACCCCGCTCACATTGATTTATGGTTATAGTCGCCTGCTCGAAGACCATCCCACCGTCAATAAAATGGCGGAATATGACCAAAGCGTGAAGATGTTGGTCGAAAGCCTGTCCGATTCGATTATGCGGATGCAACGGGTCATCGAAGAAATTTTGATTATCAGCCGTATCATGACCAAACAGATAGACCTCGCGCTCTCGCCGACTAACCTGAGTCAATTGGTCTCGCGGGTACTCGATTCGTATCAGGAGGCATTTGAGCAACGGAAACTCACGGTGCATTTTGATCCCGCGCAGTGGCCCCGTCAGACGCAAGTGGATAGCGAACTCATCCGCATTGTGATGAGCAACCTCATCAGCAATGCCATTAAATATACGCCCGATGGCGGGCAAATTTACCTCCGCGCCCAAACCACCACCGACCAAGTGATGTTCTCGGTGCGCGATACGGGCATTGGCATTGATGTCGAAAATCAGAAACGGATTTTTGAGCAATTCGGCTCGTTGGGTGATGTGAAATTGCATAGCACCAGCAAGACCGCCTTCGGTGGTGGTGGATTGGGCTTGGGGTTGCCCGTGTGTAAGGGCATCATCGAAGCACACGGGGGCAAGATTTGGGTCGAAAGTCAGGGGCGTGACCCCGAAATGTGTCCGGGTAGTCAATTTATCGTCACATTGCCGTTGGTCGTCCAGCGTCCGCGCCCGATGTTGACCCGTTTGGGTAAATAAATGTTTCCGCCACCGCGCAAAACCATCACCGCCAAAGATGTGTTCACGGTGTTTGCCGCGCCCGTCTTTTTGGGATTTGCACCCCTATTTGGCAAACTCGCCATCCGCACAGGCATAGACCCATTCACCGTTGCGGCGGTGCGGACGGTTATCGCGGTGGCGATTTTATGGGTGTTATACCTCATCTTCTTTCGGCGTTATATCTATATTTATCCCGCAGGTTTGTTGGGTTGTGTGGTCATCGGCATCATCAACGGCATCGGCTCATTATTTTATTATAGTGGGTTGGGTCTGCTCGATGCGTCACTGGCGCAATTGCTCAATGGCATGTATTTGGTGTTTGCCGTCCTCATTTCGCGCTTCGGTGGGGAAGTCGTGAATCGGCGCACGCTGATTCGTGTTGGCTTGGCTTTGTTCGGCATTTTGCTCATCACGGGATTTGGCTCGAAACCTATCAATTGGCTTGGTGTTGGGTTTATGCTTGCCAATGCGTTGATGTTCGCGGGGACGGTTGTCCTGAGTCAATATGTGTTATACGAGATGCCCGCGCCAACCGTCACGCTCTACATCCTGACAACGATGGGCGTGGTGGTGATGATGGTCTGGTTAGCCACTGGCGAACCCATCCCCGCGCCGATTCTCGAACAAGCCATCCCGCCGATTATCGCGCTCGGATTGACAACCGCCACCGCCCGTCTCTTTTTATTCGCGGGGGTCAAAATATTGGGTGGGATGCAAACCGCCGTCCTCGCCATCACCGAAATTGGCGTGGCGATTTTGTTGGCAGTCATTTTTCTGGGGGATAGATTCACTTCTATCCAAACGGTTGGGGTGATCATCCTGTTTTCGGGCATATTGCTCATCCGCGCCAAAGATTTGCGCCCACACGGGTTTAACCCGAATGCGTTGGTGGTGGCGAATATGTCGAGTGTGCAATTTCAGCGCATCGCGTTTCATCGGGCATTCGGCACAAAAGAGACCGATAACGAAGCGGGCATCATGGCGCAAATCACCACCCAAGAATTGGTCGCTATCCAGCGCATGATGGGCGCGGAGAGTGGCGCGATAGACCCGTTCCCCATCCGCAAAGGCAACCAATTGAATGCCAGCATGTTGCCGAGCGAGGAAGAAATTCAAGCCGAATATCGCAAAATTTTAGAGGCGCAAGAGATGATTATCCCGCCCGAATTGCAGTGGGATGACAGCGAAGAACTCGAACCGCTTGATGATGATAGCTCACCATCTTAGAAGGGTATAAATATCACCAAATTATCATTTTCGTTCTGATAACCGTTTGAGCAACCGTTCACGAATTTGTTGGATAGGCGGTTGCGATGCCTCAATCATTGCCCGAATTTGTGCGCTTTCTGTTTGAACTTGTTGCAAATAGGCATCTACTTCTGCGCGATTTTGTAAATAATAGGTGATGACTGCATAAACATCATCTAACTTAAGGCTAGAATAAGATTGCACAATATTTTCAGGGGTCTGCCCGCGCAAAAAAGCATAGATAACAATTTCGAGCAAAACGCGGGTTTCACCAACTCGGATAGCACCCCCTTCATCTTGGCGCAGTGGCACAGTGACCACAGGTGGGATTGTCATGTTTCACCTTTCTGTTTTCAGAAAATTATATCACGCTTTTTAACGATAGTGGGGCGACATCAGCATCGCCCCTGATATGTCTATGGCGCTTGCGGATAATGCACCACCACCAATGACGCGCCTGTGCGGTCGGAGAGTTCTTGGGGCAAATTGCCAAATTGTGACCGAAAACGGGTACGTGTTCCGCTACTGGGGATGAGTACCAAGCCGTTGGGATTAATCCCCTCGCTCAGATGCGCCGCATCTTGATGAACACACGGCACGAGTGTCGGTTGGCGCTCCCATTTGGCGATATGCGCTTCAATATTGGGATAGTAGGTTTTATGCGCCCGTATCACCAACGGCACATGAATCGTCTCGGCGATATGTCGTGCGGTATCTAATATTTCGGCTAATATCGTGTTGGGGATGCTATTTTCGGTGATGATAAGCATGACCTCTTTTTTGACCAAAATTGATGATGTGATTTTGCTCACGAACACGGGTATTTTTGATGCCCATATCACTTCATCCATCACTTTGCCGAACACGGTATTGAACACCGTGCCGTCACCACTCCAACCCAAAATCAGCATGCTGGCGTTATTTTCTGCCGCGCTATGCAGAATGCCCGTCGGGATGCTGTGATCAATCCGATACACTGGCTTCACATCCACCTCTGCCAATTGCAATGCCGATACGGTATCCATAATCTGTTTCAGATTTTTGGCGGTGGATGATTGCCCCTCGCTGGTGCGCGTGATTTTGAGGGGTAAAAGCGTCCCCTTGTTGCTGGTAGCGAGGATGCTGGCGAGCCGTAACAGGTCATCTTGTGTATTTGGGTTGGCAATCGGCACGAGTATCCGACTGAATAGGGATTGTTTAGGTGCTGGATCTGGATGATCGGCTTTATCGGTCATGATTTTTGTGCCGTAGCGTTTGGTCAAAATCGGTGAGGTGACACAGGTGAATAAAATCATCAACACCGCGCCATTGAATACGGCAATATCGAAGATGCCCAATTCCACACCGACCAGAGTCGCCGCTAAGGTGGATGCGGCTTGCGCTTGCGATAAACCCCACATCACCATCACTTCATCGTTGTTATAACCATAAATCCGACCCGCCAACCACGCGGCGATATATTTTGTGATATACACCGCCACCACCATCAACGCGCCGATGAGCAAAGCGCGACCATCGGTAAAAAAGATGCCCACATTGAGCAACATGCCGATATTGAGCAAAAAGATGGGGATGAAAAATGATTCGCCGATGAATAACACCCGTGTCATGGCGAGGCTATGACGGGGTAGGGTGGCATTCACAGCGAAGCCCGCCAAAAATGCCCCGACGATGGCTTCCATACCAATCGCTTCGGCGAAGAACGCCGCCACAAAAATCACGACCAGCACAAATTGGACTTCGAGGTTAATCCCACCACCAAAACGTCGAAAAAACCACCGCCCAATGCGCGGGACAACGAATAAAATGATGACGGAATATAGCATCAATAACACAATCAGTTGGATTAAAAATTGCGCCGAGACATCCCCACTAGCCGTTTGTGCCACACCTGCCAAGACCAGTAGCGCCACGATATTGGTAACAATGGTTGCGCCGATGGTCACTGCGACACTCTCGTTTTTGACCAAGCCGATTTGTGTGAGGATGGGGAAGGCGATCAGTGTATGTGATGCAAACAATGACCCCAATAGCAACGAACTGGCGAAGTTGTATCCCAACGCCAATCCTAATAACACGCCCAAGCCTTGCGGAAGAATGTAGGTGATGATGCCAAAGACGAAAGATTTATTTCTCACGCGGTTGAATTGTGCGAGGTCGACTTCTGCCCCTGCCGAGAACATCAGATAAATGACCCCAACCGTTGCCAATGCCGCGATTGTATCGCCCCGTTCTAAAATGGCTAACCCAAACGGACCGATGAGAAACCCGCCGATAATTAAACCGACCACTTCAGGCAGGCGCACAAGATTCGAGATAATCGGCGCGATTAAAATCACCCCCATAATGACCAAGAAAATACCGACTGGTTCATTCATCAATTCTGTAAACATACAGTAAAATATCCCTTTCGGAGGATGGACTTGTCCCCGATTTATGACATCCATCCTCATTTTTACTGTATTTAGATTACATCACAAATTACGCACTCGCGGGTTGACCATCCAAATTGGAGATAACCACCCCGTTTTCATCGGTTGGATGTGGCGCGTCTGGCGCGGGTGTTGCGTGATCTTGAATCACATAATCGGGTAGTAGATCTTCTAAATTGCGGATTTGCGATACCGATGCCGCGATTAAGGTGAGCAATATGCCAACAAACCCGACCATCACCATCATCAAGCCGTAACCACTGCCCGCATCTGTCCCGACAAACGGCGCAAAAAGCGCCCATCCGTCTGTTCCAACAGCAGGCGCGAATACTGTATCTGCTAACGGACCGACCAATAAAAACGATATGGGCATCAGGAGCATAGAGATTTGCCCCATCACCGCGAATACACGCCCTTGCATATCGGGCGCGACTTTGGCTTGCGTCAGTGACATAAACAACCCGTTTACTATCGGCAAAGGGAACATGAAGCAAAACATCATCACGCCCAAAAGAATGGTATTTTGCGACACACCCACAGTTATCATAAACAGTGAGGCGATGAGGATACCGACCAAAATGGTGTGCATCCGCTTTTTCGTGCCACCCCATACGCCAAGTGTGATGCCACCCGCAATCGCGCCGATATTTTGCACACTTTGGAGCGTGCCGAGCGTGATTTCATCGCCTGTCCGCCCTAAAATATACGGAGTTATCAACACGCCCATGCCCGCGAAGAAAAAGTTAATCAACGAAACATATAACAGGGTATAAAGTATGGGTCGATTTTGGCGTAAATAAGCCAATCCAGACCAAATTTCTTTCCAGAATGTGCCACTAAATTTTTTCCCAACTTCCGTCTGGGTGGGGCGGGGGATGTGGATGCTAAAAATGACTATCATCGCCACCACGAAGGTGAACATATCGACCAAAATTGCTAATGATACACCGCCAAGCGCGTAAATCACACCCGCTATGGCTGGGGCGATAATCCCCGCCGTTGGTCCCGATAATTGTTGGATGGCGTTGGCGCGGTCACGTTGGTCATTTGGGATGAGCATGGTGACAGAGGCTTGAAAGGCAGGACCCTGAAACACGCCGAACACCGATTGGAGCGTCACAATGACATACAGATGCCATAATTCAAATGTGCCAGAGGCAAAACTGATGAACAGCAATAACGTACATATCGCCTGACCTGTATCGGATAGCACCATGACGATGCGCCTATCCCAACGGTCTGCCAATACCCCCGATGGACTCGATGCCAACACCATCGGCACTGTCGAGAAGAACGCTATCATCGCCAGTGGGGTAGCATTGCCTGTTTGTTGAAATAAATAAATGCCAATCGCAATGCTACTGATGCGACTGCCTATCATCGAAAACACTTGGGTCAGAATTAGGGTATAAAAAGTACGTATGTTCTGCTTGTGTTCGCCAGACATAATGTTCCCTCGCTATAGATAAGTGATGTTGTTCAAAAAATAAATCTCATCGGGTGTTTGTAAGGAGAGTGCCAAAGCACCCGATGAAATTTCTCTGCGTGTGATGAAGTTCGTTGTTATTGCTGTATACGCAAAACGGTTCAAAATGGTTCAAATTTCGCTTAAATTTATTAAAATACAATATTCAAATTTTGTCAAATGGTTGATGGAATTTGAATATCAGATTTGAGGGTGTTTTGCGGTACAATCATGTGAAAGCATTTCACACATGTTGATCATGATGGGGAACGTGTATTTCGTATTATCGAAGATGCGTAGAAAACGAATTGTAATGCGATTATAATGATGCAATAATCCGTCAGCACAAACCGAGAGTGTTCTATGTCGAAGAAAAAAGCAGTCGAGATTCCTGCAGAGGCACAACTCAACCCAGATAATTATATCAACCGCGAAATCAGCACCATCCAATTCAATCAGCGCGTGTTGGCATTGGCTCAAGATGAGACCATTCCCCTGTTGGAGCGCGTCAAATTTTTGGCGATCGTCGCCAATAATATCGATGAATTTTTCATGGTGCGTGTGGCGGGATATTTAGAAAAATTACAAGTGGGCATCACCACCACCCGCCCCGATGGTCTGACACCCGCACAAGTGATGAGCGCCATTCGTGAGCATATCACCGCTTTGGTCGCCGATATGCAAGAGACCCGCCGTGTGTTGTTGCGCGAACTCAAAAAACAAGGCATTGTTTTTGTGCCGATGGCAGAACTGAATGAAGTTGAACAACGGGCATTACGCGAGTATTTTTATGAGCAAGTGTATCCTGTCCTCACGCCACTCGCCGCCGATCATGCCAGACCATTCCCGTTCATCTCCAATTTGAGCATGAATTTGGGCGTGTACGTCCGCCGTGAATATACCGATGACGATTTAGAATTTGTCCGCATCAAAATCCCTGAAGTGTTACCGCGCTTGGTCAATTTGGGCAAGGTGATGGCGCAATATGGCGAACCGCCCGATGTGAACTATCAAGACCATTTTGTGTTTGTCGAAGATTTGACTGCCTATAACCTCGACTTGTTATTTTCGGGCATGGAAGTTGTCGAATGTCACCCCTTCCGCGTGATTCGCAATGCCGATATCGATTACGAAAATGAGCGCGATTCGTTGGATATCAGCACCCTCATCGAAGACAGCTTGCGCGAGCGCCGTTTTGGGTCGGTGGTACGCCTGACGGTGAATCGGAGCATTAGCGAGGGGATGTTGAAGCGGTTGATTGATGAATTAGAAGTGGATAGAAACCGCGATGTCTACCTGATGGATGGCATGTTAGGGCTTGCCAGTTTATTTGAATTAATGGCGGTGAATCGCCCAGATCTCAAATATCCGCCCTATCTGCCTAAAATGCCCGAAATCCTCACGATGGGGATGAATATTTTCGATGTTATCCGCCAGCAGGATATTTTCTTGCATCACCCGTATGAATCATTTTTAGCCGTTGAGGAATTTTTCCGCACTGCCGCCACCGATCCCGATGTGATTGCCATCAAAGCCACGTTGTATCGGGTGGGCAAAAATTCGCCCATCGTGCAGGCGCTCATGGAAGCCCGCGAAAATGATAAACAGGTTGCGGTGTTGGTCGAACTCAAAGCGCGATTTGATGAAGAAAATAACCTTGAATGGGCGCGTGCGATGGAGCATCAGGGCGTGCATGTGACGTATGGGGTCGAAAAATTGCAAGTCAAAACGCACGCCAAAATTGCGCTCGTGGTGCGTAAAGAGGGCGATGAATTGCGCCGATATGTGCATTTGGGCAGTGGCAATTACAATTCATCTACCGCCCGCATGTATTCGGATGTCGGATTGCTCACGGCGAATCGAGATTTAGCCGATGATGCCATTCGCTTGTTCAATCGGCTCACTGGCTACGCGCCCGATACCGAGTATAAACGCCTTTTTGTCGCGCCCGAATATTTGCATCCTAGTCTGAGCGAGTTGATTGATAACGAAATCCAAGCCGCCAAAGAGGGCAAACCTGCTCGCCTGATTTTCAAGATGAATCAGCTCGAAGAAGATGTGATGATTATGAAACTCTACGAAGCCTCGCAAGCGGGGGTGAAAATCAACCTGATTGTGCGCGGATTGTGTTGTCTGCGACCGGGTGTGGCGGGTCTGAGCGAGAATATCAAAGTCCGTAGCATTTTGGGGCGTTATTTAGAGCATACGCGCATCTATTATTTCTACAATGCTCCACCCGACCAGCGTATTTATGCAGGTAGCGCCGATATGATGCGCCGTAATTTATATAACCGTGTCGAGACGGTGTTCCCCATTATCGAACCCCGTTGGCAACGCAAAGCCATGCGAATTCTCGCCACTGATTTACGCGCCAACATCTTCACATGGCGATTGGATGCGGATAAACAGTATTATCGTATTAATCCCAAAAAGGATGACTTGCTCATCGAAAGTCAGTTAATTTTCATGCAAGAACCCGCTGGGCTAGATGTCGAAATACCCACATGGGAAGAGTGTTGATGAAAAATCGTAATCTATTAATCAATCTTGGTTTGATGCTCGGTGGGACGGCTATCGGTTTGATAGCCGTTTTGCTCATCCTCAATAGTGGCGAACTTCAACTCGGCGGGACGCGCTTCATCTTCACCGATTACAACGGCGATAATTTCGTCCATCAGCAAGGCTTGGTGCGCCCGCCTGCCACCAATCGCGTGTTAGAAGATGTGATGATTTTTCGGGATGATGATGGATTCCGCCGTCCTGCGATAACCGCCGAAAATTATCCGATCATTGCCATTGGCGATTCGTTCACCGATGGCGGACAAACGCCCTGGGTGGATTATCTGGCGCGAACGCTGAACACACCCGTCCGTAATTTGGGCTGGCGTGGATTCGGTCCGTTGGAATACGTTCAGGTCATGCGCCAGTATGGTGGGGATGGTCACGAGTGGGTGCTGGTCGCTTTTTTTGAGGGGAACGATTTGGGCAATATCGCCACCTCGCACGATGCGCTCAAAACCCGTGAGATGCTCACCAGCAACGCCACCGCTATCCCGCCCGATGCCCCCGCCGAAGCCTTCGGCATCCCGCAACAAGACTGGTATCTCTACCCACTCGCACATCCGACCATCGGCGACATCGCTTATCTGAGCAGTTACATCTGGTGGCTGAATGGGGAACGCGAGACGTATCAACAATCCAAAAATATCCAGATTCTGCGCGACTCGCTCATCCAAATTCAATCGCTGGCGGGGGATGCGTGCTTGGGCTTGATTTACATCCCCAGCAAAGAGCATATCTATTTTCCGTATGCCGACCCGCAGGGCAACCGTCAATTCGTATTGCAAAATGGCGGGCGCTTGGCGCTAGATGAGGATGGTTGGTTGGATATTATCAACGAGCCTGTGGATTATGCCGTGTGGGATGCCAACAAAGACAACCTGCACCGTGTGGTCGCCGATATGATTGCCGATATGGACGGCTGGACATTCATCGATTTGCTCCCCGCCTTTCGGGATATGGCGGGGCAGGGGACTCTGACCTATTACGAATACGATAGCCACTGGAACGATGCAGGTCATCGTCTGGCGGGTGAGACCGTCGCGGGTGTTGTCGGTAATGGATGTAAGTAAATTATGTAGGGAGTGATTCTATGAAAACGTATCAATTCAAGCATTATAACATGCAGACTATATTCACCCAAAGTGATGTTTAAGGATGAAATAATGGATTATATCAAACTGACCCACGAATCGCCTCAATATCCCAAACGTTTAACAGATATATTAGGCAAAAAAGCGCCGTTATCATTGAATTTGTGGGGTAATTTAGCATTACTTGATTCGCCGAGTATAGCCTTTTCGGGGTCAAGAAATGTGAGCGAACAGGGAATAAAGGTAACAGCACATATCGCCAAGCAATGCGCTGAATCGGGTTGGGTGGTCATCAGTGGTCATGCCAAAGGAGTCGATACAACCGCTCATGTAACAGCACTGGAGAATGGCGGTAATACAATTATCGTCATTGCAGAAGGGATAGAGACGTTCAAATTACGACAAGAAATAAAACAGATTGCAACACCAGAAAATATATTGGTGATTTCTGAATTCCCCTCGCGTGCCAAGTGGAATGTGGGTTATGCCATGCAACGCAATAAAACTATCCTCGCACTATCAGATGCCATACTGATTGTTGAACCTAGAACAGAGGGTGGTACTTATGATGCTGGACAACAGGCGCTCAAATATCATATCCCACTTTTCATCGCTGAATATGAAACAATTTCACCATCTCCAGAATCTGGGAGTGCCTATTTTTTGCAACATGGGGCGAAGATCTTATATAACCATTCAGAAACACAGTTGCCAAGTATTTCACAATTAAAACGTGTTTTAGATATCGATGATAGTGAAGAGACGCTACAACGACAATTATCGTTGTTCGATATTGGACTGCAAAGCAATTAAGATCTCCCTACAGGTGATTTATGCGGGATGATGAGATACGCTCACACAGCAACGGTGACAGCAGTCGCCACATCTTTGCTGGGCGTTAGATATCCCATTGGGTGATGCCGAATTCTGCCAAAAGGCGAGTCGCCTCGCCATGTGAAATCAACACGGGGCGACCATTCGTGCCGTTGCCGATTTTAATATCCAGCCAGCGCACAACACCGATGCCTGTGCCGGGTGCCTTCGCCACCGCCTGTTTCCACGCGAGACGGATGGCGAGTTGGTGAGGCGTTTCGATGCTATTTATTCCACCCACATATGTCAAAGGAGTGATTATGTATCCAATTACTTTAGAACCCAATGCAATACACGATTTTTGTCAACGGTGGGGCATCTGCGAATTTGCGCTGTTTGGGTCGGTTGTGCGCGATGATTTTCGTGCCGATAGCGATGTGGATGTGCTGGTGCGCTTTCATGATGATGTGCATCGCACCTTATACGATTTATCGGTGATGACGGATGAATTAGAAGCCCTGTTTGGGCGAAAAGTGGATATTTTGACACGCAAAAGCATCGAAAATAGCCAAAACTATCTTCGGCGCAAAGAAATTTTGAGTTCCCTACGGGTGATTTATGCGGAATGATGAGACATGCTTACACCGCAACGGCGACCGCAGTCGCCACATCTTTGCTATGCGTCAGGCTGATATCCCATTGGGTGATGCCGAGTTCTGCCGAGAGGCGAATCGCCTCGTTGTGTAAAATCAACACAGGGCGACCATTCGCGCCGTTGCGAATTTCAATATCTACCCAGCGCACATCGCCGATGCCTGTGCCGAGCGCCTTCGCTACCGCCTCTTTCCCCGCGAAACGGGCGGCAAGTCGGTGGGGCATATCGGCACAATCGGCACGTTCACCATCCGTAAAAAATCGGCGTAAAAAGCGTTCTCCAAATTTTTGGATGCCTTCATCAATCCGACTAATTTCGATGCTGTCAATTCCACAACGGAGCATAGTGTTTTATCTGCGATAAATGATGTTGGGTGGACGACAGACGCTTCGCTAGTCGTCCATTACAAGATACCAGATTTTTCACAATTCCCCCTCTCCACAACGTGGGGAGGGGGCTAGGGGGTGGGGATAATGACGCTTACTTCGCCAACACCATCGGGTTACACACATTTTTGAATTCGCCTTTGGTGAGCGCATCCACAATTTCTTGCGCCGCATCAATGCCCACGTTGATTTGCGCGTCGGATGTGCTGGCGGCAAGGTGTGGGGTATGCAACACATTGGGCAGGTGCAACAACGGATGGTCAGCAGGGGGCGGCTCGACCACGAACACATCGGCGGCGACACCCGCCACATGCCCACTTTTCAGGGCTTCGGCTAAATCGGCATCGTTAATCAATGCGCCACGCGCCGCGTTGATGATTCGCACGCCTTTTTTCATTTTGGCGATGCTGGTTTTGTTGATCATTTCTTTTGTCGAATCGGTGATGACGCTATGTAGGGTGATAAAATCAGATCGGGCATATAATTCATCCAAATCCACTGGCTCGGCACCAAAATCGCGCACCACTTCGGCGGGGATGAACGGATCGTATGTGAGGATGGTCATTTCAAAGGCGAGTGCGCGTTTTGCCACAGCCCGACCAATCCGCCCAAAACCGACAATCCCCAATGTTTTACCGCGCAATTCCACGCCCATGAACGATTTTCTATCCCATTTATTCTCGTCTAGTGAGCGATGACCGGCAGGGATATGACGGGCTAATGCCAACATCATACCGAGCGTGTATTCGGCGGTGGCGATGGTGTTGCCATCAGGCGTATTCATCACCACGATACCGCGTTTGGTGGCTTCATCTAAATCCACATTATCCACACCGACCCCTGCACGGGCAATCACCTTCAGTTTGGGCGCATGAGATAACAATTCGGCATCGGCTTGGGTGGCGCTACGGATGACCATCGCATCGGCATCGGGCAACAATTTAATCACCTCTTCGCGGGATAAATTGCCCGCCGTGACTTTGAATCCTTCGGTTTTTTCCAGCAATTCGATGGCTTTTTTATCCACATTATCGAGCGCGAGGACATGATAGGTCATATTTTGTGGGTCTCCTTTATTCTTTGGTTAAGGTAATGAGATATTCACCTGTTAAAATACGTAGGGTAGGGGCGGTATAACCAACATTGATGACGAAAGTGCGTTCGGGTGCATAATCGGTCAAGTTGGCGATGCGACGCGGTGTGGTGAAGCCCGATTCGATGACCGACATGGCTGATAATATCCATGTGTTGGTCGTATTATCACGCCCAATATAAAAAGCAGTTTGATACGAGGGCGACATCACCATCGCTGTGGGATAAATATCCACAAATAGGCTGACATCATCAAACAGTGTGGTAGTCGGTTTGTAATCATCTTTTGATAGATTGGTGAAATCATAGAATGATGAAAGCGTATCGGTTGTCACATCGTATTTGATCGTGGGGATAAAAAATTCAGAATAGGAAGCATCATTGCGTGTCCAAATGACGAGCGTGTTGTTATCATTCGCCCATGCCAAACTATTTGGAAAAATGCCCCTTAATCCAGTTTCGCTTATGCCCTGAGTGACCCATGTCGGTATACCATCGATTGCTTCGCCTAACCGTGAGACGGGAATGTGGGTTTTGACCGATTTTTGCGCGATGTCAAATACCCAAATCCCGTTGGTCGTATCTCCTAGATTTGCAAGGTTAAAACTAGCGATAGCCAGATAATTCCCATCGGGGCTGATGCTCATCGCGCCGTCCAGATACCAACCATCTGTACGAAAAATTGAGAAAGAGCCAGTGGTTGGATGTCTCCATACCACTTCAGGGGCGCTTGTGCCGATGATGTCGCTCGCGGCGACTCGCATCAAATCGGCACGCCATTCATCCAATGTGGGGTCAATGGCATTGCGGAAGAAGTATAAATCGCCATTGGGCGCAAAAATGGGTGCTGTATCTATCCAAATACGATTACGAACATCATCTTCAAAAATACGCTCACGACTACTCACGCCGTCATCTGTGCGATAGGTGATCGTATCGGTTTGCGTGTCATAAATCGTCAAATCAGATTCTCTGGCAAATTGTAACGTGGCAATATCGCTATTCAAAACCACATAGCGACTATCGGGCGACCAAAATCCGCCGAAGAAATCGGGCAATTCTTCATCTCCCGCTACACAGGTGGTTGAATTGGATGAAAAACGATACTCGCAAACCATGGCTGTAAGATGTTGTCTATTACGCCGATAAAAGATGATGGTGTTGCCATCGGGTGAAAGCGTTGTACGGCGTAGATCGACATCATCTACGCCATCCACAAATGGTGGTGTGATGTTGGCGGTCAAAAGTTCCTCAATGTTTTGAACATCCACAAATTCCAATTGGCTATCATCTACTGTAACATGCGCAACATCTGCTGATGAATATGCCACCACAAAAGAGAATAAACCAACCAGAACGAACACAAAACGAGCGATTTTCATGATTCAATCCTTTATCACTTTGACGACATACAGGCGCACCATCACCAGCTGGCACGCCCCTCTCTTAATTATATCGTTACTCAGTGATAGATTACATTAAATTACGCTTGGACGAATTCCGTCAGTCCGCTCAACACTTCTTCGAGCGTATCGGGTTGCATATCGCCCATGTGGGCAATGCGGAATGTTTTGCCTTTGATTTTTCCGTACCCCTTATCCATCTCGAAGAATTTGCCCTTCATGAATTTCGCCATATCATCTACGTTGATATTTTTCTGACGGTTATCGACGGCGGTGACAGTTGCCGATTCATAGCCTTTTTGGGCGAATACGCCGAAGCCGTTGCTATATGCCCATTGATGAGTCATATCCCGCATGGCGAGATGACGCGCCCAGCGTGATTCGAGTCCTTCTGCCAAAATGGCATCCAGTTGCACATCGGCGGCGTACATCAGCGCGATGGGTGGGGTAGACGGGGTATTATTTTTGAGCAGGCTTTCTTCAATTTCGAGAAAATCGAAATAATAGCCCCGATATTGAATTTGTTTGGCGCGGTCTAACACGCGGTCGCTGACCGATGCGAAGGCGATACCGGGTGGCAAGGCGAAGGCTTTTTGTGAACTGGTGAGCGCCATATCAATACCCCAATCATCCACGCGGAGTTCCGTCCCCAAAAATCCCGAAACGGTATCCACCAAAAATAGGGTGTCATCATATTGACGCACGACTTCGCCGATGGCTTTGATGGGGTTGGTCACGCCTGTGCTGGTTTCGTTATGTACCACGCACACGGCATCATATGCCGATTTTTTGAGCGCATCAGCGACCATTTCTGGGGTATGTGCCTCGCCCCATGCCACTTCTATCACCTCCACTTGTTTGCCGTTGGCTTTGCTGATTTCTGCCCACCGTTCACTGAATGCGCCGCCAACGAGGTGCAGGACTTTTTTATCGTCACGGATACAATTGCGCGATGCCCCTTCCCACAAACCCGTCCCAGATGACCCTTGCACGAATACCCGCGATTGCGTCAGGAAGGCTTGGCGTAACTTGCCTTGCAAACGGGCGAATAAATCGGCGAAGGCGCTGGAACGATGACCTATCATCCATGTGGTTTGAGCATCGAGAATTTCTTTGCGAACTTCTACTGGACCTGGGATAACAAGACGTTGGTGATTTTGTGACATAGTTGGTTTTTATCTCCATCGAGCTATAGACGATAATTGTGCATTTTATCACTTGGATAGTATACCCGAATAGGGCAGGCTTGTAGGATAATTACTGCTATTTTTGCTATAATGAGTACAAAAAGTGAGGTGAATGATGAATGTTGATGAACTTATCACAGAGATAACTCAATTACCTGTTTCAGATAAATGGCAATTGTTCAAAAAACTCTTAGACATTCTAAATCAACAACAAATTATGATTGAACCCGATTGGCATCAATTTGTACAAGAGATGTATGGCTCAATCAATGACCCTGATTTCAGACGGTGGGAACAGGGCGAATATGAGGAACGAGAACCACTAGCATGAAGTATTTATTCGACTCTAATACCTGTATTCGTTATTTAACAGGGCAGTCACAAGCCGTATTGAATAAGATAGACTCAACTCCCCAATTGGATATGTGTGTTTGTAGTATTGTAAAATTTGAGCTTCGTTTTGGTGCATTACTCAGTCACAATCTGGAGAAAACGCTTGCCCAACAAGAAAAATTTTTTAGGCGTTTTATATCCTTGCCATTTGATGATGATGCACAAGTATATGCTTCGCAAATCCGTGCTGATTTAGCCACATCAGGAAATCCTATCGGACCGTATAATTTATTGATAGCCGCTATCGCATTAGCCAATGATATCATCTTGGTCACGTATAATGTCCGTGAATTTAGTCGTGTTGCGAATCTGAAAATAGAAGATTGGGAATCGGAATAAAAAAGTAATGCGCCATTTGGGATATATTGGGATAGGGTTGGGATTTATCGGGCTAATCATTATCCTCATCACCCATACGCCCTTATCGGCGACCCAAACAGCCATCGCAACACCACCCATCACTATCATCCTATCATCATCACCAGAAATCACACCTCCCCTCGATTTAGGCGTGTTACCCACCCCGACCATGCCCTATCCGCCAATCCTGAACGGCGTGCCGATTGAGCAGATTATCGTCATCGATGAGGATGTCAAAACGACTATCCGCGCCATCTATGCCATTGGTCAAGATTTGGGGCGTAATCCATTCGCATTTTCTAAATTAGGCGATAGCACCATCGAAAATCCGCATTTTTTAGCCCGTTTTGATGATGCCCGTCTGGGCAATGTCACGTATAATCTGGGCGATTATGCCTATTTAGAAGCCGTCATCCGATTTTACGAAGGATCATTCAATCGGCAAGGTGAGGCGGTCATTCGCGGGCTTCATGCGTGGTCAGTGTTCAATCCGCAATGGGCGAGTCCTAATTGTGAAGCAGGTGAGGGCGTGTTGGCGTGCGAAATACGGGTGCATAATCCGAGTATCATCTTCATCCGTTTGGGGACGAATGATGTGGGCGTGCCAGAAGGCTTTGAGCGTGATATGCGCCAGATTGTTGAATATTGCCTCGCGCAAGGGGTTATCCCCATTTTAGGCACAAAAGCCGATTTGCGTGATGGCAATCCAAGCCCGAATAACGAGGCGATTCGCCGTTTAGCCGATGAATACAACCTGCCGTTATGGGATTTTGAACGCCTCGCGCAGACCTTACCGAATCGTGGATTAGATTTGGATAATCATCACCTCACCACATTTTACGCCCACGACTGGACATCGCCCACCGCATGGCAACGAGGACACGCCGCCCACAGCCTATCGGCATTGATGATGCTGGATGCGGTGTGGCGCGTGTTATTGGGAGGTTAATTCACATACGGATAATCTAAAAACATCACCTCTAGGCGCAGGCGTAGGTTGATATTGGCGCTCAATTGGGAGAGGGTGGTCTGGGTGGCTTTGATACCCCTAAGCGCATCCTCAACCGTCATCGCTTTGGCGAATTGGCTAATTGTAGCGAGGCGGTCTATGTTGCAAATACTCGCCCGATTGCCCTCGATGATGTGCAGAATATCGCGCCAATAGGTGAGCCACAATTCTAATAACGGGAATAATGCCAGTTTATCTTTGCTCAAACCTTCTGCCAACTCAAAACGCACATGACGCATCCCTGATAGGGCTTGTTCAAATAAATTGAGTGCCGTAGCACGTTGGTCGAGTGTTTCTGGGTTCTCCAACGCCGAAATCGCCCAACCGATACGCCCCCCGCTAAAATGTGCCAGATGATTGGCGGTATCGTCATCTGCGCCGTAGTGTTGTCTGAGGACATGATACAGCGTTTCGATAGACACAGGGCGCAGGTGAATGATTTGGCTACGGCTTAAAATCGTCGGCAGAATCGCCTCTAATCCCGATGCAATCAGGATAATCACGGCATGGGCGGGTGGTTCTTCGAGCGTTTTGAGCATGGCATCTTGTGTTCGGGCTTGGGTGCGGTCAAATTCGTCAAAAATCGCCACCCGATAGCGTGCCTCGTAGGGCTTCATCGCCAATTTGCTGATGACCGCCCGCACCGCGTCAATTTTGAGGATACCGCTATTGGGGTCGAGTTCGCCATAAAGCATATCGGGATGATTGCCACTGGTCATCAGTTTACAAGACCGACATACCCCACACGGACGCATGGCGATGTCGGGCGCGGTGCAATTCAGGGCGCTGGCGAAGGTATGTGCGAGTAAATGCTTGCCGATATTCGGCGTGCCGACAATCAGATAGGCATGACGCACACGCCCATGCGCCAAACTTTGGCGGAGATATTGCACTGCCCAGTCATGCCCAAAAATTGACCATTCGCTCATCGTTGTGTCCTCATTATGCTTCGTGTTGTTATGGGTGTATAATAGTGGTAGATTTATCCCTACACAAGCCAAAGGCGCGTTTTTGATGACCAATTATACATTTCCACACGACTTTTTATGGGGGGCGGCGACCGCATCATATCAAATTGAAGGCGCGGTTTTTGAAGGTGGGCGTGGTGCAACCGTTTGGGATGTTTTTTCGGATACGGCGGGCAAAGTGAAAAATGGCGATTCAGGTGAAATCGCGTGTGACCACTATCACCGCTATCCCGAAGATGTCGCGTTGATGAAGCAAATCGGCTTACACGCCTATCGCTTTTCGATTGCATGGGCGCGGATTTTGCCCGAAGGCACGGGCGCAATCAACCCCGCAGGTCTGGATTTTTACGATAAATTGGTCGATACCCTGCTCGCCAATGGCATCCGTCCGTTTGCCACGCTCTATCATTGGGATTTGCCACAGGCGTTAGAAGATAAAGGCGGTTGGGCGAATAAACACATCGTAGACTGGTTTGGTGATTATGTCGATGTCATCACCAAACAACTCGGCGACCGCGTAAAAGATTGGATGACGCTCAATGAGCCGTGGGTGTTTACCTATTTGGGATATGCCGAGGGAACTCACGCGCCCGGTCATCACGACTTGAACCTCTATCTCCGCGCCTCGCATCATAGCATCATGGCGCACGCCCGTGCTGTCAGCCTTGTTCATGCCAATGTCGCCGATTCAGAAGTCGGTATCGTCCTCAATCCCACATGGGTAGACCCCTATAGCGATAGCCTACAAGATTATTTGGCGACCCAACGCCAACTCAGCTTTCAAAATCGGTGGTGGCTACATCCCCTGTATCATGGCGAATATCCCGCCGATATGATGGCGATTTATGGCGATAGGATGAATTTCATCTTACCCCGTGATTTCGATGAACTCAAAGCCAACCCGTCCGATTTTTTGGGCGTAAATTTTTATACGCGCCAAGTGGTACGAGCCGCACCGTATAGCACCGATAACGCTCTCAAATTGACCACCATCCGCCAAAATCGGGAACACACCGAAATGGATTGGGAAGTCAGCCCAGAGGCGATTTACAACGTCCTCAAACATATTCACGATGAATATGCGCCGTCTAAATTATACATCACCGAAAATGGTGCGGCATTCAACGATGTGGTGATGGGTGATAGCGTCCATGATGAACGGCGTGTCGCGTTTTATCAACAGTATTTAGCTCATTGTCACCGTGCGGTTGCCGATGGCATCCCGTTAAAAGGCTATTTCGCGTGGTCATTGCTCGATAATTTTGAGTGGGCAGAAGGCTATAGCAAACGCTTCGGCATCATCTATGTCGATTACGCCACCCAACGGCGCATCATCAAAGACAGTGGCAAATGGTACGCCCAAACTATCCGCGATAACGGATTTGTGTTAGATAAGGAGTAAAGAATCATGCCCGTCATCCGTACACCCGATAGCCGATTTGAAAACTTAGATAAATATCCCTTCAAGCCGAATTATGTCACCTATAACGATGTGCGTATCCATTATGTAGACGAAGGACAGGGTGAAAATGTCATTCTGTGCCTGCATGGTGAACCCACATGGTCATATCTCTATCGGCACATGATACCAATTTTGGCGCAAAATCATCGCGTCATCGCGCCCGACCTCATCGGTTTCGGTAAGAGTGATAAATACACCGAGATGAGCGATTACAGCATCATCCTACAAATTGATGCGCTCGAAAGCCTGATAGAGGAACTCGGTTTGGGCAATATCACGCTGGTGTGTCAGGATTGGGGCGGGATTATCGGCTTGCCGTTGGCGATGCGACTACACGCCCGTTTTTCGCGCCTTGTCATTTTGAACACCGCCTTGCCCACAGGCGATAGACCCATCAGCGAGGGCTTTATGCAGTGGCGCGAATTTGTGCAAAAGGCGGGCAAAGACCTCATCGCCAGCAAAGTGATTGAATTCAGCATCATCAACAAAGACATCCTCACGCCCGAAGTATTACGCGGATATGATGCGCCGTTTCCCAATAGCGATTATACCGCCGCCATCGCCGCCTATCCGTTGCTCGTGCCGATTAAAGATGATGATGCAGGTGTGGATATGATGCGCGATGCGCGTGAAAAATTGGGCAATTGGCATAAGCCCGCGCTGGTCATGTTCTCTGATATGGATGTGGTACTCGGTGGTGGAGACCGCTTCTTTCGCAAGCATATTCCAAGCGCCAAAGACCAACCCGTCATCACGATTACAGGGGCGGGTCACTTTTTGCAAGAGGAAAAGGGCGAAGAAATCGCGGCGCATATCCTCGACTTTTTAGCACGGACATAGGATAACGGAGGATTATTGTTATGAAATGGATTGCACGCGGGATGAAAGAAACGCTCATCGTGGGTTTGGCGATACTCGCCGCCATTGCCTTGATGTTGCCTTCATTCATACCCGATTTTATCCCGTTTATCGGTTTTGCAGATGAAGCCTTCTGGACGCTCATCCTCATCAACACGGCGAATTATTATGGCTTAAATTTGTCATCCATTTATGGGGATAATAAAAAGCGTACTATCCGCCGAATTAAAAAGAAAAAACGCAAGCCGACTGCCGATGAGGGTAGTGGGGCTACAGCGATCACATCGCCGAAACCACCCGCGTTAAAAGTAGATGATGGCAAACGGCTCTATATTCACGATGGCACGAGCGAAGCGCCGATTATCGAAGAGAAATAAAGGGATGTGTAAGCGCCGATTAGCGAACATGCGACTATCCGCCCTAATCATCAATCCCCAAATAATAATATTCTAAAATGCGCCGTGTGATGGGCGCGGCGACTGCCGACCCGTCACCACTATTTTCGACCATTACCCCGACCGCGATTTGCGGGTTATCTTTGGGGGCATACGCCATAAACCACGCATGAGGCAACCCGACTGGGTTTTGTGCCGTCCCTGTTTTGCCACACAACCCACCATTATCTAAGAGGGGTGAATTGCGGAAAATATGCGATGCCGTCCCGAATTGCCCTGTGATGACATCACATAAGCCGTTACGCACATATTGCAACACATCGGGATTCACTTGAATATCGGTGATAATCTCTGGGCTAAATTGATAATCCACATCATCTAATAACGCCGTATGATGCACCAAAAATGGGCGATAGCGGATGCCACCATTGGCAATCTGTGCATAGACTTGCGTCATTTGTAGGGGCGAAATTTCGACCATCCCCTGACCAATCGCCATATCCACCGCATCGGAGAACGACCATGGCTCTGGAAAGAGCGTATTTTTGGTATCGCGTGTGCCGATAAATCCGTTTACCGTTGGGATGTCGGTCATGCCTGTCGGACTACCTAGACCCATCAGCACCGCATAGCTCGGTAACAGGTAGGGGTCTATACCATCGAGCCGATACCCCACCTCATAAAAACACGAATTACAACTGTGGGTGATCGCGTTGGCTAAATTCAGGCTACCATGCCCGCCACGTCGCCAATCGGTACGCACAATATCCCGATTCCACGTTCCAGTCGAAAAATAGCGTTCTTCAAATGTGAAATTCCCACTATCCAGCGCCGCAATTGCGCTAATCACCTTAAATACCGAACCTGATGGATAGCGCCCTTGCGCCACGCGGTTCAACAACGGACGGCGCGGATCATTTTGCACCTGCGCGATATAGGCATTGGCTTCGCTTTTGCCCATGATTGGGAAGGCGGTGAAGGCATTGCCGTTGTATGATGGATAACTGACCATCGCCAAAATTTCGCCTGTGTGAATATTGATGATGACAGTCGATGCGCCGTTGGATGATGCCCCCCAACTGTCGCTCGCGTTGGCATACGCTTCGCTGATGGCGCGATACACAAAGCGTTGCAAATCGGCATCGATCGTCAAATAGACGCTTCGGCTCGGTTGCGTGGTGCGTTCTGCCAGCGTTTGTAAGACCACACCTTCGGCAGACACGATAGACAACCGTCCGCCGGGCACGCCACGTAACGTTTCGTCCCAACTGGCTTCGATGCCACTTTTGCCGATGATCGAATCTTGCTTAAAACCAACCAATTCCAACGCGGGGATTTGGCTCTCATCTGGATACCCCACCGTGCCGATGACATGGGGCATCAGTGTGCCATCTAAATAACGGCGCGTGTATTGATAACCAAATTGCGCCGCGCAATCGGCAATCAGCGAGGCTTCCCAGGTGGCATAGGCTTGCGTTTCGATCAGACCTACATCCGTCAGCCATGAGGGACTGCTCCGATTGATTATCGCCTGTACCTGTTCTAATGTCTGATTGGTGGCGCTGGCGAGCGTGTTCAAACACATGTCTCGATTGGGGATTTCTTGCGGAATCACGCGGGCGATGACGATGCGCCCGTTCATATCGGCTAAAATTTCGCCGTTGCGGTCGTAGATATTGGCACGCAGTGGGGGATACGTCTCTAAACGAACAGCCCCCCCGCGCCCCAGCGCGTTGAAAATATCGCCCGGAGACCACGCCACGCGCCACGCTTGCAGATCATTGTCTAATACCAAGCGCATCTCGCGCCCAACATCGCTAAAACTGCCCATGACGGCGCTGGTGAAGGTCATATCATACACAAAAACCATCACGCGGTTGCTCTCGCGGGCTTGTACCACCAGCGAAAATGATTGGTCGGTCAGGCGAATTTCGCGGGCGGTGTTCTCATAAAAATTGACGAAGGTTTCGTAGGGAAACGCCTCTTGACTGGTGCGACTGATGAGATTATACATTTGCGGATAATCGCGCTTCGTCCATAAATCCAAAAATGAGGCAATCACGCGCTCGGCTTCGAGGGCGTTGTTATATTCGGGTGTTTCGGTGGGGATGCGCGTGGGTAAATCGCGGACATCAATCAGCTCGGTTGTTTGTGCGGGTGAACAACCTGTGATGACCAACAATAGGGCAATAACGGCGATCAAATGCTTCAAACGCATCCATCCTTCAATAGCATAGCTTACACATCCTCATTTATTATAGGCATAGTTGCATTTTTATGAAAGTCATGGCAGATGAGAATATGTTATAATGATGCTAAATTTGTTTGATGAGGTTTTTGTGATGAAACCATTGGATAAAATGACACTCGAAGAACTTGAAATATGGATTGATGCGCGTATTGATGAAAAATTACAATCATTCATGATGTTATTGATGACTGATGATGAACCAGATGACCGCACATGGGAGCAAGTGAAGGTAGATATTGAGCGTGACCGATGGACACCACCGCCCAATGCCAAATCATCCTTAGAATTATTGCGTGAAGATAGAGACCGCTAATGTCGAATTATGTTGTAGATGCGACTGTGGTCACTGAATATTTAATAACTGGGGTATTATCCACTCATTACACTTGATGTACCACAAAGTCGTGTTGCAATTGCCGAAAAGGTGATATTAAAACCCCTAACCGATTTCTAAAAAATCTGACACACATCCATAATCGGGGTATAATAGGTAAAAATCAATCACCATAAAGGAGAAACTCCCTCATGCCGAATCATTTTGTGGCTGTAGATAGTCTGGTCGCCAACGAATTTGAAATTCACATTGATAATCAACCCATGCTCGGTGTTTTTCGGGTGGATGGCTTGGTCACATTCAAATTAGATGAAGCGGGCAAGCGCGTTCATGAACCGTTCCGCATCATCAAGATGGTGCAACGTGATGCCAATAACCCGTTTAACACCTGGTTGCGCGAGACAACCGCCCCTAATGCCGATAAACCGCGCCGTACTGTCAGCATTTTGGCGGTGGATGATGGTGTCGAGACGCGCCGTTGGGTGGTCAAAGGGGCGTGGATCAGCAAGGTTGAATATTCGGCTTTCGATACCGCTTCGCATGATATGGTCGAAGAAATCGTCACGGTTTATTACGATAGCATCGAAGAATTTTTCTCCGCCACAACCGATTGAGGCGTGATTTAATCTAGCCTCGCCTATGGCTCAAAGCCATAGGCGAATTATTTTGGAAGCCCACTAAAGGGGCTGTTTTTGCCTGATTTTGTGTCAAATAGGTGTTATCTAGGCGGGTTTGAGCGCCTTTAGTGCGCTTTTAGGCATTTAGCGAGATGCTTTGAGCATCTCGCGATCACTAGCAATCAGAGCAATGTCTCTTATCAATCTACAATCGCATCCACATCACAGCGCAAGTAGACAATTGTGCCTATCTGCCGATGAAACACAAATCCCACCCGTTCATATAACCGCCGCGCCGATAAATTATCCTCATCCACGCCGATTTCGAGTGTGCGTATGCGCCGATTTTGCGCCACCTGCGCCAAATGATAGATTAAGTGTGTCCCAATTCCCCGATTGCGATGCGCCTCATCCACCCATAAATCGCTAATTTCACCCACATCGCGCCAACGGGTGAGCAATCCCCACCCAATCAGGCGGTTATCCACCCATGCGCCCATGCCCATCATCCGATTTGGATAGGCATTCGGGATATGTTGCATATCATCATCTGAGAGTAACTTATAGGTGAGCCTATCCATATCGTAGTGCCAGCGTAATTGTGTTTTGTGGCTAAATCGCCTATAGTTTGAATAGAGATTTGGGATTGTGCAACCCTCAGTTCAAAGGATAAAAAATCATGATGAAGTGGTTAAAAATAATGCTATTCGTGCTGTTTGTTTTTGCGATGTTGGGATTGATGCCCGCCTTTGCACAAACCGCTTGTGGTAGTTTGAGCCGTGATGATTGTACCTTGTTACAAAATGCCCAACAAGCGACAACGAACCTGAACAGCGCGGGCTTTAAGGCGACAGTTGAATTTGATTTTGGCATCAGGTTCTTACCCGATCTATTCAGTTTGCGTATGGTTGCTGATGGTGTGTATACCCGCGTCCCCGTCACACGCGATGATGTTGAGGATGAGTATCGCTCTCTATATAGCCTGAATGCTGATATGACCGTGTTTTTAGAGGGTGAAACCAGCGAAATCATCCAACCGACCGAGAATACATTCACCACCACCTTCGATTTACGCTATGTGGATGGGGTAGGCTATGCCGATTTGAGCAAGATTTTGCCGTTGATGAATGTATCACGCGGGTCGTGGTATAGCGTGGATATGACCGACTTCTTGACCAAATTAATCCGCGATGGCATCTTTCCGCCCAATACCATATCTGTTCTGACGATGCTTTTTGGCTCAGATTATGTCAGTGGATTGGCATTAGATGGCACATTGCGCCGTGTGGATGATATTCAAACCGATTTGCAAACATTCGCCGTGTTCGAGGGGACATTCTCACTTAGTGATTATTTAGAGGATAACCCGTCCCTCTTTACCACCTTTGTATTCGCCTTAGAACTGAGCATCCGCGATTTTGCCTCCAACTCGAATTATACCAATGCCGAAATTCGCCGTGCGGCAGAATTTTATGCCGATTGGCTTCGTGCGATAGATATTCTGATCGTGCAAACGGTCGGGTTAGATGATGGTTATGTGCATCACACGCAATTCGAGCTGAGATTCGCGCCCGAAAGCACCGAGACACTCAACCCCGATCCGTTGGGATTGGCGTTATTCGGCGGCATACAACTACGTTTTTGGGCGGATTTTCGGTATACTCAATTCGGGTACGTCCCACTCATCACCGAACCCGAACAATCATCGCCCTTGCGCTATGAGGATCTGTTTGGAGATGGGGATAATTCATTATTTTGACCATCAACGGATAGGATAGCAATCTACATGCACATCGCACTCAACGCATGGTTTTGGGATAAACCGCATACAGGCAGTGGGCAATACCTACAACAACTGGTATTCGCCCTCGCCAAAATCGCGCCCGATATGACCATCAGCCTGATTTTACCGCCTCATATCACCACCATCAGCGAAACGCTTCCGCCAAACGTCAAACCTGTTCATACCACAGGGCGTGGTGGGGCAGTGGGCAAGGTGTGGTTTGAACAACGCACATTTCCGCGCATGGTCAAAGCGTGCGGGGCAGATTTGGCACACGTCCCCTATTGGGGCGCACCGCTCAGCTCGCCCGCCAAATTGGTGACGAGTGTTTTGGATGTGGCATCGTTGTTTTTGCCCGAATATTATGCCATCGGCTTGAAGGGACGCGCCTATAATGCCCTGATTAGTGCCTCTGCAGGCGGTTCTGACCACATCATCACCATTAGTAATGCCGCCAAAGCCGATATTATCGAACAGCTTCACATCGCGCCAGAAAAAATCACCACCACCTATTTGGGCATCGATGAAGCCTTTCATCCCAAAATTGGCGCACAAAATGACCATCTTGTCCGCAAAAAATACAATTTGCCCATGAGTTTCGTGTTGTATCTAGGCGGATTCGATTATCGCAAACAGGTGAATCAATTGCTGTATGCCTATACCTATCTCGCCCAAGCCGAAGGCGATAATTACCCGTTGGTCATTGCGGGTAAAGAACCGAATTGGGATAAGCGCGTTTTTCCGGATATGCGAAAATACGCCCAAGCGTTGGGGATTGATAGGTATATCGAATGGATTGGTTACGTGGATGAAGCCGACAAACCCGCCTTGTATCGGCTATCGGATTTATTTGTGTATCCAAGTATGTATGAAGGATTTGGGTTGCCCCCCCTCGAAGCGATGGCGTGCGGGGTGCCTGTTGTTGCCAATGCCCTAGATGTGTTCAAAGAGACGCTTGGCGGTGGGGCGTATCTGGTCGAAAATGCCCGCACAATGGGCGGGGCGATGATTTCGCTCCTCATCCAAAAACCATTGCGCGATACCATGATCAATCAGGGATTGGCACAAGCCACCCGTTACACATGGCGCAAAACCGCCCAAGCCACGCTTGAAGTATATCAACAGGTGTTATCATGAGCCAAAAACGCCAATATTTATTTGATGATACCGTCACAGATGACATCACCCGCAAAGGTGTGAATTCCGCATCACCACCAACACCGCCCCCAAAACGCAAACGGGGTTTTCGTTGGATGATGTGGTTGTTGTTGGCAATGCTCACACTCGGACTCGGCACAGGCACAGCCGTGTTGGTTGCCAGACCAGATGTTTACGGTCTCGAATTTCGGGGCAACCTGACGCTCACGGCGGGGGCATTCGCCAACACCGCATCGGCGTTGGATATGACCGCCCGCGCCAATGCCCAAACCGCCCGTGATAATTTGGCTACCGCGACCCTCTTAGCGGGGCAGGCGGGGGATGTCATGGCACAGCAAACCGGCATCGCCCAAGACCAATTCAACACGCAGACGGCGGTGGCGATTGCCAACATGCAACAAGCCACGCAAGCGGCGATTCATTTTCAGAACACACAAACCGCCGCCAATCAGCAAGCGACCCAAGTCGCGCTCGATTTTGCCATGACACAAGCGGCGATTAATCAACAAGCCACCCAAAACGCGCTCGCATTCTCGACGCAAATCGCCAGCATCCCCACACCTATAACCCCCACCATCACGCCCATCCCGACCAATACGCCCTCGTTGCAAGATGGCTTCATCGGTGGGGTAGATGCCAGCCAGTGGCGCTTCGCCAGTGTTGCCGATTGGGGATTTCATAGCGGGGGCGGGCTAATCGCCAATCGAGATGGCGCGTGGCTCATCACGCAACAATCCGATTATAGCCAATATCGGTTTGATGCCCTCATCCAACCCGTTGGCGCGGGTGAATATTGGTTCATCCTCAACATTGGTGCGAATGGAGATAATTTGGCGGTGCGTTTCGCGTATGATGGCGCACAAATCACAGGCGTGAGCATCGTCACATTCGTGATAGACGACTTTTTATCGCCTACGGGTTTGTTGGCGCGGAACTTGCCCCAAGTCATCAGCTTGCCCCTGACCATCGCCAAAACACGGCAAAATATCGCCTTTAGTTTAGCTGTTAACCCACAAACGATAACCATCATGGTAGATGCGGCGACTGCGCTCACCTACACGTTGGATGTGCCGATTTCGCCCGGTGCTGTCGGCATACAATTGCCCAATCGGACGATTTTAGAGACGATTTTGGTGTTGCGTTAGGAGCGATTTTGATGAAACGCCGTTTATTGATTTATCCACCGCTTGCCATGTTGTTGCTCATTTTGGGTGGCTCGACCGCCATTTTGCTCCTCACGCCTGATACATTCGGATTTGTACGTGGCGGAGATGCTCGCGCCACGCAATCGGCTCTCAGTAGCACGCTGGTCGCTGTAGATAGCACCGCCCAATTTTTAGCCGATACGCAAGCGCGTGAATTTGAACTGGCTATCACCCGCACCGCCGTCTTGACGATGACCGATGTGTCTATCATGACCCGTGAAGCCGAAGATTTTCGCACCCGCGAGGCGGATGTCAATCAGATAGGTCTCACACAACAGGCGCAATCCACCCAATTATCAGAAGGTCAAGCCACGCTCAACGCCCAACAAACGGCGATTATCGCCACCGCCACCATGAATCGACTGGTCAGCGATGTGACCATGACGGCAGGGGCGCAATTTTCTGCGGGGAATAGCGCCACACAACAGGCGAATCAGACGGCGCAGGCGAATAATCAGCAAATCGCATCCGATTTACAAGCCACCAATCAAGCGTTATCGGTGGCGGTGAATCAGGTTTCGGGGACGCAAAACGCGCTCATCAGCACGCAAACGGCTATCGCACAATCGGCTCAAAGCACGCAAACGGCTATCGTACAGGTCAATATCGCCCAAGCCACACAAAACGCGCTCAATTTTGAGGCGACTCAAAACGCGGTTATGCAACAAGCCACGCAAAACGCCCTGAATTTCGCCATGACGCAATCGGCAGTCAACCAAAATGCGACCCAAGTCGCGCTCGGATTTGCCACGCCGTTACCCGCTATGCAACTCGTTGTGTCGCCATCACCCACGCAATTCACCGATACCTTCGGCGGGGCATCGCTATCCGATTGGGTGTTTTATCCGCCTGATGCGTGGGGTGTAGACCCGCGGGGTGGGTTTGTTGTCCGTGATGAGTCGGCATGGGTGCTATCTACCCAAAGGTATATCGCCTATACGTTTGACATCACCATTTTGTCGAATCCAACCCCTACGCCGATTGTGTTGGTGTTGAATCGCAATGAAGCGATGGTGACGGTCGTGCGGGTTATCCCACAAGCGGGGAATAATGTGTTGGTGGGGTTGTATCGGGGGATACCGAGCGTAGATTTGCTCACAGGCGCGTTCACCGAATGGGTCGGCATCGCAAGACAATTTGATGTAGATGATACGTTCACCATGCGCGTGGATGTATCCACAAGTCAGATACAAGTTTACCTGAATGATGATTTATTATTCACCCACCCGTTAGATGCTTTGCCCGAATTGGGGGAGGTGGGGGCATATCTGACACAAGGCATGGGCATTAACGCCATCCAGATTCGGACGCGCTAGGCATGTTCAGCGCGATGAATGGGTGGCGGGTTTGACCACATTGGCGATGTTGGTCGGCATTTTGATGTCGTCTAGCACCTCGACTTGCGCTGTTGGCAAGGTCACGATGAATCGACTGCCTTTGGGTGTATTATCTTCGACCCAAATATCACCGCCGTGCGCCACCGCCACCAATTTGCAAAATGCCAAACCCAAACCAACCCCGCGCCGTGACGATTTTCTCCCCTCGATTTGCGTGAAGCTATCGAACAACGTCGCACGCGCTTCGGCAGGGATGCCACTGCCCTCATCGCTCACCTCTAAGCGCAACAGCGTGGTGATTTTGCCATTGAGTTTGACCTCTTTGGGCGTGTTCAGATAGGCTTTGACGCGAATGGTGGTGTGTTCTGGGCTATATTTCAGGGCGTTATCGACCAGATTGAGCAAAAGTCGCTCAATTTTATCGGGGTCGATGTTAGCGAGGGGTAAATCGGGCGCGATTTCGGTGATGAGTTGAATATGCGTCTCTTGGGCGATGGGCAATAACTCTTGTTTGACGTTATCGATGATGGTCTCTATGGCGACATACTCGGTTTTGATACCAAATTTGCCATCTTCTAGCTTGGCAATATCCAACATGGTATCGACCCGCGCCAATAATTTTTGGATAGCGCGTTTGCTGGTGGCGGTGATGTCTGTCACCATATCTTTACGTGGCATATCGGCAGGCACGATGTCGTTGATAATCTTGAAACTGGTCATGACCGATGTCAGTGGGCTACGCAAATCGTGAATAATCATGCGGGTCAGTTGTTCACGGGCATGATGCAATTCGTGTTGTTGCGTTTGGTCATAAAATGCCAGCAAGATGCCTATCACGCGCCCCAATTCATCGCGCACGGGCGAAACTTGGCGTTCAAAATGGCGCATTTGCCCGCCGACCATCAGGCTATACGTGTGGTTGGGGTAATCATCCCACTGCATTGGTGTTTTGAGCCGTGCCACCAATGCCCGCAGTTCCCATACATTGACAAAACCCAATTGCTTATATAACAGGCTATCTTCTTTTTCGAGCAAACTGATCACCGAATTGCCGATGAGGTTTAACGGCTCAACATCTAACATGCTCATACGCGGATTTGCCAGCGCGATTGCCCCTTCTTGATTGATGAGAATAAGTCCTTCTTCGATGGCATCCAACACTGCCAGTAATTGCTCAATCGTGCGTTGATACAAGGCATCGGCATTGGCTTGCACACGGGCATTCTCGATGGCTTGCTCGTATTGATGCGAGAGTTGCGCGATGAGATTCTCGTTTTTGAGGGTTTGTTGGGTGATATGCTTGCGGGCGCGTCTGAGCGCGTATAACCCTAAAATCATGGCGATGGCGAAGAGTAAAACCGTGATCTGATACACCAGATTATACTCTTGTGGTGGCAAGTATAACACCAAAACCAACCCCACAAAAATACCTAACACCCATGCGAGTATTAAGAATAATCGAGAGGACAATTGCCTCTTTTTATTAGGCGAATTGGTTTTTATGGTCATTTTTTATCCATGTTCCCATCCGATAAAACGATTATTACGTTTATCGTACCTGATAAATATCGTAAAGAGAATTTTGAATATATACCAAATTTCAAACATTTGCCGATGAAATTTCTGTCGTTTGCGTGGCAGTTTCTTGGCGTATCACGGGCAGGTGAATCACAAAACACGCCCCTGGTAGTGGGCTTTGAGAGGCGATATGAATCGTTCCCCCGTATGCTTCGACTGCTAATTTACAAAAGGTTAACCCCAAACCACTCCCTTTACTCCCGCGTTTTGGCACATTATCTTTGACCTGATGAAATTCATCAAAAATGCGGTCTTGCTCGCCGAGCGGGATGCCCTGACCACTATCCGCCACCTGAATTTCGAGGGTGTCATTTGCCCGTTTGATAATCAACCGCACCTCACCACCCGTTGGACTGTAACGCACGGCGTTATCGAGCAGGTTAATCAACACGCGCCGAATGATGTTGGAATCAATATATAGGCGGGGTAAATCGGGTTCGATATCGCGCTCAAATCGGATTTCGGCATCTTGCATCGAAGCGGCAAGGGCGCTATAGGCGGCATTGACCAGTTGTTGCACATCCACATCCATGCGTTTGAGGGGCAATTGCCCCGCTTGTAATTTATAAATATCCAAAATATTCTCGACCAATTCGAGCAAATCTTGGGCATTATTTAGCGAGATGTTCAACACCTCTGCGATAGTCGGGTCTACATCATCAGTGATGAGCGAATTGGCAAATGTGATGCCACTAATCACCGACCCCAACGGACCGCGCAGGTCATGCACCATCATGCGGGTGATATTCTGGCGATATTTAGCCAGTAGCCGTTCTTCGGTGATGTCGTGCAGGGTCAATAAACGCCCGATGATATGATTTTGGCTATCGCGCACGGGCGACCCCACCATGCGGATATAACGTACTTGCCCATCACGATGTAACTCGAATGGGCTGGTGGTGAGCATATCGGGTTCAGAGCGCAAAATACGGCGCATTTCGGTCAATGTTTGGGCGAGGCTGGCGTTCTCTTTATCGTCATCCAACCGATACTCATCCCATAATAATTGCGTGAATTCTTGGGTATCACCCTCGTGCAACGGGACACGGAGCAATTCTTCGGCGCTCCGATTAGCTTTCATCAATATGCCGTCACGGTTAATCAGGATGATACCATCGCGTGTCGAGTCGAGGATGGCTTGCAGTTGATTATTATGGGCGCTGATTTGCTCAATTTGGTGTTGGCGCTCTGCCAATAAATTGGCATTTTGGATGCTGATGATGGTATGCCCGCCCAAACTCTTGAAAAATTCCAAATGATCTTCATTGAAAAAATCTATCGACAGGCTTTCGACATTCAACACCCCGATGGGCTTTTGATCTTGGACAAGTGGTACGAGTACCGAGGATAAAAAGGCGGGTTTATGGTTGTTTTGCGCGTGATGATCATCAGGCGTGGGTGAAACATATCCTTTTTCGCGCAAGTTATTGGCGACAATCATCGGGACACCCGTCTGAATCACCTTGCCCACCAGCCCCATATTGATATCGGTCATGACCTCATAATCGTGCCACTCATCATCGATCAATTGCATGTGGATAATTCGCAACGTGTTTTGGGATGTGATCAACGCCAATGCCGCTAAATCGGCACCAGAGGCGTTAATTGCCGCCTTCAACACATTGCGAATGAGCCGTTCACGATTGAGCGATGCCGAAATTTGTTGGGCGATAGTCTCAATCAGGCTCAGTTGTTTCATGCGCTGAGTCAGGTCTTTTTGCGTTTTTTGGTACAAAATGGCGTTGTGTAATTGGGTGGCTATCTGATTCGCCGCCATTTCAAACAGGCGTTGCCTGCTCTCGCTCAGGGTTTTATGTTGATAGTTCCCCACCATCAACACCCCGATGACCCGATTGTTGGTGATGAGTGGCGCGGTGAATAACACCCGCACCATGTTTTGTTGCATAAATTGGATCAACCGCGATGATAATTTGGCTGTATCTTGATAAATCGAGATATTCGTGCCTTTGCGCGATTGCAAATCGATAAATTCGGGGATGCTAAAGACATCTTGTGTCGCGTTGGGCAACGAGGTGAAGATGACATCTTTTTGGTGTTGGGGCGATAGCACCAGATTCGACCAATCGCTCTCGGTGGAATATTGTAAAATGCGCGTCACATTCATGATGATGGTCTCGACATCCAGTGTGGATGTGGATATATCCGATAGATACACCAATTGCGCTTGTTCCCAACCATACATCTCTAGGGCGCGGAGTAATTCTGAATTATCGTATGCGACTGCCAATTGGTTCGCCAATGCCAACAACAATTCTATCTCGGTCTGATGATAATAATGGGTGTGTTGATGATAGACTAAAATCATCCCCATCGACGTATTCGCCGATTTGAGCGGTATTTTTGCCACTGCCCGATACCCACCGACTTTGGCGTAGCGCCCCTCTTCTGATTCGGGGTCTAAGACATGGGCATCATGTATCATCACGGGTTCTTTGACCAGCGATTTCTCTGTCAAATTTTGTTGATACAAGGCGATCAATTGCGGATTTAACCCATATTGACAGCCTAAACGTACCATATTTTTATCTTCGCTGAGCATAAAAATCGCCACTTTATCGGCTTTGGCAATTTGTAAGCTGATATGGCACGCGACTTCTAACGCCTCGCGCTGGTCAGACGCTTGTGATGTCACTTGGGTGATTTGATTAATTTTTTCGAGGTCATTCGCCAATTTCATCGTGCGCGAATAGAGCGTGGTGTTGCGTAACGCCAACGATAATTGACTTGCGACTGTATTCAATGTAGGTGCGCCGATTTTTTCGAGCAGGTGGATGGCTTTTTTATCGGCAAAGCCCAAAATGCCCAACAATTTCTCACCAACCATCAAGGGCAACCCCAAATAGGCTTCGTAATCGGGCGCGAGTTGCGGATGTCCTAATGTATGAACACTCTCTGGCGCGGTGATATGCAGGGGGGTTTTATGACGAATCAGATAGGCAAATGTTGGGTGATGCGTTTCGATGACTGTTCCCCACATTTGCCGTTTGCCATTGTCCATCACCATCGGAAAATGAAAGATGCCGTGTTCCTCTTGATACAGTGCCACATAAAAAATGGGGATGTGGCTTAGTTTGCTCAGGGTGCTATAAAAGTTATGCAACATCTCGCTTAAATCGAGCGAAGACGAAATGCTTTGCGCCGTATCGTTTAAGATAGACAGTTCTTGTACCCGACCCACAAGGCTACGTTGTGTGCGTTGAATTTGCCAATGTCGAATCGCTTGTGCGCCGATGAGTCCGAGCAATAACACAAAAACCAACGCGCCTTGCTCATAATAGACCACTGCCATAGGTGCAACGGTGATGAGCAACAATATTTCGTTGAATAAACGCCCCCATTGTTTTTTTGCCCAAATCATCGGCGGTTTGGGCTGAATTTCGCTTAAGATCTTCCCTAATATTTGTGTGACAACCAACGATGTGGCTAATCCGAATACCGTTGGCAATAAGACAAAATTTTGTGGTGTGAGGGGTGTTTCGCCCTTCAGTAGGGTAAAAACACCCCAGGCTATCAATAGGGCAATCCCGTTCAGTGAGATGCGTTTGAAGGCTAACCGGATGCTGGCATGAGGCGTGAGCGGTGCGCTACCGGGCAAAACCCCACCCTGCAGGCGAATGGTCATCGCTATCAGACTGCCCACAATAACCAGTAACAGTCCTGCGAAAACGCTGGTGATAAACCACATCACCATCACCACCAAATTCAAATATCCCGCCCATAACCCTGTTTCGATGCGCCCCGCCATCAAATCGGTTGCGACAAACAACATAATGCACGTTACAAGGACGATATTTCGTGACGGGGTGGGGGGGATGAGGATAGGTTGCGTCAAACCCAACAATGCAAAAATACATCCCACACCAAAGGCTAAGATAAGTGGTAAAAAACGCTCGATTGGGGTGCTATTCAATCGCTTAGGTGATGGTCGCATATTGCTAATACTACTCTAACTTGTCACAATATTATAACCCTTTTTTGAAAATTGAACAAATCTGTAACATCACAACATCACTTGCCGTTGATGGGCAACACCAAATCTTTATGGAATGTGGTGAGCGACATCAATTCACCCGTCTCAGTGACATAAAATGAATCTTCCACCCGAACCCCCATCCCTTTTTCGGGATAATATAATCCGGGTTCAATCGTGACGACATTCCCCACCATGAACACATCCTCTTTGCTGGTATGGCTAATGCGCGGGCGTTCATGAATATTCAAGCCCATGCCATGTCCTAAACTATGCGTGTATCCGTTTTGGGTGTTGGGATCGCTCCGCAGGGTAGGGTGTCCAAGATTTTCAAAATAATCTTGCACCGTTTCTTGCATCAAGTGCGTGGCTTTATTTAGCCCATACGATTCGATTGCCATATCAAACGCCGTCATGACCTGTTGATATAACTGTTGGGCTTCTGGCGTGGCATAGCCGATGCACCAGGTGCGCGTCATGTCGTGATGATAGCCCCCGCCCAATTCACGCGGGAACAAATCAAACACGATGGTTTGCCCCAATTGGAGCGCCATATCTGCTTGTCCACGACTATGCGGGAAGCCAGCATCGCGCCCTTGTGCGAAAATCATGCCCGTATCTTCGAGGTCATGATCGAGCAAGGCACGGCGCACAAACCGTTTGACATCGCCGATCGTCAGGGGGGTGTTATCGGCTTTCATCACCGTTTCGCCCATCACGGTATGCCCACTGATAAAATCCCACGTCAGTGCCATGACGGTGTTGGTGCGTTGTGCCACCGATTGTATCCGTGCCAATTCATCTGCCGATTTGGTCAACGCCGCTTGGTCGAATATCGTCATGCCCGATTCGCCCACAAATTGATAGGTCGGATACGCCTCGCGCAATAAATCGGTCAATGCCAAAATATGATGATGGTCGCCAACGCCGTAAATCCCAATTTTGCCACGAGGGATAGCCAAGCGTTCCAAAATCACACCCCATAATGCGACTGTCGCTTTCATCGGGTCGTTATCGTTTTGAGCGAATAGGTCATAATAATTGAAATCGCTGTAGGTATAACACGTCAAGCCACTGGCACGCGCCTCTTCAATTTCCATGCCACCCACGATGAGAATCGGCTCATCACCGCGCTTTTTCCACGCCATCCCGCCTGTGATATGCACACTGCCGACCAGATAATCGAGCGCCGCGCTGTAATCATGTGATGCCATCACCACAATCGCGTCTAACCCGCGTTCCGCCATCAATTGATTCAATTCAGATTTCATCTTGAATAATCCTTTATGTTAAAAATTTTTTTGATTGTACAAAAGGAGAGTGACGATAAACAGGCTAACCCACGATTATGCCAATTGCGTTGGCTAAAATAGATGGTTGATCTGGCTTAAAAATAGCTCTTCTTGGTCGGGTAACACGGTGCGTGGGTCGAATAGCACTTTATCATCGGCAATTCGGGCGATGATGGGGATGGGCAACCCGCGCAATTGGGCTAAAAATGCGTCTGGTTTATCGGGTTGAATCGCCACCACCGATGTTGGCAACGTCTCCCCTGGCAAACTACCGCCACCGATGGTGGATGTACTGCTGATAACGTGTGCCGATAAGCCGTGTTGATTCAAAATATCTGCCCAATGTTCGGCTTGTTGGGTGATGTTGGCTAAATCACGATTGAGCATCGCCAAAACAGGAATATTGACCAACGCCGTCCCGCGCCGATATTCATCCAACGTGGCGCTCAGTGCCGCGAGGCATAATTTATCGGCGCGAATCGCACGGGCGAGCGGGTGTTTTTTCAGTTTGGCAATCAGATCTGCCTTGCCGATTAAAATGCCCGCCTGCGGTCCGCCGAGCAATTTATCGCCACTGAATGCCACCACATCACACCCATCGGCGAGGCTTTCTTGCGCGGTCGGTTCATGAACAAGCCCAAATTGGGTTGTATCCACCAACGCGCCACTGCCCAAATCATCGAAGAGTAACAGATTGTGCTGATGCGCCACTTTCGCCATGTGGCGTAAATCGGTCGTCTCGGTGAAACCGATTTGCTTAAAATTGGAGCTATGCACGCGCAGGAGGGCGATAGTTTGCGCGGTGATTGCCCGTTCATAATCGCCGATGCGTGTGCGGTTGGTCGTCCCGACTTCCACTAATACCGCACCGCTTTGCATCATCACATCGGGTACGCGGAAGCCACCCCCAATCTCGACCAATTGCCCACGAGACAAAATCACCTCGCGGTCTTTCGCCAACGCAGAGAGCATCAACAACACCGCCGCGGCATTATTATTGACGACCATCGCCGCCTCTGCGCCTGTGATGTCGCAGATTAACGCCTCGGCGTGGGTATGGCGCGACCCGCGTTTGCCCGTTTGAATATCAAATTCCAGCGTGCTATAGCCACTCGCAACGGCTAACATCGCCTCTTGTGCCGATTTACACAGGGGCGCACGTCCTAGATTGGTGTGGATAATCACGCCTGTGGCGTTAATCACCCGGCGGAGCGTGGGCAAAAATTGGCTGATAAGATGAATATTTGCCAATTCGATGAGCGCATCGGGGCGTAAATCGACCGCCTTACCGCCTAAAATGTGTTGGCGCGTGGTAGCCAACACCGCTTGTAGGGCTTTTTTGGTCTTATCACGTCCAAATTGATTGATGAGCGCGTGAGCGTGCATCAACAGGCTATCGACAGATGGCAGTTGGCGTAAAAGCGGGTTAATAGTTGGCATTGCGTTCTCGCATTTGTAAAAATACTTCTAAGACGATGAAAACTAACGCCAATAAAAATAAGGTGACAAGCGATAAGGCACGCAGGATTTGTAACCAAACCGCGATGACGGCGAATAACCCCAACCATATACTCTGACGCACCAATACCCCGCCCGATGGCGGTTCTGCGTTCAACGGGGTGAAACGCATATTGATAAAGCGCACCAATGGCAACGTGATGCCCGTCACAACGAGGTGAATACACAGAAAATACAACCATAATTCGGCACCAATGCGCGGTAATGCGATGCTGAATAGGGTGGCTAATCCCACCCCACCCACGCCGACCATCGCCATACTCGCCAAAAGCACCCCCGCATGGTCTGGCGGAAAGCGACTTGGGCGGTTGGGACGGCGGGAACGCACAGGGCGTTCCCGCATGGCGAGGCGGGTGGTTGGGTCTATATCGGTGAATTCGGGCGTGTTATCTGCGACCATTAGCTATTGGCGAGTGTCTTATACAATTCGGTGGTGACAGGCGCGGGTTTAATCCCCAATTTGTCATGGAGCAAATTCTTGAGGAAGTGATATTGTTTCTCCATATCGGCTTTCATATTGAGTTGATAGTACAGTTGCATGATTTCGCGGTGAATATCTTCGCGTTCTGGCAATTCATGCACGGCACGATTGAAATAACCGAGCGCCAATTCTAAATCGTTCCGCCCCTTGCAGATGCGACCCATATTAATCAGGGCTTGGGCATATAATTGTTGCAATTCCAAACGGCGGGCGCGGATCCACTGCGCGACACGGTGATTTTCATCTTTTTGTTCGAGCCGATTTTCCATTTTATCTAAAAATGGCGATTTGTATAAATCAATGGCGTAGCGATACAGTTGCTCTTTTAAGTTCACATCGTTGGTGAGCATGGCGCTATCAATCGCATTTTGGAATTCTGCCACATCATAATGACGGACTACCAATGGGTTAGGGGTATAAAAGCCACTGACATAAGTGGTCAATTCGTAGGTGACATCTTGTTCACCATCCCACAACGTGATGCGCTCGCTGATTTTGCGTTTCGTCACATGAAAGACGTTGGTCGCCTCTTTGACGGGCAGGTTTGTCCAGAAGGTGGTGAAAATATCATCACGGGTGAGTAAGGGGTTATCGACAAAATAGAAAAACAAATTACGCGGTAATGCGCCATCCCAAGACGTAATTTCTTGACCATTCACAATGGCATGACCACGCCCAAAAGCGTACACCTCCAGTTGGGGTTTGATTTGTTCTTCGATGGTGAAAATCACATCGTTGGCGCGACGTTCTGTTCCCAGCACCACCGCCATGCCGTTGGCGACATATTCGCGCCATGTCTGATAGGCTAATACGCGACTGCTCACCACCAATTGAATATGGTTGGGCAGGTTATCGATGAAATTGATGATGAAATCATTGAATTTTTCATCGAATGGTACGTTGTCGAGTTGGTCAATATACAGTGTGACGGGTTTGTTGCCCAACGCGCTCAAATCGGATGAGAGCGATTCTGCCAAATATTCTGCTGAGGGGCTTTTCTTTTTCACGGCTTCGCTCAATTTTTCGCCAAATGTGGGGTAACTGGCTTGTAATGTTGTGACCATATCTGCCAACCATTCTCGCACATTCTTGGTCTGATTGGGGACGCAATAATACACCAAGATTTGGCTATCATCGGCTAAAAAATGGCTGAGGAATAAATTGCGATACGGTGTTTGTGGATATAGCAATACCAAGCGTTTGCCGTGCGTCTTGTGCCGAAATTCATCTAACGATACGCGGGTAATTTCTTGATACATCATGAGAGGGGGTCTCCACGGGCTAATTTTTATTAAAAAACGAACAACAGAATTATTAGCTATTGTATCGGATGGGGCTATGGGTTGTCAAATGACCATTATCAACATTATGATGTATGACATTCATCAAACAAAGGACATTCCCATGCCGATTATCCAATCACTTGCGCGTTTTATCGCCTCATTTGAACCTTTTTTGCTCATCGCGGTGCTGATTTTCTTCTGGTTTCCGAGCAATTTTCCGTTTCCGAGCGATGGTGTGACGGGCATCGTCACCGCCGAATGGGTGTGGATAGTCACAGGCATGATTCCGTTTTTCATCGCTTATTGGGTGGCGCAGACCGATGTGTGGCGCAGATTATCACAAATCATCAAATGGGCGTTGGGCATCGGCTTATTGATAGGCTACCTGCTGATTTATCTCAATTTGCCATTTTTGCCCGTCCCTAGTTATGCCATAGACCGTGCCGATTGGTTTTGGGCAGTGGGATTGTTGGCGTTATTCATCCCGATTCGCTGGGTCGCGTATGGTTATAAATGGCGACTTTCGGCGGTGGAATTATTTTGCGCCTTATTCTTGATATTGATGGTCATCAATGTATATACCGCGCCCGATGTGACGGGTTATATCATTCGTGGGCAGGGATTGGCAGGCTTGGGATTAATCATGCGTCCGTTGTTGGGTCTGCTCATCATCGGCTATTTGATTGAAATGGGATGCAGACAGGGCAGGCTAGACGGTGTGATTCAGGTGATATTAGGCTTCACGGCGGTGTTGGCGTTGATGGCGCTCGCCAGCACACAATGGACGGTGAAATCGCAATTATTCGCCGATTTTATCTTTGGCATGGATAATTACTTGCCCGATTCGCGCCCATTTTTTCGGCGTAACGGCATCAACCCCAACGAAATCGGCGGGGCGTTGGCGTGGTTGGTGCCATTTTGTGGGATTATCTTATTTTATCCGTGGCATCGTGATAAATGGGTATGGCGCTTCGTCACTTTCGCCATTTTCATCATCAGTGCGGGCGCGATGATGCTGGGTCAGAGTCGCTTCGCCCTCATCGGCGTGATGGGCGCGTTGACGGTGGCTTTCATTTTACTCATCCCCAATTTGCGCCTGCGGTTGCTGATTTTTGGGATGATCACCGTGTTCGGCATTTTGCAGGCGGGTGTTTTGCTAAATGTATTTACGGATGATGCCGAAGTCGGGTTATCTGAGCGTGATGAACGGTCTGCCTCGCAACGCTTGGCAATTTGGAACAGCGCCCTAGCCATGGTTGAAGATTATCCCCTGACAGGCGTTGGTTTGAATAATTTTCGGTTTACGCCTGTGCGGAATCGCTATCCCATCATCGGGTATCCGCAACTCAAGCCACCTCATGCCCATAACGAATTGCTCCAAATCGGCGCAGATATGGGCATCGGCGGGATGCTGATTTTCATCGGCTTGCATGGGGCGATTTTTGTTTATTTGTGGATAAGCTACCAGCGTGGTGCAAGTCCGAGTCGTATCCTCGCCGTGGCGGTGGGGGCAGGGATTTTGGCGCATATCGGCTATAGCATCGGTGATTCGATTCCTGTTTGGGATAGGTTACACTTTGTCTTTTGGATGATGGTCGGTGTGGGCATGGCGGGGTATCATCTGCGCCACGCCCAACCATCAACAGGCTAGGATGTTACGCGAGTTTTAACGCCACTTGAACAATATTTTCAGTTGCTGGGCTGAACGATTCGATAACCGTTGGCACTTTGAGGCGGGCATCGGATTGGGCGAGTGACCATAATTCGGGCAGGGCATCATTGCCCGCAAGCGTGAGTTCTGCGACTTTATCTAAAAATAGCCCATCCTCATGATTGGCTTTTTCGCTCAACACGCCCCACATATCCCAACATAACATTTCTTGTTTGCTCAATGCCGCCACATCTTGTAAGAGGCGTGTTTGGATGAACGACCATCCTTTAACATCATCGGGCGAATCGGGACCCAGACCAAATAAATCGGGATTTTCCCCTTCACGCCGACACAATTGCCAAGCACGCCCCGCGAGGATGAATTTATCGGGTGGCATATCTTGAATATCAAACGGGAACGCGCCCGCAGGGATTTCTGGGTCAACCTGAATCCACCGATTTTGTGCCTCGTCCCATACTTCAACGATGACATGATCCATAAAATAAGGCGGGACAATATACGCGGCAAATCCAGAACGGGTACGGGCAGGGATGCCTTTATGACGGCAAATGCTGGTGAACAACACCGAAAAATCGCGGCAACAACCGATAATGCGGTGTTCTGGGGCGCGAAATTCGGTGATGGGGCGTGCGTCCATCGTCAATAACCGTGCGATACTGTCTTTCACATAGCGCGTATCTACTTCTGACATGCGTTCTTTGGGTGGCTTAAACCCCCAAAATTGCTCATCAGCGAAATAATGATACACCAGCCCTTGCACCACTTTGCATATACTGGCGATGTCGTTGGGGATGGCATCAAATTGCGAAACCCATTCATGTGGGTGGGTGATAAAACTGTGTGTGCTGTAAAATGTGCGAAAATCGGTCATGTGTTGCCTCCTATTTTGATGAGATACTTTTTAGTATAAACGTTCTAGTAACTGGAAAGTCAAGTAGGCAAACAAAATCAATCAAAACTCTCATAAACTTTTTAGAATGTGGTCAAACAAAATTTACAACTTGTGGTTATCCTGAAAGATAATGTGTAAAAAATGAGGATAATGATGAGGATAACTATGAGCAGACATCTTCGCGCTATTATTGTAACAATTGTGCTATTTGGCATCGGATTTATCATCGGGACGATGATTAGTCGGGGTACAGCCCAAACCACCATTCCCGATAATCCCGCGTTAGGTTTGCTTCCCCGCTCACAAATGGTTTTGCCACAAGGTCAGACCGATCCCGCAGAACTCATTCGCGCCCAAATTTACCAACGGGTAGCGCCATCGGTGGTGTCTATCACCGTCACCCGTCCGAGTACGAGTGCCTTCATTGATGAATCGCAAGTGGGGGGATCTGGTTTTGTGATTGATACGCAAGGGCATATCGTCACCAACGCCCATGTGGTCGCCAACGCTACCGAAATTATCGTCTACTTTTTAGATGGCACCATCACCCGCGCACAACTCATCGGCACAGATTTCGACTCCGATTTAGCCGTGATTCAGGTCAATTTATCGCCAGACCGCCTTGTGCCAGTCACATTTGGCAATGTGGATAACCTGTTTGTCGGTCAAAGTGTGTTGGCGTTGGGTAGCCCGTTTGGGCAAGATTGGACGCTCACATCGGGCATTATCAGCGCCCTGAACCGCACCATCACAGGCTTGAGCAATTACAGCATTGGCGCGGTCATCCAAACCGATGCCCCCATTAACCCTGGCAACAGTGGCGGTCCCTTGTTCAACATGCAAGGCGAGGTGATTGGGGTCAATTCGCAAATCGTGAGCGAGACACGCTCTAATTCAGGCATTGGGTTCGCCGCCCCCGCCGATTTAGCCCAACGGGTCGTCCAAGAACTCATCGAAAAAGGGCGTGTGGATTATAGTTACTTGGGTATATCGGGGCGAGATATTAACCTTTTGACTATTGAGCAACTTGGTTTACCTAATAATCAACGCGGTGTATTGGTTGCAGATACTCAACCTGGGAGTCCTGCCAGAATTGCGGGTGTGCGTACAATGACCATTATGGGTCAAGGGATAAATGCACGTCTTGTTAGCGCAGATATTATTACAGCCATTAATGGCACACCTATCCCTAATTTTGCCGAGATGATTGGTTATTTGGCAAAATATACTCGACCGGGTGATGTCGTCACCCTGACCATATTGAGGGGTGTGGAGCTTATTGATGTATCTGTTACACTTGCCTCTCGCCCATAATATAAATCGTAGCAGATGTGGCTCGATAATTTGTTTCGAGCCACATCCGATATTTTCCCTTAAGCTAGAAATCCTCTGAATTCACCTTTACAAGTCCACCAAAAACTACCAGGATAGGAAAGGTAGCGATGATACCAATAACCGTCTCTCGGATCCCAACGAGTTTGTTGTAAGGTTGAAAAAAGTTCCCCGCTCGCATAAAACCAAATAGTTGCATTACCACAATTTGATTGTTGTAACATAGTATTGAATTCTTTTGCTGAAATACTGGGGATAATTGTCATCTACGAAATTATCATCAAAGCAAATACCAACAACAATAATTTTTTGAAATGCCTGAAAATCATCACCAGACTCCTAGATTAATTAAACCACACATCTATTCTACTAAATAACGACCTTCAAGAGTTTATTTACTTAATTTAGAATTGAAATGTTTTTGTGCTTCCTCTAGGCAAGCACCTTTTTTTGATTATGATAAAATGCACTTATTGGCGTTTTGGCTCAGAAAATTGGAGTCATGACCAGCCTTCGGTAATCAGTTGATGCCCAAAACGGGTGATTTGTCTATACAAATGCTCGTTTTTCGTTATGATATGTTATATTTATCGGCGCTTACATTCTGAAATGAGCAGATTCATGTTGGATATCATTTATATTACTGTGGGGATTATCGGCTTGGTGTGGGGTGGAAATTGGTTGGTGACAGGCTCGGCGCGATTAGCCGAATCATTCGGGATTCCCCGTCTGATTGTGGGTTTGACGATTGTCGCCTTCGGCACATCATCACCCGAATTACTGGTCAACTTATCGGCTGTGTTGAATGGCTCGACAGATCTCGCGTTGGGCAATGTATTGGGGTCGAATATCAGCAACATCGGCGTGATTTTAGGCATATCGGGTTTGCTCGCGCCGATTTTTGTGCAATCCTCGCTTATCCGCCGTGAAATTCCCATCATGATAACGGTGGCGATCCTCACTTTTGTGTTGTCGTTAGATTATCAATTGGGGCAAGTGGATGGCATCATCCTCGTCTTATGTTTTACGGTGTTCAATGCCTTGATGATCTGGATAACCCTGCAAGATAAAAGCGCCCAACACGCGCCTGATGTATCTGAATTCACCACCCAAGAGATTCAATCGGTCAATCGATTGCTCGAAGCGGGGCGCTTGGTGGCGGGGTTGATTATTTTGGTGGTCGGCGCAAATTTGACGGTGACGGGCGCGATCAATATCGCCACGGCGCTCGGCGTGAGCGAATTGATTATCGGCGTGACGTTGGTCGCTGTGGGGACATCGTTGCCCGAACTGATGGCGAGTCTGATAGCCGCCTTACGCAAAGAGAGTGATTTGGCGATTGGCAACGTGGTCGGCTCGAACATCATGAATATTTTGCTGATTTTAGGCTCTACAGCGGCGATTAGACCTGTCAAAGTAGATGCCAGTGTGTTGCAATTCGACTTTTTGGTGATGATCGCTTTCTCGGTCATCCTATTGCCACTCGCATGGACAAGCCAGAAACTTGCCCGTTGGGAATGTGGCGCGTTCTTGGTGGGTTACGTGGCGTTTGTGATTGTGACGCTTGTGCGTTAACGGATGACATATAACAGAAGCCAAAATCCGCGTGGGGTGTTATACTGGTAGCAAAATGTTTATTTATCCATTGGAGAAATACCTATGGCACACATTGGTACATCAGATAACCCCCTGCGCGTGGCAATTATCGGCTCTGGTCCGTCTGGATTTTATGCCGCCGACCATCTGCAAAAACAAAAAGACCTCGTTGTTCAGATTGATATGTACGATAAATTGCCAACCCCATTCGGATTGGTGCGTGGGGGTGTCGCGCCAGACCATCAGAAAATTAAATCGGTGACGAAAGTGTATGATAAAATCGCCGAGAACCCGAATTTTCGGTTTTATGGCAACGTCACCTTCGGCAAAGACATTACCTACGCCGACCTCGCCGATCATTATCACGCGATTATTTATGCCGTTGGCGCACAAACAGACCGCGCTTTGGGCATCCCTGGCGAACACCTCATCGGTAGTCATCCCGCCACCGAATTTGTCGGATGGTATAACGGGCATCCTGATTATCGCCATTTGCAATTCGATTTATCGCAAACCAGCGCCGCCATTATCGGTGTCGGCAATGTGGCGATGGATGTGGCGCGTATCCTCGCCCGTAGCGAGGCGGAACTCAAAACCACCGATATCGCCGATTATGCCCTTGAAGCCTTATCCAAGAGTAGCATCCGCGAGATTCACATCTTCGGACGGCGCGGTCCCGCACAAGCCGCCTTCACCAACCCCGAAATCAAAGAATTGGGCGAGATGGAAGAAGCCGATCTCATCATCCCCCCGCGCGAAATCATGATAGATCCGCTCAGTAGGGCATATCTCGATTCGCCTGATGCCGATAAAAAAGATGTGAAAAATGTACAAATCATGGAAGAATTTTCCAAACGCGCCCCACAGGGCAAGCGCAAACGCATTTATATGCACTTTTTAGCCTCACCTGTGGAACTTTTTGGCGAAGAATGTGTTCAGGGCATGAAAATTGTCCGCAATGAATTGGTATCCGATGGTAAAGGGGGTGTTCGTCCACAACCGACCGACCAATATGAAATCTTTGATGTCGGGTTGGTGTTTCGCTCGGTGGGATATATGGGGGTGGCGTTGCCTGATGTGCCATTTTATGAAAAATGGGGTACAATTCCGCATGAACTCGGACGTGTTCTGACCGCCCATGAGAGCGGTGTGCATCATACGGGTAATTATGTCGTTGGATGGATCAAGCGCGGACCGTCGGGCATTATCGGCACAAATAAACCCGATTCTATCGAAACGGTCGATAGCCTGTTGGCGGATGTCAAAGCGGGGCAATTGCTCACCCCTCAACATCCAAGCCGAGATGCGGTAGAATCACTCCTCAAAACACGGGGGATACGTGTCGTCACGTATGCCGATTGGCAACGCCTCGATCGCCTCGAAGTGGCGCGTGGCGAAGCACTAGGCAGACCGCGCCTCAAATTTTGTACGATTGAGGAAATGCTCACCGCCCTCGATGAACAATCATCATGAAAATGCGCTGATTGCGCCTAGTCGGGATGAGGTCATTGTGCCTCATCCCAAACCCAATGCCTTATGGATACAGTAATTTTTCACTTTTTCGGTGAACTCAACTTTTTCCTGCCCAAAAAATATCGTTATCAACCTTTTTCTCATGCCTTTGCGTGGAAAGCCTCGATTAAAGATATGGTCGAGTCGCTCGGTCCGCCACATTGCGAGATTGACCTGCTCACGGTAGACGGTGTATCAGTCGGGTTTGACCACATCGTCATGCCAAAATCGCATATTTGTGTATACGATAAAACCAGCCCCGTCAGCATCAACGAGCGGGTGTTGTTGCGCCCGCCGTTGCAAGGCAAACCGCGTTTTGTGTTGGATACGCATTTGGGGCGGTTAGCCAGTTACTTGCGGATGATGGGTTTCGATACGTTGTATCGCAACGATTATCCCGATGATGTACTCGCCGAAATTTCGGATGTAGACGGGCGCGTTCTGCTCACGCGGGATATTGGCTTGCTCAAACGGGGCAGGGTGCAATATGGTTATTTCATCCGCGCCACCAATCCTAAACAACAAATTGTCGAGATTGTGCGCCGATACCACCTCGCCGAGACGGTCACACCGTTCCGCCGATGCCTGAAATGCAACGGCGAATTGACCAGCGTGGAAAAAGCCGATGTGCTATCGCAATTGCCCAACACCAGCGCCGAACAATACGATGAATTTCATCAATGTGATGTGTGCGGTCAGGTTTATTGGAAAGGCACGCATTACGACAAAATGTGTGAATTTTTAGACGGCGTGATGAAGGGGTAGGGTATGAGATATTCCCCTTGACAAAGGTGTGTATTATGCTAATCTTTATCCACACCACATCAAAAATTTATCACTCACATTTTAGGGAAATAACACACATGCAAAAATATCATTCACTAAGACTAATTTCGTTCTCTTCTCTTCTCTTCTCTTCTCTTCTCTTCTCTTCTCCTGTTGGGAATGTTGATTAACCCCCAACCTGTACAAGCCTCTACCATTGCAGGTGAACCGTGTTTGATTTGGTGGGTCGATAAAACACAAGAGGGGTGGCCTGTTGTTGCGACAGAAGATTTAGCCAGTTGCCCACATAGTTGTTTCGTTGGTATCGCAGGTGATTTTCATAACCAGTCCGATACATGGTGCGCCGATTTAACCCCACCGCCCAATTTACCCGGTGTCTATTTGGGGAATGCGTGTTCCGCCGATTCATCGCGTTCAGTGACTTTGCTCACCGATGGCACATTTGGCACAAATTTCGAGATTGAAGGTAATGGTCAGGTCGTTGCTGGCACATCCCACACCTTCACAGGCATCCCCGAAGGCTTGTTCACCGCACGCGGTCAGGCACATAACAGCAATGGGTCGAGTGGATGGTCATCGCCTGTGAGCGCCCAACACGATTATTCTGCGCCAGTCACCAACGCCGATGTGGTCGGATTATCACAAAACGGATGGTATGTTAGCCCCGTCAGTGTGTCATTCAATGCGAATGATGTCGGCTGTTTTGGTGTGAATCAAACCCTGTATGCCGTGAATGGTGTGCAAAATGCCTATACAGGTTCACCGTTCACGATTGCCGATGATGGTATCCACACCTTGCAATATCGTTCTACCGATGGCTATCATCTCGAAGCGGAAAAATCGGGCATTATCCCCATAGATAGCACCGCACCAAATTTACAATTCGTCCTCGACCGTCCGCAAGATGTAGCGGGGTGGTGGACTGCGCCGTTATCCATCCATATTTCTGCGGATGATGCCACCAGTGGGTTAGCCAGTCTGGAATATGACCTGAATTATGCGGGGTGGGTGAGTGGCGATAGCCTCATATTGACGGATGGTGTGCATACGCTGGATGCCCAAGCGACCGATAACGCGGGTCATGTTAGTTATGACGGCGTGATTTTGCCGATAGATAGCACCCCGCCCACCTTGAATGTGCAAATCACGGGCGAACAGGGCGACAATAGCTGGTTTATCGCACCGCCGACCCTAACTCTGAGTGCGACAGATGCCACCAGTGGAGTCGCGGGTGTGTTATATCAGGTCGAAAATGGCAGTCAAACGCTTTACACCGCGCCATTGCGTTTCACCCGTGAGGGATTATACACCGTGCAAACCTTTGCAGTGGATAACGCCCAACATATCACCACGCGCACCGTCCAAATCGGCTACGACATCACCCCACCGCAGACCAATGCCACCCTCACCGAGACCGAAGACGGCATGACGATTACGCTCAATCGTTGGGACGGCGTGAGTGGATTCGCGTTGACACGCATGGCGATTAACGGCGTGTGGGGAGATTATCATGCCCCTGTGACCGTCACCGAAACGGGTGAGTATTGGGTGCAATTTTATACCATTGACTTCGCGGGCAACATCGAAGCGGAAAAAATCGTGTC
>DAOTVP010000041.1:0-92377 GCA_034436155.1 Anaerolineae bacterium
TTTGTTCGCAAAACGTTATCATTTTCTAAATCGGACGATTATCATTATTGGATGACCTTATGGTTTATCATTGATTACAACTTAGAGGTCTCATCACTTACTATGTGACCACTATCGGGGCGTGCAAGTATCCTTTTTAACTCATTAAAAGTGTCTATTGAAGCGAGTATTTGGATTTCGTTTAATTGTATTTCTTTCAATAAGGTGAGAGGCGTTCCACCCCATATAAATGCAGATACTATCAAGTTAGTATCTATCACGATTCGCATCGCTCATCCTTTTTGCCATAAGTCTCTTCATAGTACGCTTCTATCTCTGCATCAATTTCTTCTTGAGTCATGCGTGGCTCGATGGATTGGATTTCTTCTAATATGGCAAATAATTCTTGTGCCGCATGTTGTCTTTTACGCACAATCTCAGCTTCAATCAGCGCAGTGAGTTGGTCATTTTCTAATAAACCTAAGTGACGGGCTTGTTCGGCAAGGTCATCAGGTAATGTTAAGGTAATTTGTGTCATCATTTCTCCAGATTTCAGCACTACTTGATTTTCGTATTATACCCCTAATCGCCCGCATCATCATAACCCAACAAGCCCGTATACACGCCAGGGGCAGAATCAGGGATGGGGATTGCGCCCACGATTATTTAATTATCGCTAAAAATTCGGATGCGGTGACGATGCGAATCCCCTAATACGCTTTGAGGATGAGCAAATCGTTCTCGCCTGTGATGATATAATCGGCTTGCCCACCAACCGCACAGGCAATAACTCTATCATCTTTCATATCGCGCACAACAGTTTGGGGTAATTCAATGGGTTCAATGACCCGTGTATAACTCAGGTATAAATTGACAATATCATCAGGTGTTTTTTGAAGTTGGTTTAGAAATTACTGGAATTTATCTCGTGTGATGACATCTTTTAACTCTTCAATTAATGGCTCACTACTCATGGTTTGGATGAAGTGTTGTTGAGCCATTTGAAGAATTGTTTTGGGTGTTCCGCCCCATAACATGCCAGAAATGATGAGATTGGTATCTAAAACGACATCAATCATGATGATTTATTCTTCGGCTCGTTTTTCTGCGCGATAGGCTTTTACCTCTGCATCCACAAATGCCATAATGCGATTATCTAATTCTTGCCGCAAAACCGCTAAAATAGTATCTGGATTGAGCATATCAAAATCTTGGGCATCGCGCACATAATCGGCGGGTAATTTAAGCGTTATTTCGATGGTGTCCATATCACTCACATCCTTAAAACTATATCACTTCTAATTATACCCCTAATCGCCCTCATCGTCATAACCCAATAAGCCCGCATACACACCAGGTGCAGAATCGGGGATGGGGATTGCGCCCACAATTTTGGTGTAAAAATCAGTCGGACCCGCGCCACCGATGATGGCATAACCATAACCACGCGCCCACATATCATGTAAACATGCCAGCAATAACGCTGTGCCTGTGCCTTTTCCGCGACCCGCCTCACCGACCCCTGTCGGACCGAAAAATCCGAGTCGGGTGGTATCGTAACAGGCAAATCCGAGCAGTTCACCGTCTTTGACCGCCAAGAAAATGCCGACAGGCACATGCGCGAAGGCGACATCGGCTTCGTTGACCCAATCTTCGCCGAAATGCGATTTTATCCACGCCAAGACGAGGTGCTTTTCGGGTGCCATCCCGCGCCGAATGGTGATGCCGTGTTCGGCTTGTTTGGCGAGGTGCGGTTCAAGTGGTGGCAGGGTATACAGTTTGACGAGCATATCGGGCATAATTTACACCTTTGCGATTTGGGTGATGTTATATTCTAATCCGAGTGGGTTATCTACGCGCTCAGATGCAGATAAAATTTCGATGCCAACAATATTGCCATCGCTATCATAATCTAAAATAACCCCTGCATGATTCTCATCGCTTTCCGCAATGGGCGAATTGTTGAATATAATTCTTAGGGTATCGGTTTGGGTGTCGTATGTTACCTTCATGGCTCATCCTTCCAATATTTTTCAATTTGGCTTGTGCGATAAACCGTAATAACCAATAATGGGTCTGCTGGTTCAACAATTACACGCACCAAATATAGTTTACTCGCTATTTCGATTTTTGATTGATAAATTTGGCGTTCACCATAAGCAGATATGATTTGTTGTGGTGATTGCAAGATGGCTTCAATCAATTCTATTGTGATATTTATTACGCCTTTCGGCTTCTTCTTTGGCGTGTTCCGATAAAATAAAAGATGGCATTATGTGTTCCGCTTAAAACAATCCAACGTGTGGTCGTTCACCATGCCACAGGCTTGCATCATGGCGTAGCAGATGGTCGCCCCCACAAATCGAAAACCTCGTTTTTTCAAATCCTTACTCATCGCACGCGATTCATCGGTCTCGGCGGGGATTTCGGATAGGCTACGCCAGTGGTTGATGATGGTTTTACCGCCCACAAATCCCCAAATGTAGCTATCAAAACTGCCGAATTCGGCTTGTATTTTCAGAAAGGCTTGCGCGTTGCCGATTGTGCTGATAATTTTGGCGCGGTTGCGGATGATGCCCGTGTTCGTCATCAACGCCTCGATTTTGGCATCATCATACGTGGCAACGATAGCGGGGTCGAAATGGTCAAATGCTTGGCGATATGTCTCGCGCCGTTTGAGGATGGTTATCCAACTCAGACCTGCCTGTGCGCCTTCGAGCGTGATGCGCTCGAACCATTGCTTGTCATCATGAATGGGTATGCCCCATTCGTTATCGTGATACGCCACGTACAACGGGTCATCGCCACACCACGCACAACGGATGATGGATTCCATAGATATATGCTCCTAAATTGATATTTTAGGACGCGCCGAAGCGCGTCCGTACAGCCGTGAAATTTTTGATACGTAGGGGCGAGGCACGCCTCGTCCCCTACAGGCACAATATTTATGATATGTAGGGGCGGATTAGCGTAGCGTATATCCGCCCTAATCTACAATATATCATCACCTTAAATAAACACCTTCAACCGTTGGAAATCTTTTTCGAGTGTTGCCCGTTGCGTTGGGTTATATAACACCACCGCAGGATGATACAGGGGCATGATGAACACTTTGCCATAGGGTAGGGTGGTCTGTAAGAGTTGCCCGTGAAGTTGGCTGATTTTTTTGCCTTTTTCGGGCATATCATATTTTTTTAGCACATATTCCATGCCTACTCCGCCCAACGGCACAATCACACGCGGTTGGATGATGTTCAGAATTTCATCCACAAACGGCGCGTAGTATGCCACATCTTGCGGGGTGGGTTTGTTGTCTACCGGACGGTCTAAAATGGCGTTGGTCACGAATACATCTTCACGGCGCAAATTGATGGTGTTCAACATGGTTGCCAACACATCCCCTGACGGTCCGATGAATGGTCTGCCTTGTTCGGCTTCGGCTTTGCCCAACGCCTCACCGATGAACACGATATTGGCATCGGGATTGCCATCACCCAAGACGGGCAAATAATTATTTTGGGTGCGATAGGCATACAACGGCGAATCGGTCGCGCCGATGAGCTTAAAGCGCAATTCTTTGAGCGCATTTTTCTTCTGGCGGATAATTTCGGCGTTGGCGGGTGATTTGCTGTAGCCTTCGGCTTCGGTGATGGCTTGGCGCAACACACCGACCAACCCCGCCACATCATTTTTGAAATGGGCATGACGAATTTCGATGGCGTTTTGATAGGCGAGGGCTTGTATATCCTCTGGCAAGTTTTGGGGCTTGGGCATTTTTGCCCCGCGCACCAAAATGGGGATAATCCGTTTATTTTGACGAATCGCCGTGCGGATTTCGTGCCGCACCATGTCATTGGGGTTATCCAAACGGCGTGCGCCTGTCGCATCGGTCGAGGATTCCCAAACCGTGCCGATCATCACCAACACCACCGAACACTCAGCGAGTGCTTTATCCACCGCATCCTTAAAATTGACCCCTGTGCCAACATCTTCGACATCTAAAAACAGATCATCTTCGCTAAAATGCCCGTTACACAAATGGTCATGTAACCGACCTGTTTCGCCTTCGCTATCATCTCTGCGGTAACTGATAAAAATGCGTACACTCATATCATCGCCTCACTTTGGGGGTGGATTTAAGTTACATTCAGGATTTTGGGCGAGGTCGCAATCTGGAAACCACGCATCTGTCCCCTTGATATTCAATTCTATCACTTGTCGGTCTGGGAAACGCGCCAAAATACTCTGGTAGATAAAATCGCTACTCGGTTCATAATTCCATGCCACAACGATGTCGCTATCTAAATACGGGCTGGTGAGCGCCATCAGACTGCCATAGGCACGCCAGCTAATATCGCCCCGTTGCCCGTTGGCGATGACCAAAATCGGACTGTCATCGGTGGCGCGGGCGCGGATTTCTTCTGCCATATATGGACTCACGTTATTAAACCGATACAAGGCATTAATGCGCGGGATGCTGTATAAATACATGCTCCCCAACAACAACACGATAATGAGCGCGTATCCGCCACTGGTGACGGCGAATTGTGCCATTTCGCGGGAAGATGCGAATATCCATCCGATTAATTCACGGGCGTAGTGGATGATGCCATAAAAACCCAACCCACCGATGAGGGCGAAGGCGGGCAATGCTTCGGCATAATAACGGGTGCTATAGCGTTGCGAACCGACCCAATACGCCATATGCCAACCGATGAGCGAGACGCATATCGCCAATAGCAACCACGTCCATAGCGACCACTCAAATCGAAGCATCCAATCTTGATGTTGTTTGTCGGATGTAACCAGCAGGTAACTGGCGATTAGCCCGAATACGAAGCCTAAAACGATGCCATACGTCCGAAATTCTTCGCGTCCAGACCAATTCATCAAGCCCCAACCGAGAATCGGCGCGATAACCGCCGCGATGATCCACCCCCACGAGATAAATCGCGCCCGTTGTGGGGGGGTATCGTTGTAGGTGAGGATGAATATCACCAGTGGGATGAGGATGAGCGCCAATAATCCTAGCACCCACGCCCAGACGGTGGCTTCATCGTTGTTATACCACCCCGCGTTGTGATACAGAGGGACGAGCAACCAAAACATGGCGATGAGCAACCACATTCGCATCCACCACGCCCGAAATCCGATGAATAAGCCGATGGGCAAGATGAAAAAACTGAGTCCGAATATCGGAAAGTAGGCGCTACTCTCTTGGAGATGTTTTTGGATGTCGGGATGCGCTAAATCGGCAATTTCGATGCCTTCGGTCAAAAATCGTGATGGATTATCAGGATTGCGCGGACGTTGTATCGCCCAGCCGAATAAGTCACCCGCCGTCAGCGACAAGTCGTAACGGGCATGGCGCACGCCTTTGGTGATGGTATGCCCACTGCGCCCGTAGCCTTCGCCGAATCCGAGTCGGTCATAACTCCAAATGCGTAAATATAAATTTTCGCCCGCGTTACCTGTGGCGGTGAAATTAAATATCGGCGTGGCACGACTAAACGCCAACGCCAACACGCCGATGCAAGCATAAGGGATAATCAGTTTGGCGGTGTGGCTCATCGCCCATAACTGCCGAAAATGGGGCATTCCCCATACTTTTCGGTCTCTATCCAGCCAGTTATCCAACGAGAGCAACACGCGCCAGCCATCTATCAACCCCGCACGCACCGTTTTGATGCCCGCCCATAAGATGAATGGCAGACTGACCGCCACGGCGGTGAGCGGGCGGTTTATCACCAACAAGCCCAACGCCAAGCCTGCCATTATCCCCCAATGCACGGGATGACGGCGTTTTTCTATCCAGATGAAGCTATACCAAAACAGTAAAAATAAGAAAATGGCGGGTGTATGCGACATCATCGTGCCAGAGAGCAATAACGCCATTGGCGAAAAACCCATGAGTGCCGATGCGAATAACCCCACCTCTGAATTGAACAACACCCGCCCGATTTTATACACCAGCCCAACCGATAACATGGCAGAGAAGGCGTTGATTATCCAAATCGCGCCCATGTTGATGCCGATAGACATCAGCGCGGGGTAGCCGAGCGGATATTTGCCAAACTTATGGTTGGTTTTGCTATCGGTGATGACAAACGGTTGCCAATAGGCGAGGGTGGGTTCTGGTGTTTTGATGACGAGGTCGCCACGGGCGAATAACCGCGCCTGAAACAGATACGCGACTTCATCTTCCAGATGGGGGAGGTGTTCAAACACGCGGTCGCTCACCAGCCATGTGCTGATAAAACTGGTGAGCATGAGCGCCACCACCAGCCATTGGTGAACAGTGAATTTTGAAGATATAAGACCAGATTTTTGCATGGTATTCTCGATAAATTCGCAGTATAATAAACAATTGTCTATTTTAACACAGGATGTACATATCCATAGGTCTATAACTCGGTCTTAATTAATTTGACCGATTGATTTATAATCGCAAAACTTTCGTCCATTTGTAATAATCGTGAACACCTCTCCCCATGCGGGGCTTTGAGATATAAAGGAATTTGGTTATGAAGGTTATTCTTCTGAAATATGTGTATAAACATGGCGTTGAAGGCGAAGTGATTGATGTTGCCGATGGTTTCGCCCGCAATTACCTCATCCCGCGTGGGTTAGCTGTGCAAGCCACCGAAGGGGAACTGAAACGTGCCGCCAAATTGCGCGAACAAGCCGCCGCCAAACGCGCCGCGTTGGATAATCAACTGAATGAATTGGCGCGTCAGATCGATGGTGTCGAACTCATTTTTGGTCGTCGTGCCGCCCCCACAGGCAAATTGTTCGGTTCTGTCACCACCCAAGAAATCGCCGATGCGTTGCTCGAAAAGACGGGTGTGGATATTAACCGCCGTCGTATTAGCCAGCAACAAATTCGTGAAATTGGCACGCATGAAGTCCCCGTGCGTTTGGGTAATGAAATCTCGCCCATCCTCAAAGTGACGGTGGTGCGTGAAGATGAACTGGCAGACTTCCTCAAAAAACGTGAAGTCGCCAAAAACAAGGCTGAAGCGGTTGAGGAAGTGGTCGTCACCGAAACCTCCGAAGCGACACCTGTTGCCGAAGTGGTCGAAACCACCGAAGAAGCTGTGACGGAATAAGATAAATCGGCTTGAATAAAGCCATATTTCATAAAAAGTAGGGACGATATACGCGCTCCGCGCTAATCGTCCCGTACAGACCCGATATTTTTTAATTTTTAGATAAATTTTGGGACATGTACGGGCAGATTAGAGGCTTTAGCCTCGTATATCCGCCCTCAACGATGTGAACACAATATATCACACCCACCACGCGCTTGACCCCTAATGTTTGAGGATAGTTGTGGATAGTTACTCGTTAGGGCGTTATCTGCAAGATGCCCGCCAACAAAAAGAACTCACGCTAGACCAAGCCACTGCCACCCTCAAAATCAGACGTAAGATATTAGAGGCATTCGAGCAGGGCGATTTTAGCGTCTCTGCCGATTTATCTGAGGTGCAAATTCGCGGATTTTTGCGGAATTATGCCCGTTTTTTGGGTTTAGAAGAAGATGTCGTCATGAGCTATTACGACACCGCCAAAAATCCCAAACGGCGACGCGGTGGTCGTAAAACCATAGGCAAAAAGAACGGCAAATCAGTTCGCCAGCAAACATCGTCAACCAATGGCGCAATGCCAACGCCCATCACCGACCCGCGAAAAATCATATCCAATATCCCACAACCGCAATCGCGCCTGAGCATTTCGGATGAGCGCGAATTGGCGCAACAACGGTTTTTGCGCTTTATCAACATCACGGCGGCGGTTGTTGTCACACTTATCACGGTGGCGGTCATCTTTTTTGTTGTTGTGCAATTGGTCATGTCGCCTGTGAATATCCTCCCGCAGAGTGATATTTTAGCCGAATTGCCCGACCAACCGACCATCACCCTCGCGCCGAGCTTTACCCCGCGTTTTGAAGCCAGTCCATTACCCCAAGTCGTATCACAATATAACGGGGTGGGGGTTTTGGTGAATATCCTCACCACCAGTCGGGCATGGGTGCGCGTGACGATAGATGGTGTCGAGCAATTTGGTCAATTGATGTCGCCTGATGAACGGCGTGAATTTATCGGTGTGCGCGAGATTATCGTCAATTCGAGCAATGCCGCGGCGCTAAATATCATCTATAACGGGCAACAACAAGGCTCATTTGGTGGACGTGGGCAAGGGGTACAAATCACCTTCCGCGATAGGGGCAATCCCGATATTCAAACCGGACCGGGCTTCGACCCCACTTCTGAATTCACATCCACCGCCACCGCCACCAGCGATTTATTGGCGCTGACGCTGATTGTCGCCCGAACACCGACCGCCACCGATGGACCCAGCCCGACACCGAGCAATACACCGACCATCACCAACACGCCAACCGTGACGGATACGCCATCGGCAACGCCAACACCGACCGATACGCCGACCATCACGCTCACGCCGAGCGTCACATTTACGCCCAGTGTTACGCCGACCATCACCAACACGCCAACGGTGACACCCACGCCGAGCATCACATTTACGCCATCGCCGACTGCGATTTTGCCACCGCGTAACACGCCAGCCAATCCAACGCCGACCAAAGCGCCGTGAAGGGCAATTTTAGGATAGAAAATATGCCTATTGTAGATATAGGGACGATATACGCGCTTTGCGCTAATCGTCCCGTACAGGTCACAAGAATTGTCGGGTTTGTAGGGGCGGATTGTATATCCGCCCTCATATAAGGCGAAAATGGCATATTTATTGACCAAAATGCAAAATATTCATCAAATCGTTCTAAAAGAGGCACATAAAATACATCTATGCGTAAAATCACTCCAAAAATCAGAGACAATTATTACCTGCTCAGTCTAGGATGTTCAAAAAACACAGTCGATTCCGAGAGCATGGCGCAAGTGTTGGGTCAACACGGGCTACGCGGTGTCGGCGATCCATCCAAAGCCGAAGTCCTCATCGTTAACACCTGTGGATTCATTGATGCCGCCAAAGAAGAATCGATTAATGCCCTCAAAGAATTGGTCGAACTCAAAAAAGAGAATCAGATGGTCATCGCCGCGGGCTGTTTATCTCAACGCTATGGCGCGGATTTGGTGCAATATATCCCTGGCTTAGATGGGGTGATTGGCACGCGCCGTTGGATGGATATTTTCGACCTTGTGACGCGCCTGCGTGACCGCAAACATCCAGAACCCCTCTATCACCTGCCGACCGATGTGAAAGTGGTTGGGTCGGATGAACGCGGGGTATTACGCGCCAGCGTGCAAGGGGCGAGCGCCTATCTCAAAATTGCCGATGGTTGTCGCCGTCCGTGTGCGTTTTGTGCCATTCCTAAAATCAAAGGCACTGCCGTCAGTCGCCCTGTCGAGAGCATTGTCGCCGAAGCGGTGCGCCTACAAAAAATGGGCGTGAAAGAAATTTTGCTCATCGCGCAAGATACGACCGATTATGGCTACGATTTGGGGCTAAAAGATGGGTTGGCGCATTTGCTGAATGAAATTGTCAATGCCGCCCCAGACATCCCGTGGATCCGCATCATGTATGCTTATCCGGGTTATGTCACCGAGAGACTGATGGAAACCATGGCAAAGCACAAACAAATTTTGCCCTATTTGGATATTCCCCTGCAACACGGACACCGCGAGACGCTCAAACGCATGAAGCGCCCCGCTAAAATTGAATGGGTGTATGAGACCATCGCCAAATTGCGGACGATGATCCCCGATTTAGCCGTGCGGACGACCTTCATCGTGGGTTATCCGGGTGAGACAGACGAAGAATTTGCCGGTCTGATGCAATTTGTCAAAGATTTAGAATTTGACCGCGTAGGCACATTCAAATACAGTTACGAAATCGGCACACCCAGCGCCGATTTGCCCAACCATGTGGCGGATGAGGTCAAACAAGCCCGTTACGACCAACTGATGGCGCTCCAACAAGGCATTAGCCTCAAGAAAAATCAGGCGATGGTCGGTAAAACCATCCCCGTGTTAATCGAGGGGCATGGCATGGGCGAAGATGAAGACGGCGAAGCGACTGGCGATACCCTCAGTTTGGGGCGGAGCTATCGAGATGCGCCCGAAATTGATGGCTATGTCATCATCGAAGGCGAATTGCCCATCGGCGAAATTGTGCCTGTCCGTATCACAGGCGCGACCACCTATGATTTATTCGCTACGGTGGATACAGGCGCACCGCAAATCATCGCAGGCAAGCGATATGGCGAAGGCATGATAGATTTAGGCGACATCAAAGGGTAGGGCATCATGCGACAACGCGATTGGTGGATAGCATGGGGCTTGGCGGTGATTCACGTCATTGCGGGGTTGGCGCATAAATGGTTCTTCGGGCTGACGATGTATTACCCCTATTGGGATACCAATTGGCACGCCGTCCCCATGAATTTATTGCGCGATGACCTGTGGCGTAGCCTATTTTACCTGCACTATCAACCACCCCTCTATAATCTATTTGGGGCGGTGTTCATCAACCTGTCGCCCGATTATTTTCGTGAATGGATTTGGTACATCAACATCGGTTTATGCGCGTTGATGGTGGTCATGTTGTATCGCATCGGCATGAGCATCATCCCCAACCGAAAAATTGTGATACCCTTAACGCTATTATTCGCTATAAATCCGACCTTTATTATTCATCAAGCCTCGCTGATTTATACGATTCACGTCACCTTCGGCTTGACCGTCAGCGTGTTCGGCGTGGCGCAATATCACCATACGCGCAAAATCGGCTATCTGTATTTGGTGATATTCGGCGCGGTGTTGACCATCCTCACACGGTCTAGCTTTTTGGTATTTTTGCACATTCCCATTTTGATTTTTGTGGTTATCCTCGCCGAAATCCGTTGGAAGCGCGTTTTGTTGGTCGGATTGCTCATCAGCTTGCCCGCGTGGGGTTGGTTTATCAAAAATCTCGCCTTGTATGGCATCATTTCCAGTAGTGGGGCGGGGTATAACATGCTGACCATCGCCAGCGCCGATTATAGCCGTCATGCCCTGCAACAATTGGTGCGCGAGGGCGTTCTGGATGACACGGTGTTGATGCCCAAAGTGCCACCCTCCATTTTTATCCCCCTCGGATACGACAAGACCAGCGACATCCCCCTGCTGTCGCTCAACACGTTGCATAACATTAACACGCCCGATATTTTTTCTGGGATGATGAAAAATGGCTTGGCGCTCATTCGGCATGACCCCGTGCAATTTGGTTTCAATGTATATCGGGCGTATAAAATTTTCAGCATCATTCCGTATGATGAATCAAAACCTGTCGAGTGGCATTCCGACTGGATGTATCAGTGGGATTGGCGACGGGCGGTGGTAGTGTATGACGACCTCACCGATTTGCTCATGCACGGACGGCAGATTATCGAGCCGATAACATCACGGTTGGGGATTATCAGCGTCAATTCGTGGTTATTTTTCCTCATCCCCGTCAGCCTAATCGGATTTTGGATAGCCGTACTCGCCCGAAATCAATTCTCATTACGCCGATGGACGAGCGATATTCGCGCCAACCCCACATTTTATCTGGTCGCGTTTTATGCGCTGTATGGCTTGTTGATATACACCTTTTTAGAAATCGGCGAGAATGATCGTTTTCGTGGCGAATTAGAGCCGTTCTATTTTTTGGTGATAGCGGGCGTGGCTTATCAATTCTTATGGAAATCGCCGAATAAGCATCGCTATGCGCTGTTTTTTGGTGGATTGCTGATTTTATGGACGGGTTTCGCTATGGTGATGGATTATCCCTATACGCGCAAACCCGCTTATACCGCGCCGATAGTCGCCGATGGGGTGGCGGATGGGCATGTGTTCGGCGATGAATTGCGACTCGCATGGCGCGAGCCGATTGTATCGGATCACCAAACACGAGTCGAAATTTCACTGTATTGGGAGATTGTGCGCCCCACCGACCAAATTTATAGCGCCACCATCCAATTGATAGATCATCAGCAAAATCGCATCACAGGCATAGATGTGGTGTTGGGGTCTGCCATGCCACCGTTCATCACGACTTCCCGTTGGCAAGTGGGCAAAATCATCAAAGAGACGTATATTCTCGATTTGCCACAAAATGCGCCTCCGATTGCCGACCTGATGGTGAATGTGTTCCGCGATACCGATTGGCAAAATTCGCTGATTTATACCCGTCCCGATGGTACAGAGACGGGCGATAAATTTTTGCGCCTGCAATCGTTTGGCATACTCGGCGAAAATGCGTATCGATCTGCCGATATGCCCGCCACAGAATTTATACTCGGTGGCGATATGCAATTGGCAATCGCATCTACGAATTATCAAGATGGGATTATCACGTTAGAGGGTGTGATGAATGCCACATCCGTCCCCACAGATGATTATATCCTCTTTTTTCATGTATTTGATGAGGATGGTGACATCGTAGCACAATCCGATAGTTTGTATTTGGCGGATAATTGGACGACATCGGCGCTCATCCCCAACCGTCCGATTGCGTTTAGCCGTCAAATCACGTTGCCCGAAAACCTTGCCGATGAGGATTATGTGGTGAAATTCGGCGCGTATACCTTGCCGAGCGGGGTACGCATCCCCCTGACGGATGCTGATGGTATCCGCCAGACGGACGACATGGGTGAGTGGGGACGGGTTCGCCTTGTTGACGATTAGGCATTCATTTTCTACAATAAGTATAACCGAGTAGAAAGTTGAATAACGCATGTCTTTGCAAGAATTAGAAAAATTTATCAGTGGATTAAATCTCACCGAAAAAGCCTATGTGTGGGATATGATTTCACGCGAGTTAATTGGTGAATTTCCCAATATAGATAGACACCCTGCTATCTTAGGCGGAGAGGCGCATATCATCCGTACCCGTATTCCCGTATGGGTGTTGGTAAATTTGCGCGATTTAGGCATGTCTGATGCGGATATTTTAGCCAGTTATCCCACCTTGCGCTTAGACGATTTGCGCCATGCGTGGGCGTATGCCGATAGCCATGTGGAAGAAATTCGGTCTGCTATCGTATCAAATGAAATGGCATGATTCATGCTGTTGTATGCCGACGAGAACTTTCCTATGCCCATTGTTGTCGCATTGCGCCATTTGGGGCATGATGTCGTAACAACATTGGAAAGTGGTAAAGCAGGACAAGCCATTCCCGATGAAGATGTGTTGATATTTTCAACCGAGAGTCAACGTGCCTTGTTAACATTTAATCGAAAAGATTTCATCCAATTGCATCAAAAAATGCCTCATCACGCAGGTATTATTGTTTGTACGGTTGATAATGATTTTCAGGGATTAGCCAAACGGATTGATGAGACACTTTCAAATATATCAGATATAAAAGGTCAACTGATACGAATTAATCGCCCACAAAATTAAATGATTGTTTTGACGTTCCGTCATGATGTTTCGTCCTCTGTTTCATCTACATCAATTTGCATCTGCACTTTTTGTAAATCGCCCCCGCGTTTGAGGATGAAATGATCAAAATCGCGGGCGACATAACTATTCGGGAAAACCGACCGCGCTTCTTGGATGATGTCGCGTTCACGATAACGCCCCGAAATATGATTCAATATCAACGCCTTCACGCCCATTTCAGAGGCGAGTGTAGCGGCTTGATGGGCGGTGATGTGTCCGTAGGCTTGGGCTTCTTCGGCTTCGCTCTCTAAAAATGTCGATTCGATGATGAGCGCATCGGCATTGGCGACATACTCGCGCAAGTTATCCGTCCGACCTGTATCGCCGATATACACCAATTTCGAGCCGTGCGTTTTTTCTCCGAGTACCATATCGGGCGTGATGACGCGCCCATCCGCTAAGATGATGCTTTCGCCACGCACCAATTGACCACGTAGGGCATTATTTGGCACGCCGAGCGCCTCCGCTTTTTCGGCTAAAAATGGGTGACGGTCATCTTCTTGGAAGATAAACCCAAAATTCCCCGTCCCGCGATGTACAACGGGAAACGCGCTCACGCTAAAATCTTTGGCGCGGAACATGCGCCCCTCGCGCAAATCATATAGATGAATGGGGATAGGCGGACGCTCATCGCGCAGGACGATCTCATAAATTAGGCTTTCGACACGGTTTAAGGTCGATTTTCCACCCCAAATTTCGAGTTCTTCGATGCTCCCCCAACGCACAAAGGTCGAAATCATCCCACCCAAGCCCAAAATATGGTCGAGATGCCCGTGTGTGAGCAAGACCTTGTTCAGCCGTTTATATCCCAAACCACTGCGTAACAGTTGGCGTTGTGTGCCTTCACCACAATCCACCAAAAAGCGATGTTCGCCCGCCAAAATGACACAGGCGGGCAACCCGCGATGAATGGCAGGCGCAGAGGCAGATGTGCCTAAAAATATCATCTCGAACATGAACAATTCACTCCGTGACCACCGTGATGGTATCTAAAAATAAGCTGGTGGCGCGTGGCACACCATTATCGAGGACATCCAACCGGATGCCTGATGTATCTTGATACCCACCGATGGACAAAATATACTCACCCGCAGGAAAATTATCGGGCAAAATGACATTCGTCACCTGCACGAACACATCCCGCTCTTGCAAAAAACGCGCTTGTAAATTGAGGATATCGGTATTGGCTGGTGGACGTGCGCCAGGATCGATGAGGATATGCGTGAACAGGCGTAAATCGGGCGGGACAGTGCCTTGTGTGCGCCAATAGGTGATGACGCGCACCGTTTGCGATGGGCGATAAATCCCGTTGGCGTTGGGGTCTAAAATATACGTCAATAGGGTCAGATTGCCACCAAAGCTAATCGGTGTCATCACAGGGTCACTTTGGGGCATATCGCCACTCGGCGCAAAAATCACCCGCGGACCAGGCTCCCCAACCAACGAGCCGAGTTTGTCTTCGAGCAATTTTTTATCTTCCGCTTCAAATGCGAATACGCCATCCAAAGGCAAGTTGGGGGCTTCGAGTGGGCGTAATTGGAACAACCACGATTTAATCTCTTCATCTGCCCTATCGAAAATGGTCGTATCGGGGATAATCACCTCTTGATATTCGCCACCGTTGATCATGACGAAGGCGCGGGTGCAATCGACATACCGTAGGGCGGTACGGTCGGTGCGATGCAGATACAAATTCAAAATTTGTGAATCGCTCAGGGTGGGTGCGCTAGGCGATTGCCCAACCTGAAACCCACAAATCACCATCGGCTTATCTCCGCCCCTATCCACATAGGTCGCCAGTTGTCCCAGACGGGTGCTATAGGCGTATTGAATTTGGGGGACTTTTGCCCATTGTGCAAAAAAATCGGTGTAGGTGGTCGCCCCTTGCCAGAGTATCAGCGCCATGATACCGATGCCAGCGAGTTGCTGATGCCATTTTTCGGGCATATAGTGGATGGTCATATACACGCCTAACCCGAAATAAATAGCGATGAGGGGCAACAGGGTGGTGATATTATCAAAATTCGGCGCACGAGATGAAAACAGATAAATCGGGCTGAGGATGGCGGTTGCAATCAACACCAAAGCATAACGCGGTTGTCTGCGTCCCCAAATGGCAACCCCAATGCCGATGAATACGAACACCGCGCTGATGGGGTCTAATAACGGGCGCATCGGGATGTTAATCCATGCGTTAGCATCGCCTATGCCGACTAATCCGCCGATGGAGTTGATTAAATTTTGGATGATGTTGCCTGTCTCTGCGCCACCGAGCCGATCTAAGCCACCGAGTTGCGGTCTGCGGATGGTAGAAATGATATACGGCACAGACATGATAATCAGAATCAGCAAACTAAAGCCGATGTAACTTAACCGTCTGCGCGACATAGACCGCCGTGAGCGCAACATATAGATGATGAATATCAAACTGGTGAGCAGGATGAATAATCCTGCGGGGTGAATATAAATGCCGATTCCCAAAAAGAAGCCGAGCGCCGCGGCGATGATGGTATTATCGCCACGTTGCCAACGGCGACGATAGGTGGGCATGTTCATCGATAGGAGCAATAATACAGTGGAACTGATAGTCGGCAACACCATCAGAGGCGAAATTTGACGCGCAAAGACCAACGGCGTGAACATCACCGCGAGGATTGCCATGGCGCTCAGACCCGCAATTTCGCCAAAAATACGTCGTCCAAGTGCGTAGGTGGTCGCCAGACAAATCAGGCTCATCCACACCGATAAAATCCGATACCCTAGCGTGCCTTTGCCTGTGAGGGTGGTGACTAAGGCTTGGGTGATGTAATAAACGCCCTCATGCCCTTCATTGCCAATGTTGTAAAACACTTCAATATTGCCCTCGCGGGCGGCTTCGATGATGCGGATGCTGTTGATTTCCTCATCGGTATAGCCTGCTGGGAAGGTGGTTAAATCGTTGGTACGCAAAAATGTCGCACCAAGCATGATGATAACTGCGATGAGAAAGCTCACACGGCTCGACAAAATGGTTATCCTTCATCAAATGAGGCAGATAAAATAGAATAACATAGTAATGCCCTTAACCAGAATATTGTGATGAGGATAACAAACCTAACCCCTATAGTCAATGATTTATAGCGAACCTGCCCAAGCACTGAGCGCCAAAACGCACACGCCCAATATCACATTGACCCATGTGAGGCGAATTTCGCGCCGTCTGAGGGCTTCATAGGCGGTCGCATCGGCTTTTTGACGTTCTAATAGCAGTGTGGTGCGTTCTAGGGCGGGGAACACGGCGTTTTGCAAGATCAGCCCCACGATTACCATCAGTATAATCGCAATATGTTTGACCAGCATGACCCTGCTCCAGGTGTTATCAAACGTCATGAAGCCGTCATAATATGGATCGAGCGACATCTGAATCAACCCCGTGGTGATGAGTACCGCCAGTGCGAGGTTGCTTATGGGGGTGAATTTTTTGCGTAACCGCGCCAAAAGACGATAAAGGTTGGTGTTGTTTTCTAAAACACGGCGCATTTCGGGCCACACCAACAACGTGGTGATGAGCAAGCCACCTACCCAGATGGCAGTGGCGAGCAGATGAAAAAATAAGCTAATGGCGAGTATCGTGCTATCGGGCATGAGACATACCTATTCCGAAAAGATGGTCGATAGACGCGCAAAAGCGCGTGTACAGGCATAAAAGTGATAATGAGGACGGCATATGAGCCGTCCCAAAATCAGGGTGTTTGGGCGCGTTCTGCCGACCAGCGAGCAATGGCATCGAAGGCGGGGCGCTTGGTGAAATTCGGTCCGATGAGCGAATAGGGGACGTTATCGTTGGTGGCATCCCAACCCAATTGTGGCGCGTAATTCAAATTCCAAATGTTGGCAATCCACACAAAGCCCCAGCTTTCCATGTTATTGAGGGCTTCGACAATCCATGTCGCTTGTTCTTGGAGGGTGTTATCTTTGGCGAATTCAAATCCTTCGGGGAAGCCATCTAGATCTTCAACACTCGCCCAACCAAATTCGGTGACACATAATTTTTGTGTGCCACCCGCGGCTTGAATTTTGTTGGCATAGGTGGTCAATGTGCTACGGAAACTCCAGCTAATATGCCGATTATCGAATGGACCGCGGAACACGGCGGTGGTATCGTTGGGGACTGTCTCCCACAATTCGCTCGGTCCGATGTTATACCCGTTATGATGTGCGCCGAAGCAATCCGTATGGTCTAAGACCCCCGCGGCGATGAGTTGGTCTACATAAAGCATATCATCCACGATTAATGTGATACCATTTTGGGCGATATTCACACCCGTTGGCGATGGCGCGGCGCTAATGACGATGATACCAGGGTCAATATCTTTGATCGTGCGGTTGGCAACGCGCAACATTTGAACATAATCGCTGGCGCTCACACCTGTGCTTGCGCCCCATTCACGGATGAGGTTGGTCTCGTTCCAGACCTCAATCGCATGAATCATGTGCGGGTAACGGGTGAGCATCGCCGTGAGAAAATCGGCTAAATCTTGGTCATTGGCGGGGGGCCCCTCGTTGGTGAAATCGGCATTCGGTTCACGCGCCCAATCGGGGGCGGCAACAATCGAGGCTAACACTTTAATGCCGTATTCCTGGGCAATCGGCAATGCCAAATCGAGTTTACCCCACAGATATTCGCCTTTTTCAGGCTCCATTTCTGCCCAACGAACTTGCATTTTAATCCATGACAAGCCCAATGCTTTCACGTCATTCATCCAAATACGTTGCGTATCGGGGTTGAAATCGGTGGAATATTGCACCTGAATGCTGGCGACAAAATCAGTTTGTTGTACAGGCAATAAGGTCGCGGTGGGGGCGGGGGTATTGGTCGGCGCGACTTGTTGCACTTGCACTTGCGCGATGGTTTGTGGGGTGTTGGTCGGCGCGATTTCGGGTGTTTCTGGGGCGGTTTGCGCCACGATAATCCCGACATCGGTTTGCGGTGTTTGTGATGGGCGGATTTGTGGCGTGATGGTCGGTCCCGCGGGTTGCGGTGTCGGTGTGACGGGGAGCGAGACTCTACTCTCGGCGCTGATGGGCGATTCGCCACCGCTATAGGTCAGATAGACGGCGAAAAACACCGCCAACCCAATGGTGAGGCTAATCGCCGTCCACATCACAGCGAAGCCACGGATTTGTCTTTTTACGGTTGTTCGTCTTGCCATACGGATACCCTTTCTCTCTCATTTATCCAAGTTTTTGGACGCGATAATACCAGTTACTAAATAAATACGGTGTATCATCACTGTGGACGACATACGCCCTGCGGGCTAGTCGTCCATTACAATCTGCCAGTTTTTAGGGGCGTAATGGCTGACTAGAGGCTTTAGCCTCGTATGTCAGCCACAAAATATACACCCTAATCATCGTGCGTTGCTCAGGGCGCTACATGCTGGGCAATTGCCATCGGGTCGGATGATGGCGTAACCTGCCATTGGGTCGGCATCGTAACGGGTGAAATCCACATTCCACACAATCATCAGGCGTACGCGCCCCGTTTGTGATGAATACGATGCCGCGCCTGCTAACCAAGCCGCTTGTTGTTCGAGCGAGGTGTTGCTTCCCCATGCGAAGAAGGGTGGCAACGGGCCCAAACCTTCGGCGGTCAGATAACCCAATTCAGTGATGCACAATGGCACACGTCCACCGACCAATGACCAATAGGTATCTATTAGGGTCGGTAGGTAACGGGTGTAATAATCGCCACGCGGGTCTCCCGATGTGGCTTTGGGCGGAACGATGCCCTCGTTATAATGTACACCCATGCAATCCATATAATTGACTGCGCCCGCGTTGACCATATCGCGCACAAAACGGTCATCGTTCACCACCTGACCAGGGAAGGCGGCTTCTGCGCCTGTGGGGGCGGGTGCGCCTGCAATGACGACTACATTTGGGTTGCGCGATTTGATCGCCTCGTAACTGGCGCGGAGCAAACTGGCGAATGTCGCCCCAGAAATTTGCCCACGGGGCCACTCGCGGTCGAGATTCGGCTCATTCCAAACCTCGATCGCATCGGGTCCGAGCGCCGCCACATCGCCAACGAATTGCGCGAATTGCGGGATATAGGCTTGAATATCGCCCATCTGATTCGGAAATCCGACAATGCCGATCAAGATTTTGAAGCCGTTGCCATGTGCCACGCGGATAATTTCGGCGGCTTCGGCGGTGGTCGAGCCGATGCCATAGCGCAATTGCACCTTCATCCACGTCATGCCCGCGCTTTGCATGGCGGCGATGGCGCGTTGACTGCCTGCGCTGGTGACATGCCCGCCATATTCAAACCCGCGTAAAATACTACCTGACCCCGGACGGATGGCTAATCCACTCCCTCCAACCGATGGTGTCCCTGTGACGACCAGCGAGATCGATTCTGTCGGCGCAATCGCCATGAGTGTCGGCGTTGGTGTGGGAAATGGGCGCGGTGTTGGGCTGGCGAGCGGTGTCGGCGTGATGGTCGGACCCGCCACGGCGACCGCGACACCACGTCTAGGGCTACTATCACCTGCGCCGACCACCTCGACATTCACGGCATAATTGCCATCAGGCGCGATGAGGGTCAAATCGATTGTCTCGCCTAGACTGGTGGTGAATTCTTGGATGACCCCATTCACGCTTTCGATACGCCAATTCAGCGCCAATTCAACCGCGCTATCTTGGGTGGGAATTTGTGATTTATAACCCTGTACGGCATCATAAATGCCGTTTATCGTGCCAGGGTGGAGCAAATCGGCAAATCCGATACCGCGTATGGCGAAAGGCGTGAATAAATCCATCCGAAAACGCAAGGCGCTCTCGGTAGTGAGCCAAACCCGTGCCAACGATGCGCCGTTATCGGCTAAATAATCGATAAATGGGCTTTGGATGGTGGTATCTTCACCGAGTAGCGCATCCGCGCCCGATAAACGGAGTTGCAATTGCTGACCGGGCGCGATGGTGGTATTTGGGGCATTATTCACCTGCACATCGCCCAACAAGACCAATGCTTCATCATACGAAACCGATGTGAAGCCACTATTCACTTCGCGGATGGAGAGGGCAGATAACCCTGCGATGAGCTTATCACGGCTGATTTCGCCAATTGCCCAACGGGTCATCGCCTCGACCAAGCGGTCACGTCCAACCGCGAATGTGGCGGGGTTGATGTCGTATTGAATCTGCACAAAATCGCTATATCTGCCGATTTGTTGCCAATCATACGCGCCTGTTTCCCACCGACCATCTCTATTTTGTGCGGGCGGGATGACCACCCCCAGTCGTAAACCCAATCCATCGAAACGCGCCCCCAATTCGCGGATAAATTCCGTGAACGATGTGCGATATTCGTTGGGGATATTGGCGTAATGAATGAAGATCCCGTTAAACCCGCCCGCGTTGGCAATCGTTGCCAAATCGGTGATATGACGGGCGCGTAATTCGGGGTTGGTGATGATGCGGACAACCGTATCTACATCAATCGCACGCGGGTCGGTGAAATTGCGGATGATCGGCATCACGCGATAAGTCGTGCCGAGTTCAAATCCGCCAACGGCGTTGCCGATGAGCGTATTCGCCCCACGGATGAATGGGGTGATGCCCACAGGCATGACGATATCCACTAGGGTTGAATAGGGCGGTTCGAGGCGTTGGTTCACATCCAATACTGTAGCGATAATCGGCGCGGATGGTCGCGCCTCGAATACCGCCACATGGTCGGGGATAGTCGTCACGGTGGCGGTGATAATCCCACCGCCTGCGATGCGCGAAGGGACGAATTGCCATGTGCTGGTCGCCTCATCCCACGCATATACATCAATCAAATCGGGATTTTGCGAATCGGCGGGCAATGCAAATGCCAATGTCGCCGATTGCGGTGCAGTTCCGTTGGTGACGATGGTGACGATCTCACTTTTTAGGCTCAACGAAGGTGGCATCGTTGCCCGTGCCAATGCCACCCACGACTCGGCGCTATTGGGCGCGTTAGCGAAATCTGTGGGGCTGATTCGGCTGAGCGCCACGCCGAATTCGCGCCCAATATCATTCGGATTCAGGATGAGCGTGAAGGTTGGCGTGCCGTTGGATGATGTGAGCGCGATGGCATTATTCACACTATCCAATTGGACATAGCGCGTGCCGAATAAGCGGTCTCCTAAACTAATCGGCGGTAAAAATAAACCAATCACCACCAAACTGGTGACGAGGAACATGGTGAGCAGGCTCATCAAAAAACAGCCTGTCCTGTTCCACCGTTTATCGGCTGGCGGTGACGATTTTTTGCCCGGATAGGCATAAAATGTGGCTTGTGTTTCATCGGCGGGTGATTCGCCACCGACAGATGGTGTTTCGATGGTTGGTGTATCAGACATGACCTATCCTAATTGGCTAAGGCATCACAGGCGGGGCATGTCCCATCGGGACGGATAATGGCGTATCCGCCCATGGGGTCATCACCGCCACCTCTGAAATCCATATTCCAGATGATGACAATCCGCACCCGTCCGCTATTGCGTGAGTAAGCGATCGCGCCATCTATCCAAGCCGCTTGTTGCGCCAGTGTGACATTGCTCGCCCAACTGAAATTGGCGGGCAGGCTACCATAGCCTTCGGGCGTTAAATAGCCCAATTCGGTGAAGCATAACGGACGTGCGCCTCTGAAGGTGCTGGAATATACGTTGATCATGCTCGGCAAATAGCGCGTGAAATAATTGCTCGGTTGGCGCGGATCGCCCGATGTGGCGGTGGGTGGCACGATGCCCTCATTGTAATGCACGCCGATGCAATCCATATAATTCGCCGCGCCCGCATCTGCCATGCCACGAATATACCGATCATCATTCATGACGGCACCTGGGAAAGCGGCTTCTGCGCCTGTGGGGGCGGGCGCACCACTGATCACCAGCGTATTGCGATTGTTGGCTTTGATGGCATTATACGCTTGGCGGAGCAATTCGGTATAACGGGCGGGGTTGATGTCGCCTGTTGTCCACTCGCGGTCAATGTTGGGTTCGTTCCAAATTTCGATCGCATCCGCGCCAAGCGCCGCCAAACCACCCGCAAAACTGGCGTAACGCTCGAAATACCCATCACGGGTGAGGTCATTTTTATCGCCCACCAAGCCGATAAGGATTCTAAAACCCGCGGCGTGTGCCTGATTGATGGTGTTGGCGATGTCATTTGGATTTTGACCATCGAAATAACGGATTTGCTTTTTCAGCCATGTCATGCCCGCATAGCGCATCCAATTAAAGGTGCTATCGTTAAAGCCTGCGATATGACCGCCGTAAGAAAATCCACGCACAGGCGCGGTATTGGCGACTGGCACGACAGGGGCGGGCGCGGGGACGTTGGGCTGAGTGGGGGCTTGATTTGGCACTTGGAGCGCGAAGGGCGTGTTTTCATCAATCACAGGCAGGCTATTGAGTTGGTCGGCGCTGATATTCACAAAACGCACGGCTACCCAACCGACTTCACCATTTACATTCGCGCCACGCACCCATGTCGAGTCGCTATTGCGACCATCTACTAACAGGGGTTTGCCACCGAATACACCACCCACACGCGGGAAGCCCGTCCCTGGACCGCCTCGCATATTCACATCAGAATACACACTGACTTCTAAGCCAGAAGTCGGCGCGGGCGCATTGGATGGCGCGGGCGCAGAAGCACCTTCGGGTGGTGTGAGCAAGAAGGGCGTATCGGGCGTGATGATGCGGATGCCGTTAATGGTACTGAGCGAAAGATTGAGCGTGCCGTTGATCACCCAACCGACCGTGCCATTTTGGGTGATGCCACGAAGCCATTGCCCGCTATCATTACGACCATCTACGCGGAATGGTTCGCCACGGGCGGCAACGGTGAGCAGAATGCCATTTTCATCGGGGGTTTGTCGGACGTTTGCGTTGCGACTAAAGGTTGTTGTGAGGTCTTCGATTGCGCCTTGTGCGTGAATGATGCCTGTGCATAGGCTCATGCACATGAGGATTATCAAGACTCGTGTCAACTTCATTAATTGTGTCTCCTGTATCGCTTGTTTGTATTGATTATGCTTGTAAAGACACGATATATCGTGTGCTATTCTTGGGTTTTGAACGGCATGTATGCCGTCTCTACACTATTTCTCATGATTAAACGGGCATTGTAGCAAAAAAATGTTATGTTTGGCAATTGTGATAGCCGTTGCTTGCCCTACGATGAACGATGTGTATGCGCTATAATACACCCCATGACCGATAAAATTCTCTATCACCAACAACCCAACGGGGTGGGCATCCTCACCTTTAACCGTCCATTCGCCAAAAATGCCCTCGATTTAGAGGCGATGCGGGCATTCATGGGGCATATCCACCGTCTGCAAAGTGATACAACGTTGCGCGTCCTCATCATCACAGGTGCGGGGAAAGACGCATTTTGTAGCGGTGGTGATTTGGTCGAACTGAGCCAATATCCTAGCCAAGATGATGCGCGTCATTTTATTGGTATTATGGGCGATGCGCTCCTCGCGTTAGAACGGCTACACGCGCCTGTGATCGCCGCCATCAACGGTTATGCGCTCGGCGGTGGGAGCGAAATCGCAGTGGCGTGTGATATGCGCTTCGTCGATGATGCGGTACGGCTTGGGTTTGTGCAGGTGAAAATGGCGCTCACGCCCGGTTGGGGCGCTGGTCAACGATTATTGCGGATTGTTGGCTATCCACGGGCGATGGAATTGTTGCTTTCGGGCAAAATTTTGACCGCCCAAGATGTGTATTCGCTGGGATTAGCCAACGGCATATCAGCACAAGGCGAGGCGCTCAAGACGGCGCTCGAATTCGCCGATACAATCAGTCAACACGATTTTGATGTGATGCTGGGGATGAAAACCTTGCTCCGTGCGGGGTTGTATCATCCTTATGAAGAGGCGTTACAACTGGAACGCGATTTGTTCCCGCCGTTATGGTCGGCGGATGCACATATCCAAGCCGTAGACGCATTTTTGAAACGCAGAGACCGTTAGCGGGGATAATCAGTATCATGAAATGGATTGCGAAAGCGTTGCTCCAAAAAGCCTTTTCGGTGTTGCCCAGTGGGCATCGCATCAATTACATCTTTCAAAAACGAGTCAGCAAGCGGTTGATTGCCACCGAATCGACTATCGCCATCCGTATTCGTTGGGCGGGTCAACATTTGGCATATTATACTCAAGTCACGGGGAATACGCGCCCGAATCGCGTCTTGGAATTGGGGACGGGGTGGTGGCTGACTGTGCCAATCGCCTTCTTTTTATGTGGCGTAAAACGGATTGTCACCATCGACATCGCGCCACTGCTTCGGTTGGATGAATTACGCGCCCTCATCGCGGTTTATGCGTCTATCCCGTATGAACGGCTCAAAACCTATTTGCCCCAAGCCGATGAAAATGCCTATCAGCAACTGGTCGTGCTATCCCAAACGCCGATGGATGATCTGATAACCATCCTCAAAACGTTGCATATCGAATATCTGATAACCGATGCCCGTCAGACTCATTTTGATGAGGGTGAATTTGATTTAATCGTGTCGAATACCACGCTAGAGCATATATCTAAGCCGATATTGACACAAATCTTCGGCGAATTTGCGCGTATCAGTGATGCCAACACCATCATGAGCCACCTGATAGACCTCAGCGACCATTATGCCCATGTGGATAAATCGCTCACGCCCTTCTGGTTGCCGATGTGAATCGTGAGAGCGCCCCGCAATTGGCGCACATCACCATTCACCCCGATTTCGCCAACTATTCCCAAGACGACCTCGCTGTCACCAGCGCGTGGATGATTTCGCGTTTAGCAGAAAGATGATGATATGAGTTTTTATAAGACGATTGCCCGTTTTTATGATGCCGAAAATAGCGATAAGACTGATGATATAGACCTGTATTTGGAACTTGCCGAAGAATATGGCAGTCCTATTATTGATATTGGATGTGGCACGGGGCGGGTTATGTTGCCCCTTGTCCGCGCAGGGTATGAGGTGCATGGCATTGATAACGAAAAAGCCATGCTTGCCCGTGCCGAAGGCTATCGGAAACAATTCAACATCGATGCCGATAAAATGGTCTTGCATGATGGTGATGTGCTGAATTACAAACTCGATAAAAAATTCCCGTTGGTGCTTGTGCCATATAACGGCATGATGCACTTTCATTCGCAAGAAGCGCAATTGGCGGTGCTGAAAAAATTGCGTTCATGGACGGCAGATGAGGGTTTATTGGTGTTGGATTTGCCCAATGCGGGCGAAATTTTCGCCTCGCAAGATACCTCCGCCGTCACATTAGAACGCACCTTTCTCGAACCCGAAACGGGGCATATCGTCATGCAACAATCGGTGACATTTTTAGATCGTGTGACGCAATTGCTCCGCGTGACGTGGATTTATGATGAAATCACGGGTGATGGCACGATTAAACGGACATTCGCCCCGTTGATGCTGTATTATTATTTTTATAATGAGATGCGCTTGCTCCTCGCACAAGCGGGTTTCGAGGTGGAAGGGGTGTATGGCGATGTGGATTATAGCCCCTATGAAGACGGTTGTGAGCGCATGGTGATTTTTGCCAGACCGATATGAAATTATTAATGTCCCCCATCCCTAACCCTTCCCCCATCAGATGGTGGAAGGGGATAACCAGAACCCATTTTGTAATCATTCAATGGGTAAAAAATGGGTGCAAAGCCTGTTTTATCCCCCCTCCCGATGCAATGGGGAGGGGGCTAGTGGGTGGGGATAAAAAACCTGTTTTGATGTTATGGTTGTTGATAGCCTTCATTCTCACCGCGTGCGATACCATCATCCCTATAGACCCCACCGAAATCCCTACCCGCGAATATTCTGCCCCGACTCTCGCGCCGACCGAGGTGTTTTATGCCCTCCCGCCGACTGCACCGCCTATCAACGTGCCTGTGGCGGGGCAAAATAGCGATTTTGCCGCGGCGTTGCCCGCCAATGCCGAAATCCCGCCGATTGTGTTGGATGAATTGGAGAGCGGGGTTCAAACTGTGCAAGTGACCTTGCGCGAGGGGCAAATCCTCACAGGGCAATTGTATCCACCTGCGCCAATCGAAATCGAAGGGCGTTTGTTGCGTCCACGTTTGCCCGCCATGTTGTTGTTGGGGACGGGTATCGAATGGGCGGGTTTTCCGCAGATGTTACACAATGCGGGTTACACGGTCTTGGTGATAGATATGCGTTCTATCGGGTTAGCCTCTGCGGTAGAAGATATTTTGGCGGCGCTCAGCGTGACTGATAGCGTGTATCCCGCGTTGATGGCGGTCATGGCGGCGGGTAATAATGCCGATTATGCCTTGATTGCCTGTGCCAATAACCCTGTTTGTGATGCCGTGGTGTTATTCAGTCCACGCAATCAGGCAACCCTCGCCAATGTGATGGGGGGATTCGCCCCACGACCCTCGTTGGTGGTGGTGAATACGCTCGAATCGGTGTCGTATCAGACCGTGGTGGCATTACAGGCGATTGCGGGCGACAGTATGCAGATTATCACGCGCGAGGGCAATGTGAACGGCGCAGAAATGCTGGTGACATACCCCGAAATTGCCGATGCGGTCATCGCGTGGCTAGTGAATGTGCTGGTGGAATAGGTGATTAATCGTATGGGGTGCGTATCATCTGACGAATGATATGATATAGCGCGGGCGATTGCCTTATGCGTTGGTTTTAGAGGTGTTTAGTGGCTGACATACGCGCCTGATGGTTCTAGCCAGCCATTCCATGCGTCAAAACTAGGGTATATGTAAGGGACGATTAGCAGAGCGCATGTCGTCCCCAAAATACGGCATCACTCATACTTAAAACGCATCACTGCCAAGCCAAATAGCACCGCGCCCGCGCCCAACAGCACGACCACAGGCAACAACACATCGGCTAACCCGCCACCGTAAATCAGCAATTCGTTATACCCGTGCATGACCCAACCCATTGGTGTCGCTAAGGCGGCGACTTTCATAAAGTCGGGGACAATTTCGAGTGACCACCACGCACCGCCTAAGGGGGCGATCACTAACGACAACAATAGGGTGAGGCTAGAGGCTTGCATATCGGTTTTGACGATTGTAGCGATGAGAAATGCCAGCGCCGTCATACATAACGAGAAGGCAATCATCAGCCCCAAAATGCCGATGAGGTTATCCCAAAATCGGATGCCCAATATCGCTCCAAAGCCGAATGCGACCGCATATTGAATCATCCCCATCGTAAAACGTGCCAATAATTTGCCACCGAGAATTTGCCATTTACGGATGGGCATCATCACCAAACGTTGGAGGGTCCACTGTTTGCGTTCTAAAAGGAGTGTTGTCGCCCCCGCCAAAACGGTGAACATCACATACATACTGCCCATACCGGGTACAGATTGGTTAAATCCAGATGATGTTGCGGTTGTGCCTGTGGTTTTATAGACAACACGCGATGGCGGTGCTTCCCAAAAGGTGGTGGCTGTCTGATAAAAGATGTTGGCGAGATTATCGCCATCGGTCACAGCGACGCTATCGGCTTGTGATAGCGCATACGCGCTCACACGACCCGCCAATGATGCCCCATTGACACGGCTGACCGCCGCCTGCACGGTTTGGAGCAAGACGCTCGGTTGGGCAAAATTTTCATCTGACCGATACATCAATTCAGTCGGTTCGCCACGTAGCAGGGTCTGCTCGAATCCGTTAGGAATCTCAATGATGGCGCTAATGCGATTGTTTTCGATGCGTTCTTGCGATAATTCGCGGGTGAGCGTTTGTTGTGATAAGCGACATATATCGGCATCGGTGTTATCCATTGGGCATAAGACCAGATTGGGATTGATGTCGCGCAGGGTGCTTAATAACTGTGCCGATAATTCAGATTGGTCATTATCGTACACATCGATCGTGATTGGTGGCGTTGTGCCACCAAACCCGCCACTGGCTAACCCGATGATGAGGATAAGCGCGATAGGCAACGCGACCAGATTAATCCAGATCCCCCGTTCTTTGAATGCCACGCGCAAGTCATTTTGTGCAATGCTGAGTAATTTATTCATATTCGCATCCTCTTAAACATCTTGACGGCGCGTGAATATCACCATGCCGAGTGTGAATAAAACCGCACCAATGATGAGCAACCATCCTACATTGAGTAATATGTCGCTATTGCCTTGCGATAGGCGCGTGAACCCTTCGGTTGACCAACGCACCACTGAAAAACGGGTGAGAATATCGGGCAATAAACTGACATCGAAAAATGCACCGCCCACTACGCCCATGAACATCGAGACAAGCGAGCCGTAAATGCTCGATTGTTCAGCCGTTTTCGAGAGGGCGGCTATCAATATACCCACACCAGAGACCGAGAGGGCAGTCGCCAAGACCAAGCCGATAATTGCCAGCCAATTTGTCCCCCAGATGAACGAAAATTGCCCTTGTAAAATGGCGTTGATGATATTGAGCGCCACAAATAACAAGACCAGTTGCACCAAAACCACCATCAATGTCCCCGTTAAAAGACCGAGTAATACCGTAAAACGCGGTGTCGGCGAGATAAACATGCGTTGGAGCGTGCCATTCCGCCGTTCTTCGAGGATATTGGTTGCCGCGCCTGATGCGGTGAATAGGGCGAAGAAACTCGCCATTGCCGATCCCAATATGGCTAAGGCATTAAATGGAGGCGGGGCTTCGCCTTCGATGGATTGCAAATCTACGCGCAAATTGGCGATAGACGGGTTGAAGGCACACGCTAATGGAGCATTAAACACGCCTGTTTGTGATAGTAATAACAAGTCGTTCCACCGTTGTGCGATGAGTGTATCGTAAAACGTGGCGAAGGTGATATTCCCCGCGAGGATGCTGTTATTCACCGATTCAACAATGCTCCGCACAACACCCGCCGAAATGCTCCGATTCGCATCACCATAGACCTCGATTTGAACGGGGGTGAATGTGAAATTGGGACCCGTGTAGGTGATATTTTGGCTGAAATTTTCGGGGATGATGATCGCTGCGGCATACGAGCCATCTTCAACACCAGCACGCGCAAGGGTAGGGTCTGCGAGGCGTGTGGCGCTGATCAGTTTTGCGATATTCGCCTGTGGTTGGTTGGATGTGTTGGTGGTGATGATCAACGGCGCACATATTTCGTTATCGGTTGTGGATGATGTATTCGCTTCATTCGTTGGCGGGATGAGGATATTCATCAGAAAATCACCATGATTGATGGTATTGCCCTGTACAGTGACCCCCTGATCTAGATTGACCACTGCCACAGGGATATTGCGTAGCGGCGCGTTGCCACTGCTCACATCCCGAAAGGCAAGCGCGATAATCGTCGAGATAGTTAACGGTGTGAGTATCATGATAATCAGCAACGATACATCGGTGAAGGTTGTATATACATACCGACGGGCGATAGCGATAATTTTGCCCATGACGAGAAATCCTTTCTGTAAAATAGATGATTAATCGCGCAAAGCACGCCCAGTTAGTTTGAGGAACACTGCTTCGAGGTCTGGCTCTTTGACTTCGACCGATTGGATCTCGACACCTGCACCATCCAATAAATTGATGATGCCAGGCAAGGCTTTTCTGCCACGTTTGGCGTGGATGGTGATGACCCCTTCGTAGGTCTGACCAGACCGCACCGCCGCCATCGAGCCTGTCCCCCGTTTATCAATGACCACCATATCGCCTTCGGCTTTGGGTTCTTCGATTGCTATCAGGTCGACTTTTTCGTATTTAACATCGGTAACACCCGCCACTTCCGATTTGAGTCGTTTGAGCAAGTCATCTGGAACTGTATGCTCGCCAATGCTGAGGATCAGGCGGTCTTCTTCACCCACTTGTTGTGTCAAATCGCCCTGAGTACCAAGCGCGATAATCTTTCCATGATCGATAATCCCAACTCGGTCGCTCAATTCTTGTGCCTCTTCCATCAGGTGGGTGGTATACAGCACCGTCATGCGATATTCATCACGCAGGCGTAACACCGTGTCGAGGATGCGTCGCCGACTTTGCGGATCTATGCCGACAGTCGGCTCATCCATATAAACCAATTGTGGTTTATGCAACAACCCTACGCCGATATTGACACGCCGTTTCATCCCGCCCGAAAATGTGCTTACACGGTCCCGTTGGCGTTCTTTGAGGTCGATGAATTCCAACACCTCATCCACACGATGCGCCAATGACTTGCCCCTCATGCCGTACATTTTGCCGAAAAATTCCAGATTTTGGCGGGCGCTGAGGTCGGGATAGAGCGCGATTTCTTGTGGCACAATGCCGATGAGGGCTTTGGCTTCGATGGGGGCTTTGGTGATGCTGTACCCACCGATTTTGGCATCGCCATGTGTGGGGGTGATAAGCCCGCTAATCATCGAGATAGTGGTGGTTTTGCCCGCGCCGTTAGGACCGAGCAAGCTGAAGATCTCGCCTTTTTCGATGTCTAAATCGACACCCCGTACGGCTTGAACTTCTGTGCCGTCTTTGCGTTTATAGGTCTTGATAAGACCGCGTGCTTCTACAATGTATTTCATAGACTTGCCCTTTCTTGTGAGACGTTCAATGTGTGACATGGTATGAGATATAATATTCTATTTTTTATATTCTACTTTTGGTATACGTATGATAGCGGAGAAAGTTGTAGATCATCAATACAAAAAACGCACAAATCGATGTTTGTGCGCCTAAAAACATAAGAGGGGTATCTCTGATAGTGCCGAGATCCCCTCTGAATTAATATTCAATATACCGCTTCCACGCATCGGGTCCGCTACCAATGGCGATGACCAGATAACTGGTGCGTGGGATTTTGGGTTCATACAACATTTTCATCCCCGCTTCATGGGGCAAATGACTGCCTTTACGATGATTACACGCAGAACAGGCACAGGCGGTATTCGTCCATGTGTCTTTTCCGCCACGCGAGCGCGGGACGATGTGGTCGATGCTAAAATCGGATTTGGATAACACTTTTCCTTTGACCATCGAGCCTGGTTGCACACCGCAATAAATACACACATATTTATCGCGGATGAGGACACCTTTTCGACTCCAATGGGCGTGCCTGCGTGGGACATTGATATAGGTTCGCAGGGCGATGACAGACGGAATGGGAAAGTTATCGCGTACCGTTCTGAGGAATTTACCCGATTCTTCGACAACGGTGGCTTTCCCCGCCAAGAGGAGATTGATGGCGCGGGGGACAGTGATGACTGATAGTGGCTCCCACGTATTGCCATTCAGGAGCAACACACGATTCTGGAGAACTGACACGTCTGACGACACGTTAAATTTGAAACCTCTCTACTCAAGAAGTCTATTTTTGTTTGTATCTTTGTCTATTATATCCCAATTGGGTTAAATTCGCTTTAAGTCCAGTAGATTGTTTGTAATTTCGTATGGTTTGATGAGCAAAGCATGACGTTTGTCATGCCTTGCCCGTTGGTTGTATCGGCGAGGTATTGTATATCCTCCCGTGAATAAGCTGATAAGTTGTTCAGGTGATGCGTTTTGGATGGATTTGGTGCGGATGGTGCTTTTTCAATCCCTAGCTCTCGTGTCCGTTTACGCAACTAACAATAAAACTGGTTCGGGTTTGTAAACGTGCTTGCCTTTTTGAATCTCGTTCTTACCGTTTAGTCAAGGATTACGACTAACTCCCAAAATGTCTCTTGACTATCTTCTGGGCTGTCGTAGTGCGATGTGGTCTTGGCGGTGTCGCCGTCACTTTCTGAGTGCATGACCTATCCTTTCTGGTTCAGGTGTGGAACTTGGTCAACCGTTCCATATCACCGCACGACTAAGAGCGAATGATGGGTTAAGGCATTTCATCACGGTACATCGGCAAAAAAAGAGACGTGAGCCGATGGGTTTTATCAACAACCGCGTCTCACGTCCCTTTCCTTGTTCTAGGAATTGGGGTAGGGGGTTAAAACTCCCGCCATTTGTGAGACTTTTCGTGACTATCTGCCAAAACCGCGTTGACCCATAGACAAATTTTGTCCGTACTGGGCGACACCATCGCATACACGGCAACATTGCGCCGTTCATTGATGCGATAACTGTGTCTATTGTTAACGGTTTTGTTATTAGATAGCCCAAGGGCGACCATATCTACGCGCCTTTCTCAACTGTTGTGCCTTGTAAGAAGGCTTTTATACTTTCACCTGTGATAAATACACGACGCATTCCATCGGGTTTGCTCACTTGCAAATGCCCTTTGGCGATGAGCCGTTTCAGTGTGCTGAGGCTAATACCGAGCGCCTCTGCCGCTTCTTGGCGGGAATAGACCGCGCCATCTTCAATGATCAGTTTGTTGTTGGTATTCATCCAAAACCATCCTTTCCGTACTATTTTAGACTATACCCCATATTATAATAGCCGTCAAGGGGTTTAATCAAGCCTTAAATGGTAATAAGGGGTCATAGGGGTCAAAATTGGTGATTTTTGTCATGGATTGGGGAAATCTCGAATTGACAGACGCGCCATTTTCTGCACATAATAGCGTTTAACAACGACAACAAAGAGACAGTTTGCGAGATGTTGCCCCAACAGAGAGCCACATGCCATCGGCTGAAAGCAGTGGTAGGAGATGCACGCGCAAAATTCACTCTTGAGTGCGATGATCATCATTGGCGCGTTGGATGAGGGAAAAATCTGGTTCAGGTTGAGTAGTTCATCCCGTTTACCCAACGTCACTGGGCAGAATGAAGTGGATGTATCAGCTTGATGCTGATATATCAATCAGGGTGGTAACGCGGGATGCGTAATAAGGCGCTCTCGTCCCTGTGATGCAAGTTTTTTTGCATACGGTGGATGAAGGGCGTTTTTATTTGCCCAACATCCATCAGGTTGTTACCGTAGATGGAGGATTTGATATGCTCGACCAATTACAAGCACTACAATCGCAAGCCCTCGCAGAATTGAGCGCGGTCAAAAATCGTGCCGAACTGGATGCGTGGGATAGCCAATATATCGGCAAAAAAGGACAACTCACGCAGATGCTCCGCAACATGGGGTCGCTCTCTAAAGAGGAACGCCCCCTGTTTGGTAAAGCGGCGAATGACGTGAAAAATGTCCTCGAATCGGCTTATGCAGACCGCGAAAAATTGATTAGCGACCAAGAATTGGCGCAAGACCTCGAATCGGGCGCGGTGGATATTACCTTGCCCGGTCGTCCGCAAACGGTTGGCGGATTGCATCCGTCTACGCGCACCTTGCGCCGTCTATTTGAAATTTGGGGCGATATGGGCTTTCAGGTGTATCAGAGTCGGGATATTGAGACGGATGATATGAACTTTACGCTCCTCAATATCCCGCCACATCACCCTGCGCGTGATATGCAAGACACGTTTTATACCACCCGCCCGAATGTGATTTTACGCACGCATACATCGGCGGGGCAAATCCGCGCCATGCGTGAACTCGGCGCTGGTGGCGCACAACCGTTACGGGTGGTGTTGCCAGGGATGTGCTATCGGTTTGAACAAATCACCGTGCGTAGTGAGGTACAATTTCATCAGATGGAAGGCATCGCCATCGGCAAAAATATCCGCATGAGCGACCTGAAAGGCACAATTACCGAATTTGCGCGGCGCTTCTTCAGTCCATCGGCGCGGTTGCGCTTCCGCGCATCGTACTTCCCGTTCACCGAACCGAGTATGGAAATTGATGTGGAATGTTTTTTGTGTGGTGGCGAAGGCTGTCGGGTGTGCAAGCATAGCGGTTGGCTCGAAATTGCGGGCAGTGGCATGATTCACCCCGTTGTGTTGCGGAATGGGGGCTACGACCCCAACGAATGGTCTGGTTTCGCCTTCGGCATGGGTCCGGAACGCATGACCTTGCTCAAACATGGTATCAGCGATATTCGCTACTTCTGGGCGAATGACCAACGCTTTTTGAAACAATTTTGAGGTGTCCCATTGGTAAAATTTTTAGGACGGGCTTATATCGGTATGGCGATTATTTTGCTGAATACCCTCATCTTATTGCTTGGGATAGAGGGGGTTTCGTCTATCATCGTGTCGGGTAGACCGTCTGTCACCCAAACTGAGATAGAGGCTTTCACCAACCGCATTTTGTCGCTGGAATACTATCAGACCCAAGATTGGTCACGCACGTATTGGCGCGAGCATTTTGAAGCCGATAAATGGGATTATGTTCCACATCGATTGTGGCAAACACGCCCATATACAGGTGAGACGATTAACATCAACCAAAATGGCAATCGCTTAACCCACGCATCGGATTGTAGCGATGACACCTACCGCATTTATATCTTCGGCGGGTCTACGATCTGGGGGTATGGTGTGCCAGATTGGAATACCATCCCCACGGGGATTCAACTCGCGTTGATCGATGCGGGTGTATGTGTGGTGAATTTTGGTGAATTGGGTTACACATCCACCCAAAATTTACTTCGCCTATCCCAACTCATCGCGGGGGGGGATATTCCCGATATGGTGATATTCTACGATGGCGCGAATGATGTCACAGCGGCGAATCGCAACAGCATTGCGGGCGGGCATTTTTATTACGAGACGATTCACCGTGTCGTCAATACCGATGCGTTTGCGCCAAAATCGTACACATTCGGCGAGTCGTTGGTGAATTTTTTATCACAAACCGCGACCTATCGCTTAATCGTGGGCGATCCGCCAAAAGTTCAACCCAATTGGGCGTTGCCCCCGTTGGATGATGTGTTTGTGAATGCCACTGTTCAGACCTATCTGGATAATATCACGATGGCGAAGGCATTATCAGACGCGCACGGTATCGAATTTGTGGCGTTTATCCAACCGATTTTGTTCATATCCGAGCGCCCCGTGAATGCAGAGGAACAACAATTTTTATGGGAGATGCCCGGTGGTCTGAGTGATTTGTTCTGGCGGGTGTATCCACAATGGGAGCAAGCCGCCGATGCGCGTGATTATCTATTCTATTTAGGCAAGGCACTCGATACCCAAGTAGAACGGGTGTGGATCGATTTTAATCACCTAAATCCAATAGGCAATCTGGCGATAGCGAATGAAATTGTGGCGATAATTCGCCCCCTGATAGAAGAATAAAAGGAGAAAGATAACCATGCTTGTGCCACTCTCTTGGCTCAGAGAATTTGTCGAAATCGATATACCTGCCGAATTGCTCGCCGAAAAATTGACGGTTGCGGGCTTAGAGGTGGGCAAAATTCATTATATTGGTGTGCCACAAACCCAAGTCGAAGGCATCCGCCAACCCACATCGAATCATCTGGTGTGGGATAGAGACCGGCTTGTTTTGGCGGCAATCCGTGAGGTAAAACCGCATCCCAATGCCGATCGGCTCGTGTTGGCGATGGTGGATTATGGCGGTGCAGAACTGGAACAATGCGTCACGGGTGCGCCGAATTTATTTGAATATCGGGGTAAAGGGGAACTCAATCCGCCTTTGTGGACGGCATTCGCCCATGAAGGCGCAGAAGTGTGGGATGGTCATAGCGATGAACCCAAGCGCATGATCCTCAAGGGCAAAGATTTGCGCGGGGTATATAACAAAAGCATGGTGTGTTCCGAGAAAGAATTGGGTATGTCCGATGATCATGACGGCGTTATCCTCATGCACACGCAACCGCACGATTTAGCGGGCAAGCCGTATCCCCCAGGCGCACCGTTACAAGATGTGTTGGGCGATATTATTTTCGAGGTCGAACTCACCCCGAATTTGGCGCGGTGTTTTTCGGTGTTGGGTGTCGCCCGCGAAGTGGCGGCGATTTTGGATAAGCCGATTAGACCGCTGAGTCATGACTTCCTCGCAGAAGGTGATCCGATCGATGGTCAAATTGAGATTCAAATTCAAAATCCAGACCTCAATCCGCGTTTTGTGGTGGCATTGTTGAAGAATACGACCATCAAACCATCGCCAGAATGGTTGCAACGGCGCTTAAAATTGGTCGGGCAACGTCCGATTAACAATATCGTCGACATCACCAATTACATCACATTTGAATTGGGGCAACCGCTCCACGCCTTCGATTATGATAAATTGGTGGAACGCGCAGGCGGAAAAACGCCCACCATCATCACACGCTTGCCCAAAGAGGGCGAGACGTTGCTCACATTAGACGGGCAAAATCGTGTTTTGGAGGCGCATAATATCCTCGTGTGCGATACCGCAGGTGTCCTCAGTTTGGGCGGTATCATCGGCGGTGGCGAGACGGAAATTAGCGATACCACAACCAACGTGTTGCTCGAAGGCGCGAATTGGAATTTCATCAACATCCGCCGTTCTATGCAATCGCAAAAAGCCTTCACCGAAGCGGGGACGCGCTTCAGCAGAGGGGTGCATCCCAGCCAAGCGGTGATCGGGGTCTCGCGTGGGATTGAACTCATGCGTCAGACGGGTGGTGGCAAAATTGCGAAGGGTCTGGTGGATGAATATCCCAATCCACCCAAGCCGATTCATATCACGTTGCATACCCGCGAAATTCGCCGTCTGTTGGGGATGGATTTCAGCACCGAAACGGCGGCGGATATGTTGCTACGTTTGGGCTTCGATGTGACCATCAAAGACGAGACGCTCCAAGTGATTGTCCCCGACCATCGCACCGATATTAGCGATGATCCGACCATCGGGCAAGCCGACCTCATCGAAGAAATTGCCCGTATTCATGGTTATGATGCCATCCCGACCACCATCATGGATGATGCCATGCCCCCGCAGTGGGTGAATATCACCTTCGAGCGCGAAGAACGTCTGCGCGATGTGTTGGTGGATTTGGGCTTGCGTGAAAATATCAGCTATCGCTTCACCACGCCCGAAATCGAATCGTACCTCGTGCCGAATGGGGCGACAGGCAATTTGCCATTCGACCCAGACCGTTATGTGACGATACTGAACCCGATTTCGCCCGAAAAGACGGTGTTCCGTCAGAGTTTGTTGCCCAATTTGCTCCAAACGGTGTTGGCGAATCGGCGCTATCAGAATCAACAGATGATTTTCGAGATTGGCAGTATTTACCAAACCACCAGCGCCGAATTGCCCGATGAATTGCGCCGTCTGAGCATCGTCATCACAGGGGCGCGGGATAGTGGCTCATGGTTGGGACGTGTCGAGGGTGATTTCGATTTCTTCGACCTGAAGGGCATCGTTGAGGGCATCGCACACGGCTTACACTTGCCCAATGTGCGCTATGAACCCAACAACGGCGCACATATCAGCTTGCATCCCGGACGGTCTGCGATTTTATATAGTGGTGATACGGTTATCGGCGCGTTTGGTGAATTGCACCCGTTGGTGGCGCGTAGATTTGAACTCAGCGGCAGTCCCGTTTTGGTCACGGATTTCGATTTGGATGCGTTATTGCGCGTCTCGCAATTCGATTTCGCCGTGAAGCCATTGCCGATTACACCGCCCGTTTATGAAGATTTGGCGTTGGTGGTGCGCGATGATACCCCCGCGGCGATTGTCGAGGCGGTCATCCGTAAAGCGGGTGGCGATTTGCTCAAAGAGGTGACGCTATTCGATGTGTATCGCGGTGAGTCTATCCCGCAAGGGCATAAGAGCCTCGCGTATAGTCTGGTGTATCAGACCGATGAAAAGACGCTCACCGATAAAGAGGTGGCGAGCGTGCGGAAGAAAATTATCGGCGCGTTAGAGCATCAAATCGGCGCGAAATTGCGGTCGTAGGATGATATATATAAATTGCGGACGGCAAAAATGCCGTCCGTTGATATAAATGCACAGAAATAAGACGTGCAGAAGCGCGTCCAGTGAAATCGGCAATTTCAAATTATGGCATATTTAGGGACGATATACGCGCTTCACGCTAATCGTCCCGTACAGAAGCAATAATTTCTTAAATGTGTACAGGCGGACGAGCGAATCAGTGCAAAAAAGATATGTAGGGGTGGATTAGCGTAGCGTATATCCGCCCTTAATCAAAACAGACTTGTGTTATCCCTTCTGTTTTTTCGGCAATGCCAAACTAAGCACCCCCGCGATGACCACCGCAACCGATACCACTTGAAAGGTCGTCCCTAAGCCGATGAGGTCGGCTAACCCGCCGATAATCAGACTACCCAACGCGCCTGTGGCGAATATTATCCCCAAAATTGCGCCACCCGCCATCCCTTTGCCTGTGGGGATGGTATCTTGTGCCAGCACCACGATGATGCTATGCACCCCGCCCGATAAACTGCCCGCGCCCAACGCCAAGATTAACGCCAGAACACCATCCGCCATCGGGAGCAAGAAAAAGGTCGGCGCAGAGGCGACCATCGTCACCATCATCACCAGACGGCGGTCAAACCTATCGGCAAAATTGCCCACCACCACGCCAGAGATGCCCGCCGAAATCCAAAACAGGCTGGTGATAAATCCATATTCGGCAGGCGACCAGCCTTTTTGTTGGAAGAGGGCAGGGATAAAATTCACCGACCCCGGATTGGCTAACCCGCGAAATGTCACCATCACGCCGATAATCAACAACGGCACGACCAACGATTTGGCTGTGACCATCTCCATCGGCTGCGTTTTGCCAGAGGCTTTATCGCGCCCTTCTTTCGTCCAAACAGGGATAGACGATAGCATAAAGGTTGCGATAGGGAGCGCCAAAATCATCGTCATAAATAATGGCGAGGCGGTGTTATTCACCAACAGGCGGTTATCGATGCCCAACGGTTGCATGAATGGCAATAACGGGTTTGGATTGGCATTATCGAGCAATAATCCCGCCAAAATCGGACCCGTTGCCAAGCCCAATTGCCCCAGCAGGAAAAAATAAGACATATTGCTGGCGGCGCGGGATCGATTGCTGACCGCCGAATGGAGCATCCCAACGGGGTGAACAGCACCACTGCCCACGCCTTGCAGGATGAACGGGATGAGCATCAGGTAATAATTATGGGTGGTGATGGCGACCAACAGCCAGCTCATAAACATGCCCATCGTGACCATCAAACCGCCCGCACCGAGCAAGCGCCCGCCATTTTTATCGGCTAATAAGCCAAACGCGGGTTGTGTGAGCGCCCCCGTTAATTGTTGGGCGCTGATGGCGAAGCCGATTTGCGTGTTGGTCATCGGCACAATCGCCACGCTCATAAACACCAGAATCACCGACCCCATCGACATAAAAATGTCGTTGGCGAGATGCCCAAATCCCACCGACCAAAAAGAACGTTCCTTTGGGATATACATATAGACCCTTTTTCGTGTTGTGTTCAATGGATATATTGCTACGGATATTTTACGAGGCGTAGGTCTTACCATTTGATACCAATTTCATGCCCTACACACCACGCCCATTCTATGCTATCATATCCCCCACACGGAGAGGTGCCAGAGTGGCCGATTGGGTCTGTCTCGAAAACAGATGTACCTGCAAGGGTACCGTGGGTTCGAATCCCACCTTCTCCGCTCCGCTTATCTCCCCACGAAAATCCCCCAATTCATAGAGGAAAACGTATGTCTGAAGGATTGATTCTGCAACAACGACTCGCTAAAGACGAATTTTTTGAATATGACGACCAATCGCCCCTCAATGATGCCCAAAAAGTAGAATTCACCCACCTGAATTATTATCCCTATAACCCCGTGCTGGCGTTGGTAGTGGATGTGACCCCGATTGAAAATACGCCCCCCGCGCAAATCCTCACCACCAAAGATACCATTCGCAATTATCAACGCTATGGCACATTCACGTTTGAGGTGGACGGTCAAGCGGTGACGCTCACGATTTATCAGACCCCGCACGGCTTTTTTCTGCCCTTTGTCGATGCCAACGCGGGCAAAGAGACGTACCCCGCGGGGCGTTATATAGATCCTGTGAAATTGCCTGATGGTCGGTTTGTGGTGGATTTTAACACGGCATATAATCCGTATTGTGCCTATAATGACCGTTACGATTGTCCGCTCACACCCGCCGAAAATCGGATAAGTGTGGCGATTTTGGCGGGCGAAAAAATCCCGACAGGTGATTGGGTAGAGTTGAAGTAATGGATATGCAAAAACGATATGTACGGGTGCGATTTATCGCGTCCATTGGCTTCATCGTTATACTATTTCTTTTATCGGCATGTGGCACATCACCCGCCGTCATACCGACACCCGAAACGGCGACCCCTGCCGTTAATACCACCCCATTACCCCCTGTACCGACCAATTTCCCAACCGAAAGCGCCAATTTACCCGCGCAACATTTTGTCGTGTGGTTTCCAGAGACGCTTGCACCATCCGATAACCCCGATGTGGCGACTTTGCTGAATGACCAATTGAACGGATTCATCGCCGAACAAGATGAAGCCCTCACCATTGAATTTCGGTTGCGCCGATATGCCGAAACGGGCGGTATTTTGCCTACGCTCCGCACCGCCAATAAAGTTGCGCCCGGTGCCTTGCCCGATATTACATTGGTGCGCCGTGAAGATTTGCCCGCGCTCATCCAAGAAGGCATCCCCGTTTTACTCGAAGGGCATTTATCCAGTAGCATCATCGGCGATTTATTCCCGCCTGCGCTCCAAATGGGGCGGGTGCAAAATCAAATTTATGCCTTGCCGTATGTGTTGGATTTGAATTTATTGGCATTTTATGGCGATGAAAATCAACCGACTGCATGGACATTTGAAGCCATTTTAGGGGCGAATGCCTTTTGGAACTTCCCCGCAGGGCGGACGACAGGTCTGAATAGCGTCTTGTTTTTGCAATATTTGGCGGCGGGTGGCACACTCGCCAATGATGGTACGCTCAATTTGAATGTTGATGCGCTCGCCACCGTCTTTAATTTTTATGAGCAAGCCTATCGTGCCAATCTGATAGATGATTCGATGCTCGATTTTACATCTACGAGTGATTATGTTCGCTCGCTAACATCGGGTGATTTGCGGGCAGGGGTGATGAACGCTTCAACTTATCTGAGCCAACTCGATGATGATGTGCGTTTATTTTCATCGGCTATCCCGACTGCCAATGGCGATGCCATTGCCCTGATGAATGGGTGGGTGTGGATTGTCACCGCGAAGACGGCGGATAAACAAGCAACGGCGTATCATTTTATAGAATGGATGATGGGCAATTCGCGCCAAGCGGATTATGCCCAATTGGTGAATCTATTGCCCTCACAACGAGGCGCATTGACACAAATGGCGCTCTCTAATGCCGATATTGCGCTCTTCGCCGATTTATTGAGCAACGCCGTCCTCATGCCAACCGATAACAACACGGGCGCGGTGGCGCGTGCCATTCAGACGGCATTCACCAGCGTCATATCGGGCGATATGACCGCCGAGGAAGCCGTCGAATCGGTGCAAAATCAGTTTGAGTAGATGTGTTATTTTATGGCGGATATACGAGGCTAACGCCTCTAATCCGCCAGTACAAATTGGGCTGTAGGGGCGGATTAACGAAGTGTATATCCGCCCTAAACCAGAGCTATGATTTTTTCTGGCGTTCATAAATGATCCGCAACCCGTCTAATGTCAATTCGGGCGCGATGGTGTGGATGCAATCGGTATGTGATTGGATGAGCGCCGATAATCCACCGGTGGCGATGACCAAAATATCGGCTTCGGCAGGGGCATAACCATGGCTCACCATCGCCGTCTTGATGCGCTGAATCAGACCTTCTATCAGCGCCACATAGCCCCAAAAAATCCCGCTTTGCATGGCGTGAATGGTGTTCCCGCCGATGGGGTCGGGTGGGGGTTGCAAATCGACTTTGTGTAGTCGCGCCGCTCGGCTCACCAATGCGTCATGTGCTAAGCCAATCCCAGGCGAAATCGCGCCACCGCAATATGCGCCATCTGCCGATACGACATCAAACGTGGTAGCTGTGCCGAAATCGATCACAATCGCGGGTTTTTTGCCATACAATGCCACCACCGCCGCGGCGTTGATGATGCGGTCTGCGCCGGCTTGTTCGGGCTGATCTATGGCGATTTTCACGCCTGTATCCAGTTTATGCGTGACGACAATCGGTTGTATGCCCACATAGCGTTCTATCAATTCGCTAAAGGTGGCGGTGAGCGGTGGCACGACACTGCCGATAATCACGCCTGTAATAGCTTTCCAACCGACATCGGCGCTATTCAAAAAATTACGGAGCAAAACGGCGTATTCATCGGGCATTTTATCGGCGACTGTCCGCGCACGCCAATTTAATGCCCATGAATTGGCAGTCCATAACCCCATGTGAACATTGGTATTGCCAATATCAATCACCAGTAACATCGCTTATTCCACCTCCGCCAGCATGAATTGGGCGAGCAAATGTGATGAGTGGAGCAGGGCATCTTGATGCGTGCGCTCATAGGCATGAGACGCATCGACACCCGGTCCCGCCAATCCCACTTTTGCGCCACCACCCGCCCGCCAGTAGGCTGTGCCATCGGATGAATAATGCAAATAAATATCCACCTGATGTTTAATGCCGTTGACCTCTGCCAGACGGCGCAATTTATTATTCATATCAAAATGATACGGACCGCCACCATCTTTGACGCAAATGCTGACGGAAAATTCATCCCCCGCCTGACCAACCCCGATCGCGCCCATATCCACCGAGACCAATTCGGCGAGATTATCGGGCAAGCCATTCGCGCCACCATGCCCAACTTCTTCGTAATGCGAGATATGGATATACACATCCTGCGCGGGGGTGAGATTGGCGTGTTTAATTGCCATAAGTGCGCCATAGATACACGCGACACCCGCTTTATCATCCAAAAAGCGCCCACGAATGAACCCGCTTGGAGTGACTTCTACACGCGGATCGATGAAGATAAAGTCGCCTACACCGATGCCCAATGCGCGGGTTTCGGCTTCGCTGGATGTGCGCTCATCTATACGGATTTCGATGGTCTCTTCGTTGCGTTCTAAATTGCGAATTTTGCTGTTCACATGCACCGATGTGTTGGCGGGGTGGATGCTCCCGCGAATCCGCCGATTGTCGTGTGTGCGGATGGTCACACCTTCCGATTCGATACCACCCCATAACACCCCGCCGATATTGATACATTTTAGCCGTCCGTTGGATTTAATTTCTTTGACCATCAGACCGAGCGTATCAATATGTGCGGTTAACCCGATGGGGGAATCGTGTTTTTTGCCCGCGAGTTTGGCGACCAGCGCCCCTTTGCGCGTTTGCGAAATGGCTAAATTCGGCATCTGGAGCGCCTCAAACGCCTTTTGGACATAGGCTATCGCTTCGGGGTGATACCCAGTGGGGCTAGGGGTATTGAGTAACCCGACTAAAAAGTCGGTTATGGCAGGTATATCAAAATTGAGTGACGACATCACAATGAACTCTTTTCTTGGTGGTGGGCAAAATCCCAAAAAATCCGCTATCATATACGTGTAACGATGTTTGTTTTTAATCATAACATGAGACACCACACAAGGGCAAAGTCATTTGAGCAAAATTCATGTCCGCAAAGCCAAATTAGAAGATACAAGCGCCATCAGCACCTTATTACGAAGCAAAATCGAGGTGTGGCAACGGTTTGATTCACAAGGGCGGGTCGAATCGCCACCATACGAGGCGCTTACCATTTATGAACGCTGGTTGCATGGCGGTGCTTGGATGAGCATCGAGACGGCGGTGATATGGTTGAATCATCTGTTGCGCGGGGGCGGGTTGCCCATCGTTATCACCCGCGATGAGACGGTAGTCGGATATGCCGAAGCGTATCTGAGCCATGAAGCCGAGCCGTTTGGGGTGCATGTGCATCTCGGTAAATGGCACGCGCAAACCCCCGCCGTGCAATCGGCATTGATGGATTATTTGGTGGCGCTCACAGGTGATTTCGCCAATCGGCTGACGGTGGCGTTTTCGGCGTATGATGAATCGCAAGCCCAATTTTTTAAGGGGTTGGGCATGTCTGAGGTGGCGCGGGTGCGCTATTACGAAGTATCTGCCCAATTGGGGCAGGGATTTTATAAAGCCACCGAGCATACAAAATCGAACCCCGCCCAAATAGACGGGTGGCAAATGCCCATCGGACGCACGCAAAGCGCCCGCTATCATTGGGAAGCGATGTTCCCGCGTTTATGGGATGCGGTAGAAGGCATGGATGCACAACCGATTCACCGCTTACACGTTTCGGCGGCGGGTCATGAGGCGCTGGTGTGTGTGCAACGCCAATTGTATGATAGCCGTAAAGCCGATATGTGGTGCTGGTCTCCCAAATCGCTCACCGCGCCGTTGTTGGTCGCCTTGCGCGATTGGGCGCATCGGGCGGGTTATCGCTCGCTCAATCTGGCGTTGGATGATGTGAATGCCAAATTACTCGGCGCAGATGCCGATACCTTGCCCAACCAGCAAGTGATTTTTGGGATGAATGTGGATGTTGGTGGATGATATTGAAAGAGAGAGGATTATGCCATTCGATTTGAAACACGTAGAATACGATATTGAGGTGGGGTATATCGATGTGGTCTTGCCGACCGGACGGCGTTTACCCGCGTATTGGGCATATCCCAAATTGGGGCAACGCTTCCCTGGCATTGTGTTGATTCATGACTGGTGGGGCTTGACGCAAGTCATCCGCCGAATGGCAGATCGCTTTGCCGAGATGGGTTATTATGTCATCGCGCCCGATTTATTTGAGGGACAAACGGCGAATACACCACAATTGGCGATGGAGTTAGTCCAGACCTATCAAGAGAGCGCCTCGCAGGTGGTGAATGATGCTTTGCACGTCCTCGAAAATCATCACCGTTGTAACCGCAGTGTGGCGGCGGTTGGCGTGGGTATGGGGGGCAGTTTCGCATTCGAGGCGGCGATTACCGTCCCAGAAATTGAGGCGGCGGTGGCGTATGGCGGATTTCCGCAACGCTATTTAGGGCGTTTCAAAGATGCCCATGTGCCGATATGCGCCTTTTATGGGGCTTATGAGCAACACATTCAACCCCAAGTCATTAAGCAATTGCGTGCCGAATTGTTGCAATCCACCACAAAAAACGGCTTGGCGCATCAAATTCACATCGTCCCAAATCATGGACATGCCTTTTTTGATGATTTAGATAGCGAAGAAACACGTCATAAACATCGGCAAATCATGAGCGACACGTTTGAATTTTTAGAATTGTATCTGGAACGTCCCACACGCACAACAAAGGGCAAGTAGGGACGCGATTAATCGCGTCCCACGCCATTACACCCCTAAAACTGGGCTTTGCATACTGGACGACTAGCCCGCAGGGCGTATGTCGCCCACAAGGATATATCATGCTGATTTACACCACTGGTTTCTCACGTTGGAATACCAGACGTGGTATCAAAATGCCCAATGTGAGCGCCATGAGAATTAAGCCTGTGCGAATTAATCCCACAACCGCTTCGTACAGTATCAATGTGCCTGTATCGGGCGTGCTATGCGTCAGGTTGATGAGCGATTGAATCGCCCCGTATGCCACCAAACCCGGTATCATCGGGATGCACCCCGAAATCGAGAAAATGGTGGATGGTGTTTTGTGTCTGCGCGAAAAATACAACGCCCAAAATCCGATGACCAACGCGCCGATGAAGGTCGCCGTCTCGATCGCCATGCCTGTAAAGAGCAACAATCGGCGTACCAAATGACCAAATCCGCCCGCCACCGCGCACCCAAACAGTGTTTTACGCGGGGCTTGGAATAAAATGGCAAACCCCACCGATACCAATGCCGACCAAAAGGCATCTTCGATGATTGTGAATAGCAACATGCTTAAAATCCCCCTAAGTGTAACAGACTGTTGGCGAATACCACCCCTACAGCAATCCCCAGTGTGATGAGAACACCGTTGATGGCGCGGGATATGCCTGTGGTGAAAAATCCCTGAAAAATATCTTGTGCCGAATTGACCAACGGCACACCAGGGACAAGTAACAAGACCGATGCGGCTAATGCCAGATACGGATTTTCTCCCAAACCAAGCAATAACCCGACTGTGGCTAACATCTGCGCGATAAACGAAGTCGTGACCACGATAATCATCATGTTCAAGTGGCGCTTTTGCATTTCTTGGCGGATGAACATCGCGCCAGACGAGGCGAAAAATGTCACGATAAACACCCACAAATCGCCACCGATGAGCCGACTGAGTGCCGCGCATCCTAGTCCGACCATCAATACCACCACCCACCGATTATAAGTGTGTCCCATATCGGAGATGCGACGTAATTCTTGTCGTGTGACGATTCTATCGGCTTTGCCCTGAACAATCTGGTGGCTCAGTTGGTTCACTGCATCCAACACGCTAAAATTGACCCCCATCCGCACCACACGGCGCACTTTGGTGCGAAATTCGACCCCGCTCACGGTGGTGGCGATGATGCCTTCGGGCAAAATGATGATGTCCATCCAATCACAACCCAATGCCGTGCCGATGCGGTGGATGGTCTCTTCGATACGGGCGGTATCTGCGCCATATTGGAGCAATAACTGACCCGCCCACATCGCCAATTTGATGACATCGGTCAATTCATCGTGGGGGAGGGCAGGTTTTTGAATGACCTCATGCGGTGAAAGGGGTATGTGCATATCTCCAGCCTCGCGTATTTTTTCACAAACGGCTTGATTATACCCCTTTATCCACATCCTGAGATAGTCATCATCTATCAGATGCTATCATATTTTTTCCATAACAAAAAACACCCTACACTTGGCAGGGTGTTTTTTAAGTGTATTCGATTAAATTTTTTATCTCCGCAACCTGGATTCGAACCAGGAACCCATCGGTTAACAGCCGATTGCTCTGCCGTTGAGCTATTGCGGAACGACTGTTAAAATAGTATCAAACGACCCTTAAACTGTCAAGGTGTGAATAATGACACAATCGCTAGAGATTCGCAAAGTCGAGACAAAACAAGATTTCCGCGCCTTTTTTAAGTTCCCGTGGACGTTGTATCGCAATGACCCCAATTGGGTGCCACCATTGCTCTCGATGCGCCGTGAATTATTGGATAAAGACCGTAACCCCTCGTGGGAATATTTAGAAGGCGATTATTTTGTGGCGTGGCGGGGTGATGAGCCTGTCGGGACAATCACCGCCGTGATCAATCATCGTCATAATCAATTTCACAATGAAAATATCGCGTGGTTTGGATTTTTCGAGACGATAGACGACCCGCAAGTTGCCCATGCGTTGCTGAATACCGCTTACGAATGGGCAAAAGCCAAAGGTTGTAGCGCCATTCGCGGACCGCAGAGCTTCACCACACACGAAGAATGTGGTTTGTTGGTGGATGGATTCGAGCCACCCGTCATCCTCATGCCGTATAATCCGCCGTATTATCAGGGGTTGGTCGAAAGTGCGGGATTCTATAAGGTGATGGATGTCCACAGTTTTTATTATGACCACACCCCCGAAGAACATGAGCAATTTGGTAACGCCAAACGCATCGAAAAAATCAGCGCCCGCATCATGCGCCAAAATAATGCCCGTGTGCGGACATTCAACAACAAACGCCGTAAACAAGATTTTCAGTTGTTCAAAGAATTATATAACACGGCGTGGATTGCCAATTGGGGTTTTACACCCATGACGGATAGAGAATTAGACGGTCTCATCAAAAGTCTGGGCATGTTTTTAGACCCGCGTACCGCGTGGTTTGTCGAAGTGAATGAAGAACCTGTCGGCTTTATGCTGGCGGTGCAAGATTTGAACATGATCCTCAAACGGGCGAATGCGCGACCGGGTACGCCCGAATTCATCACCCTGATGAAAGCGTTATGGCATTGGAAAATCCGCCCCAAAGTCGATCGGATGCGCGTGCCATTGATGGGGATTAAACCCGAATATCGCAACAAGGGCTTAGACGTGTTGATGTATGCCGAATTACGCAATGTCCTCAGTGACCCCAAAATGCCGTATCGTGCGCTCGATTGTGGGTGGATTTTAGAGACGAATCAAGACATGGCTGGCACACTTTTGAGCGTGGGAATGCGGATTTATAAGACGCATCGGTTTTACGAAAAGGCGATTTAACCGCGCAACCCCTTAAAAAACTGATTCAGCAAGTCGGCGCATTCATCGGCATATAACCCCACATCTACATCGACCGAATGGGTCATTTTGGGATGACGGAGCAAGTCGGTGATGCTACCCGCGCACCCCGCTTTGAGGTCTATCGCGCCATAGACCACGCGGGCGATTCGGGCTTGGATGATTGCCCCCGCGCACATGCAACATGGCTCTAAGGTGCAATACAGCGTTGCGCCATGCAGTTGCCAATCGCCCAGAAATGCCGATGCTTTTCGCATGGCGACAATTTCGGCGTGGGCAGATGGGTCGTTGTGCAATTCGCGCTCATTGTGTCCGCGCCCGATGATTTTGCCGTCATGGACGATAATCGCGCCAACAGGAATATCGCCATGCGCGGGTGCGAGCATGGCTTCTTCGATGGCGAGGCGCATAAAGTGTTCGTCCTGAGATGGAGGCATTAAAACAGGCTCAATTGGGTGGGTTTGTCTTTTGCTTGTTTTGCCTTGTGTTCGGCGATGGCTTCGGGATCGGTGATAGGTTGCCCTTCTTCATCGTGCGGGGTCATGACGATGTTCACACACGATGGACATTGACATTCCAACGGGTGTGCCACAGGCATGGACGTATTCACAACGGGCGCTTCGGCGATGATCTCGTCTAAGATGTCGAGATTCGGCACAAAATCATCCGCCACATCATCAATGTGCATGGTGGCGATTAATTCGAGTTGGCGCAATTCATCATCGCCAAATCCGACTTGACCCATGACAATTTTGAGCGAGTTGATATTTTTCGCGTTATTTTCGCGGATGGTATGTTTATATTGTTCGCGCAGACACGCACGCCATTCATTATCAAAGACAGACATTGTGTACATCCTCTGAAATTGGTTGTTGATTGTATTGTAACGGCATTTTTCAATATTGGGCAAGTGGTTATAGGGGATGGTTTTTGGGTTTAGGGCGGATATACGCTACGCTAATCCGCCCGTACAATCTAAGAAATTATTGCTTCTGTACGGGACGATTAGCGCGAAGCGCGTATATCGTCCCTACAAAACAACATTATGATTGAAAATCCCGCGCAAATAAATCCATTTGCGGAATATCGGGTATATTGTGTTGATACAACCACCCATCAAAAAATGCGTCTAAGTCTTGACCACTGACGGCTTCTGCGATGCCGATAAAATCATCGGTGGTGGCGTGGCTATCATTAAATTGTGCCACATAGGTACGGAGCGTCTCGAAGAACGCATCATCGCCAATTTCTAGGCGCAAAGCATGAAGGGTTAATGCCCCGCGTTGATACACTTGATCCGCGAATAAATTATTCGCGCCAGGATCGCCTATCAACACATCGGGATTCAAGCCCCATTCATCGGCGATTTCTTGTAAATCGAGCATGATCATGAATTGATACACCCCGCGCAAATTGATGTCGCCACCCTGAAATGGGGCAGAAGTGATGAGCGTGAGCAAATCTGAGTCGCGGATCGTGCTTGTGCCAACATTGGCGGTCAATTTTTCGATTTGTTTGGCGCTGAGTATGTCACCAAGCAATAGGGTGATTGCCTCTTGTGCCTGTTGTTGTGATAATTCCACCCCTGTGAGTGGTATCTGATTTAGAAAATCGGCTAAATCGGCACGAGTGATATAAAATACTTGATTCGTATCGACCATGCCCGCATACATATCACGAATGCCCTCATCCAATGCCTGTGCGCCTTGCGAATGTTCAATCCATAGCATTTCGGCATAAGTAGCGAAGCCCTCGTTAAGCCAAATGTATTGCCATAACGCGGGGCTGACCGCATTGCCAAACCACTGATGTGCCAATTCATGTGCGATAACGCTTTCAGTGGTGAAGGCACTCCCAAATGTGGATAGTGTTTGCGTTTCGAGCGCGAATCCGACCCGAAGATTATGCACCACCGAGCCGTACACTTCAAATGGGTAGGGTCCGAAGACCGTCTCGAAAAAATCGATCATATCGGCTTGGAGCGGAAAACTTTCGAGCGCCGCATCATCCACGCCAACGGCGAAATAATTGCGAATCGGGATGCCGTTTTGCGTTTCATCGGTCACGATGTAAAAATTGCCGATGGCGACCGTCGTCAGATAACTGCTCATCAATTCAGGCGATGACCAGCAAAATGTGGTGCGACCATTTTCGGTGATGGCGCTCTCTTGTGTGCCATTCGCGCCAACGATATACCCCTCATCTACCGTGACACAATAACGATAGGTGGCTTTATCTGATGGATGTTCATTGACAGGATACCAGCCCGATGCGCCACTGGGTTCACCTGCGACTACCACCCCGCCGTCATAAAAATACCAACTGCCTAAGCGGTCTATGTTGGATGCGCTGGCGTAATGCACCATCACCGTGAACGGCGTGTTTTCTGGGATGATATTTTCGGGCGTGATAATCAATTCGTTATCGGCTTGGGTAAAATCGGCGCGGGCATCATCCACCAGAAGCGTGTGGATGGTCAAATCGGTGAAGTCAAAATTGAATTGACCAAGTGCTTGGGTGCTGATGGCGTTAATTGTCACCACACCCGAAATGTGTTGATTTTTCATATCCACATCGAGCGCGATGTCGTAAGATAATACATCATATCCGCCATTGCCCATCTTGGGGAAATAAGGATCGCCGATGCCTTCTGCGCCGATGAACGTATCATCGGGGGCGTTATTGCCCTGTGCCATGACCAGAATGGGGATGAGCGTGATGAGATTGAGCAATAGCAGATACATCAAAAATTTTTTCATCGTAGGGTGTCCTTCATGGTTTTATCCAGATAGCTCTATGATAGGCGGAATTTGTCTAAAATGTGCAAAATTTCTTTGCCATAGGTATGCGCCCGCAATTCGCTAATGCCTTTAATGGCTTTCAGTTCGGTCATATTCTGTGGGGGATTTTGTGCCAATTCTAACAACACATGCTTGCTCAAGATGGCGCGTGCTTCGATGCCTTGTTGTTGGGCGCGGTCTTTGCGCCAGGTATGCAAGGCGGCGTAACGGTCTGCAACCAAGTTTTCCATGCCCCGTAATTCGGGCGGTGGTGGCAGTGATTGCGCCGCGTACCCTTTTTTGATGGCGTTGAGAATGGCTTTGGCGTACCGTTTGCGTTGTTTATAGGTTAGGATGTGCGATTTTTCGAGTTGGATGAGCGATGTCGGGCTGGCTTGTGCGAGCGCGATGAGTTGTTGGTTAGTGATGATTTGCAAAGGTGGCGAATTTTTGCTCTGCGCCAATTCATCACGCATGACATACAATTCGCTCAGAATCGCCAATTCGCGCCACGATAAGTTATGCGGTTCGGCGATATTCCAGAAGGTGCTGGGGTCGAATTGCTTCACTGCCGATGGTGCGAGTTTGGTCAACGCCTCAAATGCCCGTTCCGCATCGGCTAATCGGCGCAGACTTTTGAGGCGCACATGTAAAATGTCGCGCAGGTGGGGTAGATAATGTGAATCCATCTGGGCGTAAATGAGGCTATCTTGGGGTAGGGGACGTACCCCCCAATTATCCAACTGATGCCGTTTATCAATTTCTATGCCTAAAAACATCTTGAGCAGGTGATTCAAGCCAAACGGGTGAATATTGCACATTTTAGCGGCGAGCATGGTATCGAATAGGTGATGAAATTCAAAACCAAAATCGCGCTTGAGTGTGACAATATCATATTCCGCGCCATGCAAGACTTTTTCGATTTTTGTATCGGCGAAAATCGCGCTGAGTGGTGCGAGCGTATCAATCTCAAACGGGTCGATGATGTAATCGTGCGTGCGGGTCGAAATTTGGATGAGGCAGACCCGTTCTTGATAGGCGTGTAAACTGTTCGATTCGCTATCTACGCCAATCAACGGCTCATCGGCTAATTTGTGCGCCAACTCAACTAATGCCGTATCGGTTTTGATGAGCGTGGCGGGTGGGAATGGAAATTTGGGCATTCTGTATCAAATCCAATTACGAAACCGAAAGAATGTGAGCATCCCAACCGCCGTCAGAAACATGGATGCTGATACCCAAAAAAATGCCTCTGGATGTTCTTGCAGGGGTAAATCAATATTCATGCCATAAATACTCGAAATGAGCGTGAGCGGGAGCATAATGACCGAAATAACCGTCAATACACGGATGACCTCATTCACGCGATGATTCGCCAATATGTTCACTGTATCGGCGAGGCTGACGATGATTTCTGAATCTTCATCTATCATATCACGGGCTTTTTCGATATGGTCTACGATGTCGCCGAAATATTGGTCGGAATCTTCGGGCAAAATCGGGTGGTCTAAATTGGCGATGCGGTTCAAAATGGGGACTTGTTGGCGGATAATCCGCCGTAGGGCGATGATGTCTCGGCGCACAAGGGCGATTTCACGGATGACATTTTGTGAGTTTCTGCTAAAGATGATTTCCTCAATGCCGTGAATATTGTGGTCAACTTTGCGTAGAATGGGGAATAGATAATCGACCAACCCATCGATGATTTGATACAGCGTGTTTTCAGTATTTTTGCCTAATAATTTGTCGAGTGTGGCGGGGTCGGAATGACACCGGTCTATCATATGGACGAGTGGTTTGAGTGAGCCATCGTGAATGGTGATAATGGCGTTTTTCATCACCAAAAAATTGACCTCACGCGAGCGCGTGAGGCGTTCTTTGGCATCCCATAACGGAAAATGCAGGACGATGAAAATATACTCGGCTTCCACGTCCAATTTGGGGCGTTCATTGGGCGAGAGCATGTCTTCAATATTGAGTGGATGCACAAACGGGTAAAGGGTACTGATGGCTTTGATTTCTTCGGGGATGGGGTTGCGAATATCGAGCCATTTAATGTGTTTATGTGCGATTGTCTTGAGCGTCATAAAACAAGACACCACCTTCTAATGGATGATTGGGCAGAAAAATCATTTTTATTGTGGCATATTCATGATTTTCTAGCAAATCCTTTTTGACACACCCTATCGCTTGTGATATATTTAACAGGCAAACCGCCAAGTTAGAACATCAAAAATTGGTTTACTTGGATATTTGTCATTGTATGTGTGTTTTGGTTATTATTGATGTTAAGTGCAATTACGAAACACCCTGAACAACAAGCATTTTGTGGAGGATGGCATGGCTACTGCCGCAAGTAGTAAAGGCGCATTGGTCGAGAAAACAGCTACCCAGCAAGTGGTGGTAGATGTTGCGGGTATCAATCGCCGTGAGTTCTTATATTATATTTGGGGGGCATCGATGGTGATGCTCTTAGGTGAAAGCGCCGTTGGGTTGGTTTGGTATTTGTTGCCACGCTTCAAAGAAGGCGAATTTGGTGGTGAATTTGTGTTTGGGAGCGATGCAATCCCCGATGTCGATGAAAAGCCGACCAAAGTCCCCGAAGGACGCATGTGGTTATCAAATACATCACAAGGATTTGTCGCTTTATATGCCGTGTGTACCCATTTGGGATGTTTGCCCGATTGGTCAGAGAACAATCATCGTTTTGAATGCCCGTGCCATGGGTCGAAATATCGTATCGGTGGCGAATGGATTGAAGGTCCCGCCCCGCGTGGTTTGGATGCGTATGAATTCACCGTCTTTTTCACCGATGGCTCACAAGCCTCTAGCAACGGCAATCGTGACCCCATTCAACTGAATGGTCGCACCATTGAACGGGTTGTTGTCAACTCTGGCAAGCGCATTTTGGGTCCACCACACGGCGCATAGTCATGTGTTGTGGATGAGTATTTAGTGTTAGTGTTTTGGTTGTGTTCGGATTAGAGGAGTCACCCTATGTCCATACTCCCATTTCCCTCATTCCTTGACGATATTAAGGAAAAAGGGTTTAAGAGAGCAGTTTTTGAAGGTGTAGACGACATTGTGAAGAGCATCACCGCAGGCATGAATATCCAAGATATTCGTGAAGCCTTGCGTGGTGAAGCCCCAAGCCGTCGCCCGAATCCGCGTTTGCAACCCCATAGCGATGGCTTTTGGTTGCACATGCGTCCTAGCTTTTTCCATAAAGATATGACGGGGGTTTACCCCACCTTCCGTTTAGGATGGTTATCGACTTATTTTGTATTTTTCGAGACGATTACCGGCATGTTCCTGATGGTGTGGTATACGCCATCGCCACAGATTGCCTATGGCAACATGGTGGCGCTCCTCAGCAATGTGCCACTCGGTCAACTCATGCGCGACTTGCACCGTTTGGGCGCAGAAGCGATGGTTCTCATCGTCACGCTCCACATGATACGAACTTTTATGACGGGTTCGTATAAAAAACCCCGTCAATTTACCTGGTTCTCTGGCGTGATTTTGCTATTCGCCACTTTCTTCCTCAGCTTCAGCGGTTATTTGCTCCCGTGGGATCAATTAGCCCTGTGGGCGGTGACGATTGGCGCTTCGATGGTCGAAGCCTCGCCACCACCCATTGTTGGTGAAACGCTCAACTTGCTCTTGCGTGGCGGTCCAGATATTGGCGCGAATGGTCTGTTGCGTTTTTATCTGCTCCATGTGTTGGCTGTGCCTGCTATTTTGTTCATCTTCACGGGTGTTCACTATTATAAAGTGATTATTCATGGTCACAGTTTGCCACCCCAAAAAGAAAATATCGGCGAAGACACCGCCAAGCGCGTCCCGCTTGATAAGCGCGTGTATTTCATCCCCGATGTGTTGACCAGTGAAATCATGTGGATTGGTGTGACCAGTTTCATCCTCGTGGTGTTGTGTATTTGGTTCTATCATGCCCCTCTCGAAGCCCATGCCGATCCGCAAGTCACGCCACTTGGTACGACTGCGCCGTGGTACTTCCTCTGGATTCAAGGGGCGCTCAAACTGGGTGACAAGGTGCTTTGGGGCATCATCTTCCCAACGGTGGTTTTGCTCATCTTCTTCGCGTGGCCCTACCTCGATAATACCCCCAGCCGCCGTTATGCCGACCGTCGCTTTGCGCTCATCGTGTGCTTCAGCTTTATGTCGAGCTTCACCGTGTTGAGCTATATGGGTACGGCAGAATATGGTGTGAATACCACCGCCGACCAAGAAATCTTCTACTATATGGCGCACGAACCCGCGCATAACCGTATGGGTATCATTTTGCCTGTTCCGTTTGAACAATTGCCTGCTGGTCTGTATACCACCCGCGAATTCTCTGCCGAAGAAGGCATGGAAGAAGCCGCCATCGCCGCTTTGAACGAGTCGCTGTATGGCACAGAGTTGGGTAAACAGTTGGCAGAAACATTGGCTGTTGAAGAACACAACCCTGTTTTCAATCGTGATGCGACCAATATTCGTGTTCGTCCTGTCCCACAAGCCGAAGCCCCGCGCTTGGCGTATGTGATGGAACTGTTCGAGAAACAAGTCGCCAAAGAAGCCCAAGAATTGTATAACGGGTGGGGCGCGGTCTTGATTACCGATAATCAAGCGAACCTCAAACGGATTGATATTATCCTCGTTTGGGAAGCGATTGAACTCGAAAATGGTCAACCTGTGTTGGATGAAAATGGCAATGTGAAGCCGATTCTCAAGGAAGATGGTACACCTGTGTACAATATCTCCATTGACCATGTGTTCATCCACGAACAAGCCGCCTACTTCATGAATTATTAGTGCCATGTGGGGTGTCTGATTCGTATCAGATGCCCCGCATTGTGTTGTTCAGGGAATGTCCTCATCAGGACGCAGAGGGAAAAAGAGATGTTACAACGTTTATTGATTGACCGCATCGAGAATCGGATTCTCGTCGGCATTACGATGTTTGTCGGTATTATGATTTTAATCGGCTGGGTGGCGATTAACGAAGGGGAACGGATGCGTTCTTTCGATAATCAATTCCAAGCCCGTTCTATTGAATTTGGTGCAGAATTATTTGCCGCCAATTGTACAAGCTGTCATGGTGTCGATGGTCGTGGTGTGGGTAATTTCGGTCCCGCGCTCAACAGCCCATATTTGTTTGGTCATGATTATTTTGCCGATATTAATGACCGAATTAATGCCATTAATGCCCGCGAAGCCGAGTTGATTGCAGAACGCGATGCGCTGATGCAAGAATTTGTCACTGCCAACGATGCTCGCCGTGACCAAATCCGCGCCCGCCGTGATGAAATCGAAGCCTTGCTCACCAGCGAAGATGGATTGGCGGCAGAACGTGCCGCGGTCTTTGCTGAACGCGATAACCTCATCAACAGTTTGCAACCTGCCGTAGACTTGGGCTACCCACAACCGACTGTCAATGAAGATGGTACAGTGACATCGGTGTCGAGTCGTTTGGCATTTTTAGGATGGAGTGGCACACTCGATTCGTTCATCTATACCACGCTTGTGCATGGTCGCCCCACCAGTAAAAGCTATTGGGAAAATGCCCAAATGGTCTCTTGGTCGCAACAAACAGGTGCGGCTCTGCGTGATGACCAATTGCGTAACCTGACCAATTATATCCTCAATTGGGATAAGGGCAATGCGTGGACAGTCGAAGATGCCCTGTTGGTGCGCCAATATCCACTTGTCCCTGTGGTGGGTGGTGGTGAAATCGCCGCTTCTGCACCACCAGCAGGCACGGATGTCGATGCCATTGTCGCTCAACTGGATATGGTCATCGGCGATCCTGTACGTGGCGACCAAATTTATAACAATCAACAACGGTCACAATTGGGCGCACGCTTGGGGTGTGGTGGATGCCACTTGAATGGTGTTGCGGGTCCCGCTCATAATGCCAAATGGGATCATTTCTTGACCGAATTGGCTAACGAACCACAATTTGCGGGTTATACCGTCCAAAAATACATGGTCGAAAGCATTGTCAATACAGGTGCGTTTGTCGTCCCTGGATATCCCGCAGGGCAAATGCCCGGTGATTTTGGGCAACGCATGAGTGTCCAAGATATTGCCGATATTTTGGCATATCTGCATACATTCAGCACGGTAGATCCGTATGTCGCGCCCGAACCTGTCACTGAACCCGCCGCCGAAGCGACACCCGAAGCATAGACAGAATCAGAATCGGTATGAGCGTGCTTCTGCGCGTCTATCATGTAGAGTGAACCCCCTTGCAATAGGGGGTTTTTGATTGGTATGGGTTTGGGTATATACCTCATGCCTCATGATTGCTACAATATTCACAAGTTTTTGGCATAAACGAGAGGACACTATCCGCATGGGACGTTATACAAAACGGATACAATTCGTGCTCATTGGCGTTTTTCTGATTGGGGTAGGGGTGATCGTGGCGCAGACGCAAATCCCCACTATCCCCGATGATTTTACATGCGATATGGCGGAACTCATCTTTTTACAAGACGATTTTCAACGGCTAACCGATACATTTGATAGTTTATATCAAGAAAATCCCGATGAAGCCCTTGCCATGTTATACGAAACAGGCAAAGCCTATCAACAATTATCGCTCACTTGTGGTTATCTCCCGCCCGATTTTGCCAGCCTCGCATCGGGGACAGACCTCGCCATCATCATGAACGCGCTAGAAGGTCTGAATGGCGATTCGATTCGCGGTCAGTTACTCTATAACAACCTCGAACCATCTGGCACAGGCGATATGTTGGCGTGTTCAGGGTGTCATCAAACGGGTGGCACAACTGCGCCGATGACCGAAGGCACATGGACGCGCTGGGATGAAATTCACAGCCTAGAGGCGCAATTTGAGGCGTACACCTTCGCGCAATATATCGCTGAGAGCATTGTACATCCAGATGGCTATGTGGTTGAGGGGTATATGGCGGGAATTATGCCCAATAATTTTGGGGAGCGCATGACGTTTCAGGATATTGCCGACATCATCGCCTATTTAGAGAGCCAAGATCAGTTACTGGATGAATAAATAGATGATTTGCGGTACAATACACCTGATTATGATGAATATCAATCACGAGGAGTATGAGCTATGAAACGCCAAAACTGGATGACACTAACAATTGCTGTGATGCTGGCGCTGATGGTCGCCACCACGCCGATTTTTGCCCAAGAAGAAACCACCACCGACACACAAACGACCACCGAGACGACCAACTATAGCACGGGTATCACCCTGATTTTTCTGATTTTGGGTATGACAGGTGTCGCCGCGGTGGGTGGGCTAAATTGGTTCACCGAAATTAGTGAACGCAAGAGCAAAAAATCATCGTAAAGGTGGACGCGCTTCTGCGCGTCCGTATAGACTGGATAAAGTTGATGTGATGTACGGACGACATTTTCGCCGTCCCTGTTACATCCTAAAAATAGATTGAGAAGGATATTGGGATATGACCGATTTAACGTTAGAAAAACCAATCGTGCAAGAGACCTCCGTCACATGGGAAAAACCCCAGACACATGTCGCCACCAAAAATAACAAATGGCAATTTTGGGTTGGCATCGCCCTGATTTTAGGCGCGGTGATGTTTTTAATTTTGGGCAATACCATTGGTGGCGCACAATATTTCACCACTGTCGAGTCGCTCATGGCGAATCCATCGGAACACGTTGGGAAGACCATTCGCATATCGGGCGCGGTGGTCGGCGAGACCATCCAATACGATTCGCAAAATCTGACGATTGCTTTCACCATCGCCCATATCCCTCAAGATGCGCCTAACATCGGCGAGGCGTTGTTCATCGCCGCCAACGATCCCCAAGCCGTGCGCTTGCCTGTGTATATCGAAAATACCGTCAAGCCCGACTTGCTTCGCCACGAAGCACAAGCCATCATCACAGGCAAACTGGGCGAAGATGGTGTATTTTATGCCACCGAATTGTTGCTCAAATGCCCTAGTCGGTTCGAGGATGGCGCGAATCCAATGAATGTGAATTCTATTTCGTCATAAAAGGACGGTCTTTTTGAAAAAATATATCTTGTTGATGATGATTATAGCGGGTGTTCTTCATCATCTTAGCCCAACCAGCCTTATCACAATTGCACAAGAACCACCTACGCCAGACGTGACCCCCGAAACGACCCCTGTTATTCGCAAAACGATACAAGGAAGTGTATCTGGCACGGTGACAATCGGCACGGGCGGGCTTGTTTTGCCGTCTGATGCCCAAATCAGTTTGCATATTGTGGATGCAATCAGCCAAACCGAGACGATACAAACCACCACCATCAGCACCGAGAATCGTTATCTATTTCAGGATGTGCCTATCACTGACGGTGATTTTTATTTCGTCCTGATGTCGGTGAACGGGCGTAATTTTGCCAGTAACCCTGTTGAGGGTGATATACGTTTTCCGAATTTGGATTTGCCTATCACCGTGTATGATGTCATCACCGACCCATCGGTCATCATCATCGAAAATATGGTGGTGCAAATCAGACCCACGCAAGGCGTTTTGGGCTTCACGCAAGTGGTACAAGTCCGCAATCAATCGAACCGATTGTACATTGGCGGAATCCCAACGGTGAATGACCTCACCGCTACGTTTGAACTGACCTTGCCCGTAGGCGCGTTGGTGACAGAAACGCTGGTCATGCTCAACAACGAAATTGCTCCGATGCGCCCAAGTAGTTTTGTGGTGGATAATAGCACCTTCAAAGTGCAGTATACCGAAGCGATTTTTCCTGATTTAGATTATCTGTTTGTCATCAATTATCTGATGCCCTACGAACAAGATGCGGTGATGGAATTCCCTGTTTGGCATCGATTTGATGGGGATATGCGCCTGCTCATTGGCACAGATGAATTACAGGTCATTGGCGATAATATCGAAAGTCTAGGGGCGCAAGCGGTCGGCGAGATCGAATTTTTGGCGTATGGCGCAAGTTATGATTTATTCCCCAACGACACTATTCGTTACGAATTGCGCGGACGGGTGGCGGGTGTCGGCGAATTTGCGAACACCAATACCGCGCCCCAGAATACCATCTCGCTATCGGATAATTTGCCGTTGTTGTTGCTGATAGGTGTGGTGGGGATGTTGGTCATCTTTTTGGGGACAACGCTGATGTCTGGACGGCGTAAATCTAAACTATTGCCGATCGAATCCGAAATGAGAGACGAGGACGCATCATGACCGACCAACCGCGTCCGATTATCGAAATCACCGAATTGGTCAAACAATATGATATGTTGACCGTATTACGCAAACTTAACCTCACGGTGCAACGGGGCGAATTTATTGCCCTATTGGGTCCGAATGGGAGCGGAAAATCCACGTTATTGCGCTTGCTTTGCGCCCTCACACGCCCGAACAGTGGCGAAATCCGCATCGGCGGGTGGTCATTGCCGACAGAAGCCTATGCGGTGCGCTCACAAATTGGGTTGGTCAGTCATAAGCCACTGTTTTATGAAAATTTGACGGCGGTCGAAAATTTGATGTTCGTAGGGCGTTTGTATAACATCCCCGCCGATGAATTAGCTCAGCGCATCAAAAAATTGTTGGATGATGTTGGATTGGGCAAACGCGCCCATACGCTGGCGCGGACATTCTCGCGTGGGATGCAACAACGCCTCTCGATTGCCCGCGCATTATTGCATAATCCTGATGTGTTGTTATTCGATGAGCCGTATACCGGCTTAGATCAAACGGCGGCGGGCATTTTAGACGATCTGCTCCGTCAGGCGCATGAGGCGGGTAAGACCATCATCATGACCACCCACCAATTAGAACGTGCCGAGACGCTGGTTAGGCGCGTGGTCATCATCAGAAAAGGGCAGGTGGGATATGATGAACCCGTAGACCCGCAAAATCCGCCCAATTTGGTCAAACTGTATACCGATGTGACGGGCATGGTGAACGCACTATGATAACCCCCTTATCAAAAACGGTTTTAGCGATTATCCGCAAAGATTTACGCGCCGAATTACGCAGTAAAGAATTGGTCAGCACGATGGTGCTGTTCACGTTGCTAAGTGTGCTGGTGTTTAGTTTCGCTTTAGAATTAGACCGCACTGCCCGCCAAGAATTGGTCAATGGGATTTTGTGGGTGACGTTGGTCTTTGCCAGCATTTTGGGCTTGAATCGCAGTCTTGCCACCGAGCGCGAATTGGGCGGGATGGATGCCATGATGATAGCACCAATTCCACGCATGGCGATTTATATCGGCAAAATGGTTGGCAATTTTCTGTTCGTCTTGGTGGTGGGTTTGGTTTTGTTACCCCTTATGACCATCCTCTATAACATCACCCTGTTTCAAATTCCCCTCATTGCTACGATGGTGCTTGGCACATTCGGCTTATCTGCTATCGGCACATTGCTCGCCGCCATGACCGCCCAAACCCGCTCCCGTGAGACATTATTGCCGATTGCCATGTTGCCTGTGATCATCCCGCTTTTATTGGTGGTGATTGCCGCGGCATCTGCTGTCATGCGTGATGAAAATGCGTGGGTGTGGATAGGCGTTTTGGTGTTGGTCGATATGATTTATGCCGTATTGGGCTTGATATTGTTCGAGTATGTTATTGAAGATTGACCCAAAATCTATATAATCAAGTATAGATTTTTATAGTTTTTAGGAGATTTTTAACCATGAGTGCTGTTACAAATACAGATATACCGATCTCTGGTGCGAATACAACATCTGCACCGCCCAATCGCTTGCGGATATTGACGACCGCCACCATCGTTATGACGATTTTGGGTTTTGTCATGGCGATGTTCGTGGCGCGTACCGATGTTAATCAAGGCGATATCCAACGGATTTTTTATTACCACATGCCTAGCTTTTTTGGCGCGTTATTCGGGTTTGTCGCTACCGTGATTGGTGGCATCAATTACCTGCGAACTCGTGAGACCCGTTGGGATACATTGGCATTGGCGGGTGTCGAGGTCGGTTTGGCGTTGGGGTTGATTAATCTCGCCACGGGGTCTATTTGGGCGCGTCCGATTTGGAATACCTGGTGGACATGGGATCCCCGTCTGACCACCGCCGCCATCATGTGCCTGACGTATGCGGCTTATTTGATGTTGCGGAATGGCATCGAAAATCCAGAAAAACGGCGCACTTTCGCCGCCGTGTATGGCATTGTCGCCATCACCACCGCGATTCTGACGCTGGTCATCATCCGCATTGTGCCGAATACCATTCACCCCGCCGTCATCGGACCTAGCCCACAAAATGCCGAAGGCGCGTTTGAATTTTCGCAAAATGTTGGCATGGCGCTCGGACCAAATTTCATCATTTGGGGATTTTTCATCCCACTCACATTGATTTGGTGGCGGATTCGCCTGCAAAATCGTGCCGATGCGGTCAATGCCCGCAAAGCCCAACTACTCACAGAATAGGATGTCATCGATGAAACGATTAGCTTGGCTGATATGCCTCTTGATGTTGGCGATAGTGATGCCTATCCACGCCCAAGAGGAGACCGAAGACGAAGCTGAAACCACATTGCCACCGATTCCCTATTTTGTGGCAGAAAATAGCGCCCGCAAATTTAATTTGCCGTTGCCGTTTGATTGGCAAAATGTTAGCACCGACCCGAATATCGCCCATTTCACCCATCCAGACGGGTTAGGCGATATTTATGCCTTGCCTGTGGATAATGTGGATGCCCAAGTCGCGGCAGAAACGGCTATCCAACAGATAATCGGCGCAGAAATCACCCTCACACCGCGTTATAGTGGCAAATTCCAATTGGATGGCAACGATTGGGGCAAATATGCCTTTGCATCGGAAAACGGCACGTTCACCGCGTTCACGCAAACCCGTGACGAAGCGGTGTATGTGGTGTTTTATCACTATCCCCAAACCGACCGCGAATTTTATTTTATGGCGCAAAATGTGGTGGATGAAAACGCACAAGGCTCGGTACTCGAAGCCCTGCGGACAATTTACCCTGAATTGCCCGATGTTGCCACATCCGAAAGCACCGTGACACTCTCCAATGGTGATTGGACACGCCAAACGTATACCGTCGGCGATGCGAGTATCACCACGCTGTGGCAAGAACGAGGCGGTGTGGTATACATCACCGTTGAAAATGGTGATGGTGCAGTGGTGGATGCGGTGAATAAAGCACTGTTCACCAGCCTGTTCGGATTTTTCGTCACGCCACAAAATTTGGGTTATCTGTGGCTGGGGCTGGTCGTCACGTTTGGTATTTTGGGCGTGTTCATCGTCAGTTTGTGGGCGCGTCATCGTAGCCTCACCCGTGATGAGGCGCTGGTGCGTGAATTGGCGAAGTAGAAGTCATTTTCGGAACAAATCGTAACACGTAAACGTCCCTATCAGTAACCGTCCGTTGTACTGATAGGGAGAATTTTATCATGCGAGCCATTTTAGCCATCTGTATTTTTTTAGTCACATTCGGGGGTGTGTTCGCCCAAGAAGTCACACCCGAAACTACACCGCCAGCAGAAATCGCCCCCCAAATCCTCATTCAGATGAATACCTTCAACCCCTGGGCGATTATGAATGGCAATATGACCGAATACAACACCACCACTTTCACATTGTATGAGGATGGGACGGTGATTTATTATGCGTGGGATGCCGAGACACGCGAATCGAATTATTACACTGTTACGATAGATGCCGATGAATTCATGGCGCAATTCGACCTCGCAGAATTGGCAACCCTCAACGATAAGTATACCGAAGAAAATCTGATGGATGCCAACACCAACATCCTGAAAATCTACATCCCCGAAACGGATGATTACAAGACGATAGAGGTGTATGGTTTCGACATTCCCGATAGCTTAGAACTGATTTTAGCCTCGATTTGGGATTTCACCCGCGCCGAACATGACGATGCCATCCTCTGGACACCGCGTTTTGTGTGGATACACCTTTTTCCAGAGACGAATCTCACCTTTTTAGATGAATCGCTGGTGGCGGATGTAGATTTGAATTTTTTGTTTTATGAAGCCTTTGCGGGGCAGGTGGAGTTGAATACCCCAGAAACGCTTGAGGATGGGTTGAAGGTGATGCTTTGGTACGACCTGTATGCGTCTGAATTGCTCCCGTTGTTGGATGGTAAACGGTATATCCGCACATCGCGCTCACAGGTTTGGTATTACTCGGTTGAGGTGGTGTCATTTTTGCCATAGCCTACACCGATTCGCTTAAAATATGGCATAATAGGGGCATGATAAACATAAGACGATTTTTCATACCCCTATTATTGATGATACTCATCCTGCTTGGCGCGTGTCGGCAAGAGATTGTCGCACCTGTCGCGCCGAGCCTTGTGCCGTTCCCCACGCCAACCGTTGGTTATGTGTTACAGGGGATTATGCCCACGCCCAACGCCCTCGCGCCTGATGTGATTGCGCCTGCGACGGTGGTCGCGTTGGCGAATCGGGGAACGCCGACCCCTGCGCGGGATGCGTGTCCACCCGAATCTGCATTGGCAGAACTGCAAGATTTACCGCGTGGGAGCAATGCTATCGCCAACGAAATTGTGCGATTTCTATCGGCAGGCGGGAGCGTAGAACGTCTCCAGACGGCTCTGCGCGATAGGTGGCGGATTTTGCCCCAAGACGGATTTATCCGAACCGATGTCGACCTCACCACAGAAGGCACGCCTGATATTTTATTCGGATTATCCATCGAGGACGGCGGATTTTTTCTGGCGGTGGGGTGTCAGGATAGGGCGTATCGGGTTTTGCATCAATTGGTGTTTCAGCAAACCAATACGCCTCAGATTTTATTCGCCGATGATATGAATGTGGCGCGTGCGCCCGAAATCGTCCTCACGGGGCGGTTTTGCCAAAATAACGATGCCAATTTATGCCAATATCAAACCTACATCCTCACATGGGACGGCGATTTGGGGCGGATGGTGAATTTGCTCAACACACCACTTTTAACTGATGAATTGCCCGAAATTGTGGATAGCGATAACGACCTCGTAGATGAAATTTTGGTCAAGCTGGATTATATCGGCGACATCAACACGGGACCGCTCCGCACGGGACGGCAAATTTACGATTGGAACGGCACGCTCTACGTGTTATCCATCATGGAACTCGACCCGCCACGTTATCAGATACAGGTCATCCAAGAGGCAGATCGCAATTTTCTGGCGGGGCGTATGGGGAGCGCGATTGAATTGTATCAATTGGCGTATACCAACGAAGAATTGCGGATATGGCTACGCAACGAAGCGCCGATTTTAGAGAGTTATATCCTCTATCGGTTGATGTTGGCGTGGGCATCGCAAGGCAATACGGGCGAGGCGGCGATTGTATTCGAGCGCCTGCGAACCGATTTCGGCGCACCTGTCGAAGAGCAGGCGGATACAGTCCCATTTGCTGTGTTGGGGCAAGCCTTCTGGGATGCGTATTCGCCCACTGCAAGTTTAGCCGATGGTTGTGAGGCGGTGTTGCAGGTGATGGCAGATGTGCCGTTGGCGCTCACATGGATGAATCGGTATGGCGCACGCAACCTCAAATACGTGGCGCGAGATATGTGTCCGTTTTAGGAGTTACACATCAAACCCTTAACATGCCTTATCTTGACATGCGCCCCATTCCTCACTACACTGTTTTAATAAATTTTAACGCCCATTTAACACAGTGATTTGAGGAATCCATGTCCGATTTATTGCGTTATTTTCAATCGCAAAAACAAGCGATGACCGATTTACTCACCGAATTGGTGAATTACGAAACGCCCACGCTCGATAAACCCGCCGTAGATAAATTAGGCGCGTATATGCACGCCCAATTCAAATCGCTCGGCGCATCATCGGTGACACGCATCCCACAAACCGAAGTGGGCGACTTTTTGTTGGCAAAATGGAACGAAAACGCGCCCGGTAAGCCGATTATGTTCCTCATCCACATTGATACCGTGTGGGGAATCGGCACATTGGCGGAACGCCCTGTCCGCATCGATGAAGACGGCAGGCTATTCGGTCCTGGTGCGATTGATATGAAGGGTGGCATCACCATCGTGTTAGCCGCCATCAAGGGTCTCATTGACCAAAAACAAATGCCCAACCGCCCGATATGGGTGTTGATGACCACCGATGAAGAGGTCGGGAGTATCCATTCTATCCCTGTGTTGCGCGAAGTCGCGTCACAAGCGGGTTTGGTGTTGGTGATGGAGCCAGCCACCAAAGAGGGTGCGCTCAAAACATGGCGTAAGGGGTTGGCGGTGTATAAATTACACATTGAAGGTCGTCCAGCCCATGCGGGAAACGCCCCCGAACAAGGGATTAACGCCATTATCGAACTCGCGCAACAAGCCTTGCGCCTGAATCAGCTCAATGATTATCCCAACGGGACATCGGTCTCGGTGACGGTGTGTAGTGGTGGCACGACCATGAATGTCATCCCCGCCTACGCCACCGCCACGATTGACACCCGTGTGATGAAACAATCGGAAATGGCGCGGATCCAATCTGCCATGTTCAATCTGCAGCCCTTTATCCCTGGCGCGAAATTGCGCGTGGAAGTGGAACACAGCCGTGACCCGATGGAACACAACGATTTGATGGTGGCGACCTTCGCCCAATGCAAACAAATCGGCGAAAGTTATGGTCTGACCGTCCGCGAAGATGGGAGCGGGGGCGGTAGCGATGGCAATATCACCGCCAGCATGGGCATCCCGACATTAGACGGATTGGGTCCTGCAGGCGACGGTCTCCATGCCTTGCATGAGCATGTCGTTTTGAATAGTTTGCCAGAACGCGCCGCGCTCATCGCCGCCATGCTCAAAGATTGGCAATTCTAAAGAGATTTCAATTTGATAATCAAAATGCGCTTATCCCCATCGGATAGGCGCATTTTTTGTTGATAAAAAGGGCGGATATGCTCCGCCCTAATCATTTGAATTACGCTTCTGGCACGCTGAAGGTGAAGCGCCACGCGCCTTCGATTTTTTCTGCCCACTTTTCTTGAATCAGTTGCTGTATCGTATCATATAAGGCACTGACTTCTTCGGCACTCAAGTCATTAGAATCTACTGTGAAGCCACCTTCTGGCATGGCAGTAATAGGCAATTCTGCCTCATCAAACGCCGCTTGTAATTCATCTACGGGTGGCATGAGTTGATAAACGAGGCGGTCAATGCTTAATGCCCATTCGCCCACATAACCATCGAGCGCAAACGTGAGGATGTAGGTATAACATCCCGTTTCGGGGTTGTAGGTATCGGGTAATTGTCCGACCAATTGCGACTCAATCACCGCGACATTATCCACTGATAAACTCATGATGGGTAGCCATTTGGTCTCTGATGTATCCAGATGAGAAGGCTCTGTATAGCACAGTTCTAAGCGGGTGAGCGATGGGGCAATCACCACTTTTTGCAGAGTCATCTCGATGCCCGCGCCCGATGCAGTGAGGTTGGGGTTCAATGTGATACCGTTATTGAATGGCACTTCGACTTCAAATTCGGTTACACCCAACATATTCATACCCATTGGGTCTTGTTGCAAATTGGCAATGGTGTTATAGGCGAGTTCTACCGTGATAGTGAGTGGCAACGTCTCTGGCGCATTTTCGATGAGGCTGGCATCGAAATTCATCGTCAGCGATGTGCTGAATGGCACACGGGCAGGGGTGTCATCTCCACCGCCCCCGCCGCCTCCACCACCGCCCCCACCAAAACCTAAGAAGGGGAGTTCTGTCCCATCTGTCAGTGTGATATGTGGGTTGAGATACACACTAATCGGGTCATCTGCGGGGGCAGTTCCACTGGCGCTCATGGTGATGAATACGCGGTTGCTATCGGCATACACGGTTTCGAGTGTGACTTGTAATTCATAGTCACCGCCGAAATTGTTGGTGATGAATAATTCCGCCACTTTGCCTTGTTCGGCAACCGTGTTCATGCCTTCATCACCCACCTGATTGTTGATGATTTGGTCGAGCGCATACACACCTGCGGTCATCATGATAATCATCAAGATAGCCACCAACCAACCCACACGCGGGAAAACAGTGGTGCGACGGACAGGTCTGATTTGCGATTCGATTGCGTTCCAGATATTCATATCGTCTGGTATCCTTTCGGCTTCATATTCTTGTAACCATTGTGCGAAATGCTGTTTATGGGACATGGTTACGCCTCTCTTTCTAATATCAATGGGCGGAGTGCAAGGCGCAGGCAATTGCGTGCGCGATATAAACGCCATTTGACCGTACTGCGTGGCTCATCGAGCGTGTGCGAAATTTCGTCTTCGCTATAATCGAGAAAGTATTTGAGCATAATCACCGCCCGCAATTCAGGCGATAAATCGTCTAATGCTTTTTCGATGGTGGCGCGATCTTCTGCATCACTCACGATGAGGAACGGGTCTGATTCATCATCGGGCAATATCTCGCCGAGCGGAATTTTATCGGCATCGTCATCCAACGACACGGTTTGACGGCGTGTGGTGGCTTTGAGGGCATCATTCACCACAATTTTCAGAAACCACGCCTTAAACGGACGGGATGTATCGTATTGATGTATCCGCTTGAATACTTTGATGAATGCGCCTTGCACAATATCTTCGGCAAGCCCAACATCGCGGGTTATCACATCGGCGGCGCGCAACGCTTGATGTTGATAGGTCGCTACTAAGTGGGCAAGCCCCTGCATGTTCTTTTTCTTGATATGGGCGATAGCTTGTTTGTCGTCCATTGCGTCTCCTTGCTCCGAGCAATCATGCTTATTATCCCTAGTCGCGCCAAAAAGTTAGTCGGCAACAAAAAAGGCATGTCGCCATGCCCTTTTGCCGATATAAAAAATAAGTCGTGTTATTCCTCATCAGGAAAAATTTTTGCCACCTCAAGCGTGAAATTCGGTAACACGTCCCCGCCTGTGAGGGTTTGTGTTTCATCCATCGGCAACACATTCATGCTATTATTGGGTTCGAGCGTGCAAACATACACCATTTTATCGTCTGGATAGACTATCCATACGATGCTTGTGCCATTGAGCAAATAGCGATGCGCCTTGATGAACGTGCTTTTCTCATTTTCGCTGGGCGATACGACTTCTACCGCTAAATCGGGGGCGGTATCAAACAAAATACCGTCTAAACCGCCTGTGCGATTACGGCTGATATAGGCAACTTTGGGCATTAAAACATCATAATTAGTCAATTGATAACCACCTGTGACACTGGTCACATAACCACACTTGGCAGGGATAACATACCCATTCAAAAATGTGCCAATATAACCCGCAATGATACTATTTATTTTAGGGGCAATCGGCTTTTGGATAATCACACCATCTATGAGTTCCCAAATTTTCTCATGATTATCAGGTGATGTTATCCATGCCAAAAATTCATCGGTGGTTATCTTTTTCATGATGTTATCGCTACTTTTTCACTATCCAAGCAAACCCACGCGCACCGAGCGTTACGGTTAACTGTTTATCCCCGTTCACATCGGCGATATTGCCCAGGAGGTCGTGCCATGTCCCTGTTTCATCCAGTGTGATAGTCGCATCGGCATCACTCGCGTTGAATAGGGCATACAACACCGTGTCGCCGAGTGTGCGTTTGATGGCGTAGGTGCGCGTATCGTCATCCACCCAGACGGTTTGAACATTGCCTTTACGCAACACATCCACAGTTTTGCGCGTATGCAATACTTGTTTGAAATAAGCGATGAGATCAGTATCCAGATTATCCCACGGCATGGTACGGCGCGAATCCTCTTGCATTGTGCCGTCAATGGCGGTTTCGCTCCCGTAGAAAATGGTCGGTGCGCCGATATGGGCGAATAAAAAGCCGATTGCCTGTTTGTATTTAGCTTTATCGCCACCGCAGGCGTGAATCAGGCGGTCTATATCGTGCGAATCGAGCAAATTCATCTGGCTGGCTAGGGCGGGGTAGGGTGTATCGCGTATCCACGCCATCAGGCGGTCATCCAATTCGCTGGCGGAGAGTTTATCATACGCAAAAAAGCCGCGTGTTGCCCACATGAAGCGATAATTCATGGTGGCGTTGAACATATCGCCCAATAAATAATGGGTGGCATCGCGCCACTCTTCGCTGATTGTCCATGCTTCGGGTTTGGTGGCGTTCACTCGTTCCCGAAAACGCATCCAAAAGTCGGTGGTGTTATCGAATGGCACATCCGCACGCCAGCCATCTATACCCTTGTTCAACCAATAGGCGGTGACACCGTTTTCGCCCAAAAAGTAATCTTCCATTTCTGGACATTCGACAAATTCGGGCATGAAGCCCATCCCCCACCAACCGTGATAGCCCGTTGGATGCGGGTCGAAATTGAACCAGCGATAATAGGGCGACTCAACCGAGTGATACGCGCCATCCCCGAATTGATTGCCAATATCAAAATAAATGCTATCCGATGAACAATGGTTGAACACCGCATCTAAAACGATTTTGATACCGCGTTTATGCGCTTCAGCGACCAATTCATCGAAATCGGCTTCTGTGCCGAGCATGGGGTCTATCCGCATGAAATTTATCGCCTCGTAGCGATGATTGGTCGAGGCTTCAAAAATCGGGTTAAAATAAATACACTCCACGCCTAAATCGGCGAGATAATCTAATTTTTGGATTATCCCACGTAAATCTCCGCCGAAAAAATCGCGCCCCATCGGGGGCAATTCGGGCATTTCATCCCACCTGCGGAATTGTGGCTCTAAGCCATACACCCCGCGTAAGAACGATTTCGCCTGTTCATCGGATTGTGCTTTGGCGAATCTATCGGGGAAAATCTGATACACCGTCATGCCTTTCGTCCATTCGGCGGGCATCCCCGCGGGGTCGTAGACGGCGATTTTGAACGGTAATTTATGCCATTCACCAAAAACCGGGCGGTTGCCTGTGTTGGGAATATCACGGCTTTCGACCAAGCGATTTTCGAGGATTTTCTTTTTTCCCGCCATAAAATGATAGGTGACGATGGTCGGTTTCATCGGCAATTGGACGGTGGCGCTCCATGTCTTGTTGCCCGCTTCGCTCATCATGACGCGCCATGTATAATTTCTGCGCGTATCGGTCAGATAAATTTCGGGTTGAGTTTTGACCCCCTCTAATGTGAGCGTCACCTTGCTGTTGATGGGTTGGGCGGCGGGGCGGATGTGAATCGGTTGTTTGGGGCGCAATTTGCGATAAATTTGGTCGGATAGAGATGACATGAGGATATTTTTTCCTTTCGTACATTAAATTATTTCATTATTTCCATGAAATAGGGACGATATACGCGCTTTGCGCTAATCGTCCCGTACAAATATCATATTTAGGGTAGATATTTGAGTGTGTACGGGCGGATTAGCACCGTTAGGTGTGTATATCCGCCCACGTTTTTATGGATGATATGGTTTAACCCTCAAAAACGAGGGCGCTGGCGCGGGGTAATTTCACCACGATTTCGCCATTTTGCACCGTCACCGTTTGACCTGTGAACACCTCTTTGAGGGTTGTTCCATCGGCATAACCGCCATGCCACACGGGGATATGATGCACATTCACCTCACTTTTGGCACGATTGCCGATAATCAATAAGCGTTGGTCGGATGATTGGCGCAAAAATGCCCACACATCGCCTTCTGCATATATATCTTGATGACCGCCGTATACCAAGGCGGGCGCAGTTTTGCGGAAGGCTATCCACTTTTTATGATACTCCAGCAGATTTTTATCCCATTGGCTTTCATCCCACGGCATGGTCTTGCGGTTATTCGGGTCGCGCTCGCCATCCAGACCAATTTCATCGCCGTAATAAATACATGGCACGCCCGGATAGGTCAATAAAAGTGCCACGCCGAGTTTCATCAGGTCTTTATCATGCTCAACGATGTTCAAAATGCGCGTTGTATCGTGGCTACCTAATTGATGAAATTGCTGGCGGGCAATCACCCACGGGACAGAGGCGCGGAATTGCGCCAACTGTTCCACGAAGGCGCTCGTTGGTGAGAGGTAACGCGGACGGTTGGGCGCGGCATCTTGACCCAAATAATACCCGCTCAGCCAATGCCAAAGTGGGATATTAAAGCCCTGATAATTCATGGTGGCATCGAGTTCATCCCCTTGTAGGTGGGGCGTGCCATCGAAGAAGTGTTCCCCGAATAGATAGGCTTCTGGATTGGTCTCTTTGACGGCGCGGCGCATCCCACGCCCAACCTTGTGGCTGAATTGTACCCCGCCTTGACGGGCGGTCATATTCAACACGTCTAAGCGCCAACCATCAATCTTATACGGTTCTTTGAGCCAATAACGTAACACCGAATCGTCATTTTCGTACATCCACTGGCGCAATTTTTCGCTTTTATAATTCAATTTGGGGAGCGATTTCACATTCAGCCACGAATGATAATCGTGTGGATGCTCATGAAAGGTGAAAAACTCGTAGGTTTCGGCATGTTTATCGGCTTGGGCGGCTAAAAACCACACATGTCTATCGCCTGTATGATTGGGTGTGACATCCAAAATGAGTTTCATACCCCGTTGGTGCATGGCTTCGCGCAGGTTTATCAATCCCTGTTCGCCCCCCAGATGCGGGTCTATCTCATAAAAATCGTGGATGTTATAACGATGGTTGCTATTGCTGGTGAAAATCGGCGTGAGGTAAATCGCGGTGATGCCCAATTCTTGCAGATAATCTAATTTTTGTTGAATGCCGACCAAATCCCCGCCGAAAAAGTTGAGGTTGCCCGTTTCAGAATGGGGTTTGGGGTCTTCTCCCCAATTTTGAATGGTGACGGCGAATTCGCGTTTTGTCCATTCGCCCGGCTTGGGTGTGAGTGATGGGTCTCCATTACAAAATCGATCGGGGAAAATCTGATAGAACACGGTGTTGGGCAACCATGACGGCGCAGAAAAATCGGCTAAGAGCTTCAAATCGTACCATTCGGGCGAATTGACTTGGCTGATGCCCAGCGCATTGTAATAATAAAATCCTTCGGTTGGCGATACAATCAAAAACCGATACGGATTACGAGGCATGGTTACAGGAAAATCCACCACCCATAATTCATGATTGGGGTGGGTGCTGTGATGCGTCATCTCTTCGAGATGATTTTCGCCATCGGGCGCGGTACGCAAAAAGATGCGTTCTATAGGGGCGTTTTTGGGTGTTCGCAAATAGGCTTTGACGATCTCGCCCAATTTGGGCGCGGGATTCGAGAGATATAAACCAGAGCCGTCATGATGAACGGCTCGTGTCCAGTGCAATTGTGTCATGCGTATCCTTATTCTTCGTCCTCGTCATTTGCCACAGCCACATCGCCGTAGACCTCGACTTGTTGGTCGGCGCGACGTTTATATAGCCATGTCAAATACGCGAGGCGGTCATGATAATTGTTGGTCAAAACATCTTCGGTGAAGCGCCATCCCCAGTTGCCACTCTCGCGTCCGGGCGTGTTCATGCGCGTCTCTGAGCCATACCCCAGAATATCCTGCATGGGCGCGATGAAAGTATGCGCCGCCGATGCCATCCCCAACCGAATCAGCGTCCAGTGGGGTTCGATGACCTCTTTATCAATGTAAGCCGATAAAAAGCGTTTGGTGTTGTCGTCTGTTTCGTTGCGCCACCAACCGAGTGTGGTGTTATTATCATGCGTGCCACTATACACGATACAATTATTCACATAGTTGTGGGGCAAAAATGGATTTTTCGGCTCGCTCCATGCGAATTGCAAAATTTTCATGCCCGGTAGGTTAAAGTGGTCGCGCAATTCGATGACCTCTTTGCTGATGTCGCCCAAATCTTCGGCGATGATAGGCAGGCTATCGCCGAGTTTTTTCTGGATGGTGCTGAATAAATCCATGCCAGGGGCTTTCACCCACTTGCCATATTTTTTAGTGGCGTGCCGTTCTGGATTCGCCGTGACTTCCCAATACGCTTCAAACCCGCGGAAGTGGTCAATCCGCACATAATCCACCGTCTTGAGCGTAAAGGCGATGCGGTCTATCCACCATTGATAATCGGTTGTCTTGAGTTTATCCCAGTTATACAACGGATTGCCCCAATATTGACCGGTTTTCGAGAAATAATCGGGTGGAACACCCGCCACAACTGTCGGGTTGCCTTTGGGGTCGAGCAAGAAAATATCGCGGTTGCCCCACACATCACTGCTATCATGCGCCACAAAAATGGGAATATCCCCGATAATTTTTATGCCGACATTGTTGGCATATTGCTTGAGTTCTGCCCATTGCGTGAAGAAGAGCCATTGATAAAATTCGTGTTTGGTGATGTCATCGGCGAGACGTTCTTTGGCTTGGGCGATGGCATCCGCTTGTTTGAGCGCCAACCCTTCTGCCCATTCCACCCACGGTTTGCCTCCGTTTTCCGTCTTGAGCGCGATAAACAATGACCAATCGGGCAACCAGGTGGCGTTTTCATCGCGCCATTTGTCGAATGTTTTGCGTTGCGTGGCGGTCGCTTTGGTCTTAAACCGCTCGTATGCCAACGCCAACATCTTGTTGTGATATTCGATGACGGGTCCGAAATCCACCGTATGCACAGGGAAGTTGGGGACGTTGGCGACATCGGCATCGGTCAGCCAGCCATCATTCACCAACATATCGAGGCTAATCAGGTTGGTATTGCCTGCGAATGCCGATAAACATTGATAGGGCGAATCGCCATAACTGGTCGGTCCGAGTGGCAACACTTGCCACAACGATTGATGGGCTTTCACCAACCAATCTACAAAATCGTAAGCCGATTTTCCCAAATCGCCGATGCCATATTTGGCGGGTAGCGAGGTCGGATGTAATAGAACACCACTGGTACGTGGGAAAAGTGTCATAAAATAAAAATCCTTTCAATGTGTGTAAAAATGTTTTAGTTCACCCCAGAATCGTAGCCTAGAATAAACCCCGTTGCAATGCAAACGTTAAGGCAGAATGAACAAATTTAAGCGGTTGGTGTCCATTGTTTGATAATTCGCTCGCGTACCGCTTTGATGAGGGGTTCATGTTGCCGATGTGTGGCACAAACCACCAAGAGAGGGCAATAAATGGGGTCTAATTCGGGGATGAATAATTTGCCTTTTTCGGCTTCTTGGCGGGCTTCACTGGCTTCGAGGAGCGATAATCCCACCCCCGCCATGACCAATGCGATGCGGGTTGCGTCATCATCTGTTTGGATAGCACGTTGATAATTCAGGGCATGTTGCTCAAAAATGGCTTGCGCCCATGTCTGGAACGGGCAATAAATATCTGCGCCAATCCATGGGTATTGTGCCAGTTGTTCCCATGTGGCATGACGTAATTCATCCTGCCATTGCATTGGCACGCCCACCACCAATTCAAAATCGGTCAGATAGTAAGATGTGAGTTGCGGGTCATCTATCTTGCCACATACAAAGCCAACATCTATCGCCCCTGTTTTCAGGTGTTCCATGATGCGCCCTGAATGACTACTGACCAATTGCAAGTCTATCCCCGTGTAATTTTTATTGATGTCGCGCACCCATTCCGTGACGCGCATTTTGGGCGGGGGCGAATTCAAGCCGACAATCACGCGCCCTATCAGATTGGATTGAATCTCGGCGGCATAATTCGCCAATTCTTGGGCGGCGCGGAGTGTGTTTTGGGCTTTATCATACAACAACCGTCCGCGTTCTGTGATTTGCATCCCGCGAGAGGTGCGCTGAAACAATTGCACGCCTAGCTCATCTTCGAGTGATTTCACCGTCATGCTGATGGATGAGGGCGTGGTGAACAGGCGCTTGGCGGCGCGGGTGATATTTTCTTCTTCGGCGACAATGACAAACACTTCGAGCTGATGTAGTTCCATTTTCTATCCTACTATTCACCCTCATCAGGAAAAATACGCGCAATTTGGAGCGAAAAATGGGGCAATACATCCCCTCCAGAAAGCGTCATGTTTCGCTCATATCTATCAACCATCAAGCGATGCTCCGATGCCAGCGTGCAAACATACACCGTCTGATTTTCTGGAAATATCAGCCACACCATGTTTGTGCCTGCCAATAAATAAGAACGCGCTTTTTCAAATACATAAATTTCTTTATCGTTGGGCGATACCACCTCAACCGCTAAATCGGGCGCATTTTCAAAAATACCGCCCACCAATCCGCCAGAACGCGCTTTGCTGATGTAACCTGCATCGGGCTGAAAAACATTATCCCCCACCCGATACCCACCATCTGCGCCCGATACATAACCGAGGTTGTGTTTTTCGGCATATTCATCTAAAAAACGGGCGATTTTCACGGCGATAACCGAATTGATTTTGCTAGAAGGTGCCATATTGCCAACCTGTCCTTTTTCGATAGGCACACCGTTAATCAGTTCCCACCGTTTGTCTCGATTTTCGGGCAATTGGGCAAACTCCCAAAATTCGGTGATGCTCATGGATTGAATGCTATTTAACATCGGGTTGCTCCACACTCATTTCATCTTATTATAAACGGAATTGCCCATTTTGTGTTCAATAAATTTGAACACGGCATTCACAAAATCGCATACACAAGGGGTCAAAAAGGGGCATATAATGTATTTATGGTTTTCTGTGTAAACACCCAGACAGGTATACCCTATCGAAAGAGATACCCATGAACAACAATAAATATCAAACAAGCATATGGCAACTTGTTTCGGCGCTGATCGTCTTGGCGCTCATTTTTATGGCGCTGGCATCGTTTAATATGGCATAGCACATCATCCTAACCTGACGAATAAAAGGCATATCCAAAACGGATATGCTTTTTTTTGTTGATTTATCCCAATTGACAAAATTCAAATGGCATGGTAATTTTTAGTCATTGCTAAAAATTTTTTGAGGAGATTTGAAAATGGAGTTTCTGTTAAGATTAAAAAGGGGTGTAAGGGCGCAACATGTTGCGCCCTTACGGGTAATGCACATCCTGATGACGGTGTTATTCATGTCTGTGCCTATTCATGCCCAAACAGACCCGTTTCGGATTGTCGCCACCACCACCCAAGCCACCGACTTAACCCATATCCTGACCGATGGTGTGTCTGATGATGCTATCCAAATCACGGGGTTGATGGGCGCAGGGGTAGACCCGCATTTGTATAAACCAACGGTATCCGACATCGAAGCCATGAACCAAGCCGATATGATTATCTATAGTGGGTTGCATCTTGAAGGGCAATTTGACGTGGTGTTCGAGGCGGTGAGTGAACGCGGGGTCATTATCCACCGTCTATCACAACCCATCATAGACGAAGGATTTGTGTTGAAATTTGAAGAAGAGGGGATTGAAGTAGATGACCCGCATTTCTGGTTTGACCCGCGCAATTGGATGCTCGCCACGCAAGCCCTCGCCGATAGACTCGCCGAGCTAGACCCCACTCATGCCGATCTTTATCGCGCCAATGCCGAAGCGTATATCGCGCAATTGGAGGCATTTTATGCGTGGGGTGTCGAGGCGATGAGCCAAGTCCCCGAGGACTTACGGTTTATCGTCACCTCGCATGATGCGTTCCGTTATTTTGGCGATGCGTTTGGCTGGACGATGATCGGTATTCAGGGCATCAGCACCGCCAGCGAAGTCGGGGTGGGCGATATTCAGGATGTGGTGAACTTCGTCATCGACAATAATATCCCTGTGATATTTGTCGAGAGTAGTGTGCCACCCGCCACCATCCAAGCCGTGCAAGAGGCGGTCATCAATAACGGCGGACGGGTCGAGGTGGGTGTGCGCGAATTATATTCTGATGCGATGGGCGAACCCGATACCTTCGGCGGGACATATATCGGCATGATTGCCGAAAATATCTATACCATTTTACAATCATATCAATTGGCAGGTGTCGAATTGACCATCCCCGCTTGGGATGAGACCGTGATGCCTATCCCGCCTGATGAATTATTGATGGTGAATAACGAATAAATCAGGTTAGATATTAGGGACGATATACGCGCTCCGCGCTAATCGTCCCGTACAAATCAAATCAATTTCTGAGTAGGTGCGGATTAGGTGAAGCCGTATATCCGCCTGCTGATAAGGCTACAAATCAAATCAATTTCTGAGTAGGTGCGGATTAGGCGAAGCCGTATATCCGCCTGCTGATAAGGCTACAAATCAAATCAATTTCTGAGTAGGTGCGGATTAGGTGAAGCCGTATATCCGCCCTCTGATAAGGCAAAAATGGCATATTTATCGCTAAAGCCTGTACAGACGTGCTTCTGAGCGTCCTTAAAGAGAGAGTAAACATCATGACCACATGGGCATTAGAAATCGAAGACCTCACCGTTGCGTATCATAGCAAACCCGCCATCTGGGATGTGGATGTGACCATCCCCGAAGGCGTATTGGCAGGTGTTATCGGACCCAACGGCGCGGGAAAATCCACCCTGTTGAAAGCGGCGTTAGGGCTAATCCCCAAAGCGACGGGGCGCATCACGTTTTATGGCAAACCTTATGCCCAAGCGCGGGCGTGGATTGGTTACGTCCCGCAACGTGGTAGTGTGGATTGGGATTTTCCGACCACTGCGCTGGATGTCGTCCGTATGGGATTATATGGCAAATTAGGCTGGTTTAAGCGGGTTGGCAAAACCGAGACCGATTTGGCGATGTCGGCATTAGAGCAGGTCGGCATGGCAGATTATGCCCATCGGCAAATTCGGCAACTATCGGGTGGACAACAACAACGGACATTTTTGGCGCGTGCATTAGTCCAAGATGCGCGAATTTATTTCATGGATGAGCCGTTTGTGGCGGTGGATGCCGTCACCGAAAAGGCGATTGTGGCGATTTTGCAATCGCTCCGCGTACAAGGTAAGACGGTGGTGGTGGTGCATCACGACTTGCAAACCGTCACCGAATATTTCGATTGGGTGACGATGTTGAATGTGCAATTGGTCGCCAATGGCAAGACGACAGATGTGTTTACACCTGAAAATTTACGCACGGCGTATGGCGGAAAATTGGCATTTCTGAATGATATGGGTGTGGAGGTGCGCTGATGGGTGTTTTACAACATGACATTAAGCCCGTAGGGGCGCAACCGACAAACCTTGTACGGACGCGATTCATCGCGCCCCTAATCCATGATGGTGCAGGTTTTTCCATTTGGCACATCATCATCCTCATCGGCGTAGGCGCGTTGTTATTCATCCCGATTAGCATGATTTTGGGCGTGAATTATGATTACACGCTGATTGTCGTGGCGCTTGGTGGGGTGTTATTGGGCATATTAAGCGGTGTTCTGGGCAGTTTTGCCGTGTTGCGCCGTCAGAGTGTGCTCGGAGATGCGCTCTCACACGCGGCATTGCCAGGGGTATGTGTGGCGTTTTTATTCTTTGGGCGTGAAATTGGCGCGTTGCTCATCGGCGCGGGCATATCCAGTTTGTTGGGCGTGTGGTTCATTCGCATTCTCACCCAAACCACCCGCCTCAAACAAGATGCGGCGATGGGTATCATCCTGACCTCGTGGTTTGCGTTGGGGATTGCCCTGCTCACGTATATTCAATCGCTCCAAACGGCGAGTCAGGCAGGGTTGGATAAATTCATCTTTGGGCAAGCCGCCGCGATTCGCCTGAGTGATGTGATATTAGTGGCGCTGGTCGGCGGGGTGTGTCTGATGGTCGTCCTCGCGTTTTGGAAAGAACTCAAATTGATGACGTTTGACCTCGAATTTGCCCAAGCCAATGGCTACCCCGTGCGCTTTTTGGATGCGATTTTATCGCTGTTGGTGGTGGTCGCCGTTGTGTTGGGATTGCAATTGGCGGGCGTGATTTTGATGGTCGGGTTATTAATCGCGCCTGGTGTGGCGGCACGCCAATGGACGCGCAGTATGGCGCAAATGCTCGTTTTGGCGGGCATCTTCGGCGGATTCGCGGGCGGGGCGGGGGCGGTTATCAGCGCCCTAGATAAAAACTTGCCCACAGGCGCACTCATTATCGTGGTGGCGGTGGGGATTGTGTTTATATCGATATGCTTCGCGCCAGAACGCGGACTGATCTGGTCATGGCACAAGCAACGCGCCGATGCCAAACGCTTTAACGGAGGTGGTCATGTCTCTGATTGAACAACTCATCATCCGCCTCTTAAACCTGTTTTTATCGTATGACCAAATCAACACGCTGTTCAACGACCCGCGTGCGGTGGCGGTCATCATTGGCGGGTTCATCGCCCTATCCAGCGCCATTTTAGGCGCATTTCTGCTCCTGCGCGGATTATCACTGACTACGGATGCTATCAGCCATACCGTGTTGTTGGGGATTGTGGTGGCGTTTTTGGTGATGGTCGGATTATTGGGCATGGAAGCCGATTTATCATCGCCGTTGCTCATTTTAGGCGCGGCGGGGTCTGGTGTGTTGACTGTCGTCCTGACGGAGATGATAGAACGGTCTGGATTGGTCAAAGAAGATGCGGCGCTGGGTTTGGCGTTTCCGTTTTTATTCGCGCTTGCCATTTTGTTGATTGCCCGTTTTGCCGATAATGCCCATTTGGATGTGGATTCGGTCATGGTGGGTGAAATTGGTGTGGCATCTGCCGATGCCAATAATTATTGTTTTGCCAATTGTGACCCTATCACCATCACACCCGATGACGCACGCGCTAAAATCATCCGCGAGTGCGTGAATTGCGTTGCAGAAGGCATTAGCCCGCGTCATCCTGACGCGATTTTTGAGGAGCGATGCGACAATTGTGGCACATATACGGCGGGGCAAATCATCGCGCAAGCCTCGCGGGGGAATCCGTTGGTCGCGCCAGAAGATAACCCGCAATTGGTATTCATCCCTAAATCTTTTGCCGTGATGGGCGTGTTGACGCTGATAACTGTGGGGTTTGTCGGTCTTCTTTATAAAGAACTCAAGCTGGCGACATTTGACGCAGGATTGGCGAAGGCGCTCGGATTTCGCCCCGCGTTATTACACTACCTGCTGATGGTCTTGACCAGTTTGGTGGCGGTTGGCGCGTTTGATGCGGTTGGCTCGATTTTGGTGGTGGCTTTTTTCATCATCCCACCCGCAACGGCGTATTTGCTGACCAATCGGTTGTGGGTGATGCTCGCGTTTAGCCCGTTCATCGGCGTGGTGAGCGTATTCACAGGGTACGAATTCGCCAAAGGTAATTTTTTATGGCTGGTGGATATGAGCGCCGTCATGCGCTGGCTGAATAGCACCTTCGGCATGAGCCTGAACACGACATGGGATTCGTCTATTTCGGCGAGTATCGTGTTGATGATGTTCTTCTTTTTGCTGATGGCTTGGTTGTTCTCGCCGAAATTTGGCGTGGTGGCGCTGATGATACAACGGCGCAACCAACAGCGCCAATTCGCCGAACAGGTGGTGCTAGGGCATATTTATCATCATCGCCATACCGATGTTGAACAAACTGAATTATGCGCCGAGACGTTGCACCAGCATTTCAAATGGTCAAAACGGCGCATGGCGTGGTGTATCGCCCGTTTGCGTGCCTTGCAGTATATCACCGTACAGGCGGGGCAGGTGGCGCTGACAGAACGCGGTGAACAACGGGTGCAAAAATTTAATCGGGATGTGCTTGGCGCTCCGCTAGGCGCGTCATGATGGTTTTTATGCGCGTTTGATCATCTGGCAGATACGTTTCAAATCGGACGGGCAACGCCGAATAATCTGCCAGATGCCGATACAAATTGATGCTCATGAATGTTTTTTGATACACCGCATCCAGATTCAACCGCACCGATTGGTCATTATTGAGTGGAATAGGAATAATTGGGATCGACATATCCACGAAAAAGCCATAGGTGGCGGATGTGCCACGCTCAAATGTGGGTAGGGGCTGGCTGATGCTGATATGATACGGAAATGCGCCCGTTTGTTTATCGGCATAACTGGGGATATGGTTAAGCGTTGGTGGTGTTTGGTGATGATAATCAATTTCGACCAACGATATGCCCGACTGAAGCGTGGCTAATCGTTTTTGATGATACTGGGCATACCCCCTGCCGATTTTGTTGGATGGTGATAACAATTCGATACGGGTAATCGGTCGCCCCATCGGGCTATTATCATCAGCCAAAATCGTGATGGCTGTGTAGTAATCATCCTCAACATCAAATAGGGCTTCGATGAGGGGTTGGGTGAGCGTTGCACCTTCAAGATGTTGATAGATTGGGGATGATGACATGGGTTGGGTGTCATGAATCATCACATCGGGGCGTGTGAGCGTTAATTTGTTCGTATCGGGATAAATTTCACGGATTTGGAGCGACTTCTCGGTGCTGACTAAATACCCCGCAGGCATGATTGCGCTCAGGGTTTCGGCAATATCGGCAATATGTTTGCCATGAAATCCTTCCCAACCTTCTACATTCTGAAAAAAGCTGTGTAGATGGGCATTCACCCCACGATATTCATTTTTATCAGACCGAAGCGCCATGCGAACATCCTCATCAAGATTAGGACGTGTTGAAACAAAACCCATTGTATCATCAAATCTCAAAAAATGACCCATGAAAGCCGAATGGGATATGTTGCGGGACTATCACCCGACCCAATTCGGTCATCGTGTGGGCATCCAACACCAATAGAAACGAATTCGCATGTTGCGAATCGAGTACCACCACCAATAACACACCGTCATCCTCTGATTTCGCGCTTGGCGCAGGCACGAATACCGGTTCGCTCGGATAGCATCCCGCCTCTTTCCAAACCCACGTTTGCCGATTTTTCACATCTACTTTGACAATCTGGTTCAGAAAATCGTGACTGCCTTGTTGCACACTCGCGCCATACGCGAATTGATAATCGCGCCCGTTATTGGCTTTGTAGTTGATGCGCGGTAATTCGATCGATTCATCCGATAGCACCTCATACGTGGCGCGACCCCCGCGTAGGGGCAGGGTATAACGGCGGAATTGCCCGACTTGCGGATAATCATCATGCAGTAACGCATCGATATACAGTTGGTCTATCAACGTGGCATCATCATATGCCGATATATCCACGATGAGTGTATCCTCATCCGCTTGATAGGCGTTGATATGATGAAATGCGAAAAATGAGTCTGTGGGAATATCGGCGACCAGCGCACCCGTGTGTTTATCCACCACCAAAAAACGCGAGTCTTGACTACTATTCCATTCAAAATTTTGGATGAACGGTTTATCGCCAAATGCCAACGCCAATACGCTTTTCAACCGAAACGAATAATCGGCAAGAATCAGATAGCGCGTGGTCATGGCGAAACTATGGATATACGAGGGCGCTTTGACGGGGATACTGGCGATTTTCGTCCGTTTTTTGCTGGTGAGTGCATACAGTTGATATTCATTTTTACGCCCAATGCGGAGCATATAATTCAACCCAACGCGATGCTCAAAATCGTAATGCGGATGCGCGGTTGCGGTTTGGGCGCTGAGTTTGTCGTCATAATCGAGTACGCCGAGCGTTTCGAGCGTTTTGGGGTCAAAGCGCACCGTGAGCGGGAATTCCGTCATGGCGATGAATTCATTTTCGAGGCGGGTGATATTGACTACCGCGTTATTGGCGGGTTCTGTAGGGAAAAATGTAGCGAATGCCTTTTGGAACATCGTCCGACATGGATCCATAGCGAAACCGCGATAATTGATTTTTTCCGTTTGGTTATCCTTAAAATAGGCATTCGATTGGATAAATCGGTTGCCATAACCCACCCGCCCATCGGCAAACGTGAAGCGGTGCAACTGTGCCAATCCATCAAACCAATGCGGAATCGGCGTTTTGCCCACCTCGAATTGTCCTGGTCCGTTGCGGATGAGCGTCCCATTGAGCCAAGCGGGGAATTGCCCCCTGATGGGCAATTCATTCACGTTGATTTCATTCGGTTGCGATGTAAATCCTTGCGCGTAGGCTTTGGTCATACGAGATTCCTTAGCTAATCTAGTTTATCGTTTGTGGACGCGCAGAAGCGCGTCCGTACAGGCATAAAAATGATAATGAGCGTGTGTAGGGACGGCATATATGCCGTCCAAAATTATCCCAAAAAATTTTCATGATTGTACGGGACGATTAGCGCGAAGCGCGTATATCGTCCCAAATCGGTCTCATTTATTGCTTAAAACTGGCGTGAATATATCGGATTAAATCGGTGCGCGAGACCACTTTTTCATCGCCCGATGTCATGTGTTTCATCTTCACCATGCCCGCTTTCAGTTCATCTTCACCTAAAATCGCCACCAGTGGGATGCGTTTTTTATCGGCATGGGCGATTTGCTTGCCCAATTTTTTATCTTCCAGCATCAATTCAACATGGATACCCGCCTCGCGTAATTCCGATGCGAGGCGCATCGATTCTGGACGCATGGCTTCATCCATCACCGTCACCAAGACATCTACCACCGTCCCGCCGATGTTGGCTGGATACAGATTGAGTTCATCCATCAGCACTAAAATGCGTTCAATGCCGAAGGATGTGCCTGTGGTGGGCAGGCTATCTTTGCGGAAGATGCCGATGAGATCGTCATAACGTCCGCCACCGCTAATACTGCCCAAATTCGGCTCGCTGATGACCGTCTCGAAGATGGGTCCCGTGTAATATCCCAATCCGCGCACCATCGTCAGATCGAAGGCGTAATGCTCGGTGGATACCCCCATCACATCCAGATAGGTCGCCATTTCGCGCAATTCTTGGATGCTGGCTTGGGCTTGTGGCACATGCCCTAATACCTCATCCAGATAATCCAGATTATTCACGCCGATTTGTTGGTTGGTGATGAGGCGCATCATGCGTTTGACCACATCGGCATCAATACCGCGCTCGATCAATTCTTTCTCGACCCCCTCTGCGCCGATTTTATCGAATTTATCCACACTGCGATACAAAGCGGGCAATTGATCTTTGGGGACACCGCTAAATTCACCAATCGCGGTTAACAATTGGCGGTGATTGATTTTCACGCTGAATTGTGGAAATCCCAGTCGTTTGAGCGCCATCACCTTGAGCGCCACCAATTCGGCATCGGCGCTTCGGTTCGCCACGCCGACAATATCGGCATCGCACTGATAAAATTCACGATAGCGCCCTTTTTGTGGACGTTCACCCCGAAACACGGGCGCGATTTGATACCGCTTAAACGGCAAGGTGAGTTCACCCTCGTATTGTGCCACCACCCGCGCCAGTGGCACAGTCAGGTCATACCGAAGTGAGAGTTCATCTTTATCGCTCCTGCCGTGTTTGACATTGAAGATTAAATTTTCGGCTTCTTCGCCATATTTGCCATACAGCGTTTCGCTCAGTTCAACAATCGGGGTTTGCAACGGCTCAAATCCGAATCGATGAAACGTGTCGGTGATGATGCCGAAAACATAATTGCGTTTGAGCATATCCGCAGGTAAAAAGTCGCGGAAACCCTTCGGTGGGCGTGGCGTAATTTTGGTCATAGAAAAATTTCTCCTCGTTTGTTGATATAATAGAATATCACGAGATGACGCAATTGTGTGAGATGAGGTTATACAAAAATCATGCGCGATGCTACCAAAACGATGACCATTGACGAATTTTGGGCATTCGTCAATTTGCCCGAAAATGCCGATAAACGGTGGGAATTGATTGATGGGATACCTGTTGAGAAGGGCGGAGGGGATAATATGGCACCATCGAGCAAAATAAATTCGCTCATCGCGTTGTTGATTGCCTCTTATATCACGCCATTTGTCATGTCGCGTAAATTAGGCTATGTCACAGGGGCAGATGGCGGGTATCGGATGGGTAAACATGTTTTAGAACCCGATTTTGGATATATCAGCAAGGCGCGTTCTGGTGGATTAAAAGGCAATTTTTATGATAATGCGCCCGATTTAGCGGTTGAAATCGTATCCATGAGCGAAAGAGAAGAAAATGTATTTCGCAAAGCACACCGTTATCTGAGCAATGGTACGCGCATGGTATGGGTGGTGTATCCTGATGATAAAACCGTTTATGTTTGCCTGCCTTCTGATGATGGCGGTATGAAAGTGAATGTGTTTGATGCGACTATGACGCTGATAGGTGGGGATGTGTTGCCCGATTTTAGCCTGCCTGTTGCTGATATTTTCCCTGATGATGAGGAATAGGTTATTTCATCATGTTAAGTACATCTAAAAAACATACAGTAGATGATTACCTTGCATTTGTAAACTTACCCGAAAATGTGGATAAATATTTTGAACTTAGGGATGGAAAAGTAATCGAATATCCATTGATGACTGTCTCCCAGTCCTATGTTGCGGGTCGTATCTTCATTAACTTATATAATTTTGCAGAATCTAATAATTATGGATGGGTATTTGGAACAAATTGTGCCTATATTCTATCTGAGTATGATTTTGTGGTGGCAGATGTGTCATTTATTGCAAAAAATCGCTTAACCTTTCCATTGCCTTATTATTTAGCTATTGCTCCTGATTTAGCTGTGAGTATTATAGTATCATCTGAAAATGAAGCAACTGCATCCGAAAAGATGTCTATTTATCTATTGAGTGGTACAAAAATGGTGTGGGTTGTATCTCTCAAAGATAAATCTGTTCATGTAATATCTGGCAAAGGCAATAGTGAAATACTGAGACGGCGGTATGATATAAATGATACCCTCACTGGAGAAGATGTATTGCCCAATTTTACGTTACCAGTCGTTAAAATATTCCCACCACGAGCATAATATCAACAAAAAATGGCGGATAGATAATATCCGCCAGAAAAAAATTACGCCTTCGCTTTCGCCGCCACCGCTTGGTCATGCACATCGCGGAATTGGGCGAAGTGACCCTCTTCGTGCATCAAGCCAAATAAGACCGCCATCACCGCGTTACACTGCCCAAATTTTTTGACGAAATTTTCAGACATTTCACGATAGGTATCCAACGATGGATTATCGGGGAACGTATCCAGATAACCCAAACGCATCCGCCGACTTTCTTCGAGCCGTTGCACGCATTGGGCTTTGGTGGTGACGGTTTTCCATTCGGTTTCATAACGCAGACGTGGCTCACGCGGGTAGGGGATGCCACGCGCCAAAATCGAGCCGTAAGCCGCCCATTCCTCGCTACTCGCGGTGACATGCACCACCAAATGCGCGATGCTCCAACCAATTTTTTCTTCGCCCTCTTTGGCATACGGGTCATCGGCGAGCGGGTCTACGGGGTCGAAAGTCACATCGGCATCATCCAAATCGGCGATAATCGCCAAATGGTGTCGATACTTTCGTTGGTCATATCACGCAAATCGGCAACGGTCAAATGTTTAGCGAAATCACCAAGCGTCATTTGCTCATTTCGCACGGGGGAAAAATCCAGTTTCATGAAAAACTCCTACGTGATTTTATAAATACTGTTATACAGACGTGTTCAAATGGTGATATTTTACACAAACTAGGCGCATAAAAATTGCAATTATGTGGCATTTGCGTTAAAAATAATCAGACCAATCGTTAAAAAAAATTGGCATTATGCCCTATACTTGGGTACAATGAAAGAAATATTCGAATGACGATTTGATTAATTTTTTGAAACAAGGATTTTTAATCATGCTTACGCCTGTTGAACAGATGTTATTTGTATTTTTGGCGTTGTTGGCAATCGGCGCGACCATTCACGGTTTTAACGAAATGTACCTGATCATCAATCGGGGTACAGGCACGTTGCGCCTGAATAAATTGCCTGCGCGGTTGTGGAAGGCGCTCACGGTTTACATCACCCAAAAGACCACCCTCAAAACCCGTCGCCTCTCTAGTTTGATACATTTGGGGATTGTGTGGGGCTTCACCTATTACTTTTTGGTCAATGCGGTGGATGTGATGTATGGTTTCATCCCCAATTTTGAAGACACGCTCAAAAGTTTTGGCGTGTTATATGACCTGTTCCGTTTGGGTGCAGATGTATTAAGCATCGCCGTATTGGGCGGGGTCGCCTATTTTATCGCCCGCCGTTTCTTTTTGCCCAATAAGACTGAATTGCAATATCACGATAATGTGTTGTTGCATCCGCGTGTCAAAGCGGGCGCGGTGTCGGTGGATTCGCTCATCGTGGGGATTTTCATCCTCAGCCATGTCGGTGCGCGATTTTTAGGCGAGGCGGTCTTGGTGGCACAACACGGTTCAGACCCGTGGATGCCATTTGCGACCATCGTTTCGCCGTTATTTGCGGGGATGAGTCCCGATGGCTTAGAAGTCATGCGCCATGTGTTTTGGTGGGTGGCGCTGGGTGGCATCCTCATCTTCACACCCTATTTTCCCTATACCAAACACGCCCATTTATTCATGGCACCGCTCAATTTTCTCACCAAGCCAGAACGCACCTCGCTCGGCGAGATGAAACCGCTCAATTTTGAGGATGAGACTATCGAACAATTCGGCGCGAACAAACTCGAAGATTTGCCCATGACCAGCATTTTCGATGGCTTCGCGTGTATTATGTGTAATCGGTGTCAAGATGTATGCCCTGCGTATGTCACAGGTAAAGAACTATCGCCATCGGCGCTCGAAATCAATAAACGTTACGCCATGAAAGAAAATATGACCAGCCTCGCTAATGGCGAACCCTCGCCACAAGAATTGATGGGGTGGGTGATCAGCGAATCGGCGGTGTGGGCATGTACATCGTGCGGTGCGTGTGTGGATATTTGTCCGGTTGGCAACGAACCGATGCACGACATCCTCGAAATACGTCGTGATGCCGTATTGATGCAAGGCAACTTCCCCGCCGATTTACAAAAAGCCTTTAAGGGGATGGAACGGCAGGGTAACCCGTGGCAAAATGCCGAACCGCGTTTTAATTGGGCGAAAGGATTAGAATTCCCCGTCCCGACCCACGAAGAAAATCCCAATTTTGAAATTTTATACTGGGTAGGATGCGCCGCCAGTTACGACCCACGCGCTCAACTCACCGCCCGCGCCTTAGTCAAGGTGTTGCATAAAGCCGGCATCAATTTTGCCGTGTTGGGCGATGCCGAAACGTGTACAGGCGATGTCGCTCGTCGTGCGGGCAAAGAGGATATTTATCAAGAATTGGCGATGCAAAATGTCGAGACGCTCAACGCCGCCAAGCCCCCACGCATTGTCGTGACCTGTCCACATTGCTATCACAATATTGGCAAAGAGTATCATCAATTCGGTGGGAATTACGAAGTGGTGCATCATACCGAACTCATCGAAGAATTGATTGCCGCGGGGCGCTTGCCGATGGATGCCCACCCCAACAAGATGCCCAACGTCACCTTCCACGACCCGTGTTATCTGGGACGGCATAATGGGGTGGTGGATGCGCCACGCAATGTCTTGGAGAGCATTGGCATTGTGAACACCGAAATGCCACGCAACAAGAAAAATTCGTTCTGTTGTGGTGCAGGCGGGGCGCAATTCTGGAAAGAGGAAGAACATGGCACGAAAGCCGTCAATATCGAGCGGTACGAAGAAGCCAAAGCCACTGGCACGGAAGTCGTGGCGGTGGGGTGTCCGTTCTGTATGCAGATGTTCAATTCTGCCCAATCCAGCACAGGCGGGACGGGTCCGGAAGTGAAGGATATTGTCGAGATTATCGCCGATCGCATCACCGTGAATGTGCCTGCAGGCGATTAGATTTTAGAGGCGGTTGTCGGGATGGCATATAGCCTCGATAATTGTGACGCGCTTATGCGCGTCTTTTTATTTGATTATTCCCTACGTTCTTCATAATTTGTAAAAAACAATTCATAATCGCTTGCGAAAAACCGTAATTTTCGTTAAAGTTCGTATATATCAAGTGAGAGGAGTGATGGCATTTTTATCCCATTGGATAAACGATTGCCAAAATCATATGAAACAACCATTCTTTTTTGTATTTCTAACCTTGCTCTTGTTGCCATCGATTGTGATAGCGCAGACCGCCGAACACACCTGTCCTGATATTGTCAACAGGGCGCTCGAAGCCGCCAACGAGATGTGTAGTTCTTTGGGGCGCAACCAAGTGTGTTATGGCAATTTTCGGCTCGAAGCGACCCCACAAGATAATGCCACAGCCTTCTATTTTGACCGTGTGGGCGATAAGGTTAGTGTGAATGATATTTCGACCCTGCAACTCAGCCCGATGGATGTCGATGCGGGTGAATGGGGCGTGGCGGTGATGTTGCTCCAAGCCAATTTGCCCGGCACCTTGCCCGGTCAAAATGTAACTGTTATCTTGTTTGGAGATGTGTTCATTCAGAATCAGACAACACAAGAACAAGTCGAAAATGGCGAATTTACCCCCATGCAAGCCTTTTATCTGACGACCGGTATCGGCGATTCGCGTTGTGCCGAAGCGTCCGAAAGCGGGATGCTCGTCCAAACACCCAAAGGTGTCGGTGAGGTGAATTTCCTTATCAATGGTGTAGAAGTGGCGATGGGGTCTACGGTGATGTTCCAAGCCCCAACCGATAATGAACTGACTGCTACCACCATTGAAGGTGCGGCGGTGCTAAAAGTGGATGGTCAAGCGTACCCTGTTTTGCAGGGAACACGATTTGGTGTGCAACGCTTGCCCGAAAATGTGCGTTTTATCCCCATCCCCGATTTGCCCGATGCGTATCCGCTCGAAAGTGTGCAATCACTCCCGTTGGGGTTGCTCGCTCGTCCTATCGAAATCGCTCTACCGTTAGATAAAACCGCCTTAGCCGAATTACAAAATCGGATTGATAATAACCTGCCTCTGTGTGGAGAGCCACCTTTTCCATCGTGCGATGATTTAATCCCATCATTGGGCGGCGTGGGATGTGTCTTCCCCGAAAATTATGAGGATAATATCGTCCCAGAAGAACTCGCCAATGTGCCTATCTGCGAAGCATCGGGTTTTTATGTGCCAACTGATGATACCACTCAAACCGATACGTCATCGGTATCTGTGCCGAATAATCAACACAATAATCAGCAGTCAGATGACTGAATAAAAATAACCCGATTCAAAGAGCGAGTGCCATACAGCCTCGCTTTTTTGATTCCAAATGCTAATTTTTCGTAAATTTTGTGTAACTTTGCTTGCCATAAGACGGTAACTGGTATACAGTGTGAATTAAAAATATGGAGCAGATACAGATGAGAAAATCGTTTTTTCTAACATGGATGGTATTATTTTTATTGCCGTCTATCGTCATCGCCCAGACCGCCAATACTTGCCCGGATATTGTCAACATCGCATTACGGGCGGCAGATGAATTATGCGCCGATTTAGGGCGCAATATGGTGTGCTATGGCAATTTTAGACTGGATGCGACCCCACAAGAGGGCGCATCAGGATTTTATTTTGACCGTATTGGTGATGTTGCCCCTGTCAATGACCTCGCCAGCCTTGTTCTAAGCCCCATGAATGAAGATTCAGGTGAATGGGGTGTGGCGGTGATGGCGCTCCAAGCCAACCTGCCCGATACATTGCCCGGTCAAAATGTGACCTTTATTTTATTCGGCGATGTAACACTCGAAAATGCGACCACGCCCGAACAGGTTGAAAATGGCGAATTTACCCCCATGCAAGCCTTTTACCTGACGACAGGTATTGGTGATGTCGGATGTGCCGAAGCACCCGAAAGCGGGATGCTCGTCCAAACACCCAAAGGCGTAGGCGAAATCGCGTTTAATGTCAATGGTGTCGATGTGGTGATGGGATCTACGGTGTTTTTTCAGGCGCAAAATCAAGACCAACTCACAGCGACTACCGTAGAAGGATCTGCTGTGTTGACGGTAGACGATCAATCATTCCCGGTGTTGGCTGGGACGCGCTTCGGTCTTGAACGCCGTGAAAACATCATCCAGACCCTGAGCGATTTTCCAGAAAGTTATGCCGATACTTTAGATCGCCTGAATGTGTTGCCCTTGCGTTTATTAGACCGCGAAATCCAAATTTACCCGCCATTAGACGGCGAAATTTTAGATGAATTGCGCCAACGCATTCAAAATAATCAACCCCTGTGCGGTGAACCGCCGTTCCTGCCGTGTGAGGAAGTGCCTGCGATTATTGGCGGTCAATCATGTGTATTCCCCGAAAATTATGAGGATAACCTTGTCCCATTGGATAGTGCCAACCGCCCAATTTGTCCACAGTCGCGCTTCTTTGAGCAGATGCCACCCCCCGATACCATTCACCCACCAATAGGATCGAATTTGCCTGTAAATAACCCCACCTGTATTTATAAGGGCTTTTGCAAAGTCAGCTAGCGAAAAAGAGAGAAACCGAGTAATGTGGATTTATCACATAAACACAGACACGGAGACTCTCTTATGCTTAAATGTACCACAGAAACAACAC